>JAKSTP010000017.1 GCA_024402505.1 Treponema sp.
AAGGACTTGCCAACACTGGTGCTCACAAAATCAACAACGCTATTGGCCAGTGTCTTCTTGCAAAGCGCATGGGAAAACAGCGAATTATTGCAGAAACTGGAGCCGGCCAGCACGGACTTGCAACTGCTGCAGCCTGCGCAAAGCTTGGCCTTGACTGTACTATCTACATGGGTGAAATCGACGTAAAACGCCAGCAGCCAAACGTGGCTACAATGGAAATGTACGGTGCAAAAGTGCACGCAGTAAAATCGGGAAGCCGTACCCTTAAAGATGCCGTAAACGAAGCCATGCGCGACTGGGCAGCCCACCCTGACACAACTCACTATGTTCTGGGTTCTGCTCTTGGTCCTGCTCCTTTCCCTGATATTGTCCGTGAATTCCAGAGCGTAATCGGATACGAAGTTGAACAGCAGTGCAAGGAAAGAAACATTGACGTTGCAGCCATGGTTGCCTGTGTTGGTGGCGGTTCAAACTCTATCGGATTCTTTGCTCCGTTTATCGACAAAAAAGAACCACGCCTTATTGGTGCTGAAGCCGGCGGAATCGGGCCTGGAGTCGGAGAAAATGCAAGCCGTATGACAGGAAACGCCAGCCGTGAAGGAATCGTTCAGGGATACAAGAGCCGCTTCCTTTTGGATGAAGATGGTCAGGCACTTCCAACCCGCTCAATTTCTGCAGGTCTTGACTACATGGGAATTGGACCACAGCTTGCAGCCCTTGGTGCTTCTGGCCGCGTAGAATTCACTTCAATTCTTGATAAAGAAGCTTTGGAAGCCATCCAGTTCTTTGCCAAAAACGAAGGCGTTCTTTTTGCCATGGAAAGTGCCCATGCCGGTGCTGCAGCCATGAAGATTGCAAAAGAACTTCCAAAAGACAAAGCAGTTATCATCAATATGAGTGGACGCGGAGACAAAGACCTTTTCATTACAAGCCCGGTATTCCGCAAGCAGGAATGGATCGACTTCCTCAAAGCCGAAGTAGAACGCCTTGAAAGCGACAGTGAAATCCACTCGTCAAAGATTATGGAGAACTAAAATGAACAAAATAAAACTTATGAGCCATTTGGTGGCTGGATATCCTACAAATGAACTTTCACTTGCTGCGGCCCGGGCCCTTGTAAAAGGCGGAGCAGACATTCTTGAAATCCAGCTGCCTTTTTCTGATCCAAGTGCCGACGGTCCTGCCATTCAGGATGCCTGTACTAAAGTGCTGGAACGAAAATACCGTACAGCCGACGGTCTTGCATTTATTGAAACCCTTCATAAGGAATTTCCAGACACTCCAATCTACCTTATGAGCTACGGAAGTCTTATCTACACACCTGGCATTGACGCCTTCTGTAAAAAAGCTTCAGAAGCCGGTGTAAAAGGCATGATTATTCCTGACCTTCCTTTTGACCACGATGAAGGACTTACTGCCGCCTGTAAAAAATACGGCATGGAAAACATTCCTGTTGCAGCTCCTAGTATGAGTGATGAACGACTTTCAAAGCTTGCCCACGCAGAATTCAAATACATTTACGCTGCTCTTCGCGCCGGTATTACCGGAACAAATACAACAATTGATGACGCTACCCTTACCTTCCTGAAAAAAGTTGGTGACGGCGGAAGTCTTGTTTATGGTGGATTCGGTATTTCCAACGGTGAACAGTCCGGGGCCCTTGCATCAAGCGTTGAAGCTGTTGTTGCAGGTTCAGTTTTTGTAAGAATCATCAGTGAAAATCAGAATGATGGAAAGGCTCTTGCAGAAAAAGTTGAAGCAAAAGCCCGGGAAATCACCCATTCATAGGAATTGAAGGGAATTTTTCCCTTTTGGAGAAACAAATGACCGATCTTGAAGAAGCCAGAGCCTTTTTTGGAAGAGACCGATATGCCATGGAAACTACCGGCATTGATATTCTGGAAGTAAAAGAAAAATACGCAAAATGTATTCTTAAAGTGGAAGACAAACACTTGAACGTAGCAGACACTGTTATGGGAGGGGCAATCTTTACACTGGCAGACTTTACTTTCGCAGTTGCATCAAACTTCAAGCAGGGCCATGCAGTTTCCGTAAACAGCACCATAAACTTTTTCCGCCCTGCAAAAGGAAATCTAATTGCCGAAAGTGAAATTGTAAAAGACGGCCGTTCCATCATCAATTACAATATTAACGTACGGGATGATCAGGAAAAACTGGTAGCAACAGTAAACATCACAGGCATGCGGCTGCAGTAGAAAATAAAATCTGTTGCAGATGCACAAATATTTTTCCGCGGTTGAAATGCTCCCGCCGGACACGCCTTGCAGCCGCAAGAGTCCTCGTCGCTTCGCTCCTGCGGTAATGCGTCTGAAGTCGTGTCCGACTCCGCTTTCAACAGAGGGGCTTTTTTTGTACACCTGCAACAGATCTTCTATTCCAGTATCGTGATTTCTACGCGGCGGTTCATGGCTTTGCCTTCTGCTGTATCGTTGGAAGCCACCGGTTTTGAAGCTCCTAGTCCTTTACAAATAAATCTTCCTTCATCAACACCACGTTTTGCAAGTTCCATGGCGATTCGTCTTGCACGGGCGGTAGAAACATTCATCTCACCTTCTTTATAACCTGTATCGGCAGTGTGACCTTCTACCAGGAACATTGAAGAAGGTAATTTTTTCAGAACTGCGGCAATTTCATCAAGTCGCTTTGTTTCGCCAGGCATAAGTTCGTCGCTGTCTGCCTTAAATTTCAAATCGTGGAGAGAAAGTTTTACACCGGCGTCAGTTTCTTCCACCAGAATTTTGCTTTCGGATTTTGAAAGGGCTTCAGAAATATCACGTTTCTTTTCTTCAATAGTCTTGCCTTCTGAAGACAAACTGTCTTTTTCAGCATTCGTTGCAACATCTTTTTCATCACTTTTAGCAATAACTGCACCCATCTTTTTAAGGCTGTCCAAAATCTCTTCGTGACCATAACTTACAGGATACTCGGTAAAATTCAAAATGGTGCCTTTGTAATCAACTTTGGTGCCGTCCTTGTAAATAAAGCTTTCATCCACATTATCCCACATGAACACCATGGCACCGTTTTCTACGCTTACAAGAACATAGCCGTTGTGAGAACCTGTTGCCGATTTCAGATTCAAATCCCCGCCAAAATCCCAGTAGGAAATGCCGTAACGGGTAGCCCATTCACATTTGATGCGGTAAACTTCCTGACCTTTGTAGTTTTCCCGGCCAACAAAAGTATACAAAACCGTCATAGGAATTCTGGTGATTACGCCATTATTCAGTGGATCTACAGCCCTAAAACTTTCTCCTTTCCACTGGGCGCCTGCAGAAATCTCTTCTTTTGGAAAAACAGGAAAACTTCTGAAAGTTGGATATCCGTTGTCTGTTTCCATGGTAAGACGACCGTCGGAACTTATGGAAAAACTTGATGGAATGGCCTCGTGAATTCCAGAGCCTACAGTCTGCATTTTCCGTACCGTGTCCTGCTCCACATAAAAATCACCTGAGTAATAAACGGTACTTCCATCATCATCTTCCTGAAAAATAAATGAACGCACTTCACGACTTGTAAGTCCCACATATTTGCCGTTTAAGTACTGACGAAGATTTGTGCGTTCTACCAGAGTGTAATTTGATCCGCCGGAATGACGAAGACTATGAGCCCAAAGAGATGACCCGCCGGAAACAGAAAAAATGGCTGACAGTACTGCAAAAACATAAACAAGGTTCTTTCTGGAAGATTTTAACATGTGTTCATTATACCACAGTTTTTACGTAAATTTGCCCTATTAAAACAGGATGGGAAAACTGTCTTGTTAAAACAAGTCCAGGCTGTTATCCAGATAGATTTTTTCCCTTACTTCCAGCTGATATTCCGGTTTTGTCATGTAGTACAGAATAAACTCCAGTAAAAGTGCACTTCCAAGACTTCGCCCTTCTATTTTGAAATTTGAAAAGCCCATAGGAACATAAGATTTTTGAATGTCATCAACACTAATAAACCCTGGATTCTTTTTTGCCTTAGAAAAAACATAGCCTTCTTTTGCATCTGGAGAAGCGCATTTCCATTCTTCAGTTTTCTCACCAAGAGCCAGTCGGCTTACATTTTCGTAGCAGGCCTTCCGTTTTTCACACTGAAACCAACAGCACTCATTTACAAGAAATTCCGTTTTATTTTTCTGATTTTGAGACAGTTTTTCCAGAAGATCAAAGTCCCTGTTGAATCTGAAATCCGGGACCACAAATTTAAAATCACTGTTTTCAAGTTCGGCTGCAAAATCCTCAAAACGGGTAAGCACCTTTGTTGTTGATGAAACAAAGTAAAAATGAGGAAAGTGCTTTTTAAGATAATCCAGAAGAAGATCAGAATGAAGGATTACGCCGTTTTTCCTTGAACAGAACAGTTCGCAAAGGTAATTGCATTTTTTATCGGCAAGATGATTTTCTTTAAGAAGTGAATTGCTGAATGTAAGGCGGGCCGAAACACCGTAGTCAGAAGTTAGGGCCAGCACATCTTTTTCAATGCCGCTTTGCCCAAAACCCGTTCGTCCGCCACCCCAAAGACAGTCTGCAGGGGCCCCGTAAATGGAATCAATCTGGAAATCCTGGTAAAACCACTGGCGGTGCTCAAAAAAAACCGGAAGAAAGATTTTATAAAAATCGTAAAATTCAAAAAGTCCCGGAAGATGGAAATGGGCCGCCATGAAAAATCTCCTGGTCCCAATATAACACAAACCTTTGATTCATGATATACTAGCTGCATGAAATACGTTTTTCAGTTGTTTATTATTCTTACCGTAAGCTTCATTGGCGAATTGATTCACTTTTTTGTTCCACTTCCTATTCCGGCAAGCATTTACGGTCTTGTTATTATGTTTATTCTCCTTGAAACCAGAATCATCAAGCTTGAAAAAATAAAGGAAACCTCTTCTTACCTTCTTGGAATAATGCCTATCTTCTTTGTTCCACCCTGCGTAGGATTTATCAAGGCCTTCCCTCTTATGAAACAGTACGGACTTCAGTTTCTGGTGATTGGAATTGGCACTACAATTCTTGTTATGATTGCAACAGGCTGGGTTACTCAGCTTGTTATGCGGGGAAAGCACAAATCCGGTAAAAAAGGAGCTTCAAATGCTGAATAATTTTCTTTCCACTTCCCTTTACTGGGGCGCCTCTTTGACTCTGGCCTTTTTTATGATTGGCACCTGGCTTTACAAGAAAACCAATTTCTTCCTTTTCAGCCCCCTTCTTGTATCCTGCACCTTCTGTATTCTTTTTCTGTATTTTACAAAGATTCCTTTTGAAGTTTACGAAGCAAGCGCCGCTCCCATCAGCTGGTTTTTAACCCCAGTTACAGTTTGCCTTGCAGTTCCATTGTACGAGCAGTTTGAAAAACTTAAAGAAAACGCCTTTGCCATTCTTGCAGGCATTTTTACCGGCGTAATTGTAAATCTTGTAAGTGTGTGGGCACTTTGCATTGCATTTAAGATTGGCCACACGGAATATGTTTCACTTCTGCCAAAATCCATTACCACGGCCATCAGTTTTGCCATAACCCAGCAGTATCAGGGACACGTTGCCATTACTGCCATGATGGTAATTCTTGCCGGAAATGTAGGCAATCTTTTTGCCCAGGTGATCTGCCGGTTTTGCCGCATTACAGAACCAGTTGCCGTAGGTGTTGCCATTGGTACTTCAAGTCATGCACTGGGAACTTCCAAGGCCCTGCAGATTGGGGACACGGAAGGTGCCATGAGCGGATTAAGCATAGCCGTAACAGGACTCATTACCGTTTTAATGATGCCGGTTTTTGCCCCACTTATTTAAGCCGTTTTTCGTGATTGAAGAGGCGGTCTATTATGGATGCAGCTTCTTCTTCCGAAACCTGTTTTGATCCTTCAAAGACTATTTTGCCAGAGGCATTTTCTACACTGCCACAGGCTGTTCCGTCCATAATGCCTTTTACATAAACCTGGGCAATGTGGGCAGCACAGGTTCTGCAGTCGTAAAGGTCTTCCAGAACTTCGGCTTTTTTCCAGTCTTCATCGTCGGCTTCGGCCATTGTGTTCAAAAGATATTCATGAACTGTTTTTGCGGCAGTTTTTCTGTTCAAAGGTTCCAAAGTTTTTATTCTTAAAACAAGGCTTTCGCAAGGTCCAAGTTTTCCGCATTTTACAGAAACGCCTTCAGCCATATCATCTTTTGTCCAGGTAATTTCGCCCTTTTCTCCAGTCCAAAGATTTTCCGTCAATATTTTCTGGGAATTAACATAGTCTGGCCGCAAAGGCATTTTGTATCCAACGGCGTCCATTATTTCTTTCATGGAGATTGAAATATTTTCGTAGGTTTCAGTCTGACTCAGGTTGAAAAATGAAACTGCTATTGAACCGTCGTAAAGTGGTTTTGCAAGAATATCAAGTCGTTCGTTATTTCTGCAGTAATTTGTATCAGGTGATGAAAGGTTCTGGATTTTTCCATCTTCCTTCCAAACCGATTTAACTCGTTTTGCCTGAACGCCAAGTAAATCCTGATTCAGGGCAATAAGCTTTTCATTTGCTATGATTCTGTGAATCCAGTCACCTTTTTCTACGCGGCGAAGATCCATTCCCAGCATAAGAGGTGAGTTCATCATACACCACATGGCAAAGTGAGTCTTGTTCTGTTCTTCGTTTAATCCATCCATGCCAACTACCAGCATGTCAGGGTCGTTCCATCCTTTATCAAGGCCGGCAAACTCATCCATGATAACCGCCTTGTTGTATTGAGAAGTTACACTTGGAGTATATCCGTCTACCCAGGCAGCTTTTCCCGCATTTCCAGGACTTCCTACCCAGAAAGTAATGTCGTTCAAAATGCGCCAGGAATTTGCAATCTTGTAGGCCCAGTCCTGAGGCTGAGTTTTTCCCCATTCGCAGGTGCTGAAAACAAGGTCATTGTCCGGCTTAATAAGATTGATTTCTTCCAGAAGTTTTGCGTAAGATGAAAGTGTATTTTCCTGACGGCGGTGATTCATAAGTCGGATTACATTTTTGCCGGCCTGCATTTTTACCTTTATAAAAGGATAAGTTGCTGTAGTGTTTTTTCCTCCGCTTACAGGCAAAAAATCATCGTAAAATAGTTCATCTCCCAAAGCCACCTGAAGCCAAGCTCCCTGCCCAACTTCTTCTCCTGTGGCATAAGTAACCGAAAGCATATATTCCCCGTCTTTTGGTACAGTCACGTAAAAACGAAGTTCTCCACTTTCATCACCTGTGGGAGTCTGATCCGGGCCAGTTCCATCAAAAGTGCCGATATTGGTAACAAAGCAGTTTTTTACAAAAGGCCCGCTGCCTGTAATTTCACCCTCAGTTGCAGCATAAAAACTCTGGCTTACTAAAGAACTATTTCCATTATTCAAAGGCCCTTCAATGTGGATCTTCTGAATGTTTGGTGCATAAACAAAACGGGCATTTTTTGGATTCGAGAAAGTGGCATTGTCCCAAAGATAATAGCAGTTGTCCACCTTCAAAAAATCTACTCCCCAATTTACATAAGAGGCAGCATCTTCTTTTTCGTGACCGCAGGTTCCCACGGCAGCCCCTGCACAAAGATTCGTCCCGATGTCATTGTACATACCGAATTTCAATCCTTTTGAATGGATGTAATCGGAAAGCACCTTAAAATCATCTGGAAATTTTTCCGGTTCATTGGAAAGTTTTCCATCAACACGGGCCGGTTTGTAACAGCCGTCATCAAGAACAATGTACTTGTATCCAAGCTTGTCCAGTCCCAGGCGGATAAAATCGTCTGCCATAATTTTTGAAAGCTCTTCCGTATTTGAACTGCCAAAAGCATTCCAGCTGTTCCACCCCATGGCAGGAAGACCTTTCTTTTTACCTTCAAGGAAGGACATCACTTTTCCGTTATTAAAACTGTCATATCTGTAATCTTTATTCTTGATTGTCTGCATTCCTTTATTATTTTAGTTTTCCTGCCTTAAGTCAACAAAATCAAGGTGAATAATAGACCAAGGACAAAATGTCTACTATAATATAGATATAATTCATATTGGAGTTATTATGACTAAACAGGTTAAACAAGTTATTTTTTGGGTAGGTGCCCTAATTATTGGTGCCGTTCTTGGTTCACTGCATGTTGGTATAATCGACAGTGTTTGTGACTTTGTTGCAACAGTCTTCACACGACTTTTCAAATTCACAGCAGTTCCTGCAATTGCAGTTTCTGTTCTTTCTACTCTTGCCATGCTTGGTGGAAACAAAGAAACTGGAAAGATTTTCAAACGTACTATTATGTACACCCTGCTTACAACTATTGCTGCTTCTACAATTGCCGCAATTCTGTTCTTCATCATCAAACCGGAAGTTCTTTCTGCTGCTACATACGAAGGTGTTGCTGCCGACAAAATTGAAAGCATGAGTTCATCAACATTCCTCAGCTACTTCATCACTGCAATTCCTGACAACATTCTTTATCCATTTGTATCAGGCAACGTTCTTTCAATTCTCATCGTTTCTTTTGCTTTTGGTTTCGCAATTTCAAAAATGGAAGAATCAGAAAAGAAAACTGCCATTATGAACATTGTTCTTGGTTTCCAGGAACTGGTTTTCAAAATCATCGGCTGGATCATTACAATTCTTCCAATCGGTATCATTGCCTTTACAGCACAGCTTGTTAAAGAAATGAGCGCCGGCATTGTAGCCGATTCAATTGGCCGCTACACAGCTGTTGTTCTTTCAGGAAACCTGATTCAGTTCTTCATCGTACTTTCAATCTTCCTCCTGATCCGCGGAATCAACCCTGTAAAACACTTCAAAAACATGATTCCTGCCATTCTTACAGCTCTGTTCACAAAATCTTCTGCTGCAACTCTTCCAGTAACCATGGACTGTGTTGAAAACCGTGTTGGATGTCACAAAAAGTTCTCACGCTTCATTCTGCCAATGTGTACAACAATCAACATGAACGGATGTGCCGCTTTCATTCTGGTAACTTCACTTTTCGTAATGAAAAACGGTGGCGTTGAGCTGAACCTTATTACTGTTATTGCATGGATTCTCATTTCTGTAATCAGTGCCGTAGGAAACGCCGGTGTTCCAATGGGATGTTTCTTCCTTACACTTTCTTTGATGGCCGGAAAAGGCATGCCAATCGGAGTAATGGGTGTTATTCTTCCAATCTACGCCGTTATCGACATGATTGAAACAGCCGTAAACATTTACTCAGATTCCTGTGTCTGCGCCATGACCAACAAAGACCTTAAAGATCTGGAAGACTAAAAAAAAAAGGACCCTGCGGGGCCCCTTAAAAGATAAATGGACCCGTTTGGGTCCATTTTTTTTACATGATGGCTTTGAGATATATTTCTAGTATTTCCCCTGAATTACGAACTAAATTTAAATCGCGTTCCATATTTGGAGTTTTACTACCATGAAATAGATTACAGCGAACTTGATACATCATTTGGAAAATTGCTATAGTTTGCTGTTTAGAAGTTCCTTTTATTAAATCTTTATAATACTTTTCTTGGTGAGATTCATTTTTATTATCTTTCCATTTTTTTACAGACTTCATATCCTCTACAGGTTTTTCTTTAAAAATGATAATGAGTGGAGATTTAAAAATTAAATCATGTACGGATAAGAGTTTATCCATATTTTTTTCACAAAACTCTTTAATTTTCGCATATTCTACATCCTTCTGCTTTTTTGTACTTCCATCACGCAATTCTTTTTCAACTACACCAGGAAACTTACTATACTCTTTATTGAAAGCAAACCACAATGTCATAAATTTTACAAAAAAAGGATCATTGTGTTCCATTCCAAACTTTAGCCAAGTGTTAAGTTTGGAATCAATTATAGTAGCACCAGAGATATTCTCCTTTATCCAATTTTCCTTCTCTAATTCTTTTATTATTTCTATCAATAACTCTTTATCATTACTTTTTATATTTTTCTCTACAACAGTTGCAATACTTAAGTAATAATCATATTTACTGAGATAATCATAATTAATATATGGCTTCAAGGTTTCTATTAACCAAATGACAGAAGTAGCTTTATCAGATTTTATCAGACGTCTATTTGTATTTGTATTCTTCCAATTTTCTATTGCATCCTTTCTTTTCTTATAGGCGTTTTCAGATACAATAACTAAATCACATCCTCCCCAATAATCTTTTTCATACCCCTTATAGCGTTCTGCTTCTATCAAAAGTTTTACAAAATCAACAGTATTTCCCATAATTTTATATCCTCAATTAATATAACTGATTTTTAATCACTCATTCTAAATTTTTTTTCTTAAAGAAAGAATTAAAAATATTCTTAAAGATATCTATTTTTCTACAATCAATTCTATTCCATATTTGAACTAATCAATTCTCAATTCAAAACAATGCCCTTATTTTTCTACTATAAAAATAGTTTATATTCATAACTTTGAAAACATTATCCTGAAAAATATTATCTTTCAAGAAGATTATTAACTTTACTTCTAAACATTTCTTTATCTGAAACAGAGGCTTTTATATCCATTTCATTAAAAAATAAATCAATATCAGCTTTTGAGACTCTATTCTTATTACTAAAATATTCTAGACAAGGATTTAAATTTTCCCATAATTTATCGTAATATTCATTTTCTGCATGTTTTTCAAAATTTAATTTTTCAGTTTCATAAATTTTTCTTATTTCAACAAAAGAAGGTAACATCCAATAGTCATATGAATTATCATCAATATCTGGAATTCTTGATTCAATAAATTCCCTCATAACTTCATAACCTATCTTTTTCTTACCAGCCCTTATTGAAAAATGTTTTTCAAAATAATCATTTATTTCTTTTATTAGATTTTCTTTATTATCTAATAAAGCTTTAATTTTGTTTTCCATTTCAATTCTTTTTGATTCATTTGAAGCATGTATAGAAAAATTATGCTCAACTTGATTTTTTACTAAAGTATTTTTAGAGGTTCTTTCCTTTACTTCCTTTTTTATTTTTAATAGTTGTTTTTCATAATCTCTTAAATAATCTTCTTGTTGAATAAAATCATCAGAGATAGAGTCCAGTTTTTTTACTGTTTCAGTATAAATTTCTTGAATTTGTTTTATTTCATTTTCATTATTTTCAGGAGAAATTCTTTCTATTTCAGTTATTATTTCCTTATAATCTTTTTGAATATCATATAAAAGACTATCTTTCGTATTTATTGATTTTTCCCAATTATTTTTACTCAATGAAGAATCTATATTCTGCAAACTTTCTTTCTCATAAGTAAATCTCTCTTTTATTTCATCTTTTATTTTTAATAACTGCCTTTCATAATTTCTTAAGAAATCTTCTTGTTGAATAAAATCATCAGAGATAGAATCCAGTTTTCTTACTGTTTCAGTATAAATTTCTTGAATCACTTTTTTATCATTTTCATTATTTTCAGGAGAAATTCTTTCTATTTCAGTTATTATTTTCTTATAATCTTTTTGAATATCATATAAAAGACTACCTTTCGTATTTATTGATCTTTCCCAATTTTTTTTACTCAATGAAGTATCTATATTCTGTAAGTTTCCTTTCTCATTAATAATATATCCAACTAAAACACCATTCCACGGAGTCAAAAACTGACACTCATCAAAATCAGAATCTGTGTTTTCATAGAAAACAACATGAACATTATTATCCTCACAAAATGTTATGAAACTTTCAAAATTCGATAAATCAACAGAAGTTGCATCATAAGTAAATTCTTTTAATGGATAGTATTTTATATTTCTTTCATCTAACAATTCTAACGATTCCTTTAAAGACTCTTTATTCATATTAACCTCTTTTCTTACATCCCCAATTTATTCAATTGCTTCTTAATCTCATCTTCTAGTTTATGGCCTTCTTCAAAGAAAGCATTAAGATTGTTCTTAAATCCATCCATCTTTTCTTTGAACTGTTCTGGAGTAAGTTCTACATAATCAATTTTTACTTCAAAATACTGGCCGGCACTGAAGCTGCAGTTCTTTTTTGCAAGGTCTTCGTAAGAAACAAGAATACTAAAATCATCCACAACTTCTTCATTGTTGAAAGTGTTTACAATCTTTTCAATTTCTTCTGGTTTAAGAACTATTTTCTGATTCTTCCCGTCTTCTTTTACTTTTTCACCAAGTTTTGAAGCATCCATCAGCATTACTTTGTCTGAAGTGTTCTGTTTATCAATAATGATGATTGAAACGTTTGTTCCTGTTGTAGCAAAGATATTTGAAGGCATTGAAACTACACCACGAAGCCAGTGATTTTTTACACAAAGTTCTTCTCGAATTTTTTTTTCGATTTTTGACTGTGCTGTAAGGAATCCTGTTGGAACTACTATTGCAGCTTTTCCGTTTTCGTTAAGCGAAGCAATAATATGCTGCATGAACATAAGGTAGATTGCCATGCTTTCTTTTTTTGTTGCAGGAATATTTGGAACACCAGCCCAGAATCGCTTCTTATAGTTTTCACTGGCAAGAGTATCACGAGTTTCGCTGAAGTCCGTTTTGAAAGGTGGATTACTTACGATGTAATCAAAATGAGCAATATCATTCTTGGCAGCATTTAAATGACGAGGTGTTACCAGAGTATCATCGTGAACAATGTTCTGTAATGAATGAACAAGGTTATTCAAAATAAGATTTAAGCGAAGGAATTCATTTGATTTCTGAGAAATGTCCTGACTATAAATTGAACAGTTATCTTCTCCAATCTGATGTGCCAATGCCAAAAGCAATGTTCCTGAACCTGCAGCTGGATCATAGATTTTGACATTGCTTACAGAATCCTTTACAAGAATACGCGCAATAATTCTAGCAATTACATTTGGTGTGTAATATTCAGCATATTTACCAAAGTCTTTGTTGTAATCTTTAATAAGATATTCAAAGATCTGTGCAAAGAAATCGTATTTCTGCTCAAATACATCTTCAAAACTGAAGTCTACAATTTTATCCATCATTGCACGGCAGAAAGCATCTTTCTTTTCTGATTCAATTACATACTGGCTCAAGTTTTCAAAAAGTTTAATTTTATCTTCGCTACCAGCACTTACACTAAAAATTGAAGCATTGTCTTCTGCAATGGAAGTAATAGTTCTGTCAAAAGTTGTGTGAAAATCCTTTTCGTCTTTATGAGTATAAAGATCTGAAAGAAGCTGATTCTTGTTAAACTTTGCAACATTTGGATTCATGCCAAAAAGCATAATCTGGTATTCATCATCGCTAAGCTTTAAGAAATCAGGATTAAGTTTCTTTGCTTCGTAAAAGAATTTATCGTTTAAAAATTTATACAAGAAAATCTGTGTAATAATTTTTGATTCACTTGCTGCGTTACCAAGACCGTAGTTTGCACATACAGTTTTGATATCATCAATCATTTGTTTTGTATTTGTTGAAAGTTCTGCTGGTGTCATATTTAATCCTTTAATTTAATTCATTTCTTAAAACTTGCCATTTATCCGGACTAATGCTATATTATATGTATAAGTCCTTGGTAAGTGAAAGTCGGCTCCACGCCGTGCGTTTCTTCGGAAACCTAGCTACTGATGGGACTTTTTTTTTGCTCTAACGGATTTTTGTCCGTATAGAAAGTTCCATAGTGAGGATTTCCTTCCTCATCAAAAATATCATGTACTAATTTAATTTTGTCTCGTAAAACATCAAAGTATCTGAATTCGCCCCTCTCATATACTCTGAATACAGTCCACAAAACATAATCAATTGCCTGTAATAATGGAATCTGTGTTGATTGCTGAACAAAGATGCGTATATTATTGTGATTTTCTTTTCCCCATTTATACTGAAACTTTTCTGTTGCATCCTTTACAGCATCTGTCATATTTTGAAGAGTAGTAACATTCTTCATTTCTGAAAAATAAATATCTATATCTTTATACAAATGAACTCTATTTTTTAGAAGTTCTCCAACAAGATATTTATAAATGCGTTTTTCGTTCATATTGAACCGCTTACGGAAGTTTTCTTCGTTTTTACGAGCAACAATGATGTAAGCTTCAAAGTCTGATTTTTTCAGGAGTTTAAAAACTTCACGTCGAACTTCCTGACAATCTTTATTTGCATGAAAACCGTTTTCAAGATTCTTTATTGATGGAACAGCTGTTAAAGTTTCATCTTGTAATAATTCTTGTCGAAGTTTTTCTAAGTCTACAGCCAGCTGGTGAGGATTTGGAGTTTGTAAATATCCAACAATAAATGTAGAACTTGTAAGTCCTTCTTTTAGAAGATTTTTACCATGATGTCCAAGAATTGCAGGCGAGCCTGATTCATCAAAGTAAAAATACATTTTTGTGTCGCTAGGTTCCTGCATTAATTATCTCCAAAATAAAATAACCTTACTGCGTTACCAAGACCGTAGTTTGCACAGACGGTTTTGATATCGTCAATCATTTGTTTTGTATTTGTTGAAAGTTCTGATGATGTTATACTACCTCATCAAATTATTCATCCAAAAGTTTTATATTACTTTTTTTATCATTTTTTAAATTAGATTTTTTTTCAGAATTTTTCTTTGCATCATCTTTAGAAATATCAATTATATCTTGGGGGTTACAATCTTTAGAAGACTTACTACCAACAGAAACAGCTTTTAATTGAAGTGCAGAATCCTGTTCTGTATATAATTCGACAGTCTCTTCCAATGTTTGTATCCATTCAAGGATATCTTCTTTATTTTTGCCATTTTTAACTTTATCTTTGTAACCTAAAAAAGAGCAAGTAAGTCCACATATCAAAGAACATACGCAAATACTAATTGTAATGATAAATATTTTATCATTATTTATATCAATAGCGAAATTTGGTACAAAAGGCCATAAAGCAATAAAAGCAGATCCTGCAATACCATACAAAATAGAACTTATTACAAAAAAGAAAGAAGAAGGAATATATAAATTTTGTATATCCTTTTTTAAACGTTCCCAATCGTGAACAATAATTGTTATATGATGTCTCTCAGATGGGACGTGATATCTATCTTTACCACTAATTTTAGTCATTATTATCATCTCCATCTTTTGATAAAATATTTGCAGCAACAGCGTTGATAAAATATGTATTACCACATTTTTCACAAATAAGTGGTATTACAGGAAAACAATCATCTCTGTTCATGATTGCTGAAATATCATCTTCATGAAAAATCGGCAATTTATATATTTTACTTGTGACAGTCCATTCTGTTGATTTACATAATGGACAAACTAAATCATTACCACCAAGATTTCTTTCGATAGCTTTAATCAAATCATTACTTTTTTCTTTTGTCATATATATACTCCTAAATTATAATCTGACCATTCATCCACTGTGGAAGAAGATAGTCACGAAGTTTCGTGTAATCCTAGTTCCATCCAACGAATACTTTTCCTTTATTTTAATAATTGTGTTTTTTTCTTTACAACTATTTGCTTTTGTTGTTCTGGAAGTTCTTTAAAATCGAATAAACACTGTCTAAGATATTCATTACCTGGATGGTCAATTTCATATCCCATCATCATTCCAAAAAAACAGGAAATTGGATTATAAGTAGATAACCATTCATTATTTCCTTTTATGGCATCATTTATTTTCTTATTAAATAATTCTATACATTCTACAAACTGATTTTCTAACATTATTTTTTGGTCTTCTGTAATCAGAGTTGAAAAAAACTTACTATCTTTTAACTGTTGATATATAGTAAGTAAAAAAGAAATACTATCTTTCCAAACTTGAGGATCTCCACTTTGATTATTATTTTTTAGATCAAAAATCAATGCATATATGCCTTCACTGATATTTTCTGCAACACGAGAAAAATTTGTTGCCTGAACTGATGAAATTTTTTCACTTTCATTTGTAAATTTTATTCCATTCAGATTAAAAATGATTTTGTTTGCTACAAGAGAATTAATTTTATAATTCAGCATATCAACCTTCTCTGATAACAATAACTGATTCTGTTGGAAATATAAAACTTCTCTACTTAAATTATTTATATCATTAAGGAAATTATCTCCAAGTTTTATTTGTTTACAAATTTTTCCATTTTTATGTTTCTTTATAATTACAGCTTCAAATTCTTTTACCATTTATTTTACCTCAATCTGGCCATTCATTAAGAGTGGAAGAAGATAATCACGAAGTTTTGTGAGTTCTTCGTTTTCTTCATTTAATTTTGATTGTTTCTCAAATATTTCATTTCCAATTATATCGAAAGCATCAATTACTTCTTGTTTTGGAATTACAACTTGTAGACCAAATAAGTCATCTTTAGTGATTGAACCAAATGTGGTTCCGATTGAATCTAGTAATTCAAACTGTCTTTGAAAATTTCGCATTATGCAATATAGAAATGAGATTGATTTTGTTTTTGAGTTTAATGCTGCCAAACCACGTCCAATACAACAATCAGTATTAGCTATGTTTAATGTTCCAACAGGAGCTCTTACACTCATCAAAATATCATTTACTTTTGCAAATCTAGTTGGGGCGGTTGTATAAACTCTGATTGATGGAGAACGCGTGCCAAAGTCTGTGCTTCCTTGATAAAAAATTGTTCCTTCGCCATTTTCATTATATGATTCACCATTTGGAGATTGCCCCATTGTAATATTTGCTATTTCACTCAGTCTTCCAACTTCCCATCCTGCAGGAATTTCTCTTTTGAGGACTTGGTTGTATTCCATTTTGCCGCCGGAGGTTTTGTAGGGGTTGCCGTTGGCATCTGGGAAGTCGAACTGGGTAAACCAATAGTCGTAAACTGTTTTTACCATGTTTTCCAGTTCGCTGTTTGTTTTATTGTTCAAGGCAATTTTGTCATCAATGCAAGAAAGCACATCAGCAATTTTCTTTTGAGTTGAAAAGTCGGGAAGATTTAATTCTAATTTTCCCAAATCCCCAGGATTTATTGATGGATAAGATGAAACAGAATTTTCTGCAATTGTACTTAAATATGATGTAATATCATTTTTTGTTAAAGCATAATAAAGATATTGAGCATCAACATTATTAGGATTTTTTATATCTAATGTTGTAAAACCTGTTGAAACAATCATATTTATTTCAGGATTTTTAAGAATACCATAGTGTTTTTGATTAGGTCGAACAGTTGAATAAATAATTGTATTATTCTTTACTCTTCGTTGAGCTCGACTTGGAGCATCTATTCTTTTGATTTCTTGAAGTGTATCAATTTTATTCTCTGTAATATTAGCAGTGTCTAAGTAGATAATATTTTCGAAAACATCATTTTTCTTTAATGTCTGAATATTTAAGTCGCAGATATCAGCAATTTTTACTTTATTCAATTCTTAATTCCTCATTCTTAATTCATAATTACCACACGGGGCGTTGCGGGGTGTCCCCGCAGAAGGGGTAGCGACCAACGAAGTGGGCGCGCAGGGGAAGGCTTTCCCCTCCTTATATCACCATCTCTGCAAAATATTCATTCTCAATTAATTTAGTCATGTTTACTACCTGTGGCAGGGTAAAGGTGACTTTTTGCTGCTGCAATTCTGGTATTACAAAGGCTTTTAGCTGGCCGTCAAAGTAAGCCTCGTTGTTTATAACATTTGAATTTGTCAAAAGCAGATTATCGGTTTTGTATTTTATGTTCAACAGAATCTGCTGAAGCAATGTGTCGCTTGGAATAAGTGGCGGCGGTGTTTCTTTCATTCGCTTGTGGATTCGCATGAACTTGGCATCTCCGTTGTACTTATTGCAAAGTGTCTGGTCTTTCTGATTTTTCTGGTCGATTTTCTTTTTGAGTTCTTCCAGTTCTTTGATTGACTGCTGCATGTCATCGGCAGTAAGTTCTTCAATATTCTTTTTGGCCATGACCCGTTTAAGTTCCTCGAATAATGAAATGTATTCAGGATCTTTTGGGTCTAGGTTTCTGGTAAAGGCTTTTCTTGTTTTTTCTGCGGTTTCCTGCCATTTATCTGCAATTGTAAGTTCTTCTTCGCCAATCTTTATGAAGGAGAATTTAATTTCATCCAATGCGGTATTTAACAGTGCCTGTGTATCGGCTGAATCTACAAGGCTTGAACTGAAGTTCTTGTTGAATATTATGCGTTCAACTTCACTTGCCAAAGACTTTACTGTATTTATATCAATCTTCTGTGTAATCTCATCAAAACCTTGCAGGCGGGCAACGTTGTAGAGAACTTTATAATCTTCCAAAGCCTGTCGGATTTTTGTAAGTTCTGGTTTGTCCAAAACTCCAATGCTCTGAGAAAAGGCTTCTATATCGCTTGTATCGTAATCAAAAAGAATGTCTTTAATTTCTATAAGGCGTTTTTCAATCTCTTCTGCATCATAGAAAAGCTGGCTGTAGTTTTCAAACTCATCGCCAAGTTCTTCTTTAAGTTCGTTGTAGTATTCCTGATTCGCCTTATCAAATTCTTTACGGATATCTGCAAAGTCTACAATGTAACCGTAATGGAATGTTTTATAAGGTCTGTTTACTCGGGTAAGTGTCTGCAGCAGACTGTGGTCTTTTACTACACGGCCAAGATACATTTTCTTTAAGCGTGGAGCATCAAAACCTGTAAGGAGCATGTTGTAGACTACAAGAAAATCTATCTTTCCAGCTTTAAAGTCATCTCGTTCCTGTTCGCGGGTTTCTTTATCATCAACATCGTGAAGGATGAGTGCTTTTGTGATTGTCTTATAATTCTGCAGTTCTTCATAAATTGCCTTTGCCTGTTCGCTGGAATCTGCAACAATCATGGCTCCGATTGTGTCATCGCCTAAAGCAATTTTTGATTTTAAGAAATCTCCCACAATGTATTCTGTAAGAGGTGCAACATATTTTGGATGAGCAAAAAGATCTTTTTTCTGAATGCTGCCTTTTATGGTTTCAAGTTCATCAAGTACGGAACGGAGTTTTGTTTTATAAGAAGTTTCAATTGCTTCACGAATAAGGCGGACTGTGTAGCCGTCTTTGATGGAATTGTTATACCAGTATTTGTGGATGTAACCGCCGAAAATGTCTTTTGAATTAAAGTGAACAGTCTTCTTTGAAGCTGTTGCATCTGTTGTTTTTGCATTAAGAAGCGGTGTTCCTGTAAGAGCAATCAAAACGGCGTTCTTATCCGAATTGAAAAGATTTGCTAAGAATGAACCTGTTGGATTGTAGCTTCGGTGAGCTTCGTCCATAAAGTAAACTCTCTGAACATCAATATCATAATCGTTTGCCGTTGCAACAGATTCTTCGCTGAACTTCTGGATGTTTACAACAGTAATGGTATCTTGTCCGTTTACGGATTTAGATACTTTTGAAATGTTGGAAACAAATTCATTTTTAGAGTTTACAAGGTCAACAGAAAGTCCACGGGCAATGAATTCATTCTTTGCCTGTGTCATAAGGTCGAGGCGGTCTACAATGAAAAAGAAACGAACTGGCTTATGAAGTTTTGCATAATAATCTTTTAAGAACTTGGTTACGAAGTAAGCAAGGGCTGTTTTTCCAGAGCCTTGTGTGTGCCAGATAATTCCTTTTACCTGTGGAATCTGCTGAATACGGGCATCTTCAATTCGTTTATGAATTGCTTTTGTAGCAAACATCTGAGGATAACGCATAATGTGTTTTTCCAGATGTTTGATACCATTTTTATCTGTTCGTTCTACATAGGCTAAGCCGTATTGGAGAATAAACAAAAGGCGCTCACGATTACAAAGAGAAGTTAGTATTCTGTTTGTTGGAGTGAAAGGTTCTCTATCTTTGAGATAATAACTTTGAGTTTTTATTTCAGGATGATTATTGTCTTTAAGTATTAAATCTTCTGTTGGATCAAAGTCTGTGCTGAGAGCTGCAAAAGCTGGTGATGGTTCGTGTTTGAAATCTTCATCTTCTTCACGGAAGTGATTGAAAAATGGCTTTGAATAACTGGCAGTTGCATAGAATGCACCGAAGAGATTGTCTAAATCATCATCTTCGTATTCCATGTTATTTGAGAAAATCATCAGCTGAGTAATGTTGATGAACTTTCGGAAGGTCTTGTTCTGTTGGCGTTTAATCATACGATTATACTCAGCAATCATACCTTCTTTATTGTTTGGCTTTTTTACTTCTATAAAAACAAGCGGAATACCATTTATCAAAAGTGTGATGTCTGGGCGGAAGTTATCGTCGCAATCATGTTTTTGATAAGTGAGTTCGGTAACAACATTGTAAGTGTTGTTATCTGGATTCTCAAAATCAATGAGTTTGATTTTATTTGGATAGCCGTCAACTTCAATCCCATCTATGAGGAAGTTGTAAAACTTACGGCCAAGGTCTTCATTGTCGAGGGAATCTGAAATTTTATTTACAACTGTTTGTGTTCCAAGGGATTGAGAAAGAAACTCCAGAAGAAGCTTAGCAGATGCTTCATCATAATCTGTATTATTTATATGGGAAATAGATTCTTTGAAAATATCTAAAAAGATATTTGTATCCTGGTCTATAAGTTTTCCTTCTTTGAGATAATCTTTTAATGAAATGTAGTTATAGCCTAAACGTGTACAATGAAATAAGGCTGGTAACTTAACGCGAGTATCTTCGCTTGGTGATTTAACCATAATAATTATTATAGCATAAAAACACGATGAGTCTAAAATAAATGTGCAATAATTAAAAATGCATACAATTTATTGGACCCGCTTGGGTCCATTTTTTTTATTTTACAACTCTAGTTATTATTCCACCGCCAATTATTACACCGTCTTTGTAGAGTACGGCGCTCTGACCGCAGGCTACGGCTCTTTGAGGCTCAGCAAACATGATTTTCCATGGCTGGCCCTTGTACTGCATTTCGTCCTTACCATCAGAATCTTTTTCAGGATCGTAACGGCTGATTTTACAGAGGACCGGCTTACTGGCAAGGCGAATCTTTACCAGTGCTTCAATTTCTTCGGCAGGTTCAATATTTCCAGGCCATACAAAATCATCTGCAATAAGTCCAGGTGAATTAAGATCTTCATTTTTTGCAAGAACCACAAGATTGTTTTTTGCATCAATTGAATGAACATAAACAGGATAATTTACAGCCACTCCAAGTCCACGGCGCTGTCCTACAGTGTAATGTTCAATGCCCCGGTGACGGCCCAGTATGTGTCCGTCAAGATCAATAATGTCACCAGGAACACTTTCCTTATCTGAAAAAAGTGCATCCCTGTATTCTTCCCCAACAAAATCCTGGCTTTCGGTACGGTTTGCTGCTTCAAGATTTGCTTTTCGTGCCAGTTCAAACACTTCACTTTTCTTAAGTTCTGCCAGAGGGAACCGAACCTTTTCAAGCACCGATGAAGGCACCCGGTAAATAAAATAGGTCTGATCCTTGCTCTGATCGGTTGCACCGCTTACCATGAAAGGCCGTTCCTCAGTTCCAAAAACCCCTGTTTCAGGACGAACAATTTTTGCATAGTGACCGGTACAGAAGTAATCGTATTTTATGCCAAGTTTATCTACAGCCTCGAGCATGGCTCCGAATTTAATGTTTCTATTGCACATGATACATGGATTGGGTGTTCTTCCGCTGCGGTACTCATCCTTGAAATACTCCAGCACTTTTTCCTTGTATTCATCTTTTACATCAACAACGTGATACTCAATGTCATGTTCCTTACAGAATTTTTCACATTCGGCAATATTTTCTTCTTCTCCAGGACCATAACAGGCTTCTTTAATTTTAGTGCGGTTTGTATCATTTTTGATTTCAACAATGGATCCGTCCCAAAGGCTCATTGTAACACCAATAACTCTGCAGCCTTTTTCCTTTAAGAGAAGTGCTGTAAGTGTGGAATCTACTCCACCGCTCATTCCTACAAGTACTGTATCACCTGCTTTTGGCAGGTCCTGTGCTATATAATACATTTTTCGTTCCTTTTTATGCTATTTGTCCACTTTTCCGCTGTTCAAATCCTCTATGCTGATGCTGAAGAGGTAACCTTGAATAAGTGAATCAAGTTTTTTCCACATTGGAAGTGTCTTGCAGTCTGCAGCCTTTGCACACTGGTTTTCCTTGCAGTCCAGGCAGCTTACCGGTGCCAGAGATTCTTCTGTAAGTTTTAAGATGTCCCCAACCATAATTTCTGAAGCAGGTTTTACAAGTCTGTAGCCCCCGGTTTTTCCCCGCTGACCGTCAAGAAGTTCAGCCTTTACAAGCATGGCTACGATTGATTCTGCATACTTTAATGAGAGATTTTGTTTTTCAGAAAGTTCAGCAAGGCTTACCCGTTCAAAGGATTTCCTGCTGCTTAATTCAAGTACTATTCGAAGAGCATATCTTCCACGTGTTGATACAAGCATGCCCCTAGTATAATAAGATTTATTCCTATGAGCAAGGTAGGATTAAACTGTATTCCAGTGACTTGTCTCCCTAGATTGACACTTCATCTTTTTTGTTATATTTTTAGAAAATCTTATTACATGGAGGAACCATATGCCTGACGGTAGTAGTAGTAGCGGCTCATATCCGGCGAATAAATTGCTAGACTGCTTTGGCTTTTCTGGTTCTTCACATCTTTTCTAAACCAAAACAATCTAACATTTCTATTTAAGCCTCATATGGGCCTTCTGTTTTAATCTAAAAAAATCTCAAACAAAGAAAAACAGGAGCATATCATGGCCGTTTTAAACGCAACTTTCGAAGACACATTGAACAAACTTATTGAAGAAAAAAAATATTCTTCAATCAAGGACATTCTTGTTCTTATGAACCCAACCGATCTTGCCGCCATTTTTGAATTAATCGAAGAAAAAAATATTCCACTGGTATTCAGACTTTTACCAAAAAACAAGGCTGCGGATACTTTTGTAGAAATGGAAAATGAATATCAGGAATTGCTGATTCGAAGTTTTTCCGACTCCGAACTTAAAGAAATTCTTGAAGAAATGTATGTAAACGATGCCGTTGATCTTGTTGAAGAAATGCCTGCTATTGTTGTGCAGCGAATCTTAAGCCAGATTGACGGTGAAAAAAGAAAAGACATCAATCAGATTCTGCAGTATCCGGAAAACTCTGCCGGATCAATTATGACAACAGAATTCGTTTCCTTGCGTTTAGGAACAACTGTTGGAGATGCCATCAATCAGATCCGCAAAACCGGAATCGATAAAAAATCATTTTATGCCTGCTATGTAACTCAAAACCGTAAACTTATTGGCCGCCTTTCTGTAAAAGACCTTCTGCTGGCCAATAACGATGACATGCTCATTGATTCCCTTCTGAAGACAAACGTAATCTCCGTAAACACTCATGATGATCAGGAAGAGGTTTCAAAGCTTCTTTCAAAATACAATTTCTATGCCATCCCGGTTGTTGATTCAGAAGAACGAATGGTAGGTATCATTGCTTTTGATGATGCTCTTGAAGTTATGGAAGATGAAGTTACCGAAGATATGGAAATCATGGGTGGTATGGCACCTTCCGACAAAACTTATCTTCATTCAAGCCCAATTTACATGTTCAAACACCGTATTTTCTGGCTTATGTTCCTTATGGTTTCTGCAACTTTTACAGGTATGATCATCAATAATTTTGAAAGTGCCCTTGCCGTACAGGTTGTTTTAACAGCCTTTATTCCTATGCTTATGGATACAGGTGGAAACTCTGGTTCTCAGTCTTCCGTAATTATAATCCGTGCCTTGTCTTTGGGAGAAATTGAGTTCAAGGATTTGCCAAGGGTTGTAATAAAAGAATCGGCCACTGCCTTACTGTGTGGAACTGCCCTTTCCGCAATCTGTTTTATAAAGATTATGCTGATTGACCGCATGCTTCTTGGAAACACCGATGTTACAGTAATGGTGGCACTGGTTGTCTGCATCACAATGATTGTAACTATTCTTGTAGCAAAAATTCTTGGCTGTGTTCTGCCTCTTTGCGCAAAAAAACTTGGCTTTGATCCTGCCGTAATGGCAAGTCCATTGATCACAACAATTGCAGATGCACTTTCCCTTCTGGTTTATTTTGGAATTGCAAGCATGCTACTGTTCTAGCACATACTTTCTGAAGCCTTTTTTAATCGATTCATGCCGTCCTTTACTCTTTCCAAAGGACAGGCAATGTTCATTCTGATGAAATTGTTTCCGGCTTCTCCGTATTCGTTTCCTTCGCAGATGTAAAGTCCTGTGGTTTTTCTAATAAAATCCCGGGCTTCAATTCCATCCTTGAAAATGCCGCTTATATCAATCCACACAAGATAAGTAGCATTGGCTGGAACAACCTTAAGCTGTGGAATGTTTTCTTTTATAAAGGATTCAACGTACTGGCGGTTTTTATAAATATAATCGCAAAGTTCATTAAGCCAGTCTTCACCTTTTTCAAAGGCAGTAATGGCCGCAAGCGTTGCAAAGGAATTCGGTTCTGCTACTTCATCTGTATTCAGTCCCCTCCACACTTTATGGCGAAGGAAAGGTTCTGGTACAAAAACGGCAGCCGACTGTAATCCTGCAATATTAAAAGTTTTTGTAGGTGCCACGCAGGAAATGCTGATGTTGCGGCAGGTTTCAGAAACTGAAGCGAATGGTGTGTATTCTTTTCCAGGGCGCACAATGTCACAGTGGATTTCGTCGGAAACAACTGTAACTCCGTACTTTTTGCAAAGTTCTCCTACCCGTTTCATGGTGTCTGGATCCCAGATTTTTCCAACAGGATTATGTGGATTGCACCAGATTAAAAGTGAAGTCTGTGGATTAGAAAGCTTTTCTTCAAAATCTTCCCAGTTGATATCATATTCACCGTTTTTATAAACCAGCGGACATTCTAAAACTCTGGCTCCGTTATTCACAATGCTGTTAAAGAAGATGTTGTACACCGGCGTAAGGATGACTACATTTTCGTTAGGTGTTGTAAGCTTTCGGACTATGCTTGAAATGGCAGGAACCACTCCTGTGCAGAAAATCAGCCAGTCCTTTTCTATTTTGAAGTGATGGCGTTTTTCCCACCAGTTGCCATAAGCTTCGTACCATGCATCAGGAATAATTGAATAACCAAAAACACCGTGCTCAATGCGTCTGTAAAAAGCCTCCCTGATTTCAGGAGCCGTTTCAAAATCCATGTCGGCTACCCACATAGGAAGCTCATTTTCTTTTACATCCCATTTGTAGGAGTCGGTGTTTCTTCGGTCAGGTACATGGTCAAAGTTGTATTTCATCTGGCAATTCCCTAGTTTTTTTCTTTTGGACGTTCCCATTCAGCCCGGTTAGATTTTTTACTGATTTCAGCACAGTCAATCTTGGTCTGATCAATAACAATTCTTCTTTCGTCCATAATCAGTTCACCAATCACATCGGCCTTAATGGATCCGCCTTTTGGATTGAACACGCTTTCCACTTTTCCCTTGATTTCTACATCACAATCTGAATATTCAAAAGCCAGTGTAGTGTTTACAAGGCGGCAGTTTTTCATGGTAAGATTCTGGATATAGCACATGCCCTGAAGACTTTCGATTGTACAGTTTTCCAGAGTAATGTTCTTGGAATTCCAGCCCAGGTATTCCCCTGAAATGAAGGAATCGTATACGGTAATATTTTCGGCGTTCCAGAAAGCATCTTTTGATAGCAGCCGTGAGTTTCGGACAACAATGTTTTTTCCGCCGTCAAAGCTGTAGTTTCCTGTAAGGGTAAAGCTGTCAATTTCCATGTCTGTAGAATTCATGGCAAAATAGTCACCATTTGCCGTAACATTCTGCATTTTTACATTCTTGCAGTGCCACAAGGTTTCGGCCGCATTTGGAAGACTAACGTTTTTAAGTACAAGGCCATTTACTCTTCGAAAGTTTTTTGGTGCTTCAACTACAGTATCTTCCATGGTGAAATCTTCAACATACCAGATACCTGCACGGGCCATTTCGAAAAGGGCAGAGTTTGTAATTTTTACATGCTGTGTATACCAGAAAGGGTATTTCCATTTAAAAAGACAGTTATCTACTTCAAGATTACTGCTTTCTTTAAGAGGTGATTCCCCGTTTTCAAAAGTGCAGTAAGTGATTTTTGCATCGTGTGTGTCGTAAAGAGCGCGTTCTCCAGTGAGAATCTGCTGATTAATTTCTTTCATACATTTAAAAGATACCCAATTATTTTAGATTGTTCAAATAGAATCCTACTGAATTTATAGGATAAACCTATTCTTCTTTTGTATAAAATTTTTGCCTTAAGGTATAAGAAAAAGCTATAACCAATTATAAAAACATAGTATTTTACTAGGAATTAAAAATAGGATAGACTACACTTACCTACTAAGTAAGTAGGTTTTAAGAAAGAAAAAACAATTATAAATCCAAGGAGATTATTACTATGGCATACAGATTCGAAACACTTCAGTTACACGTTGGACAGGAACAGGCAGACCCTGCAACAGACAGCCGGGCAGTTCCTATTTATCAGACAACATCTTACGTTTTCCACAATTCGGAACACGCTGCCGCCCGATTCGGACTTACTGATGCAGGGAATATTTACGGCCGTCTTACAAACTCTACTCAGGAAGTTTTTGAAAAACGAATTGCAGCTTTGGAAGGTGGTGTTGCAGCCCTTGCCACAGCTTCTGGTGCAGCAGCCATTACTTACGCTATTGAGGCTCTTGCCCAGGCTGGGGATCACATTGTAGCCCAGAAAACAATTTACGGTGGAAGCTACAATCTTCTGGCCCACACCCTTAAAGATTTTGGGGTAGAAACAACTTTTGTTGATGCACACAATCTTTCGGAAGTTGAAGCTGCCATTAAATCAAATACAAAAGCAGTTTACCTTGAAACCCTTGGAAATCCAAACTCAGACATTCCTGATATCGAAAAAATTGCAGAACTTGCACACAAAAAAGGCCTTCCTGTAGTTGTTGATAACACCTTCGGAACACCTTACCTTTTCCGCCCTCTTGAACACGGAGCCGACATTGTTGTTCATTCCGCCACAAAGTTTATTGGTGGACATGGAACTACCCTTGGTGGTATCATCGTTGACGGTGGAAAGTTCAACTGGAAAGCCCAGGCCGACAAATATGCAAACCTTGCTAAAGCAAACCCAAGCTACCATGGCATCAGTTTTGCCGACGCTGTAGGCCCAGCAGCCTTTGTAACTTACATTCGTGCAATCCTTCTTCGAGATCAGGGTGCTGCAATCAGTCCATTCAATGCTTTCCTTCTTTTACAGGGAACTGAAACACTGTCCCTCCGCCTGGACCGCCATGTTGAAAACACAAAGAAAGTTGTTGAATTCCTTAAAAACCATCCAAAAGTAGAAAAGGTAAATCATCCTTCTCTTGCTGATCACCCTGATCACGGACTTTACGAAAAATACTTTCCTAACGGTGGAGCATCAATTTTTACCTTCAATATTAAAGGAGGCAAAGAAGAAGCATGGAAATTTATAGACAACCTGAAGATTTTCAGCCTTCTGGCAAATGTTGCAGATGTGAAATCCCTTGTAATTCACCCTGCCAGCACAACTCACAGCCAGATGACAGATGCAGAACTTGCAGACGTTGGCATTGCCCAGAACACAATCCGTCTGAGCATTGGTACAGAACACGTTGATGATATCATTGAAGACCTTGCACAAGCTTTTGATGCAATCTAAAATGTTATAAAATAAGTTATTGAACAGGAGAAATATTATGTCAAAAATTGTAAACAGCACAACTGAACTTATTGGAAATACACCACTTTTGAAACTGAATAAATACGCCCAAGGAAGCGAAGCAACTATCCTTGCAAAACTTGAACTTTTCAATCCTGCAGGAAGCGTAAAAGACCGCATTGCACTTAAAATGATTGATGATGCCGAAAAAGCAGGTATCCTTAAACCAGGTGCTACAATCATTGAACCAACATCTGGAAACACTGGTATTGGACTTGCTTCCGTTGCAGCCAGCCGAGGTTACAAAGCAATTCTTACACTGCCAGACACCATGAGTGTTGAACGCCGCAATCTTCTTAAAGCCTATGGTGCTGAACTTGTTCTTACAGAAGGTGCAAAAGGCATGAAAGGAGCCATTGCCCGTGCAGAAGAACTTAAGGCCGAAATTAAGGACAGCGTGATTCTTGGACAGTTTGTAAATCCATCAAACCCACAGGCTCACGTAGAAACAACTGGTCCTGAAATCTGGGATCAGACAGACGGAAAAGTAGACATTTTTGTTGCAGGTGTGGGAACTGGTGGAACTGTAACCGGCGTTGGAAAATACCTGAAGTCAAAAAATCCTGATGTAAAAGTGGTTGCAGTTGAACCTGCTTCTTCACCGGTTCTTTCAAAGGGAACTGCCGGTGCCCACAAAATCCAGGGAATTGGAGCTGGCTTTGTTCCTGATACACTGGACACATCTGTTTACGACGAAGTAATTGCTATCGAAAATGATGACGCTTTTGCAGAAGGAAGAGCCTTTGCCCGTAGCGAAGGAGTTTTGGTTGGTATTTCAAGTGGTGCAGCCCTAAAAGCCGCAAAAATTCTTGCCAGTCGTCCAGAAAACAAAGGCAAAGTTATTGTAGCCCTTCTCCCAGACAACGGGGACCGCTACCTGAGCACAGCTCTCTTCGCCGACTAAAAGAAATTATAAGCGCCCAAACCCGTCCTCCTGAGTGTCATTTTCTGTCCTCTTGAGCATCATTTTGTCAGCCTGAGCGTAGTTTTTTGTCAGCCTGAGCGTCATTTTCTGTCATCCTGAGCGTAGTCGAAGGATCTTATTAAAAAGATGTCTCCACTACGGTCGACATGACAGAGATACTCGGTCGACATGACAGAGATACTCGGTCGACATGACAGAGAAACTCGGGTCGACATGGCAGGCTTCACTTGAAAATACAAGTGAGCTCCGTAGGAGCGAACAAATCCGTGTGATATAATAAATCCTGAATCAAGTGTTTTCCTTGCAAGTTCAGGATTTCTTTATTTTCCTTTCATCTTGATGTTATTCTATCATTCTCATAAAATAGTTTACTGAAAACATGGGAGGATATAATGACATTAGAAGAACTTGAAACACTGACATCAGGATCACAGGAACTTGTGGCAATCCTTGAAAAATATAACTGCTTTGAAGGTCCTGAATTCAATATGGATGCAATAAAAGCAGCCATTACTGAAATGTCTGGGGCCTGCATCCAGAACAACGAAGAATGTGCCGTGTTCCTCCAGTGGATGGAAGAACACGAGTTTTATACATCACCGGCTTCTACTAAGTTTCACGGTAACTTCAAAGGCGGACTTGCCGTTCATTCTCTCATGGTAACTTACCAAGCTTTAAAACTGGCTCCGGCTATTTTTGGTGACTGGATTAAATCTAAAACCGGCGGAAAATTTACGTTTACTGCGGAAGACATTTTTGTATCCTGCATTTCTCACGATTTTTGCAAGGCCGGATTTTATTCAACCAGTTACAAGAATACAAAAGACGTTTTTGGAAACTGGACAAAAACTCCTTATTACACTGTAAAAAATGATGTAAGAAACCTTGGCCACGGAAACGAGTCTATGCTGCTCCTTTTGGAAGCCATGCCAAGTTACATCAAAAAGCGTCCTGTTCTTGAAGCCGTAAGCCGCCACATGGGATTTTCCGATCTTACAGACACAGAAAAAATGAACTATTCCAATTTTCTGTCAAATCCCCTGGTTTTACTGATTCAGCTGGCCGACCAGAGTGCATCCGGCTGGTATGATTATTGATTTTTTGATTATTTAAGCTGTGCTATGTCGTCGCCCATTACATTCAGTGGGCCCAGACTGTACTTGCCTTTAGAATAATTGATTACGCTCACTGCCCCGTTCCCGAGTTTCATTGGTTCAAGATTGCCAAGGGCGTCTTTTACCGTGCGAAGGATTGCGCCGTGGGCAACAACCACAATGCGAAGATTTTTTTCATCAGCTTCTGGAGCGTATTTATCAAGAACAGAAAAAATGCGCTGAGTCACTTTTTCCAAAGGTTCCGCTTCATCATCACCTTCAAAACCTGCAAACACATTTCTGCCCTTGTAGCAGACTCCCGAAAGTTTTCCAAAATCTCTTTCAATAAGGTTATCTTCAATAATGATTTGAGGATTTTTCGTATATGATGCGATGATTTTTGCGGTATCAAAAGCACGGCTCAAAGGACTTGAAAGAATCAGATCCACGGGAGTATTGGAAAGTGCCTTCCCAGTTACGTGTGCCTGAGCAATTCCGTCTTCATTCAAAGGAATATCTTCCCTGCCCTGAAGAAGGAACTGTCTGTTCCAGTCGGTTTCGCCGTGCCTTATAAGAAAAAACTGCATTTTTCTACAGTTTAGATTGCTGTGTATCCGCCATCAACTGCAATATTCTGTCCGTTTACGTAAGAAGATGCAGGAGATGCAAGGAAGAGTGCGCAGGAATCAAGTTCACCTTCTTTACCATAGCGGCCAAGAGGAATAGCTCCCTTTGCATATGCAGCAAACCAATCAGTTTCAAGAGTATCTTTTGTAAGTGGTGTCCAGAAGTATCCAGGACAGATGGCATTTACTGTAATTCCGTCTTTTCCCCATTCTGCAGCAAGAGCACGTGTCATATTTACAACACCGCCTTTTGCAGCATGGTAAGGAGCACAGGTAGCAGCCATATTTCCAACAAGACCGTACATTGAAGCAATGTTGATGATGCGTCCGTATTTTGCCTTAAGCATTTCTTTAGCAAATTCACGGGCACAAACAAATGAACCAAAAAGGTCGATGTTCAGTTCGTTCATAAACTGATCGTCTGTAATATCAACTGCTGGAGCAACGGCACCAGTTCCGGCATTGTTTACAAGGATATCAACGCGGCCAAAAGTAGACATTGTTGCAGAAACTGCTTCTTTTACTTTTTCAGTGTTTGTAATATCGCAGGCAAAAGGAAGAACCTTTACTCCGAATTCTTTTTCAATGGCAGCTGCATTCTCATCAAGAAGATTCTGGCGGCGGGCCATAAGAACAAGGTTTGCACCCTGGCTGGCAAATGCTTTGGCCATCTGAAGACCAAGCCCAGTAGAAGCTCCGGTTACAACAGCAACCTGTCCGGTAAGATCAAAATAATTTTTCATTTTTTTCCTCGATTTTTATTTATTTTGCACCGTATTCGGCGTAATATGCATCAATTCGAGATTTGATTTCATCAGTAATTACTTTTTTATCACCATTTGTGTACAGTGCATCAATTACTTCGGCCATTGTAACGATGGCGCAAGTTTTGAATCCGTATTTTTCTGTAATCATGTCCAAAGCGCTTTTTTCAGAATCAAGGGCTTTTTCCATGCGGTTCAAACTGATGATTTCACCAACAACTTTTACTTTTCCCTGAGATGCGATAATAGGATAAGTTTCATCAATTGATTTTCCAGAAGTAGTAACGTCTTCAATAATAACAACACGGTCTCCATCTTTAATCTTGCTTCCAAGAAGAATACCTGCATCACCATGATCTTTAGCTTCCTTGCGGTTTGAACAGTAGCGGATTTCTTTTCCGAACATTTCGCTGTAAGCAATAACAGTGGCAGTAGCAAGTGGAATACCTTTATAGGCTGGTCCAAAAAGCACGTCAAAATCATCACCGAAATTGTCATGAATAGCCTGTGCATAGTAGCGTCCAAGTCGGGCAAGCTGGCTTCCAGTAACATAAGCGCCGGCATTCATAAAGAAAGGTGATTTACGTCCGCTTTTAAGTGTAAAATCACCGAATTTCAATACCTGACATTCCAGCATAAAGTCGATGAATTCTTTTTTATAATCTTCCATGTTGTAACTCCTTATTGATTAACCTTCAAGAATGGAGTATACACGAAATCTCCATAATATTCAAAATCTTCTTTGATAATGCTGTCCAGAACGGAAACACCGTCATCAACATAATGTCCTTTTACTTTTTCACCCATAACCGGTTTTCTGTATTCAAGGCTGGACTCTTCGCAGGTTCCTGTAAATGGCTGGTCATCTGTAACATCAGGAGAAATATAATCGTAATTTCCGCTGTTGTTCCAGTACATATATCCCTGATTGATGGAATCCCTTACGCCAAAAACCTGCTTCTGAACATAATCCTTGTCGTAATACTGACGGTCGTATCGAACATTAAGATAAAAGGCCTGAATCCATGGACGGATAATTGCCCTGTTTCTGGTGATTACGCTGTTTCTGAAAGAACCGTAGAAATAGATGCGGTACGTTCGGTCTGCCTCAGGAGCATATTCCAGGAAGTTCTGCTCAAAATGGCTTGGATAGAACATAGGACCAATTACATCAACATATTCACTCATAAGTTCTGCATCCTGGCCGGTTCGTGTTCCTGAACGATACCATCCGTTGGCACCGTAAATGTCGATTCCAATAGGTGCATCAATATTTTCACGGGCATAAGAAAGGAAGGAAATAAGGGCAGATTCTTTATCCATGCCTTTTTCCTGATAACGGTATTTTGCATTGTTCAGGTTATATCCGTCGGTAGGGAAACGAATATAATCAAACTGGATTTCATCAAAACCACGGCGAACAAGTTCCTGGGCAATGGCAACATTATATTCCCAAACATATTCGCAGTAAGGATCAACCCATTTTTCATCATAGTAAACGGTCTGTTTTCCGGCACTTGATCCATCTTCGTTGGTTATTTCATCATAGCCTTTGATTCCCAGCCAGGACTTATTCGTAGTTCTGTCCCAAACTGAAAATTTTTCTTTGCCATAGGAAGCAAGGTTTTTATCTTTGAAAACAACAAGTCGTGCAATAAGATAAACGCCTTCTTTTTTAAAGGTGTCCACAAAGTTTTCCAGGTCAATGGCATAACCGCTTTCCTTGGCTTTTTCTGCAACAAAGGCATCTGTTGTGTGATATCGAAGAAGACCGTAATCATCTTTCATGTCGATTACAAGGCTGTTCAGGTTATTGTCTTTAATAATCTTTTTAAATTTATCAATACCTTCCTGGTTTCGGCACTGATATGCACTTACGTAAATTGATTTTTTACCGTCGGCAATGCTGGCGTATCGGGTATTTACAGTTCCAGGATAGAGCTGCCACAACTCAGAAAGAAGCACACCTTCCGAAAATCCGCTGCGGCTTGAAGGAATCCAGGCTGTGTTTACCATGCCAGGTACGTTTGCAAAAGCTTTATCCCAGTTTGCGGCTTCGCTAGGTTTTCCAGGACTTGCCAAAAGATTTAAATCAACGGCGGCAAATCCTTCCATGGTTGTCCACAAAAGGGCACCGTCTACATAGGTAAGGCCGTCTGTAGAATCCAGAGGTTCAGATCCTTTATAAATAAGATTTACTTTCTTTTCTTCCCAGGAAAGCACGTAGATATTAGGCAGGAAGGACTGAGAAAAGTAAACGCTGGTTCTCATGGTGCCGTCCATGGCTTTTGTTGCTACACAAAGAATATCCGAAACCTCGTCGGTGTTGGAAAGGCTTTTCATAATTTCAAAACCTTCCTGAATGTCGGTCCATTTTGATTTAGGTTCGTCGGGGAAAATGTAGGCAACTCCGTAAAGTGGATGACTCATAAAAACAACACATTTTCCGTCTATTGTGGCAACTGCACAGGCCTTTACCCCGGGAGTTCCTGTACTTCGGGATCCAAGAGAGCTCCAGGTTTTTCCATAATCCCGGGAAAGGAAAACTGCATCTTTTGTGGCCGTAACCATTTCTGCATTATTTACAGGATTTACGGCAATATCTTTAAGAGGATGAATTTCTTCTACAAGAGTGGTTGTTTTTCCGTCGTATTTTTTTACTACAAAGGTTGGAAGACCTTCACTTCTAAGTTCAAAGTTTTTAAGTCCGTTGGTATAGTAAATGCCCTTTGAAGTTCGGATAATGTATTTTTCGGACACCTTTCCTTCAATAGGATTTGTATCCGTAATTGGAATAATCTGATCTACCCTGCCGTCGGTCCACAAAGGGAAACAGGCGTTGTTTGAAGTAAGACGATAAAGCCCTTCATCGGAACCTACAACAAAGGTCTGTGATGAATCAGTATCTTTACTACTCTGGGCTTTTGGAAGCTGATAGAGCGGGTTAATTTCACGGGCAAAAAGAGATGCCGACAGTAATACTGTACAAAATAAAAAAACCGGTTTTTTCATACCTCATCTATCGGCAGAAAAAACCGGTTATCTTAGACAATTCTAAATGATTTGTTCCAGAATATCTACAACATCTGGATCATAGAACTGTGGCTGCTCTCGAAGTTTTTCAAGGGCAGTTTCCTTATCCATGATTTCGCGGTAATCACGTTTACTGCTCATGGAAATAAAGGATTCACAAACACGAATCAGACGGGCAATCTGAGGGATTTTATCGCCCTTCAGACCTTTTGGATAACCCGATCCGTCCATGTTTTCATGGTGACAACGGGATGCTCCGTCAAATACTTCCCAGTACTTTTTAGGAACAAAGTCCAGACGATTTTCTGCCAGATTAACGTGATTCTGCATTTCTTTGCGCTGTTCAGGTGTGAGCTGTTCAGCAGAAAGCAGTTCTTCAGGCAGTTCAAGGAATCCTGCATCGTATATCATTGCGGCACAGAAATAAAGCATACTTTCACCCTGTGGAAGACCCAGCTGGATGGCAATTTTGTATACCATTTCTGATACGTTTTTACTGTTGTTTTTGCGGCCAGTAACCTGGTCAATTCTTGAACCGATTTCTTCACATTTTACAGCAAGATTTCTAAGTTCTTCCTGCTGTTCCGGAGTCTGTTCAACATCTGGAAGAGCAGCTGGAGTCCATCGTGAACTTCCGGCAAGTTTAAGCTGTCCAGGTCCACCTGGTCCACCGTACATATCTACAACGTTTCCAAGCATAAGGCGGTTTGTTGTATTCTGAGATGCTGCCAGCTGACGGAAAGCCTGAACATACTGTTCCTGCTGAATCTGCTGGTTTTTAAAGCCACGGCGTGCAATAAGAGTAATAACAAGAACAATCAGAAGGATAAGAATAACAATTCCTACAATAAGGAAAAGGATTGTCTTTGTAGACTTCTGGTTATTTTCGTTACCTTTTTTCAGTTCTTCAACCATTACGCGGTTTGTTTCAAGAGCATCTTTTGAGGCCTGTGCAGCTTCCATCTGAGCTTTTGCCATTTCCTGACTGGCTTTGGCAGCTTCTTTCTGAGCCACTGCACTTTCTTCAAATCCCTTGTGAAGTTCGTTCATGAGTTCTTCATTGCGTCTTGAGTTTTCTTCACTCTGGCTCAAAAGGATTTCGCTCTGTTCCTTCATGGAAGCACTCTGTTCCCGCATGGCGTTCAGCTGATCCTGGTTCATTTTATCCTGAGCTTTTCTCTGGGCGGCAAGTTCATCTTCCTTTTTCTGTTCCTGAATTGCCTGAACCTGTTTTACCAGCTTCTGAAGGTCTGTGTTATCAACAGTTGGAAATTTTTCAAGATTCTGAACAATGTCGATATAAAGCTGTTCGTCATATTCTGTCTTCATATTTGTAAGACACTGTTTGTAAATCTGACGGGCAAAGATAATCACATTCATATCAGGATCATCTGATTTGTTCAAAGTAAGAGCCTGGTTGATATATTTGTAAGCATCAGTCAGGTTTCCGTCATCATAAGCTGCATCTGCCTTATCCAAAAATCTTGTAGCCAGATCATTTGTTGCAGCAAATGTACCTGCCGTAAAAATGGCAAACATGGCGATGTAAATTAGTTTTTTAAGTTTAGCGGATAACATTTTCAGCTCCTATTGCAATAATGATTTTTGCTCTATTTTCAATTCCGTTGTTCTTTATAAAGAGATAGTCTTTTACGCCAAAGTTGAAAGTAAGTTTAATTCTGTCCATTTCGGCGTAAGGAATACAGATATTTGCTCCAAAGCCCATAGCTGCATTCAAATCTTTATAGAAGAAGTGTCCCGGATAGTAATCGGCGTTCAAACTGAACTGTGCAGAACCAATAGGTGCACTTCCAATTCCAACACCAACTGCAGGTGTAATGAATGTTCCAAACAGATCGGCACTGGCAGCCTTAGCATTTTTTACAACTGGAAGGGCCACAAGTCCTGCCCGAACAAAGAAGCGGTCCCAGAGTCTGTTGAAAGAAATCTTTGGCATAAGTTCCAGGTTCAAAAGCATTGTGTTATCAATTTCCGGTCTTGCAAATGAAAGATGGAAGGCACCGTATGCATCGAAACCAAGGTTTATATCTTCTTTCTGGTGTTCATAATCAAAAGCAGCAGAAATACCGTACTTAAAGTCCATGAAATCGTCACTTTTGTTTGTAACAAGATCACCATCAATAATACCAAAACGGAACTGCCATACATTTGAAGACATTTTCTGGTCTTTTTTCTGGAAGACCTTCTGTCCGTCGGCAGCAGTAACAGTATCGTAGGATTTTTCTACGGTTGAACGCTGCTCTTCTTTGGAAGCGGCCAGTTTTGCCTGAGCCCGTTCCTGCTCAAGAATAGCCTCTCTTTCGGCAGCACGCTGCTCTTCAAAAGCTTCAGAAATAAGTGCGTACATTTCAACTGCATCTGTATTATCAAGGTTGTTGTCGATGATAACCAGAACAGCGTTCATGGCAAATTCGTAGTCATTTGTAATAATCAGGCGGCGAACTTTTTTGGTGGCGTAATTTTCCATCAAATAGTAATACTTGTCGCCCTGATTTTCCTGAAGAACCACATTGAGCCCGGACTCAGATTTTTGCTGGAAGGCTGTGTCAATTTCATGATAAACATCGCTGACGTAGTCTTCCAGTGCAAATACATGACCTGCACAAAGCAGCATTATTGAAGCAGCAAGTAAACGTTTTAATCGTTTCATAACTATGATATCCTCCACTGCTCTAGAAAATACTTAAGCGGAAACCAACAGAGAACGTTGGCAAAATACGACGGATATCGTCTGATGCAACGTCTGATGGAATAAACCAAACTGCGCCTTCAGTGTACATAGAGATTGTACTGAAAGCTTTTACTTCAGCAAAGTGAACTCGTGGGAATTCCAGCTGTCCAATAAGGGCCGAAAGAATCTGTCCCTGATCTGAGAAGTATGAGAAGTTGGCACCAATTGCAATACTTGCATAGAGCCATTCCCAGTCGTGTCCCAGGAAGTATGCAAACGGAATTGTAGAAACGTTTGCAAGAATCTTAAGTCCAAGAATATTTGAACCACCGTAACGTGATTCTGTAAGGTCTCGCTGAAGCAGTGCTGAAACTGTATCACGCTGAGCCTGTGTAAACTGTCCCCAGTGGAACTGGAGTTTTACGTTTTCATCAAAGAAGGTAAGACCAGCACCAATATCAAAGAGTGTTGCACCCCAGAAGTTTACATCAACGTAAAGTCCCTGGATGAATGAAGGAACTTCGTAAGAGGCTTTGTCACCTTTTCGGAGTTTAACTTCAACTTCTTCAAGGCCAATGTCATCACCAGAAAGTCCTGAGAACTCAAGTTCCTGGTTGTAACGTCCGCCCATTGTTGGTGCAATAAGTTTAACGGTTGGTTTAGTATTATCAATCTGAATTACCATGCGGTCAATTGCAGTTTCACCGTTTTTCATTGTGGCACGGATTACCATGAAGTGTGCACCTTCGGCCATATCTTCGTTTTCAATTCGGTAAGCCCATTTTCCAGATTCGCTGAGAGGTTCAAATGTTTTACCGTTGTTGAAACTGATTTCTACTTTGGCAACTGTTTTTGCAGCAATGGCAGCCTTGAATTCTTTTGAAGCTTCTTTTGTTTTTGCCATCAAAAGATCATCTTCGGCAATTGAGTAACCGGCTTCACCGCGGAGGTAAGGTCGTTTTGTAGCAAAGTCACCGTAGGCAAAGTTGTCTACTGTAATCCAAGGACCAAAAGGACTGTAAGTAAGTGCCTGTGGTCTTGATTTTACTTTAATACCAGTATCAAGGGTAGCTTCAACATAGTATTCGTGAACACCTTCCGAGATTTCTGAATCTGGACCAAGTTCAAACTTGAAGTAACCGCTCTTTGTAAGCCGTGTATCCTGAATAAGTTTTCCATCAATATAAAGGTGAAGTGCCTGAATAATGTCTTCAGAAGCAGCCTGTCCGTAAATGTTGAACTTACCAGTTTTGTGTTCACCGTTCAAAGGATACAGAAGGTCGATTGTAGCGGCTTCCTTGTTCTTTTCAAGGTGGATGTTTCGGGAAACGTTTGTTTTGTTTCCGGCTTTATCTTCTGCAGAAAGTTCAACGTTGTAGAATCCGTCTGGAAGATCTGTAATATCCATTGTGTCACCAATAACCCGGTCAATCTTGAAGTCGCGTTTAATGGCTTTTCCAGTCTGTTCCATGTTGCGGATAGTAACGTACATGCTTGTAATTTCAAGGTTATCGTAAGAGTAACCAGAGAAGAACAGTCGTCCTGTTGTAGTTGAATCATCTTTTGGAAGTTCAAGGTGAAGAACAGGTGCTTCGTTATCAATGTTGATCAGAGAAGAGTAAAGTCCCTGAATGTCGTAGTTATCGAAAATCTTAAGGAATACTACCTGAGTACCACCAGGAATTGCACGGGAATCAACAGTGTAAGACCATTCTTCTGTACCAATGGCATCGTTGTAAGTATTACCGTTATCCAAAGAAATCTGAACTTTCTGAATACCGTTTTTGTCGCTTGCAACACCCTTAATTGTAATAAGTTCACGAACAGAAGTATCGATTGTTGGAGTTACAACAGATCCCTTTGGTTCTTCAAGAGAGATGCGGAATTTTCGTGTAGTTTCCAGACCTTTTACACCGTTGATATCAACTGCGTAAACTGTAACTGTGTGTTCGTTATCGGTCATTGATGAAAGTGGTACATCCAGAGAGAAGCTTGTTCCAACTTCCGGAATCTGTTTGTAAGGACCGTCATCAAGTTTGTAGTAAATGGTAGAAGGACCATCATCATCGTAGATTACACCCGAAATTGTAAAGTCGCGGGTAATAACCTGGTTGTCTTCAGGAACGTGGATTTCTGAAACTGGAAGGTCACTTTCATTATCAATAAGGAACTTCCAGGCAATCATTTCATTTTTGTTTCCGGCTTCATCAGTAAATACGAAGCTCATTGTATCATCAATTGGTTTTTCTTCTGTACCAATCATTACTGAAACAAGATTTGATTCAATTGGAAGTTCTGATCTTGTTTTTCCGTCTGGAGCAACGTATTCTGCCTTTGAAAGCATACCGTTGTCTTTTACTTCAAATACGATAAGGTTTTCACCGTTTACAATATCATCGTTCAAAGGTTCAACTACTGTTACCTCTGGAGCTGTAATATCTTTGTAAGCGGCTTTGTATGCTGTAACTGTATTTCCACAAAGGTCTGTAGCCCGTACGATAATTGAAACAAGTCCGTCAGGAATATGAGAGATTTCAAGATCTTTACTGTAAGTTACACCACGGGCATCCTCATTGGCCTTTGTAAAGTCAATGTTGTTCCATGTATCACCGTTGTCCAGTGAGTATTCAACCTTGGCTACTCCAATTGTATCAGCTACAGTTCCCGACAATTTAACATTGTTATTGAGCCACTGCTGCATTTCTGGAGTTTCAATCTTAAGTTCTGGAGCACCGGAATCCTTAACAAAGTTGAAGGCGGCACTTTCGTAAACATCACCAAGACCGTCTGTTACACGAACTTTTACATTGTTGTAAGTTCCGTCAGAGTTGGCACGGAGAGTAATAAGTCTTCCTTCCTGGCTGATAGAAAGGTCTCCTGTTGAAGCAACCAGTTCGGCACTTACAGGAAGAGGAAGGTTTGCATAGTAATAGAATTCACCGTTTGCAGGAAGAACGTATGCGTTCAATGCTGAGTTGAAATCAACGCCTGTTCCTGCCATTGTGTAAACTTTTTCTTCATCGTCTTTAGAAAGATCATCTACAGTGCGAACTACGCGGATAGTTCCCCAGATTGACTGTTCAAGTCCACCGGCCTTTACGTTCATGCGCACTTTTGTTACACGGGAAGAAAGGTTCTTCAAAGGAATTTCTGCAATCCATCTTGTTGGATTGTCGCCTTTTGGATCCGGCTTAATAAGTTTTGCAGCCCCAGTCTGTTTTACATCACCGCCGGCAACCTGATCTCCGGAAAGTTCGTAAGTAACACCAGAAACTACAGCACCTGTATCAATGTAAGCAACAATTTTTCCAGCATCTGCAGCCTGTTTTGCAACGATTGTCATACCTGAAAGATATTCTTCATCGTTTACATAAACAAAGTTTGCGCTGAGTGTTGGCTTTTTCATTGCGGCAAATTTTCCAGCTGTAATTTTTCCGTTTGCATCTTCTGCAGACCAGGCCAGATTGTTTGTTCCTTCAATCATTTCTTCGCGAGGGAAGTGTTCAAAGGCATCATCCCCAGGAACCTGAGAAATGCTGCGGGCATAAACGTCAATTCCATCGAACCATGAAACAACCGGTACTTTTGGAACAGGCATTTTTCCTTTTGCATCTTCTGTAAGTTCAGGAATCTTGTCCAGAGCAACTACTGCAGTCTTTTTCATGCCGGCATTGCTTTCGGCTACAACTTCAACAAGATAGGCGCCCATTCCAAGGCTGTCTGATTCAATGCGGAATTCGAAGTTTCCTTTGTCATCAATTTCAACGTCTGTGAAATCTGCTGGAACTGAGGTTCCTTTTACTGCAGAAATAATGCCTGCTTTCATTTCGATTGAAGCAGAAAGAAGTCTGTACTGAACACGCATAAGACCTGTGCTGCAAGCTGCTTTACCACTGATTTTTACATCCTGGGCATTTAGATCGAATGCTGTTTTTGAAAGATATTCACCGTCCTGATAAAGTCCTTCCAGATCCAGAGTTGGGATTTCTGTATCATTTACAAAAATCAACGGACGGCTTTCAATTACATCGTTTTTAGCAGTAGTTACTTTGATTACAACCGGTTCAGACGTACCCTTCTCTTCTGTGGCAACAAGGCGAATCTGATTTCCGCTTGTTTCGATGGAAGCAAATTTTGTAGCAGGAGAGATTTCGGCTTTCTTAATATCTGCACCGATTACATAACCTGTTGCAGGGAAGTTCAGATCATTTACGATTCGTCCTTCTTCATCAACACGGCTGTCATCGAAAACTACACGAGGCACATCAGATTTGATTTCAGAAGTATTGGTAATGTAAACCATTGTTCTGTATTCTGTTGTGCGGTCATAAATATCTGTGGCTGTAATAGTAAGTTTTGAAAGACCTTTTGGAAGGTCGTTTGTAACAGGAATTACCAGAGAGTAGCTCATTGCATTTTTAAGGGCAACGTCCTGATCAATGGCTTCTTCTTTTTTCCAAGACCAGTTTGTGTGAACATTCTTAAGTCCTGTTGTTGATGAAATGTCGAACTTAAGTGATGATCCGCTTTCCGGATGGATTTCTGTAGCGTTTTTCCATTCCTGGCTGTCTTTTCCCTGTGTAAGTGTAACTCCATTGAATTTTGGAGCTTCACCCTGGCAAACAAATTCAACTGTTACAGGATTTCCATCTACACCATTGATGTCGGTAGCAATAACTGTAACTTTGTGTTTACCTGTAGAAAGTTCTGAGTTTTTAGGAAGTTCAAAATAGAATGAACCTCGTGTTTCAACAGCCTGTTCGTTTGCTCCGTCTAAGGTCATGCGAACAGATCTTACACCGTCATCATCAGTAGCAAGACCGCGGATATAAAGAGGTTCATCGTTGAAATAAGAACGTGCTGCAACCGGGTTTTCAATTGTTACAACAGGCTTATCACTTTCAGCATTAATCTTAATATTCTGAGAAACTTCTACAATGTTACCGGCAACGTCCTGTGCCTTGATTGTAAATTTCTGTGATTTTTCCTTGGCGTTTGTAGCATCAAAATTGAGACACCAGTAAGGGTTACCTGGAATCAGTTCAATTTCACCTTTTTCATTACCGTATGTCCAGGTAAGGGATGTAATTCCCATAATATCTTTTGCATAACCGGCAATTGAGAATTTTCCATTTACTTCGCGATCAGGGGTTGGAGATACGATTTTTACGTCTGGTTTTGTATTATCAATAAAGTAAAGGAATGAATAGATACCTGTAGAAGTAGCGTTATCAGTTGCCTTAAACCAGATAACTGCAGGTCCATCTTTAAATTCTTTTGTATTTACAACAATGTCGAAAGTGGCAAAGCGTCCCTTAACGTTGTTGTTGATTTTTACCGGAATAAAGTTCTGTCCGTTGTCGATAGAATAAAGGAGGTCATGAATACCGTTACCATCTTCTACACGTCCAACAAAGTGAGTACTTCCTGAAACAAGAACACCCATGGTTTTATCTTTGATAGATGTAACAGGCTGACGGCGGTCCAGCTGCCATGTAAGTTCAGTGGTTTTTCCCCGAAGGCCGTTAATATCATAGCCAATTACTTTTACTGTATGAGGACCTTCTTCAAGATCGCGGGTATCCAGATAGTAAGACCAGAATTCGGCACCTTCTGCACGAATAGGGTTTGATTCATCTCCGTCAAGAATCAGGTCAATGTGGTCAACGCCATCATCATCAACACAAGTACCTACAATGTTCAAGTTACCTACAACTCGCATGTTAGGATATGGGTTGGTGATACCAGGAATACAAAGGTCAGAATCAGGATCAACAAAAATATTGTGTGGTCCTTCTACATATGTATTGCCACCCTTATCTTTGGCAGTAATCATAATGTTGTACTTACCTTTTTTCTTTCCTTCAAGATCAAAAGTCTCAGTCCAGCTGTTCATATTCTGAACATCTTTTGCCTCGGTATCCTTTTTACCATGAGCAGAAACCATAGCTGAGCATAATGTAAGCAAAATAAAAGCTAAAACCTGTTTCTTTAATTTCATATAAACCCCTAAATTAGGAACATTTGAAAATACATTTCCACTTTTGATTATCGGCAGAAAACAGTGCACTCTTTAGTATAATTGCAAAAACCGAAAAAAAAAACTAATATTATAGAAGAATTTGAAGTTTTCAAGAGAATAGAATGAAAAGAATGAAGTTTTCCGGTTTTTTTTTCCCGTTTTTTTTACTCCTCACTGCCCTTTTTTCTCCTTCCTGTTCAGCAAAAAAAACTGAAAGAAATGACGGACTTCGCATTGTAGCCGCAAACTTTGTTTCCTACGATTTTGCCCGGGCCATCTGTGGTGATAAAGCCAATCTTAAACTTCTTATAAAACCCGGCATGGAAATCCACTCTTTTGACCCTTCTCCAATGGACATCATAAGCCTTGAAAACGCCGATCTGTTTATTTACACAGGGGGCGAAAGTGATGAATGGGCCCAGAAAATTCTTTCATCCATGAAAAATCCTCCAAAAAAACTTTTTCTGCTGGTAGAAAACGCTGAAGTTCTGGAAGAAGAAATTGTTGAAGGCATGGAAAGTGAAGAAGAAGATGACGAAATTGACGACGGCAAAAGTTTATCGGAATATGAAATTGATGAACATGTGTGGACATCTCCCAAAAATGCATGCCGAATTATAAAAGCCCTTGAAAAGGTAATTTCTAATCTGGACGCCCAGAACGCTGCCGTTTATGAACAGAATGCCGCTCTTTACATCAGCGAAATCCAGAAGGTTTCAGAAAAAATTTCGGCTGTGCTTTCAAAAAAAGAAAATCCATTTATTGTTATGGGTGACCGTTTTCCTCTCCGATACTTTGTAGAAGAATTCGGCATTTCCTACCGGGCTGCATTCCCTGGCTGCAGTTCTGCCGTTGAAGCAAGTCCCCAGACCATTGCCTATCTTATTGATATGGTAAAGGCTCAAAATCTTCCTGCAGTTTTTACAATCGAACTTTCAAATCAGAAGATTGCCAGAGCTATTGCTGAAGCTTCGGGTACAAAGGTGATTGAACTGAACGCCTGCCACAATCTTACAAAAGCCCAGTTCGACAATGGCTTTACCTACCTTGATTCACTTGAACAGAATCTCCACGCTCTGGAAGAAGGACTTAAATAAAAAACTGTCATGCTGAACGTGATTCAGCATCTAATAATCCAGGTAGAGATCCTGAAACAAGTTCAGGATGACATATCGGTTGTTCAGGATGACATATCGATTGTTCAGGATGACATATCGGTTGTTCAGGATGACATATCGGTTGTTCAGGATGACGGTTTGGCAGAATGACTTTTTTTCTGATATAATCAAAATATGACTCTTGTTTCATGCAAAAACGTAAGTGTAAAATACGGTTCCTACACCGCTGTTTCCAATGTTTCCTTTGATCTTCACGAAGGCGAATACCTTTGTATTGTTGGGGCAAACGGATCAGGAAAATCTACCCTTGTAAAATCCATTCTGGGACTGGAAAAACCTTCCCAAGGGGAAATCATCTGTCAGAAAAAAGGCACCGGCTATTTAAGCCAGCAGAGCTCCGTTCACAGAGATTTTCCTGCCACAGTAGAAGAAGTGGTTCTTTCGGGGGTTCTTGCAGCGCGAAAAGGTCTTTCAAAATACAACCCTTTTTACACAAAAAGTGAACGACATCTTGCATCAGAAAAAATTGAAGAGCTTGGTATTGAAAAAATCAGGATGAAATCCTTTCAGGAACTTTCCGGCGGACAGATGCAGCGGGTTCTTCTGGCCCGTGCTCTCTGCGCTTCAGACAATCTTCTTGTTCTTGACGAACCTGTAAACGGTCTGGATCCTGTTGTAACCGACGAACTTTACGCACTGGTAAGAAAACTGAACAGGGAAAATAAAGTGGCCATCATTATGGTAAGCCACGACATCCACCGTGCAGTACTCAACGCCACTCACATTCTGCACATGGACGGATCTCCCCTTTTCTACGGAACTTCCCAAGAATACCAGAAAACTTCTTATTTCAACACCATGAGCGAAGTGGAAACCTGTTCTACCCACGCCTGCAATCACTGCGGTTCCGACTGCAAGGCTTCCCACATTTACAAATCCCGCATCGTTTTCAAGGCATCAAATCCTCTTCTGAAGGAAACTGTTTACATCGAAAAATATCCTGATTCCTATAATCCGGAAACCGATACAGGCCACATTACATCAACAGAAGGAGACAGATAATGGCATCACTTTTCGCATATGATTTTATTGTCCGGGCCCTGATGGCAGGAAGTCTTGTTTCCCTTTGCGCTGCCCTTCTTGGTGTTACCCTGGTTTTAAAACGTTACTCCATGATTGGTGACGGATTAAGTCACGTAGGATTTGGCACACTGGCAATTGCCATGGCACTGAATTTAAGCCCTCTTCTTGTAAGTCTGCCTGTTTCCATTCTGGCTGCTTTTTTCCTTCTGCGCCTTTCTTCATCAGAAAAAGGTCTTAAAGGTGATTCAGCCATTGCCCTCATTTCCTCCAGCGCCCTTGCCATAGGAATTCTTGTAAGCAGTGCCGTAAGCGGACTCAACACCGACGTAACAGCCTATCTTTTTGGATCCATTCTTGCCCTTGGAAAAAACGATGTAATCATTTCGGTGGTTTTGAGCATCGTGGTCCTTCTGCTTTTCATTCTTTGCTACAGAAACATTTTCATGGTAACTTTTGATCCAAATTTTGCTACCTCAGCTGGAATCAAATCTGCAAATTACGACCGCCTCATTGCACTTCTTACTGCCCTTACAGTTGTAATCGGCATGCGTCTTATGGGTGCCATGATGATCTCAAGTCTTATCATTTTCCCAGCCCTTACTTCCATGCGGGTTTGCAAAAGCTTCTTTGCCGTAACCCTTGTGTCTGCATTGCTCAGCGTAATCTGCTTTTTTGCAGGTATTACAGTGTCTTTCTTCTTCAGTCTGCCTGCAGGTGCCAGCATTGTTGTGGTAAATCTTGTGGCCTTCCTGATTGCCGCCGTTATTGGAAAAATCAGGGGATAATTTTTAGAACAGCAGGACATAATTTATGGAATTCATTGAAGAAAACGGTTCGCTTGTAATCAAAAACGGAAGTGCAAAAACCATTCTCAGCCCATGGGGAAAAGATTCCATCCGGGTACAGCACTCAGAAGAATATAATTTTGACAAAAGTCTCTGGGCCCTGGAAGAAGAGGTTAAAAATTCTGGCAGTAAAATCGAAATCACCGAAATTGAAGTTTCTGAACCATGGCATGTCCATTACGAAAATCCTGAAAGTCATGTTCAAAAGGTAAAAACCGCCAGCCTTACAAACGGAAAGCTCACTGCCCGTGTTAATTTTGAAGGCTGGATCAGTTTCTGGGATGGCGAAAAGGAGCTTTTTTCTGAAGCATGGCAAAACCGATGGCGTATTGACCGATACTGTGCTCCATTAAATACAGCGGGTCGGGAACTAAAGGCAAATCCTCTTACAGGGGATTTTAAAGCTACTGCCCGTTTTGAAGCCTACGACGACGAAGTAATCTACGGTATGGGACAGTATCAGGACAGTCACCTTAATAAAAAAGGCTGTGTTCTTGAACTGGCCCACAGAAATTCCCAGGCTAGCGTTCCCTTCTTTGTTTCAAGCAGAGGTTACGGATTTTTATGGAACAATCCTGCCATTGGAACCGCCTCTTTTGGGAAAAACGGAACCACCTGGACTGCAGAACGCACCAGAAAAATTGACTACTGGGTAACCTGCGGCTCTCCTTCCGAAATCCACGAAAATTACACCGCCGTAACAGGCCGCACTCCAATGATGGAAGATTTTGCCATGGGCTTCTGGCAGTGCAAGCTCCGTTACCAGAATCAGGACGAAGTGCTTAATGTAGCCCGTGAATATAAAAAACGTGGTCTTCCACTGGACGTAATTGTAATCGACTTTTTTCACTGGACCATACAGGGCGATTTTAAATTTGATCCCGAAGACTGGCCTGATCCTGAAAAAATGGTAAAAGAACTTGGGGAGCTTGGTGTAAAGGTTATGGTTTCTGTCTGGCCAACCATTGATGAACGAAGCGAAAATTTTGAGCACATGGCCCGGGAAGGACTTCTCATTGGTTTTGATAAAGGCAAAGGATTCAATATGGACTGGATGGGAAACACTGTTTTCTACGATACCACAAATCCTGCCGCTCAAAAATTTGTCTGGGAAAAATGCAAGGAAAACTACTTCAAAAAGGGCATCAATCTTTTCTGGCTTGATGAAGCTGAACCTGAATACGGCATTTACGATTTTGAAAAATACAGCTATTTCGCCGGTCCGGCCATGACCGTTTCCAATATTTATCCAAAAACCTACGCTAAAGGCTTTTATGACGGCCTTGTTTCGGAAGGTGTAAAAAATCCTTTAAGCCTTGTAAGATGTGCCTGGGCAGGGAGCCAGAAATACGGAACAGTTGTCTGGAGCGGCGACATTCACTCCGACTTCCGTTCACTTCGGGACCAGATTCAGGCCGGTCTTTCCATGAATATGGCTGGCATTCCCTGGTGGACCACAGACATCGGCGGATTTTTAGGTGGCGACATCTACGATGAATCTTTCCGCCAGCTGATTGTAAGGTGGTTTGCCTGGGGTGTTTTCTGTCCGGTAATGCGCCTTCACGGTGAACGCCCGCCATTCAAAGCCCCAGAAAAACCTTACCACACTGTACGGAGCTACCAGGTAAAACAAATGGAAAGTGGTCAGGACAACGAAATCTGGAGTTTTGGAGACGAAGCCTACAATCTTATGGTACCTCTTCTAAAACTCCGTGAAAGCCTTAAACCGTATATTTCATCACTGATGAAAGCCGCACACGAAAAAGGCGAGCCTGTTATGCGCCCACTATGGTTTGATTTCTCCAATGACAATGAAACTTTGAAGATTGAAGATCAGTACATGTTCGGAAAGGAACTGCTTGTAGCACCAGTTTACGAAGAAAATGTCTCCTGCAGAAAAGTTTATCTTCCAGTGCGAAATGACAACAAACTGTGGATTGAAGCCGTTACAGGAAAAGAGTACAAGGGCGGCCAGTATGTAGAAGCAGAAGCTCCTTTGGGAAAAATCCCTGTGTTCTATGCAAATGGAAGCAATGCCGGAGAAACAGTTAGGAAAGCATTTTAAGGGCCCGTTCTGCCATTCCTGTTTCACCCCCTGAACAAAGGGCTGTAAGGAAAGGACGGGCCGCAATAACCTTGTCTGCACCAAGGGCCAGGGCAGTTTTAACGTCCTCTTTGGTGCGGATGCCACCGTCTATCCAGATTTCCCGGCAGTACTTTTTAAGCTCCCTGGCATTTTCGTAAAGGAAATCTGCCGTAGAACCAACTCTGGTTTCCACTCTTCCACCGTGATTTGAAATGTACACAACATCAGGATGCACTTCCTTTACAAGTTCCACATCTTCTGCAGTGAACACTCCTTTTATTACGAAAGGCACGTCAAAATAAGAACGGAATTCCCCTATGGATTCAGCATTTTTCTTTTCAAGATTTACAAGATTGCGCATGGTCAGAATATTGTAAGAATCAATATCCATGCCAATAAACTCGGCGTAAGGACGAACCATTTCTACACGGCGGGCAAGTACGTCATTTGGATAAGGTTTCAGGAAAAAAGCAGCCTTTGTTCCAAGTTTTTTTACCGCTTCAACACCAAGCTCAAGTTTTTCGTCAGGGCAGCCATCACCTGCACAAATACCAATTCCCGCTTTAGTACAGGCAGTAAAATATGGCAGATAAAAATCGCTTTCCTTTTCAAAGCCTATGTTCTGAACAGCTCCTGTAACCGGTCCGCAGCGGAGAACATTTTTTGGCAGAGGATTTTCATCAAAAACAAAACCTTCTTTTACAAGACGATTAAAATGCTCTTTCCATGCGGCACAGTTCAACTGAAAATTTCTGCTTTCAAAAACACCCCCAAGGCCTGGAAGTTCACCAACGCAGCCAAATCCGTTACATGAGGCACAGAATTTACATTTGAATGATGAAGAACTAGTCACCGAAGCACACACCTAAATCACGTTCTGCAAGGAGCAGGGGATCATCAAGAGGGATAGGTTTAATCTTTCCTGCAACTTCTGAAAGTGGTGTTACATCAATTTTGCCGTCTTTCCATGCCACCAGATTTCCAAACTTTTTCTGGGCAGCAAGTTCAACTGCAGCATTTCCAAACTGGGAAGAAAGAATGATGTCATAGGCAGAAGGATCGGCACCCCGCTGAGTGTATCCAAGGATTGAAGCACGGGTTTCTTTTCCTGAGGCTTCTTCCAGTTCCCGGGCAATTCTTACGCCCATGCTTTCTGTAGCCTTTGCCCGAAGTTTTTTGAAAGCTTTTTTATCAAGCTTGCCTTCTTCTGTATCCATGGCACCTTCGGCAGCAACAACAACAGCATAATTTTGTCCTCCGGCCATTTTTTTCTGAAGGAATTTTGCCACCTTATTGATGTCGTAAGGAATTTCAGGCAGAAGGATTACATCAGCACCAGCAGCGGCACCTGCGTAAAGTGCAAGCCATCCTGCTTTGTGGCCCATAACTTCCACAACCATAACACGGCCATGGCTTTTTGCTGTAGTACGAATCTGATTGATGCCGGTTGTAGCAACATCAATGGCAGTGTGAAAACCAAAAGTAAGGTCCGTACCGTAAATATCATTGTCTATTGTTTTTGGAAGACCGATTACAGGAAATCCTGCGTCGGAAAGAAGACTTGCCGTTGTGTTCGTTCCGTTTCCACCAAGGCAGAAAAGGCAGTCCAACTTATTTTTTTTGAAAGTTTCTTTGATTGAATCAACAGGCATAAGTCCCGTTTTTGGATCCGGTTCTGTGGCTTTGAAAGGTTTTTCACGGGAAGTGCCAAGGGCTGTTCCTCCGCTTGCCAAAAGTTGATCCCAGTTGAGCTCTGTCATTTTGATAAAATCATTCTGAACAAGGCCTCTGTATCCGTTTCTAAAACCGATTACCTTTGCTCCGTATTTTTCTGTTGCTGTAATGCAGATTGCACGAATGGCCGCATTAAGTCCTGGAGCGTCACCGCCGGAAGTAAGAATTCCAATATTTTTAAGGGAAGCTTTCATGTTTTCGATTATAATGGAAAAGGATGATTTATTGTACAGTTTTTTTATTATTTGTTGAAATTAGGCCAAATTTTCAGTATGTTTAAAGTACTATTTTTTTATTTTTTCTAATGGAGAAACGATGATTACTTTCGAAGACGAAGAAAAAAAAGCAAAACCAGCAGAAATGCCTGATCCACTTACAGAAAAATTTTTGAAAACACGACAGATTATTCTTTCAGGCGAAATCAATAAAGACCTGGCCGACAAAATCGTACGCCAGCTTCTGGTACTTGAAGCCGACGATGATAAAAAAACAATTTACATGTACATTGATTCACCTGGCGGTGATGTTGATGCAGGATTTGCCATTTTTGATATGATCCGCTTCATCAAGGCACCTGTTGTACTTGTAGGTATGGGACTTATTGCCAGCGCCGCAACTCTGGTTCTTCTTGCCGTTCCAAAAAACAAACGTGTTGGACTTCCAAACAGCCGTTATCTTATCCACCAGCCAATGAGTGGAATGCGTGGTGTTGCAACAGACATTGAAATTCACGCAAAAGAACTTGAAAAAACAAGAGCAAAATTGAACAAGCTTATTGCCGATGAAACTGGCACAAGTCTTGAACAGGTAACAAAAGATACAGACCGTGACTACTGGCTGGACAGTGAAGAAGCCGTAAAATACGGACTTATCAGTTCAATCGTAGAAACACGCGGAAATCTGCCTGAATAATATGACTTTTACTCTTACCGAAAGCCTGCGCGATTCAATCTCTGGAGCCATGGAAAATCAGGAAACTGTTTTTATGGTAGATGCCGCTGCAGGTAATCTTATTGATGCCGCAGAACTTTCGGAAGAACTTGCAGATACAGACAATTATTATGCACTGCCCCGATGGACTTCTCAGGACGGTTTTTCTGTGATGGAAGATTTTACAAGTCAGCTCCATCAGCCTCTGGCAAAGGAAAGACTGCTGGAAACACTCCACGGTGGAAGGGGGGTATTTCGGAACTTTAAAACTGTATTAAAAGATTATCCGGAAGTGGAAAAAAAATGGCACGTGTTTAAAAACAGCCGCATCCAGTCGTACATTTCGGAATGGTACAATGGCCTTCGCGAAGTATGGGGACTTGAAAAACTGGATTTCCTTGGTGAAGCAGAAGCGGATCTGGTACACGATGATTTTACATTCAGACAGATTGATTTTTCACGGGACAAGAAATCAATTCTGGAACAGACCACTATTTTACCGGAAGATGACATTACTGAGTCGGTTCAAGCTGCATTTGATTTTTTATGGAGAAAGCAGTTCGAATCTTTTGACACAGCAAATCAGACAGGCTTTATTTGTCATTCACTTTCTGAAGATTTTGCAGGTTGTATTACCGCAGCCAAAGTTTCAGAATTAAGTGACGTTGCAATTTTGACAAACCTATTTGTACCCGAATCATTCCGTGGCCTTGGCATAGGATCAGAACTTCTTGATATGTGCATGGCAGATTTGAAAAACAACGGAAAAAAATGGCTGATTCTGCCAAATATTATTATGCCGGAAACAATGGAACCTTTATTCACGAAAGCAGGCTTCAAAAAAATGGCATCCGGTTATGTTGCAGATTTACAGCAGAACTAATTTTATTTTTATTGAGGTATTAAAATGTATCACAACAATTACAGAAGAAATGAATTCAAAGTAAACAAAGATCAGACAGCCGCATTCCTTGCAAATGCCGTTGACCGCGTAAACAGTGACTCAGATGTTGAATCACTTGTTGAACTGGCCAAAGAATTCAAAAAGAATGTTCCACTTACTCGCAGAAAATATGTAACTGCACTTTTACTCCGCGAAGCTCTTAAACACGACAGAAACTTCCTTCGCAACGAAAAACCATCTCGCAAACCTGAAAATGAAGGCCGCAAAGAACGTGCCGAAAAACTGGAACGCAATAACCGATCAGAAAGAACAGAACGTGCCGAAAAGAAAATTGAAGCCGTAGAAAATACAGAAGAAAAAACACCACACATTAGAGTAGAAATCCCGGAAGGCGAAGCAACAACTATTTTCATCAGTGTTGGACGCAACCGCCGCGTATTCCCACGTGACCTTGTAAGCCTTCTTATCAACGTAGCTGGCCTTGACCGTGAACGCATTGGAAACATCAAGGTTCTTGCAAACTACTCTTTTGTACAGCTTTACACAGAAGATTCAGAAAAGGCAATTTCTGCTTTGAACGAATACGAATATCGTGGACGCAAACTTATGGTAAATCTTTCAAAACAGAAAGATGCATCTGCCGAAGCCACAGAAGAAACTGCAGAAAGTCAGACTGCCGAAATTTCTGACGACGAAGCAATGAGCGCTGAAGACGCCGCTGCTTATGCCGCTGCAGAAAAAGCCAGCAGCAACGAAGGATTCGGAAACTAATTTTGTTTTCACAGGGAGCCCCCAATGGATATTAAAGTTTTTCAGACAGGAATTCTCTCCGTAAATACCTATGTGGTGCCCCTGTGCGACAATTATGTTTTTATTGTTGATCCGGCAGGCTGTTCTCTTTCAGGTGATTCATACACCGTAGTTGATTACCTTAGGAAGAACGGCCTCATTTGCGTGGCAGTAGTCCTTACCCACGGCCACTTTGATCACATTTCAGGCATCAGCCACATTATCGAAGCCTTTCCAAATGCAAGAATAGCCATCCATTCCAAAGACTCACAGGAACTTACAAATCCACCAGGAGACATGAACCTGTTTACACTGCAGAATTTTGGCATTCCAGACATGGCAGAAGTGCTTCGAAACCAGCCATCCCCTACCGATATACTTTCAGGAACAGAGAATCTTGGTGTTCTTGCAGAAGATACACAGGCCATTGGATTAAAAGAGGCCCTTTCTCAGTGGCAGGTGCTTCCTACACCAGGCCATTCTCCAGGATCCATCTGCCTTTACAACGAAGAAGAAAAAGTTTTAATTTCCGGCGACACACTTTTTGCCGACGGTTACGGCCGAACCGATCTTCCAGGCGGTGACGAAGCCCTCATTGGCCGAAGTCTTGCTTTACTGGAACAGGACATTCCAACAGGCACCTACCTCTGCCCCGGCCACGGCAGAAGAATTATAAGATAATTGGCAAGAATCTGAAGGCAGTATTACCTATATTTTTGATTCATTTTCCCATGAATACGTAAACCTCCCCCAAAAACACCTTTCTTAACCCGCTGTAAGGGGAAAATTACGGAGATTTTGAAAACTTTTCGCCCGGGATCCGTAAAATCCAGACTGCAACTGCATTGTTGCACCTGGAGTTTTGCTGTGTTTTGGGATTTTACGGATCTCAGACTATATCTGCCTGTTTTATCCGTAAAAAATACATTTTCTCAAAGCCCATCGGTTATAGTTTACGGAGATTACAAGTCCTTTTCACCCAGGATACGTAAAATCTAGATCAAAACAGCACTGTCGCACCTGAAACGTCGCTGTATCTTGGAATTTTACGGAGCCCGGAGCATTTCTTCCCGATTTATCCGTAAAAATTGCTTTTTCTCAGAGGCCCTCGGCCAAAGTTTACGGATATTTCAAGGGCCTTTTCACCTGGATACGTAAAACTCCACAAAAACACCTTTCTTAAACCGTGGAAAAGGAAATAATTACGGAGATTGCAAGTCCTTTTCACCCAGGATACGTAAAATCCAGATCAAAACAGCACTGTCGCACCTGAAAAGTCGCTGTATCTTGGAATTTTACGGATCCAGCAGAAGAAGTTGCGATTTTATTCGTAAGAACCGAAAAACGCCCTTGCTTTTTCCCCAGAAGATAAAAAAAAGAGTGTTCCAGCGAACACTCTTTTCCTTCTTTGTAAGTCGGGTAACCCGGATTTGAACCGGGGGCCTCTACGTCCCGAACGTAGCGCGCTACCAGCTGCGCTATTACCCGTGGCGAACCGTTGTACGGTTCTTGGCATTACGATAGTCTCATGTTCGCCTCTTTGTTTTCTAACTCGCAATGCTCGTCTTTACGAAAACAAAGCAATTGGTTTTCAACGTACAACCACTAGATGTA
>JAKSTP010000018.1 GCA_024402505.1 Treponema sp.
GATGCAGCAGCTTTTGGTTTTAAAGGAACAGTTACTATCCTCAAAAGATGAACAGGTTAACACCTTTGGAAAAAATAAAGCTGGAACATATAAAGACCGGACATTCGGGAATGTATTTTGAAGGAAACAGGCTGAGATAGAAGAATCTTTCAGATTCAGATTATGAACTATTTGAACTGTCCTGAAATCTATCTTGATAACTCGATTGCAGAACGCTCAATTCGTCCATATGATTTCTTTCTTCAATCTTTGAACTAGTGTGTAATAGTGCACAAACCGCTATACCTAGCGCGTTGGTAGACAGAATTCTCATTATACAGAGTAACATTATTAAATAACAGAAAGAATCTTAAGTTTTCTTTGAACAACAAATTCGTCCTTAATCTGTTTTCAAGAAAATATACTTTCTGGGGATTTGCCAAAGCTTTTTCAGAATCTTTGGCAAATCCCTGGCCGCATTTTACTGCATCAAAAAACTTTCGTCTGACATGAGCCATGCATGCAACATGAATAATGAGATCATCTGGAAAGAGTTTTTCATGTTCTTCAAGGAACTTAAAGATTCTATTTTCTAACAAACAATTTTTCAGTCACTCTTTCACTAAGAACTCCGGCTCCAATTACCAGAACTGTAACAAGAACAAATACCCATCCGTGAGCACATTTAGCAAGAGTTGCTACATATTCAGGTGACATTTCTCCTAAGGCAGTTTCTGTAAATATTTCTGTCTGGAAATAAAGTGGCAGCAAATTACATGATGGCATTGCAACCAGAACTGGAACACAAACCCGCATCATAAGACGCTTGTTATTTTTAAGTACAAGAGAAAGAACAGCACCTGCTGTAAGAAGGAAAAGATTTCCTACCTGCATTAAATCCATACCAATTTCACCGATAGCACGGTTCACAAAAAACCAGGCTACTGGAAGCAAGAGAGCGGATTCAGTTTTCTCTATACACATTGTAAGCGGACCTGCAGCTAAGAATGCAGCAACAATTCCAACACAAACCCAGTAATAAGGACTTGCAAAACCAGGAAGTTCTGCAACTAATACCAATACAACGTACAATACAAAATAAAGTATTGTCATCCATACACTTTTTGTTTTTTCATTCATTTTTTGACCTCCGAATGATATTTTTAGTTAGTTTTCACTAACATTATGACCAAAAAAAATTACTTATTGTGGATTTTCCACACTTTCATCTACAAGCCAGTAATCACAAATATCATCACCATTTGCAATTGTGTGCTGACGGTATAAATTAGCGTGCATCAATTTAAAAGTGATGTAATCGATGTTGCACAAAACAGGTGTAAATTCAGAAAATCCTTTTTCCTTACAAAAGGCAGCTATAGGACAGAATGAAAACTGATAATAAAAGCCTTCTTTGTGAAGATTTTCGTTAAACCCAAATTTCCAGGTCTTGTTATCTTCTGGATGTGCATCTGCCCAAGATGCAGCGTTTTTCATTTTGCAGCCAAAAGATTTAACTCCTTCTTCTGAACGGAAATCAAATTTTGTATAACCGCTCTGGGCCACCTTCCATTTGAGAAACTCTTTGATTATTTTTCCCATATCATCTGTAGAGATCTTTTTCTCACTGGCAAGCCACACAGAAAGAAAAATAAAACCAGAACGGATATTGGAAGACATAGGATTTGCATCACTCACCCCTTCCACTTCTGAAAGCAGATTTTTGTAAATGCCTTTTGCTTTTTTCATAAGATCATTTACATTTCCTTCTTTCCAGTAATCCTTTACAATCGGCTTTAATTTACTGGTCATAACCATCCATACCAGCGCACTGTACTTCATCATTTTTTACTCCTATTATAACGTCATCACGAACTTGATTCGGGATCTATTTCCTATTTCTGTAACTTAACTAAAGCTTCAACGCCACCATAATTATATATTCCCTGTAACTTCATAAAAGATTTTGCTTCCTGTAAAGTCAGATCATGAGATACTGCTTCTGCAATTGCATTAAAACCGCTAGCTGCAAGAGAATGAATAAAGAAATCACTTACTTTTTTGTCTGAACCAATTTGCCCCACAATCCGTTTGTAACTTTCTTCTTCCTGTTTTATAAGCTGATCCATGTAATTCTCATACTTAGTTCCAGATGCTTTACAAATAATTATTTTAAAATCCTCAAAATGCTCATAAATAAAAGAAAGCACATTATTTGTTCCCTCATCAGATTTTTTTTCGGATTCAGAGATTGAATCTTCTGGTTTTATTTCTCTGACTGCTAACTCATAAATTGACATTAAAGCCTGAGCAGATTCAGAAACAACTGCATCTAAAAGTCCTTCTTTATCTTTAAAACGGGTATAAATTGTGTGAGTACTTACGTTACATTCGCCAGAAATTTTTCTTAAACTGGCGTTTAAATAGCCGGATACTAAAAACTCTTTTCTTGCAGCAGAAATAATTGATTCTGTAACCCCTTCTGTTTGTTGTTTCACGAATACTCCTGAAAAATATTAAAAGTAACACCGTTACGGTAACAGTGTTACTTTACAACTAGAAGAAAGTATTGTCAATACATTAATCCTAAGATTGCTGTAGCATTTTTACTACTTCTATTCTTTTACCTCTACTTTTTTTCTATTTTCACCAGTTCATAGCCGGTTTCTTTAATAACACTGCGGATTTTTTCTTCATCCAGCGGGTTTTCAGAAACAATAACCGTCTGTTTCTTTCGTCTTGATGATTTCACTTTCTTTACTTCAAAATTCTTTCTTATAGCATCATTAATGTGACTTTCGCACATACTGCACATCATTCCGTTTATATGTAAAATTATTTTCATTACAACACCACCGCAATAATTCCAATCAGCCCCTGCATAGCAAGTCCAAAGCTTGGCATAATAATTCCAGGCAAATCACAGAAACATTTTGGGTTGATTTTTCTTAAACTGATTCCAACAATCATTAATGGAATAGGATTCAAAATTACCATCCATTTTGGAACTACAAGTGCACCACCAAGAATTCCAATCTGAACACAAACAGTCGATGCCATTAAACACAAATAAAAGAAGAAAAATGGAAATAAAATTGCCTTGTACATTCCTTCCAGAACGTTATCCGCAGACTGGAGTTTTTCTTCTTCGGTTCGAAAATCTTTTGAGTTCTGAACAATTCTCTTTACAATAATTGCCTGAAGACAAAGGAAAGTGTGAATGAAAAATCCGCCGGTACAACCAAGAAATGCAAAACAAAGCATTACAATAGCTAATACTTTGTTTGAATCAAGCATCTGAAAATGAAGAGAATACAAGCCCAATCCGACACAAGGAACGCCCACAAATGCCAGCAGAATAGAAGTTCCAAAACGCCACTCAGACATTTTAAGCCAGTTGCTGTCCAATTGTTTTGAAGTTCCAAGTTTCTGATTGTCTGAACCTTTTAAGTCCAGAAGTACATCACCACAGCAGCATAAAAGTCCGCCGAGCAATCCTAAAATTGAAATAGGAATCTTTTTTTTTAATATTTTAATAAGCATAAATTGTTAGTTTTCTCTAACTACTAATATAATAACAGATTTTTAGTTAGGTGTCACTAACTAATTGACATATTTTCTGATTCAAACCTACTTACGTAGGAAAGGTTATGAGTATGACGACCCTCCAAAAATTGCGGATCGTTATACAGAATGCCCGGTCGCAAGATCGGGTATTTTTTTGGTGCCATCCTCTCCTTTCATGCTATAATACCTCATGCTTCCTTCTAAATACTTAGTTTTTGATTTTGGCGGAACTCTTGCAGATTATGAAAATCTTCCAATGGCGTGGGCAGACTACTATCCCACAGCTTTCGAATACGTTTCCCGCGATTTTAACATTACATTTTCCCAAACTGTCATTTCCCAAGCCACAGAAATTCTTAAAAGCTACAACGCCCGTTTCTACCCAAGAAAAACCGAAATCTCCGATACCACAGTTTTTGAATCAGTGAACAACGCATTAAAAATTCCGGCAGCCCCAAAACAAATTGCCCAAAGCTTTTACAAGTTTTTCCAGGAAAAATTAGTTGTATATGAAGAGACTAAATATGTCCTGCAGGAACTAAAACAACGCGGCTGCAAAATTGGTGTATTATCAGACTTACCTACAGGAATGCCACACGAAAGCTTTCTGGAAGACCTTGCAAAAATCGGCTTTGAATTTGATTTGTCGTGCGTAAAAAGTTCCATGTCAGTTGGTTTTAGAAAACCTGAGCCAAACAGCATTTTTGAAATTGCACGTAAGTTTGACTGTTCTCCATCTCAAATTTGCTTTATTGGCGATGAAGAAAAAGATGTCCAAACAATTAAAACCGCAGGCGGGTATGCAATCTTAATAAATAGAAAAAAACATCCGCAGAACTTTGGTGAAGATTTGTGTATTTCATCACTAAAGGAATTATTATAAGACTTTTTTTGAAAAGTATTTACTCTAATTAAAACTGATGCAGTTTCGTCCTGAGGCTTTGGCTTTGTAAAGGGCTTCATCAAGGCGGATAAAAGCTTCTTTAACAGAATCATTTTTTCCTACGGTAGCAAGACCAACACTGCAGGTCATGGAACCAATAATTTCAAAAACTTTGTTGGAAATATATAAACGGATTTCTTCAGCAATTTTCTGAATTTCATTAAGCCCAAAATCATAGCAGACACAAACAAATTCTTCGCCACCCCAGCGACCAATCTTAATGTCATGACCGGCCAGTTTTTCTTTAATAGTTCCAACAAATTCCTTAAGGATATCGTCGCCTACAGCATGACCATAGGTATCGTTAATTTTCTTAAAGAAATCGATATCAAACATCATAAGTGAAACCTGACGGTTATTAATGTTTATCTGTTCAATGGCATTACTTAATTCAGTTTCAATGCGTCCGTGATTGAAAACTCCCGTAAGTGAATCATGAGAAGCAAGTGTTTCAAATTTTTTCAACTCATTAAAAAGTTTAAGAGAATCGTCATGAATATCCTGTACCATGAAAACAAAACGGAAATCCTGATCACTGGTTGTATCTGTACGGCCAAAAATCAATTTTACCCAGATATAATTTCCTTCAAGATTTTTCATCTGACAGTCAAAAGAGAAAGTTTTTGAAGGTTTAAGATTGTCTTTCAGATAAGAAGGATCTGTTTTTTTAAGGAAAAGTTCCTGATCTTCAGGCCAGATCATATTTACAATCATCATGCGCCATTCAGAATACTTTACAGTATAGTGCATGTCGTCATTGGAAATTTCAGAAACATTAATGCTGCTTACAGAATCGTTATTTAAATCAACGTACATGGAAAAAAGGTAAGTTTCCTGAATGGTTTTTACCTTTTTTTCCATAACAACATCACGTTCCAATTCTGATTTATCCAGTTCAAATAAAAGGATTACATAATCACCTTCACTTTTGTCTATTGGATAAACCAGCATCTGAATAACCTGTTTTTCTCCATCAATTTCAACGTTCAGCTTGCGGCTGTTTCTTCCATTGAACTCACCCATTTTAGGCAGGAAAATCTGGTAATCTTCTGTAATCTTGCTGTTGCTGTCATTCATGTGAAACATAAGTTTCTCAATCAAGTCTTTATAAGACCCTTCTTCAGCAATGAACTTTGAAAAAATCCGGGATATTTTTAATGCTCGATAAGAATCATCCTTAGAACTGACAACAAGTACTGCGTCAATATTTTCGTATAAAACCTTATTAATTTCGCTGTCAGAATAAATGATCATTTTTAGTCCCTTAAATTACGTATCAAATAATTATAACATAGAAATCATAGATTTTATACAAAAAACAAAAAGTTATTTTTCACACTCCCCTGTCATTTCATTAATTTTGGAAATGCTTTTTTTATAACTTGAATAAATGCAAAACCAGATGATGAAATATGTAACAATATATTCACCTAAAGCAATAAGAACGCCAGAAACTCTGTGTGGATACCAGAAAGAAAGCCAGCCGCTTAAAAGACAGGTACAGGTGATTATTACAAAATGAACAAGAGTCTGTTTTACAAGGCTCCAGTTGTCCTTAGTGAATACAAAAGTAGACAGTCCGAAAACTCCTCCATAAAGTGCGCTAGAAAAAAGCTGAACCAAAGTAGCATTCAAAGAATTGCCATATACTCTTTCCATTACAGGATAGTAAGGATAATAGATTCCTTTTCCAATGCAGATAGATACAATAACTGTAAGAAGATGTGTTGCAGTAATACCAAAAGCAATGCCAGCCAGTGTTCGAAGTACGTATTTTTTCATAGTTATTTAATCCTTAATTTTGTTTTAATTTCTTTCATGTAGCGTCTGGAAACAAAAACCCTTTCTCCGTTTGTAAGATTCATTACAATGTTTCCGTTAAGCCCCATATCCATATTTTTAAGATAATCGAAGTTTACAATGTCGGTATTTGAAATGCGGATAAACTTTTTGAAAGCAGGTTCATCCATCATTTCTTCAATCTGATAAAGCCTCAGCTGAAGTTCATATTCATTGTGATCATTTTTAGTTCCAAAAGTTTCGGCGTAGACCTTTTTCTGAAGACTGAAGATGCGCACAATGTTTTCCGGTTTCAAAAAACTCACCGTTTCATCCTGGCGGCCAGTGATCATGGAAGAAAAGCTGTTTTCTCCATCACTTTCTTTTTCCTCACTACCCTTTTCCCAGGATTCAAGTTTTTCTGCCAGAAGCCCAACAGTTTCGGTTATTTTTTTTACGTGTAGACAGATTTCATTGTCCGAAACATTTTCATCAGTTACTATTGATATTTTCATAATCTAATTTTATTAAAAATACTGTCTGAATCCAAGTGTCAAACTGTTATATCCAAAACTTTCTATGGTTTGTTTTCTGCCATAAAAGTTTTCTGGAATAATACACCAGCCGCCCCCATACTCAATAACAAAAGCAGCCTTAATTTCATCAAAACCAAGTTCAAAGCCGCCGCCGCCACCAAAGTCAAAACCAACATTCAGACCAGAACCTTTTGCTTCCGGAAAAATCAGATTTGGTCCCACATTCCAAAACCCGTAACTTTTAATCTTGATATTACCGGTCTTATATTTTCCACCAAAGGCCAGCTTGTTGTTCAAAAGAGTAACTCCTGCAGATTCATCATTTACGAATAAACCGGCTCCACCAATTTCAAGATTATCACGAACAAAAAACTTTCCGTTGTCTAAAATGTCCGGAAAACCAAGTTCCATTGATCCTCCTGCTCTGCTGGAATCACTTTTCCATAATCCTGAAAAAGTAAAGCCATCCTTGGCAAAAGCCGGAATCCCCAAAGCCATGAACATAATGGCCGCAACAGTCAATTTGATTGATTTTTTCATAATCATCTCCTGAATAATTTTGATGATTAGAAGATACATCACAAAAGATTTGCCCACCATAATTTTTAGACAAGTGGTTATTTTTGAAGGATAAGTGGTAAAAATTTCCTATTATTTATGCTATAATCTGCCTTAATATGATTTTTGAGTTATTTTCTGAAGGAAAAATTCTTTTGTGGATTCAAGATAATCTTCGATGCCACTTTCTGTCATCAATTCTTATTCCATATACACATCTTGGAGACATAGGAATTTTCTGGTTTGTACTAGGAGCCTTTTTCCTCATCTTCAAAAAAACACGAAAGGCCGCTTTCCTTGCCCTTATTTCTTTTGGATTGTCTGCCCTTCTTTGTGACGGATGCTTAAAACTGATTGTAAACCGAGTTCGCCCATTCGATGCAATTCCAGAGCTTATGGCATTGGTAGAACGGCCTAGAGGCACTTCATTTCCATCCGGACATACAACCACTGCCTTTGGATTCGGACTTGCATTTTTCCTTAATACTAAGAAAAGATGGACCGGCTGGGTTATACTTTCACTTTCTATAATAATGGCATTTTCACGTCTTTATGTTGGTGTTCACTATCCTTCCGACGTTCTTGCAGGAATAATAATTGGATCCCTTGTTTCTATTATTGTAACTTTTGTTGGAAACAAGATTATCTCTGGTTATTCACGTCCATAAGAGTTTCAAAAGACCAGCACCAGTTTTCAAATTCAGGCATTTTTCCATACTCTTCGTAGCCTTTCTTAAAACTTTCCCAGTCGGAAACAAATTTTTTCCAGAAAGTCAGATCCCATTCAACAGGACCAGTTACACAGGCATCAATATCCACAAGGCATTTGATTGTATCGTTTTCGTTATACAAAAACTGATCAGCACACATATCAGCAATCATCATTACATTTTTCTCAGTTACAAAGTTCATGCTTTCAAAAGTTCTTAAAGTGTCGCTGAAAAATCCCGTTTCTTTTACCCGTTCAGAAATATGTAAAAGCACTTTTTTCCAGAAATTATACTTCTTTTCCCCAGATTCAGTTTTTACATTTATATTATTGTGAACATAACCTGCAAAAGCTCCAAGACGGTAAGCATTGTCTTCTACCATCGGAAAATATTCTGCATAAGTGCTTTTTCCGTCAACAAATTTAAAGATTGCACAGTTTTCATCGGCCACAACAAAGGGAACAATATCAATAATTCCGTTGTCTTTTAGGCAGTTGTAAACATATTCAAGACGACCGCTACCATACTGTTCTTTCAGTGTAAATCCAAAAATGCGGTTCATCATAGCCCAGAATGGAGCTACTTTGCTTTCAGTCTTTAAAGGCATTTTGATTACATATTTTTCACCCTTGTATTCAAAGGTCCTGATTTCTGTTGAAGATTTATTAATAATTGGAAATGATTCAAGGTTTTCTTTTGCATATAAAAGAAGAGGTCCGTTGTTCCGATTCCAAAGAATGTAATTATTCATTACGCTGATTGAAACATGACAAGGAGCAAAAACAATGCTTGAAACAAGAAGGAAAATGGAATTAAGGAAGATTCCGCTGGCAATAAAAACAAAAGATGGAATCAAAGACAATAAAAGTGCCGATCCAAGGGATTTTTTACTGTAAAGAAAGAAAAATAAGATAAAATAAACGAAAGATAAAAATCCGGTGGTAAAATAATAAACAGTTCTCAGGTTTTCCCATCTTAATCCTGTTCCAGGAACCATAATAATCATAAATAAAATACAACCGTAGCGCCCCACCTGTTCAAAAGCTTCAACGGTTTTATTCTGCCAGAGATCCTGAAGTGAATCATTTTTCACGAAGGCAAAAAAGATATTCGGTATCATGATTAAAACAATCAGGAAGATGCCCCAGTAATTAAACATTATAAATTCCTCTTTTATTATATTATATCACGGATGAGTTTTTTTGTAATATAAGTATAAAAAAATTTGCAAATACCAGTGAATTTAGGGTAAAATAGATGTATGAACCTTCATGAGAATTCGCCTTTAGGCAGAAAAGTTTTTTTCGTTTACCCACCATATTACGTTACGAATACAATTATGCCTAAACTCTCAGAAGCTGAATATGAAGTTTATGCAATCGACCAGTACCAGATGGTAAAACCTGTACTTCAGAAATTTCCTGATTCCATCTGTTTTTTCAATATTGATGCAGACGCACTTACTTATACTGAATGGTTCCGCTTTATAAAATCCTTTGAAGAAGATGAAGTACTTTCAACTATTTTCTTTGGAGTTATAAGCCAGCATGCACCAAAAGTTCACCGTGAACACTTTATGGCCGACATCCAGCTGCCTGCAGGTTTTATCCAGTACATTCCTGATCTTCCAGCCCTTACAGAACGTTATATAAAAATCCTTGAACTGAACGGTGCCATGGGAAAACGAAAGTACATCCGTGCAGAATGTAATTTTGACAGAAGTATCTACGTTGATATTGATGTTGCCGGTTCCAGAGTTCCATTAATTGTCCAGAACATTTCTTCTGTAGGATTGTCCTGTTACGCAAATAAGTCACATCTTCCATTCCTTACAGAAAACTCTGTTCATCGTGCAGCATTCTATCTTGGGAATAATGTGTTTTCTGGTTCTGTAATCATCTTGATGAAGCGTGAGGTAAACGAACATTCAATTGTAGTAATGCTTTTCAGCCAGGGACTTTCTTACGCCAACAGAAATTCTGTCCGTGAATTTATCCGGGAAAAACTTCATGAAAACCTTGCAAATGACATGGATGGCATTCCATTGGACAGCAGAGACTATTCTGATAACTCTGAAGAAGCCATTGCTGAACGTAACCGTGAAAATGCACCGGCCCTTGAATCTGCCTCAGAAGATGAATCCAAAAAAACAGAAAATGCAGAATCTGACAAGGATTCTGCAGAAATAGCCGAAGCCCCTGCCGAAGCTGCAGAAGAAACTTCAGAACCAGCAGAAGAAGCAGAATCTGTAGAAGAAGTTTCAGAAGAAAAGCCTGAAAATAGTGAAGCCCCTGAAGCAGATTCCACTCCAGAGGCTTCAAAACTGGAATAATTTCCTTAATCCCCTATTCTAGTTTACTCTTCAATTCCTTCAACACCGCTGCATTTTTCTACGGTGTCAATTGAACCGTCTTCGTTGTATTTGAATTCGGCTACGCAGACAGAACGGTGGAAAAGGCTTCCTCCTGGCAGTTCATCTGTGTGATAAAAAAGATAAGACTTGCCTTTAAAATCAGCAATGCCTGGATGATTTGTAAAGCAAGGACCGCTTTCCATAAGAACTCCGCCGTATTTCCAAGGTCCGGTTGGTCCTTTTGAAGTTGAGTATGCAAGGTGTTCGTTTTTATGCTCACCAGGTTCAAATGCGGCAAACACCATGAAATAAAGCCCATTTCGTTTATAAAACCAAGGACCTTCCCCATAAGAAGTACCTGTATCATGACTACCCTTAGCAAAGGCTTCTTCAGTCATTGGAATTTTATTAACTCCGCCTTTTATAGAAACCATATCTTCATTTAGAAGAACATAACGAAGCTCAGGATTTCCAAAATAAAGATAGGCCTGGCCGTCATCATCAATGAAGACAGTTGGATCAATGTCGTTCCAGTCTCCTTCATCAATTAAAGGCTTTCCAATATCTTTAAAAGGACCTTCTGGTTTATCGGAAACTCCTACAGCAATGGCCATGCCACCGTCAATTTTGTGAACAGGACAGTAAAGATAATATTTACCGTTCCTTCCAATACACTGTGGAGCCCATGCACGGTCGTCTGCCCAGGAAATGTCGTCCAAAGAGAAAACCTTTCCGTGGTCAGTCCAATTCACCATGTCTTTTGTTGAAAAACAGTACCAGTCAACCATTGTGTAAAAATCGTTGATCAGCTTGTCTTCATCGTGAGTTGTGTAAAGATAAAGAGTATCTCCCACTACCATTGGAGCAGGATCCGCAGTATAAATGTTTGTAATAATAGGATTTTTGCTTTTTGCCATAAAAAAAGTATAATCCCGGGTTACAAATTAAAACACAAGGGAAATCACCGATTTTTACTGACTCATGGCTTTCAGGTAATACCATTCCGTGTTGTAAAGTTCTGCTCTGGAAGGAGCCGGTGAAATTTCAGAGAGATCCAGCTCACTTCCCTGGGCAATGAAAATCCTGTTGTCTTTAAAATAATCTTCCGGGGTAATGAAAACAATTTCTATGTCCATGCTTTTTACAAGAGCAAGTTTTGCAATCTTGTCTTCAGACATTTTTTCTTTTTTGTAAGGTTTCAGCATGAAATAACGAATGCGGTTAAAACCTTTTTTAAGCTTTCCTTCCCGGATAAGTCTTGATCGGCAGGTAAGAACCCACCACACATCAAGCTCACTGTAAGAAAGTTCTGTTCCAATAATATCAACATCGGCAGTAAAGAAAAGCTGGAACCATGAAGTAATTTTTCCAGAATAAGTTCCTGTTGTCTGAATCTCGTCTATCATTTTGTAGATAGCCCGGCTTTCCTTGGAATTCATGTTTTTTGAAGGATAAAGACGCTGCTTGATTTCAGCAACATTCTGAATGTAAGTCTGAAACCACATACAAAGGCTGTTAACCTGTCCTTTTTCTGAAACCGCTCCATGGGCATGCCACACAGCTTTTGTTTTACAGCCTTCGATCAGTTTTTCTTTTGAAAGATCCACCTTAAGCTGGAAAATCTTCTGTGAAACGCTTGGAGGATATTTTTTTACACCATTAAGGGCGGCAGTTTCAAAACAGGAATCGTAATTAAGGGTAATGATTTCGTCATAATGTTTTACCGCTTCCTGATGAACCTGCTTCCATTCCAGTGATTTTGATGTAAGATTGGCAATCTCCATACGGATTTTTTCATCATCTTCTTCATCAAACTTACCGTTTTTTTCAAGAATGGCCTGAGCAAGAAGTTCGTACTGCATGTAAGGTGAAACTTTTTCTACAAAAAGACGAAGATAGGTATCGTAAACACCGAATTTTCTGAAAAGCAGTTTAATAAGTTCTGTCCAGGAAACATAATTTCGGTCCAGTGAATTGAATCCATTTCCTGCAAAAAGTACGTGTCTGTGTTTCATTTTCCCTCCACAAGTTTGTTCATTATATCATTATTATTGATTATTTCCACTTAGTCTGATAAACATATATATATCTTTTTTATTTTATGAGGATTATATGACACCAGAAGAAATCAATAAACTGCCTGTTTTAGACCAGTTCAATCTTAGAGTTGTACTTAAAGTTTCAAAAATTATTAAGGTTGAACAGCATCCAGGTGGATCAATGCTTTACATTCTTACACTGAACACAGGTGATGAAGAACCACGTCAGATTGTAAGTTCAATTGTGCCTTTTTACAAACCAGAAGAACTTCTTGATCACAACATTGTTCTTGTTTACAACCTTAAACCGGCAAATTTCCGTGGTGTTCGTTCAAACGGAATGCTTCTTGCAGCCAGTGAAGCCGGAGATGAAGAACACGAAACCTGTGAAGTTCTTTTTGCCGACAACATGGAACCAGGAACAATTCTTGAACCGGAAGGATTTGAAGTGCCTGCCGATGTAGACACCTTCTGCTTTGTAAAACCAGAAAAATTCTTCTCCCTTCCACTTTACACAAAAGACGGATTTGTAGAAATTGAAGGTAAAAAACTTACAGCCGGTGGAAAATATCTGGAAGCCCACGTTTACAAAAACGGAACTGTAGGCTGATATAAGTACTGTAAAATAAACTAACTGTCTACGCCAAGACCAAAAAGTGCAAAATCACCTTTGCATGGATCCTCTGGCCAGATTTCCTTAAGGCGGGCTGTAAGAACCACTGCATTTTTTCGGTCCGCCTTAGCATTTTCTGGGAGAAGACCAAGTTTTATACTTTCATTAAGAACATGGGTATCCATTGGAATAATCAGTTCTGAAGGTTTAACCCAGGTCCAGATTCCAAGATCCACTGGAGAATTCCTTCTTACCATCCAGCGTAAAAACATGTGAATTCTTTTGTTGGCAGAGTTTTTACCTTTTGAAACAATCTTTGAGTTTGGAAAACACTGGGAAATCATTTCATCCAAAGGCATCTGAGTATAACCGTATTCAATTGACTGGCGGAAAAATGTTCCCAAAGAACCAGAAATAGTTAGAATTTGTCTTAATTCGTCGAAAAAATCATACATATCTTCATAGGAATAGAATCTGTAAAACTTTTCTTTAGGATTTCCACTCTCTGGAAGAAGATCAGTTCTGTAACTTCCTTTTAAAATCCAGGCGGCAAAGGAATCTTTTGCAAGAGAACAAAGTCTTTCTATTTTTGGAAGAAACTGTTTTCTGTTTCCAAAAGACAGCATGGCCGCACTAAAGGCACAAACTTCTCTGTCGGAAAGCCTTTCGTACCTTCTAAGAAACATAGAAGGATCGGAAAGGAGAAAATCAGCATTTTCATATTTTTCGGCCAGTGTTTTCAGAAATTCACTGGTTTCAATTTCTGTCATACAAGCCTAGTCTTTCTTAAACTGAGAAATGAATTTCCAGGCAGTTTCATTTGTATGATGGCGGCATTCATGAATCTGATTGTCTACACTTGCGCAGGCTGTTCGGCAGACACCGTCTTCACTGTCGTAATAACGCACAGTAAGAACTGAACCCCGTGTTTCATCCTTAAGCTTTTCAATTCTGTCTGGAGTAATTCCGAACACAGGTTCATCCCATTTGTCTTTTTCGTTGAAATCAAGGCCTTCGAAATTCTTTTTAAGTTTCTGAGTTTTTGCTACATATTTAAGGCGGTCAAGACAAGTATCGGCCTGGAAAGGAAGTTCAGGAAGATGAGATTTTTCACCGCCTGAAATGAACAGCGGAACAGATACAGTTTCGTTGATACCATCCTTAAGGCTTTTACCCCACCAATTGTCTTTAATTGGGAACATGGCGCTGTGAGGTGCAAGACCAGCAAACATTTCTGGATATTCCTGATAAAGATCCCAGGTTTTTCCTGAACCCATTGAAAATCCTGAAGCGTAAATACGTTTTTCATCAATTTTGTAAATTGTCTTAAGCTTTTCAATAATCTGAACAACTTCACTTGCCGGAATGTTCAGGTGATTGTCTAAAGAAACGTAAAGGAAATTATAGCGGTGACAGATTTCCCACCAGCCTGAAACAAATGTAAGGTACATTGAACTGTCTCCACCACCGTGACATCCTACCAGAAGTGGAACGGGGCCATTATCAAAAAGACCCTTGTTGTAATATGCAAACCAGCCTACTTTGTGTTCAGGAACATCTTTAATCATGCGGTTGTCGGCACCGGTTTTGACCACCATGCTGCCAGCTTCTTCAATCATGTTAAGTTTTTCCCAGTTCGGTTCAATTTCCATTACTCCGCACCACATTTTGAAATCACGTACGAAGGAATAAAAATCGGCTTTGTAATTGGCTTTATCTTTTATAAGAAGATTTTTACAGTTCTTAAAGCAGCCGTTGATTTCTTCAGAGTTTCCAACACTTAAAACACCAATGTCAGTTCGTTCAACTTCAGGTTTTACAGAAAGTCTTTCCATTGAACACATGGCTGCAGTAATTTCTCCTGGTCCCCAAAGGTATTCACCGTCAATCTTTTTAAGAAGATTTTTTGCAACGTAATCTGCTGATTCGCCGTAAGAATAAATATCTGCACGGAAAATGGCGCCACGGATAAACCAGCCGTCAAAAGTATGTGTAAAGAAATTGTTTACTTCCGTAATTCCGTCGTGATAGTCAGGAGTCATGCGGGTTTCTGCAATCAACTCCTTGTAAAGTTCAACAGTAGCGTTTTTCCAGCCACCTTCACAGGTTGGATAAATGAAAAGTACGCTGGAATCAACTTTTGAAGCAATTTCTGTAAATCCACTTTCATTCGCAAAAGCCACAGCTTCTGCCATGGTACGTTTATTTTCTTCAAAAATGCACAGCATTGGTGCACGGAATGTATAGTTATTTGTCTGACCGTCAATATCTGTTGCAGGAACATAAGCCTTAAGGGAAAAGTTTTTGTAAGTATATTCCCAGGTTTTTCCGCCGTCTGCAAGTAATGTAATTTCTGGTCTTTCTTTCATTGCCATAATAAATCTCCTGATTTTAGATAAATAAATTCTATCACTTAATCAGAAATTTACTATCCAATAAATCACCTAATTTGCAAGAAAAGTTTTTAGACCTTTTGAAAGATGATCTTTTGCGGCTCTCTGTCCAATATCGTAAACTGCCTGAAGTTTTTCAGGATCTCTTTCAAGGCGAGAAATGTTCAATGGATTTTCAGGTCTGATTACATATGCAATGCCTTTTTTTTCGTATTCCAGAAGTTCTTCCACCGACCTGTTATATTCGTTATGACGTTCAGCCATTTTTTCTTTGATTACAGGAGTTTTTCTCATAAGCTGAAGCATTAAAGGATTGCAGGGAGATTTTCGGTATTCAAGGTTTCTTGTAAGAATAACAACAACCTTATCACATCCATTTTCCAGAAGAAATTTGAATGGAATGCTGTCGGAAATGCCACCGTCAAGATATTCTTCTTCTCCAATTTTAACAGGCTTTGAAACCCCTGGCATTGAACCTGAAGCCCGGAGTGTGTCCATCTGATCAAAAACACTGTCAATCTGCACATATTCAGGATTACCGGTCTTTACATTTGTTACAACCGCATAATATTCCTTTACATTTTTCATGTAGGTTTCGTCATCAAAAACGTCCAGTTTTCTTGGAACATCGTCGTAGGCATATTTTACACAGACAATATTTCCTTCCTTAAAAAGAGGCTTTAATCCAAGATAATTTTTATCCTGATTGAATCTTTTGTTATAACGGATTGCCCTTCCTTTCTGGCGGCTGACATAATTTACACCAAAAAGAGCACCTGCACTTACACCTGCAATTGTATCAAAATCTAAGCCTTCATCAAGAAAAACATCAAGAATACCTGCCGTGAACATGCCTCTCATGGCACCACCTTCAAGAACAAGACCTGTTTTCATTTTCCAAAAACCTCTTTTGCATACTGAACAGTGTTGATTGCATCCTTTGAATAACGGTCCGCACCAATCATGTCGGCATATTCCTGGGTAAGAACAGCGCCTCCAACACAGACCTTAGTTTCAGGAGAAACCTTCCGTAAAAGTTCTATTGTTTCTTTCATGGCCGGAACTGTTGTTGTCATAAGGGCAGAAAGTCCTACCAGTTTTATATTATTTTTTACGGCACAGTCTGCAATCACTTCAGGAGGAACATCCTTCCCAAGATCAATAACCTGATAATCATAGTTTTCCAGAAGAACCTTAACTATATTTTTACCAATATCGTGGATATCCCCGTGGACAGTTGCAAGAATTATGGTTCCTTTGGGCTCACCTTTTTTTCCTGTTTTTTCAAGATAGGCCTTAATAACTTCAAAAGAAGATTTTGCTGCTTCGGCACTCATTAAAAGCTGAGGAAGGAACATTGTCTTTTTTTCAAAGCCCTTACCAACTACATCAAGGCCCGGAATAAGCATTTCATTGATAATGGTAACGGCTTCAGTATTTTCAAGCAGTTTTTCCGTAATGGAAGCAGCATCTGCCTTAAGGCCTGAAATTACAGCCTGAGTTAATGGAGCGTAGTCTGAAGTATTGGAGGAAGAGTTCATAGCATTAGATGTGCCGTTACTAGAAGCTGCTGCTGTGGATGCTGGAACCGAAGCTTCAATATTCTGGGCAAAGTTGATGTAATCTCCACAGTCCGGGTCAAATCCATAAAGAAGACAGTAAGTTTTGTAAGCCTTCTGGATTTCAAAAGCCAGAGGATTTATGATTGCAGCGCTAAGTCCTTTCTGCATGGCAAGACTGAAGAACTGGCTTGTAACAAATTCACGGTTTGGAAGTCCAAAAGAAATGTTTGAAACTCCAAGCACACTTCCAAGTCCATATTTAAGTCGGGCAGTTTCCACAGTTTCAAGAGTTGCAATGGCTGCCTTTGTATCACTGGAAACACTCATGGTAAGTGCATCAATCAGAATGTTTTTGCGAGGAACTCCGTAGCGGTCAGCATTTTTTACAATCTTATCGATGATTTTTACACGGCCTTCTGTAGTTTCAGGAATTCCATCTTCATCAAGAGTAAGGGCTACAACAACGCCGCCGTATTTTTTTACCAGCGGGAAAATTGCATCCATTACTTCCTGTTTTCCGTTTACGGAGTTTACAAGGGCTTTTCCGTTATATCGACGGAGTGCAGCTTCCATTACATCCGGTGAACTTGTATCAATCTGAAGAGGAATGTCTGTTACACTCTGAAGTTCACTCATTACACGGACCATCATTTCCTTTTCATCAATTTCTGGAAGACCAACATTTACGTCAAGAATATGGGCACCGGCTTTAATCTGATCAAGGCCCTGCTGAATAATGTAAGGAATATCGTTATTGCGCAAAGCTTCCTTGAACTTTTTCTTTCCAGTAGGATTGATTCTTTCTCCAATAAGCTTTGGCTTTTCATTTCCACCGATATTTACATATTTTGTATAACTTGCAATTACAGTGGTATTATTTTCTTCAAGTTTTTTAGGATTAAGTGATTTTATAGCTGATGAAAGAGCCTTAATATGGGCAGGTGTTGTTCCGCAGCATCCACCAAAAATAAGTGCACCCTTTTCACCAAATTTCTTCATGCTTTCTGCAAATTCATTAGGACCAACGTTGTAGACTGTTTTTCCGCCAACAGAAACAGGAAGACCTGCATTTGGTTTTACAATTACAGGAAGACTTGATACTTTAAGAAGTCTTTCTACCGCGTCCACAAGGTCATCAGGTCCAAGACCACAGTTCAATCCGTAAGCACTAACTCCAAGTCCTTCAAGAATGGCGCTCATTACTTCAGGTGTTGCACCGGTAAGAAGACGGGAACTTTTGTCGTAAACGTTTGTGGCAAAAATGGGAAGATCTTTTCCGGTTTCTGTCATGGCTTCTTTTGCGGCAAGAACAGCAGCTTTTGTTTCGTAAGCATCATTCATTGTTTCCACAAGAACCGCATCAACAGGATCTTCAGATTTTAATGCAATGAGGATTGAATTTTTAAAAAGCTGGACTGCATCTTCAAAATCCAGATCCCCCATAGGTTTTAAAAGTTTTCCGCATGGACCAACATCGTAGGCTACAAAGCAAAGTGCATTTTCATCTTCTTTTTTATAAAGATCTGCTGCATTCTTTGCATTTTTTATGGCAGCAGGAATAATCTTTTCAAGTTCATCTTGAGTAAACTTTCCTTTATATGCGCCAAAGGTGTTTGTGCAGACAATATTTGTTCCACTGGCAAAATAGTTATAATGAAGATCAGTGATAATTTCAGAATGAGAAAGGTTCCAGTTTTCCGGTAGTTCGCCTGGTTTTAATCCTTTTTCCTGAAGAATACTTCCAGTTCCACCATCCAGAAAGAGAAACTGTTTTCCAATAAGTTCTTTTAATTCTGCCATTTTATTTTCCTAAACCTTCATTAATTCTAGTTATTCTTTAATACCAATAAATGCCGTTACAGATTTTTCCGGGGCCATAATAAGATTTTCCATAAGTGTAAGACCAATTTTTGAGCATGGAAGAAGCCTGAAAAAATCCTTCTGCACTGTAAGAGGTACATCTCCATAACCTGGACTAAATCTTGGCTTTGTACGGCCTTTAAACTCTTCATCAATCTTGTGGTTGAAAAAAACAACAAAACTTTCAACAAACATAGCACCGCAGGCCTGCATTATACCAGCCTTTGCTGCATCCACACCTTGAGTTCTGCGAATAAGTGAATCTACAAGGGGACCAATTGTACTTGCAAAAATCAGGACTTTTGTACAATCCTTCATATTCACCGTAAGATCTTTTGATGCATCAATGATAAAAGAAAGTTCGCTGCGGTTAAAAATATCGTAAACAAGCTGGGGTTTTATAAAAGGCCGCATTTCCTGAGCACATTCTTCCATCATTTTCTGGATATTTTCAGGTGGTTCAACACCACGGGGAAATCCAGCGTAATACCAGAGTTCCTTCTTTACAAAAGGCACCTGATTACTTTCCATGGAAAAAATCATCCGAAAAGGCTCCTTACAGCTTCATTGATGCGGCGTGCTACGTAAGGATTGTTCATTGTGTAAAGATGAATGCCGTCTACGCCGTTTGTTACAAGATCTACAATCTGATCAATGGCATAGGCAATTCCGGCATCTCGGATAGCTTCAGGACTGTCACCAAAACGGTCCATCATTTTTGTAAACTTTTTAGGAAGTTCTGCGTTTGTAAGGCTTACCATGCGCTCAATGGATTTTTTGTTTGTACAAGGCATGATTCCGGCTTCAACTGGAGCACGAACTCCGGCAAGGCGGGCACGTTCATTGAAACGGTAAAATTTTTCATTATCAAAGAAAAGCTGTGAAATAAAGTGAGTTGCCCCGGCTTCTGCTTTGGCCTTAAGTGCATCAATATCCTGGAAAAGGTCCTGACTTTCAGGGTGAAGTTCCGGATAACAGGCACCATAAATCTTAAACTGGCCTTCTTTGTCAAAATCTTTTATAAAACTGATAAGATCACAGGCACGGGTAAAATCGTTTTTTGGTTCAACCCCAGGCACTCTATCTCCACGAAGAGCTAAAATGTTTTTAATGCCTGCATTACGAAACTGGGTAAGAACATCTGTACAGTCTTCTTTTGTCATGTTGATGGCAGGAAGATGGCATACACTTTCTACACCACAAACGTCTTTAATACGGCTTGCAATTTTTAAGGTGTTGTCACAGTTGGAAGAACCACCGGCACCAAAAGTTACCGAAATGAAATCTGGTTTCAGGTCTTTAAGATCATCAAGAGTATTGTAAATGCCTTCAATAGGCATGTCTTTTTTTGGAGGAAATACTTCAAAAGAAAATAATGTCTTTTTCATTGCTTAAGTATAGCAGATTACAGTTATTTTATGAAGTCGTAAGAAAAATCCTGTTTGATTCTGATGCGGCACTTTTTTCGCCGGGCGTATTTTACAAACTGTCTTATATCCTGAGCCATGGGACTTGCCGTATCATCAGGATCATAATCCAGGGAAACTACAACTGATTTTTCACCGTCTGTAATTTTTGAAAAGGCACCGTTTAAAATCACAATGCTTTTTACAGCCGCTGAATATTGATTCAGTCCTTTTTGATTCAAAAGGTCGGAAATAAAATCAAGCTGGGTTTTCTGAATTCCGTCAAAAGAAGTTTTGCAAAGAAGATCAGTTTTTTTCTTCATTGCCCAGGATAAAAATTCTTTGATAAGGACAGAAGGCTGCATTTTTAGCAAGGCGCACAAAGCCATGAACCATGGAACGGCCCTTCCGTCATTGTAAAAATAATTACAGGCGTTGGAAAAATCCTGAGCTTTTGCAAGATCTTCTTTACCAAAGGTTGGCGTACTTAAAATTCGGTACGGGGCCTTTTCCTGAAAAACAAGTCCAAAATCCTTTGCCTGATCAAAAAGCATGGTTCCTGGAAGAACTGAAAGACAGAAGGTTTCAAGGTTATTTGGATAAAGTTTTAAGGCAAAATCAACGGAATTAAAAAATCCTGAAAGATTGTCCCCAGGAAGTCCAAAAATCAGGTCAAAGCCAAAAATTACCCCTGCATCATTAAGAAAGCCAATATTACGTGTAAAAATCTGGCGGTCAAAGGTGCGGTTTACATTCTTTAAAACCTTTTCATTTGTACTTTGAAGACCAAACTGAAGACAGCAAGGAATTTTTGTAAAGGCCTTAGCCATTTCCCGGTCAATGAATTCAGCACGAGCTTCAAAATAATAAAAAGTATTTGGAGTTTTTTTTGCAATAAGTTTCAGAATTTCCAGGGCACGTTTTTTATCTGCATTGTATGTTGGATCAAGAACAAAAACCTGACGCACCTTCTTCTGTCGGAAAAGTTCCAGTTCCTTTTCAATCTTCTCCATGGGAAAATATTTTACTTTTTTTGATCCCTTGCTTTCAAAACAATATGAACATTTAAACGGACAGCCTCTGGAAAGTTCCCAAAGTGCACCGCCCTGAAAATCATCGGGATTAACAGTTCCGTCAAGGTAAGGACCGGGATAACACCAGGACATAAGTTCTTCACGGGCAATCTCCCTGTTTTCAGGATTTACACTGGTTTCATCTTTTGAAAGAAGCTTATACAGAAGATCGGAATTCTGTTTTTCCCCTTCACCGCTTATGGTGTAATCAAAACCTTTCATTCCCAAAGGATTTGCAGTAACTTCAGGACCACCGCATATTGTTACACAATCAGGACTATTCTCTTTAAGGATTTTAGCAGCATCTTCGCTTTCCCTGTGATTCCAGACATAAACCGAAAAACAGGCAAAATCCACTTTGGAAGATCCGCTTCCTTCCGCAATTTTATGTGCAATTAATTTTCCAACAGTGCCTTCTTTTTCTGCTTTAATATAAGCTTCATCTTCTTTTGAAAGCCAAACAAGTTTAACATCAAGCTTATCTTTCAACCGTGGATCATTTTTTACTGCAGAAGCAACACAGGCAGCTCCAAGAGGAATGCTTTGAGGAGAAGTTTCTATAAGCAATGTAAAAAAAACACAGGATTTTTTCAAAAGAGGCCTCTACAAAAGTTTGCTGAGTTTTTCTCTGATAAACTCTGATTTTTCTTTAAGTCCGATTTTTCCAAGTTTTATAAAAATAAAGGTTGGCTGGTCAGGCTTAAGATAGATTGTTCCCGGGTTATCATGGATCAGGCTCATAAGTTTATCTACAGAAATGCTTGAAACCCGGCCAAATTCAATCTTCACTTCCCCCATTCTTTCCTTGATGGAATTAATCTTAAGTTTCTTACAGATAATCCTGATTTCGGCCAGGGCTAAAAGACTTGAAACTTCATCTGGAATAGGACCAAATCGGTCATCAAGTTCGCCAAGAAGATTTTCAAACTCAGCATCGGTCATAACAGCTGCAATCTTCTTGTAAATTTCCATCTTGATCTGAGGATTTGTAATGTAAGAATCAGGAATAAAGCCAGTGTATTCCATTTCCATAAGAACATCGCTCTGGGCTTCAAAATCCTTGGCCATGGTAAGTCGCTGAACTGCCTCATTCAAAAGCCGCACGTACATATCAAAACCAACGGCATAAACGTCACCGCTCTGATCTTTTCCAAGAAGATTTCCTGCTCCTCGAATTTCCATATCTTTCATGGCAATTTTAAAGCCTGAACCAAGTTCCGTAAAATCAGAAATAACCTGAAGTCGTTTCATGGCAACTTCGGAAAGTGCCTTGTTTTCAGGATATAAAAGATATGCGTAAGCCTTCCTGTCACTTCGGCCAACACGTCCACGAAGCTGATAAAGCTGGGAAACACCGTACATATCAGCCCGGTCAATAATGATGGTATTTACGTTTGGAATATCAATACCGTTTTCAATAATAGTTGTTGCCACAAGTACATGGAAGGCACCGTTCTTAAAGCGATGGAAAATATCGTCAAGTTCATCAGAACTCATCTGACCGTGAGCTGTATCAACAAGAACTTCAGGACAGATCTGTTCCAGGCGGCGGCGAACCTCGTGAAGACTTTCAACCCTGTTATGAAGATAGAAAATCTGTCCGCCCCGGTCAATTTCCTGCCTGATTGCTCGGGCAATTCTGTCTTCCGAATATGCATCAATAACCGTTTCAATTGGCTGACGGTTTTGAGGCGGTGTTGTAAGAAGGCTCATATCCCTGATTTTCAGAAGACTCATGTGAAGTGTTCGAGGAATTGGAGTGGCACTCATGGTAAGACAGTCAATGTTATTTTTAAGAACCTTAAGTTTTTCCTTATCCTTTACACCAAAACGCTGCTCTTCATCAATAATCATAAGTCCAAGATTCTTGAAAACAACATCTTTCTGAATAATACGGTGGGTACCAACAAGAACATCAACTTCACCAAGCTGAACTTTAAGAAGAATCTTTTTTGCTTCCCCAGGAGTAACAAATCGTGAAAGACGGGCTATCCGCACCGGAAAGTTTTTGAATCGTTCAACACAGTTATCATAGTGCTGCTCTGCAAGAATTGTGGTAGGTGCAAGGAAAGCAACCTGTTTACCGCCCATTACAGCCTTGAAAGCAGCCCTCATGGCCATTTCAGTTTTACCGTAACCAACATCGCCGCACACAAGACGGTCCATTGGAGTGGTACTTTCCATATCCCTTTTAATATCTTCAGTTACAGTTATCTGATCGGGAGTGTCTTCATATGGGAAACTTGCTTCAAAAGCAGCCTGCCATTCAGTTTCTTTAGGGAAAGCAAAACCTACGCTGGCTTTTCGTCGAGAGTAAAGATCAATAAGTTTCTGGGCAATATCTTCAACAGCCTTTGCAACCTTGTTTTTACGGTTTTCCCAGGATTTACTTCCAATGCGGTCGAGACGAGGATGTTCCCCTTCATTTCCAATATATCTTTGAACAAGATTTACCTGCTCAATTGGAACAAAGGCATATTCCTGTTCAGCGTATTCAAGTTTTACATAATCCCTTTCGTTACCTAAAGATTTTACACGTTCAATTCCATGAAACTTACCGATTCCCCACTGAACGTGAACAACATAATCTCCCGGCTGCAGTTCCACAAAGGTGTCGATTGCCTGACTTTTAGCTCGGCTTGTAGCTTTTGGAGTGTATTTTCGTCTTCCAAAAATTTCATTTTCCTGAACAATTAAAAGACGGATGTCTGAAACAGCAAAACCAGCAGTAAGAGGAGATGAAAGAAGCTTTAATGGATTTTTAGGCTTGTAAGTTTCATCACCGGTTGTGTATTTTTTAAGGATTTCATTGATTCGAAGACTCTGATTTTCATTATCGGCGTAAACAAAAATGGTCCAGTTGTCTTCAATAAGCTTTTCAACTTCCTCTTTAAAATAGTTCAAATTGCCAAAAAAACTTCTTGATGCATCTACATCCAGGTGAAGAACTGTCTTCTCTTCTTCAGTTTCCCTAGATACTGTACGGAAAAGCAGACTATTTGAGAATTTTTCTACCTGTTTTTCAAAGTCCAGAAGCAGCATATGAGGCGGCAGAACAGGAAATTCCAGGCGGGATTTATGATACATGGCTGAATATTCACGGCTGATAGTAAGAACCGCATTCAGCATCTTGTCATAATCATAAAAAAGAACCGGAGACCTTTCATCAATATAATCAAAAAGCGTGTATTCACGGTCCCACAAAAAATCGTAAAAGAACTCCTCACCTTCACATTCACAGCCGGCAGAAAGTTCTGAAAGCATTCTCTTTTTATTTTCCAAAGCTTTATCGGTAAAAGGAAGATGAACACCACCCGCACCACCAGAAAGTATATCCTTATCGGAAATCACCTGATTTACAGAACTTGCCTGATATTTATCAAGTTCAGCAGAAGCCTTTTGAACAAGTTCATCAGTCCACACCACTTCCTTCATTGGATATACCAGAAGATGATCAATTGAAGAAAGGGTCATCTGGTTATCCTGATCAAAATACTTAAGACTTTCTATCTGATCAAAATCAAAAAGGATTCGGACAGGATTTTCTTCACATGGAAGGAAAACATCAAGAACTTCACCCCGTAAAGAATATTCACCACGACAGGAAACACGAGGAACCCTAAGATAACCAAGTTCTGTGAGTTTTTTTGAAATATTTACAGGATCAAAAGAATTGCCTTTATTAATGGAAAAACTTTTTTCAAAAAGATAATCAGGTGGCGGAAGTTTTGAAATAAACGCCCTTTCTGTAAAAATAAAAACTCTTGTATGCTGTTCAAAAGTAATCACTTCATTTCGACGGATTAACTTTGAAAGAACACCGGCACGCTGACCAAAAACAATGGATCCACGGCTGGCAGGACGATAAGGAACAGTTGCCCACCAGGGAAACACAAATACTTCACATTCCGGAAAAACCACAGAAAGATCGTTTTTAATGTTTTCAGCTTCATATTCAGTAGGAACAACAACTATTAAATCTGATGAAAAATCCCGTAAAGTCTCTCTTGCCGAGGCGGATGAATCTTTATACTGAGAATATTGAAGGCTTTTGGAATGAGTTTTAGCAGAAAGTTCACGAAGAAAAAAACTGAAGAAACTTCCGGAACAGCCTGAAATCTCCATGGCTTTTTCTGCATCAACAGCGGTAATACTGTCCAGTACCGATCCAAGAGAAGTCCATTTGTGGATAAGATTATTAACAGAAGTTTGTTGTGAAGTCTTCATATTTTAATTAAAATAACCGATAATATAGTAAGAAAATAAAACATTCAGGAGAAAAGCTGTGAAACTTTTCCGAAAAGCATTATCTATTATAGCAGTAATTACTTTATTTGGACAGACCGCCTTTGCCCAGAGTTTTTCAAAAAGCGACTTTTCTAAAGCTTCGGTAACAATCAAATATTTTGACAGAACCGTTTATTACCCTGGAGAAAGTGAAGCAAATCCCGTTCAGATTCACGTTACGATCAAAAATAACGGAACAGAAACCCTCCGCTTCAAACTGGCCGACGACAAAGCCTTCAGCATGGATTTCAATGTTTATACTGTAAAAAACAACATTCTTCCACAGACAGAACGTGTTATCGAAAAACGCACAACAAATCAGACTGTATATTTCCGTGAAATTGCCCTTGAATATGGCGAAGAATATTCTTTCGTAGAAAATCTCAAAGACTTTGTAGAAATCAAAGATCCATCGGTTTATTACGTAGACCTTTCTTTCTATCCTGAACTGTACAAATCAAAATACATTGAACTTACTTCAAACCGCCTAACACTTGAAGTTCGTCCAACAACTAATGCAGTTTCATCAACTTACATTCCAGTTGAAAATAAAACTTCAGCAATTCTTACTCCACAGGAAATCAGTCCTGATAAAGTTGTAGAACAGACAATCATTGCACGCCAGAAATCACTTTGGGATCAGTTCTTCCTTTATATGGATGTTGAATCACTTCTTAAAAAGAACAAGGCTCTTAAACAGAAATACAACACTTCAAGCGCCGAAGAACGTGACCGTATGCTGGATGCATTCAAAGCCGACATGATGCAGTCACGCTACGACAACGACATTATTGCAATTCCAGAAAAATTTGAAATTGTAAAAACAAGCTACTCACCTTCTGAAGGTACAGTTCTTGTAACAGAATGGTTCAAATATCCAAACTTCTACGAAAAGAAAAATTACACATATAAAGTCCGTCAGTACGAAGGTATCTGGCAGATTTATGATTACACAGTTGTAAACCTTGGAACAGAATAATGAAAGCATTAATTATCAGTGACGACCAGAACTTTATAGACACAATTGACTCCTATCTTCAGTCAAAAGATTTCAACACTATTATTTACCGCTGGCTTTTGAAGGCCATGGATAATATCGAAGAAATCCGGCCTGAACTGGTAATTGTAAGTTCCCAGGAATATCCCCGTCACTGGAAAACTCTCGCTCAGTTTGCAAAAAGCGGCATCGGTGCCAGTGATACAAAAGTTGTTCTTTATCAGCAGGATAAGATGAATGATGAAGATGGAAAAAAAGCAAGGGAACTTGGGGTAAGCGGCATTTTCTATTCATATGATGAGGAAGGTCTTTTCGATCTTTCAAAAATTCTTTTAAGTGAAGATCTTATTAAAGAAACTGCAGATGAATCTTCTGAAGATGATGTAATCACCGTTGACAGCATTTTAAGCGAAAGTTTTGATGATGAACCAACAGATACTGACCTTAAATCAACAGCTGAAACTGAAATTGCAGCTGAAACTGAAGAAGCACCTTCTGAAGAAACTGAGCCTTTTGTACTTCCAGAAGATGCAGCATTGATTTTTACTAATCCGGTTACTAAAACGATTGTTACAGGTAAAATAACTGCTTACGAAAACAAGCAGTGTACTTTAAAAGTAGACAACCCTTCTCTTGTAGAAAATCTTACATCAGATGATTTAATTACAGAGATTACTATCCAGATGGATAAATGTGTAAGTGATTACCAGGGTTTCCTTATTTCAAATGATGAAAACCTTGTTCTTGCAGTGGAAAGTACAGATGAAGAATAAGTTTAAGAAAGCAAAGTTTTATTGCGAAAATTGCGGAGAAGAAGTTCCTCAGAATGCAAAGGTCTGCACAAAATGCGGAAAATTTTTTACTTTCGTTCGCTGTCCAAAATGCTTTTACACTGGAGAATCAAAAATATTTACTCACGGCTGCCCTGAATGTGGTTACGCTATTAAACATAACGGAAATTACAGAAAGCCTCCTGTAATTAAAAACTCCTGGGCATCTTTCAAAGACCTTGGACTTATCAGTGACAAACCTCAGAAATCTAAAAAATTCCATATTTCTTTTGAAGATACTTCCCTTCCAGTCTGGATTTACGTGGTTACCCTCATCCCACTTTTTTCAGTCATTTTCGGTTTATACAGTTGCTTAAATAAGTAATTTCTGATAATATAACATCACTTGCCCGGATGGCGGAATTGGTAGACGCGCTTGGTTCAGGTCCAAGTGGGAGCAATCTCATAGGAGTTCAAGTCTCCTTTCGGGTATTCAAAACTAATCCCTGTAGCTTCAAAAAAGATTTTTGAGGAACCGGGATTTTTTTTATGCCCTTTGCCATACAGTGGGTCATTTATTACAGGAAGTCCGCTTTCCGAAAGATGACAGCGCACCTGATGACGATATCCCTTTACAATCTCACATTCAACTTCACAGGAATTTTCAGTTTTATCTACAGAAAGTACTTTAACCTTTGTTGTATACAAAACCTTTTTTTCCACTTTTTTCAGTGCATAACCGCCTTCATTTTCAAACACAGGTTTTACCATTTTGTGCCCTTCTCCGTATGGTCTGAAATATGAAGTGATCTCAAAAGCATCTCCAGAGTGAAATGTTTTTTCCATATAGCAAATGGCCCTATATTTTTTTAAAAAACCACTGTTATCCTGGCAGATTTTCATGTAATCGTAAAAATCCTGGTTTTCTGCCACAAGAAGAAGGCCTCTTGTAACTGTATCAATTCTGTGAATAAGACCTTTTTCTATTGCCTTTTTTCCCGAAACTATATTGCAGGATGGAAAGAGCTTACAAATATAGGAAAGTGCATTTTGTGTATCATTTTCGGAAAGTGGCGCACTTGGAATGCCTGAAGGTTTATCGGCCACAATAAACGGAAGAGCGTCGGAAGGTTCTTTAATAATGCTGACTATATTTTCCATCATCATTAAACCTTCTTTGGAAAGAGTTTTTTAAGCTTCTTTTCTGTTTCAATAAAACGATCTGGAGTTTTTGTCTTGAATGTAGAATAGGATTTTTCACCTGGGAGACGGATTTTCATACAAAAAGAATGAAGCATCAGTGTTGCTTTTGGAAAAACCTTGTCTTCATGGCCGTAAATTACATCACCAAGAATTGGACAACCAAGATATTTCATGTGAACACGAATCTGGTGAGTTCTACCGGTTTTAATTCTTACCCTGATTAAAGAATAATGTCCGTAGCTTGCAATAACATGATAGATTGTACGGGCAAACTTTCCTTCGTTTGTATCAGTTACAGCCTTAAACCTGTGACGGTTCTTTGGATCCCGAATAATGTTTGTTCTGATATCACCTTTACGTTCTTTTGGAACACCGGCTGTAATAAGAATATATTCTTTTTGAACAAAACGGTCCTTAAACTGACTGGAAAGCCATTCTTCAGAATCACGGTTTTTAGCGGTAATAATTAAACCTGATGTATCTTTATCAAGACGGTGAACAATTCCAGGGCGGCGAGCCTTTAACACTTCGGCGTCATCACCTTCTTTAATCTGTGCAATACTTTCCCGTCCCCAGTGATACAGAAGTGCGTTTACAAGGGTTCCTTCCCAGTTTCCGCAGGCCGGATGTGTTACCATTCCCTGAGCTTTGTTTACAACAGTAACATTTTCATTTTCAAAAACAATATCCAAAGGAATGTTTTCCGGTGTAATATCATCTGGAATATTATCTTCCCACTGAATATCAATCTGATCAAGAGCCTTTACTTTCTGACTAAGCTTTGCTTTTTTTCCATTTACAAGAATTTCACTGACGCCGCTTTTTAATTTACTACGATTCATGCCATTGGGAAGCGAAGCCATGTATTTATCGAGTCTTTCATTAAGCTTGTACTCAGCAGGAACTTTTGAAGAAAAAAAAGCCATTACTCTTCCTCCAAAACTTCTTTTTCCAAAGGCTTATATGGCGGTATATCTTCGTCATCATCCAGAGCAATTGGTTCAATATATATGTGGTCCTGAGTTTTATATTCATTGATGCGAGTTGTTTTTTTACGTTTTACCAGGCGGATAATAAGATCTGTAAGTCCTATGCCGACGGAAATGCCTAAAGTTGTATACAAAAGAGCTTTCTGCTCCTTTACTGTGTAGCCGTTTTCGGAACTTGAAGAAAAAGGATTGGGAAACACATCACTTTTACCGCTGATTTTTTTATAAGATGAGTAGCCAAGACTTGCGTCAATTGCAACAAAAGGAATGGATCCAAGAGTTATTATTTCAAAGCGCCTAAAATCTTTTATTACGTCAGGAAGTTCTTCCGTGTCATAAGGAACTGGAGTATGATCTATTTTTTCCTGGGAAAAAATAGACATATTCAAAGAGAAAACAAAAACCATGACAAGGAAAAACAATTTCTTCATCAATATTCACGCTCTCCAAAAATTGCAGTTCCAATTCTTACCATGGTAGAACCTTCTTCAATGGCTGTCTCAAAATCACCGCTCATGCCCATAGAAAGTTCCGATAACTCAAAATGAGGGAAAGAACTTCGGGCTTTTTCCTGAAGTGCACAAAGAGTCTTAAAGGAGTTCCGAATCTCTTCAAGATTGCTGGTATTAGGAGCCATGGTCATAAAACCCCGTGGAAGAACGGAAGGACAGTTTTCTTTTATAAAAGAAAGAGCTTCAAAAACTTCATTTTCAGAAAGAAAACCTGTTTTGGATTCTTCTCCCGTGTGATATTCCAAAAGGATATCCACAGTTCGTCCAGTTTTTTCGCAGCATTTGTTGATTTCTTTTATAAGCTTTATGGAATCAACAGATTCAATACAGTCGCATACAGAAAGTGCCTTTGAAACTTTGTTGGTCTGAAGATGTCCGATTATGTGAAGTTTTATATCCGGGTATTTTTCTTTTAACACAGAAAATTTTTCAAATGCTTCCTGAACGCGGTTTTCACCAAAAAGTTTTTGTCCTGAAAGTACAGCCTCTTCCACTTTTTCCAAAGGATGAAACTTACTTACAGCAAGAAGCTTTACTTTTCCTTCCCGCCCGCATTTTTGTGAAACTTGGTTTATGTGAGTAAGAATAGATTTAAGGTTATCAGAAACTCCCATTATTTTTCTCCAAGCCCCATAGAAAAAAGCACGTCAGAAAGTTTTAAAAGTTCTTCAATCTTAAGAACTTCGGCACGTTTCATAGGATCAATTCCTGCAGTTTCCAAAGCCTTTAGTGCAAGATCACCGTTCTTTAGGTATTGAGTAAGATTATTTCTAACAGTCTTTCTACGAGACAAAAAGAGGCTTCTCTGCATTTTTAGGAATGTCAGAGGTGATTCACAGCATGGAAAATTTTCCTTTTTTGTAAATAAAACAGCTCTTGAATCAACATTTGGTTTTGGCCAGAAATTACCGCCACCAAGATCAACAACATTCTTTATATCATAAGCCCACTGACACAAAACCGAAAAAGATGAATAATCTTCAGTTCCAGGCTTTGCTGTCATTCGCTGAGCCACTTCTTTCTGAACAGTAAAAACACATTTATCAAAACGAACATTATTTTCGATGGTATCTGCAATGATTGAAGCAGCTATGTTATAAGGAAGATTTCCAAAAAGTCTCTGAGGTACTCCAGATTTTTCAAGCTGCCCTTTCCAGGTTTTCATTACATCACCAAGTACAAGGCGGAATTTTTCATTCTTTCCATAGTCTTCAAAAAAAGATGTAATAAGGGATGCAAAGCCTTTGTCAATTTCAAATACAGTAAGATCTGCTCCACGACGAAGAATCTCGTCTGTCATACAGCCAAGGCCAGGTCCAATTTCCCAGGCTACACTAGTTTCATCTATATCAAGATTGTCGATGAGTTTTTTACGTGCGTCTTCATTTACAAGAAAATTCTGACCGAACTTTTTCTGCATGGCTAAACCATTTGCATCTAGAAACTCTTTTAAGGCTTTTGGAGAATTGTAATCAGGATGTTCCATCTTTCTTCCTGTTTGAAATGGATTTCTAAATCTAAATTGTGATAAGTGGAAACTTCGAAAAAAAGCTGACCAAAATCACTATTAGATTATACAGTAAATTCAAAAAAATTCCACATAGACCCGTAAGTCCCGGAATCAAAAGACACAGAATTATAAAAACAAGTCCACTGTAAATAAAGATAGAAATTAAAGGTGATACAAACACTGTAGAAATAATTCCAATAGGCGAAACCGCTCCAAAATATTTTAAACTTACCGGAACTGTACAGGCCTGAGCTCCCGTTGATGCAGAAAGGCTTTGGGCAAGCATTTTCGGCGTAAATCTTGTGTAAAATCTTCTGAAGAAATTTCCAAACAAAAGAATTCCAATTAATGCACCGTAAGACAAAATAAATCCCAGTGAAAAAAGATCATCTGGCCTTAAAACCGACTGAACTAAAAAGCTGAACGACAGTACTTCAATCATGGAACTTTTTCTTACGGAAGTAATTTCTTCAAATAAGAGAACAATGGAACAGATAAAAGCCCGGAGTAAAGAGGGAGAGAAACCTGCAAACCAGACAAACACCGTTATTGATAAAAATTGAAACACAAGCATAAGTTTATAGATCTTCATTTTTTTTCCAAAGAAAACTGCAATTCCCATCAAAATAGAAAGATGCATTCCCGACAAAGCAAGTACATGCGATAAGCCTGCTTTACGAAAATTATCCTGAAGATCTGCTTCCGTGTATTCCCTGGACCCGGACAATAAGGATAATAACAGTCCTCCACCATCCTTCCATTCGTACATTAGCCTTTTAAACTGAAGTCGGGCCAACGCACGAAATCTTTTTAATTTTACAAAACCTTCTTTTTCAAAACTACAGGAAATTACCTGGTCTGCATAAAAAGATCCTCTCAAGAAACTTCCTTTTACAGAAAGCAAACTGCCGTTTTCTATAAAAGTTCCCCCTTTCATAGCTGAAATGGAATAAAGTCTTCCTGGAAAAAAGGCTTCTACAATTTCGGGCCTTATATAAAGTGTTATTTTTCCAGAACCACTTCCTTTACCCAATTCCGATTCTGCATTTAACACCATAAAATCCATTGTATAAAAAGTCTGCTTTGAGTTTATTACTGGAGATGAAATTACTTTTCCATAAAGCCCCTTAATTTTAGAAGATTCGAAAACGCAGTTAAATGACCTTCGCTCTGGAAACGAAAAGAGATTTGAGAAAATCAGAAAAACTGAAATAAATGATGCAATAGTTAAAGGATTAAGTTTTTTTTCTGTTACCACTTCAATTCTGCCAGTGCGAGCTGTGCAGCAGACAGAACTTTTTCCGGATAATTGTAGTAAGTTGTAGCAAGAAGTACGTCAAAAGCCGATTTGTCACCGATAGCTCCAAGTGTCTGAACAACAGCCAGTACAACTTCACCAGGCACAGAACCCGGTGTTTCTGCACGACTGTTCATCAGGGACAGAGTTTCAATCAAAGGAGAAACGGCTTTTACAGAAGAAACAGTATTCAGGCTTCTGATAAGGCGGATGTAATTTTCCTCAGAGTACATGCCATTATCATAAAGCACATTTATATTTTTGAAGTAGGACACAAGAAGATCAGCACTTCTAGTCCATTTAAATTCATTGAGAATGCCAACTGCTTCATCCAAAACTTTCTCGTTTTCCTTAGAAAGAGACTGAGTATTTTCCATATATAAAATACTCTTTGAAATGAGATTTTCGGCAATATTACACAAAGAATTTTTAGAAATTTTATCTTTTTTTGCAAAGAAAAGTGAACAAAGATCTACAGCCTGAGAAAATTCTGTATTTTTAATGATTGTAACAGCTTCATTCAAGGAATTTCCAAGCAGAATAAGAAGAGCTTCATCAAGTTCATTATTCAAAGCAGGAACCATATTGTTAGAACGAAGTGAATAAATAACATTGAAACTTTCGCTGTTACCTGTTTCTTCAAGAAAAAGAATCATACTTTTTACAAGACCAGGATCAAGCTTTGAAACATCATTAGCAACAAGATAAGTATTGATCATGGAACTGAATTCATAAAGAGAAAAACTTTGTTTACAGGCAAGAGTCTTGTTTAAAACGGCAGTCTGTACAGTAGTACTTCCTCCAAAGGATTTAAAAAGTCCCATAAAATTATCAAGAATAAGTTCACGGTTCTGCAATGAAGTTGTCTTAATATAATCTGCCGGGAAAGAAAGAACTGCTGCAACTGCAAGTCCGTCAAGATCACGGTCATTTTTAAGAATCTGTTTACTCTGCAGTACAAAACTGATGGCATTTGTTGAAAGCCATACTGCATCATTTCCCGATGCTTCACGTACAGCTGCAGTTTTATCGGAAATGTTACCTTTTACATATTTTTCAATTAACTTGCTGCCTTCCTGTGCAAAAGAAAAAACACATGTACAAAAAATCAAAACAGCAGAAATAAGTTTTCGCATATAAATCTCCAGGTAACCTTGCTATTCAGTTAAAGGTTCCATTTCCTCAACAGATTCAAGGTCTCCATTAGAAGAATCATTTTCTTCAGGAATAGTTTCATTTTCGGAAGGTTTTTCTCCGGCAATTTGAGTTTCAGATGCCATCACAATACTTCCATCAACTTCATCAGGATGAGTCTGGGAGTACATATTAAGTGCCTGTTCTTCTGCTCTGTCGGCTTTTTCATCGGAATCTGTAAGTGCAAGAGCATCAAGGATTTCCCTTTCTTCCTGAGGCAAAGTATTGTAAACAAATGAAAGAATTTCATTTTTCATGTGATCTTCAATATGAATACATTCAAAATGAAGACGACTCTGATTTATTTCTGCGTTAAATTCAACGTTGCGGACAGTACCAAACATAATAACAAGCTTGTTGTTGATATTAAACTGAAGCTTAAGTTTAGTATTGGGATTTCCACGGCCCCCAATTCTAATAAGAGCACCGCTTTCAGAAATATCTTCAAGAAGACATTTATATCCGCCGCTGGTTTCAATCACATTATAATCAATGTTATCAGCCGGAACAAAGTACAGAGTTGCAGGAATTTCACATTTTGCACGAACAGCCTGACGTTTCTGCGTTCTTAAAAGATTAGTTGACTGTTTAAGATAAAGACAAAGTTTTCCAAGGAAAATGCCCTGACCAATAACAGTTGTATCAAAAACATAAGATGCATCTGAGTTTCGCCACAAATAAATCTTTACTGTTTTGTTGATCCAATCCTGAGCAGGAACAGGAATCATATTGTTCTGCTTTGGAATACTGATGGTCATATTTCCACCGTTATTTACAATTTCTGAACTGAATACACCGCTTCCTGGAAGAATGATGCGGAGTCTCTGGCCTTTATCAAGATCCTGAGAAGTCTGTAATCCCTTTTTCTGATCATGTTCGTTCTGAACCTTTGTACGGTAAGCAAATAATTTTGAAAGAATACTCTGATATTTCTGTCCGTCATCCTGCTGGCTTCGAACCTTAAGTTCTGTCATACATTTTGTAAGGGATGGCAATGACCAGAAAAGAGAGTTTGGATCAGAAAGATTACAAAGCTGGCTAACATTCCACAAAAGAACAAGTTCTGGAATATTGAAGCCGGAATCAAGGCCTGTAAACATGAAGGATATTTTGTCTTTAAAAATTGAATATAATTTAGCAACTAAAGAGAGTACAACTACTATTATAATAAATGCAATTAAAATGGACACAATACGCCTTCTTATATATAATAATACCACATTTAATATGAAAAATCATTCATTTATCTCTAAAATCTTAATTTTCTGCATAGTTTTTTTCATTTTTATGCTGCCACCGGTCCTTCAGGGAACCATAGAAAATAACGCTTTTACTGACTGGAATTTTTCATATTCTGCCCTTATTACAGCCCTTTTAATGGGATTTATATACTTCATCTACCGTGATTTCATAGTCTTACAGGAAGAAAATAAATCAAAATTTTATAAGATTAAGTGTACTTTTTGCAGCCTTCTCTATCTTCTTATGATTTCTGTAATAATCAGATTTCTTCCACTCAACGGAAAAGAAATTGCAGTAAAACTTCCTGCTAACCCAAGTGCCGTTACATTCTGTTTGTTAAACTTTTTATTTTCTGCATTCACAGAAGAAGTTCTTTACCGTTTTTATGCTCCTGAAATTCTTTGCAACATGCTGGAAGAAAAAACCGGAAAGAAAAAAGCACTTATTATTTCTGAAATATTTGTTGGCATGATGTTTGCTTTAGGTCACAGGTACGCAGGCATTCCGGCAGTTATTAATTCTGTTCTTGGTTACGCAGTTCTTCGCATGAACATAAAGAAAACCGGCTCTTTAGCCATGAACACGGCACTTCACTTTATTTATAATATTGCCCAGCTTTTAATCTAGCTGAAAAGTTTTTCATAAGTCCAGACACTTACCGTTGCAAGATATTCAATTCCGTCAATGCTGATTTTTAATCCCAAATTATATTCACTTCCTATATCAAGGCCGGTAATAATCACTTCTGAACCGTTTTCAAAATAGTAAATCAGTTTATCTTTTTCTGCATAGGAGCCGTCCGGAAGACTGCCTGAATATCGGAGACTGAAAGCCTTTGTAACAGTTTCAGAATCCTTTTCAATGGCCTTACCATTTATAAAAGCATTTGAAACACCTTTTGAATCAAGTTCTTTAATGGCTTTTGAAATGATTTCACCTTCACACCAGTATTGAAAACTAGTACTTAAAACAGTCTCATTGAATCCTGTTATCTCATAAATGTTGTTTCCAAAGTACAGTGATCTTGAAGTGCCGGCAAAATTGCTTTTTCCAAAAACAATTTCATCAGTATTTCCGTCAAAATCAAGCCAGCTTATAGAAAAAGTATTACCCTCTTCAAAGTAATTTTCAAGATTTTTTGAAGAGGCTGCATTCTTTTCAAGAAGATTAAGTTCTCGTTTTTTTGAAAGCTCAGTCCAAAGTAATTCAAGCCTATCCTGGGAGGCAGGAACCTTCCCACCGTTGTCATAAACCCACCAGATTCCGTCCTTTTCGAATGTAATTTCCGTACCATCAAGAACAAGCTGAATAAAATAAAGTCGGTCAAAAGAAGCAAGATTTGCAAGAGAAAGCTTTACTAAATTTTTACCCCTATTTTTTGGTACAAAAGACCAGATAAAACAGAAAGTGAGGATAAAAATCAAAAAGACGTAAAGTAGATTCTTCTTTTTCATATAAAAACTGTTTCTGGGCATAAAAAAAGGCCGTCCTTAAGACAGCCCTTTCAATCTAACAAGAGATTAACTTATTTTCCCTGTTCAGATTTGATGAAGTCATAAGCATCACGAACAGTTTCGAATTCGTTTGCTTTTTCATCTGGAATGCTAACACCAAGTTCACCTTCGATAGCGTATACAAGTTCGTATGTATCGAGGCTGTCAGCTCCGAGGTCACCACGGAATGATGAATCCAAAGTGATTTTGCTTTCATCAATGTCAAGTTTTTCTGCGATAAGTTTCTGGATTTTTTCGAACAATTCGTCCATTTTTTTCTCCTAAATTAACCGTTTACTTCCGGTGTGATTACCTGACGTCCGCGGTAGAAACCACATTTTGGACAAACACGGTGAGACATTACAAGGTTTCCGCAGTTGTTGCATTCAACCAGCTGTGGTGCCTTAAGTTTCATATTGATTGTCTGACGTCTTTTAGTAACGGCCTTTGATGTTTTCGATCTAGGTACTGCCATTTATAAAACCTCACTATATTATTATCTGATATAACTTGTTTATAATATAACAGTATCAATCAGAGTGTCAATATCTATTATATGGATTAAGAGAAAAATGTCAAGAAAATGAATGACAAAAATACAAAATTTGTCAGAGTTTAATGAACTTTCCGACGGGATTTATGTGGATTTATTATCGTAAAATTAATAGTTTTCTCTGTTTCCATGCCGCTTTCAAGTTTTACAGGCCAATACTGGGATGAAACCAAAGTTTTACTCTCCCCGTCTTCAAGATTGTAACAGGTGTAACTTCCAAGTTCATTGAGCTCAAAAACAAAAGAAACATCATTCATACGGTCTGTTACCTGAACTGCATTCACCATCCACTGACGTTTTGTATTTTCATCAGGATTAACCTCGAATCTTTCTGTTTCACCGGCAACATCAACGCTATAGGAAAGTTCTTCTTTAGTTCCCAAAGCCTGGCAACCGAAATTTGATTCAACGGCAAAAACAGCATCAAGAGGTTTGTCAGAAAGATTTTTCAAAATATACTGAACTACAAAACCCGAACTATTGATGATGTATTTTTTACGAAGACTTACTTTCTGTCTGGATGCAAAACATACAGCTTCTGCACTTAAAAGAAGTTCCCTGTGTGAAGGTGAAAATTTTATTTCGTTGTACTGGATTTTTGAGAAAATACCGTCTGTATCAGCAATTTTGTTTTTATAATTTTCAAAGCGAGTCGGTGTAAAAATATGATCAGTAAAAAGGCCGCGGAAATAATTATTTTCAGGGTAAGGAGATTCAATTACATTGTGAAGATAGTTTCCAGTACATTTACTGACTGTAAGTTCTCTCAAAGATCCTGAAACCAGGTTTATAACGGCAAAATAATCGTTCATACGGCAAACATATTCATTCATACCGTCGTTATTGTAGTCAAAGGCAATTACAGATTCACGGAAATTCTTTGGATTCCTGATCTGTTTTTCGGCTTCACAAAGACAGATAAATGAACTGTGTCGAAGTTTTGCACCAGCAGAATCTTTTCCAGCAAGCGCGTAACCGTTCTGGGCCTGCCAGAGTTTTTCCCGTGCAGTAAGTTTTCGTGCTTTATCACCGTGAAACTGAGAAATCAAGAGGCTTGTATATAAAATGCGGTTATAAAGTGCAAGGGCCCGTTTATTTGATAAAACATATTCAAAAGCTGATGAATAATTTTTATCGTCAGAAATGGAATTAAAGAATGATGGTATATACACCGGAACCTTATTTACATTTCCTTTAAGATAACTTGAAACAAGAGTAAGAGAAACCGGGATTTTTGTATAAACTGTATTATTTTGAAGACAATTATAGAAGTTTTCTAACCAACCACCCTCCAGAAGTGCCATAAATTTATCGCTGGAAAGGCGAATATTGATTATTCGGTTTGGAGAAAACTGAGTAAAACTATCTTTTTCACTTACCTTCTTTACTTCTTTTTCAATCTGTTTAATAAAACTTTCGCAGGAAGTCTCCGAATCAGGAACCAGGTGGTCATTAAAAAGAATGATATATACAGACTTTCCAAGTTCATTCATGTATACGGGGAGATAACGGTTTTTATCGGGAGGAACTGCTTTTTCACTTATGAGAACATATTCAATACCTGCAGTGCAAAGGTTTGTTACCATTGACGAATCCCACGCATCACAGAAAAGTGTCATACCTCTTGGACGTTTACCACAGGCGTCACGAACAAGCTGTGAATGTGCATCAATCTGTCCGTTCCGGTCAAAAGACTGACACAAAGGTAGAATTGAATTGCACAAGGAACCACCAAGCACTTCAACCTGTTTTTCAGAAGTCCAGTTTTGAAGAAGAGTTTTATACTCCGGATGTTTTTTCTGGATAAAAGTAAGTTCCTCATCGTTGAAAGAAAAGTTTATCTTAAAATCAGGATGAGCCATAAGGAAACGTGTAATGGATTTAAAAGAAGAGGAAAAAATCTTTTCGGAAAAGCCTGAAGACAGGTATGATGAGGCAAAGTCTACAGTTAGGCTGACGTATATAAAATCCATAGATTATCATACGGCGCCCCACCCAATTGCCGCTACTCTCTCTCCTTTTTAAATAAAGACTTTATTTAGTTTTCCCCTTTATAATTCTATAGCAAAAGTCCCATATTTTAAAGTGCTTTTTTGCTATTCTCTCTATTTTTTCACTGGAACCTTTTTTGGAACAGGTTGTAATACAAACATTCTCTTTATAAGAACAAAGTTCAATTTCCTTGGTATCTGGAGAAACCAGTTTAATCATATTTTTGGGACAAACTGAAACACATTTTCCGCAGCCGATACATGCATTGGAAACTACAGCAGTGCCATCTTTTATGAAAATTGCATACTGAGGACAGGCTTTTGCACAATCTCCAAGACCAATACAGGCAAATGCACAATCTGAAGAAGATTTTTTTGAATTATAAATATACGAACAGGAATGTCTTCGATTGAAGATCAATGTGCGGTTTTGAAATGATTTTTCTGGATTACACAAAACCACTGCCCTTTTATCACTCATTTCAACAGGAATTTCCTTTGTTGAAATAAAGTTCTTTTCAATGGAAGAATAAACAGGATTTACATCTTCACTTACATCAGATTTTATTGATGGAAGCAGTATATAAAAAAGGAAAAAAATTAAAAGCAGTAAAAGCAATACAAGCAGAATTGAAAAAATAATTGCAAGAACCATAACTATCTCCTGAGAACAAGATTTAACCAGGAAACATCAAAAACTGAAAGCAGAAGAATAACCACTACAAGCGACAAAAACAGAAGTGATGTATTCAGAAGGATGTTTTCTTTTTTTACGTAGATTTTCTGTCCAATGGCATAAACCACCGGAATAAGGAAAAGGAATGAACAGATAGAAGCACAGCAGATTACCATACTTTCAAGAATCGATGTGCTTTCGTTTACTGAAAGAAGAATTATCAAAAATGAAATGGCAAATTCTGCACTGGACTTTCCTGTAGTTATACGAATAAGAGCCTCAAAAAAAGTGTTTACACAAATGTAAATGAGGAATGCAATAATCGGATAAAGTTCAACCAGCTTTAGAGGAAGAAGAAGATACATGGCACAGAGCCAGGTAAGTACTGTGGAAATAAGAATCGAACAGAAAATCTTAATAAGATAATTCACCTCGAGACTATCGTGAAATGGAAGCTGAGTTACACGTACAACACCAACACCGTAAAAAAGAACCAGTGAAGAATAGATTGCATAATACAAAAATAGTTTCAAAAAAATCATTTTTCAGTTCCCCCTTTCTTGCTGTTTGCAGTAAAGCGGTGAATGATATAAAAGCGTTTTCTTACAAGAATAAATCCAAAAAGAATGATTGCTGCAAGGAAAAGCCCCCCTGGAAGAGATGCAAGAAATGAAAAAGGTGTAGTTCTGTCTTCACCTAAAACAACGTGTTCGAAAATATTGTGATTCTTCCCGAAGAAAGTAAAAGTTCCAAAACCAAATACATCTCTTACAAGAAAGAAAAACAGTGCAAAGAGAGAAAACTTAAATGTAGTAATTAGATTTGCAAGGAGTTTCTTTACCGGAGGAAGATCGTTTTCTGAAAACATAAAGCCAATCATAAATGAAGAAAAGGCCGGAAGATAAAAACAGAAACCAAGAGTCAGGGCAATTTCACTCTGAAGAGCCGCAATAATATTTCTATAAAGAATTGTGACACACAAAAGTGTAAACAAGGTAGCTACTGTATTAATTTTTTCGTAGCCTGTTTTCTTAATCAAAAACTGTACACTGGTTCCTACTGTCATAAGAAGAATAAGTTCCATTATCATCGTAAGACCATAAACAAAACGTCCTGGAACAGGAACAAGAATTGCAATTGATGCAGCAATATATATGAAGATTGATTTTTTTGTCATGACTAACCTCTTTCCTCAAGTCCGAGAATTGACGGAATGCGGGCTTTATATAGTTCAATACGGTTATTATATTTTTCAAATTCAATCTGGTTTTTTACAGTTCCATGAATATTTGAATAATCAACAAAACTTACATTATTTTTGTCATCTACAAGGAAAACTGCTGGAATTGGTCCGTACATAGAATTGATACGAACAATGATTGAAGTAAAATTTTTGCCAACTGCCTTGTTTTTTACAACAAAAGCAGCACAGTTCAAGGCAAAAGGATTCTGGATTTCAACCGGTTCAACAAAAGTCCATTCATCACCAGTACGCTCTGTAAGAACTGTAAGAACATTTGCAGATAGATTTTTATTCCAGTACTTTTTTGAAACAAGAGTTGTATATACACAAAGGAATAAAATCACTGAAAATACACCTGCAAAAAATCCGTATTTTATAAAAAAGTTTTTATAGGAAATATCTCTTGCCATAAATTACATCCTGGAAACGAGTTTTGCCATATTTTTCTTGTCTTCAATCATCCTGATAAAAAGATTTACAAGATTGCAGAGAAGAACTGTAAAGGTCATTCCTGTAAAAGAAGTTCCTGCTCCTGTTACCAAGAATGCAGTTAAACCTGCAAAAATACCAAGAATAATCCGGCCTGAAAGAGTCATTGGAAGAGTTCCAAACCATCCAATAATGAACACAGCAAAGAAAAGAGTTCCTGAACTGAACAAGGCCAGAATCATATCACCTGTATTCAAAGCACCACCTGCTACAAACGGTGCAAAAAGTCTTACAAGAACAAGGTAAACAAAAAGGAACAAAGATGGTACAAGGGCATCAGAAGTATCATCAGAGAACAAAACAATAGAAGAAATAATGTTCAAAAAATTAAAACGGAATGCTGGAATAATAGAATGGTTATCCCAGAAGAAAGAAAGATAACCATTTGGCAGGCTTACCTTAAACCAACCGAAAATTGTCTTGTTCAAAAAATCTGTTACAGGTGAATCAAGGAAACCGAAGGCCAGTTTAGAATCCTGTACAAACATAAGTGAAGGGTTACGGCTAAAAAGACTGTCAAGATCAATAAGAATAGATGGAAAGTATTTTTTTCCTGTAAACCAGGCTAAAACTGTAATAAGAATAACAGGATTTACCCAGTTATTTACAAAACCTGAAAATACAAAATTTATAATCAAAATAAGGAAGAAAACAAGAATAAGGGCTGCAAATCTCGGATAATTTTCAGGAAAGAGAAATCCTGATAACAATCCTGCTAAAAGCGAAGGAAAAAGAGTATAAAGCGGAACATGAGAAACATAATACTGCACCACTCCTGCAAGAACAGCACCTAAAAAAGAACAAAGAATTACATGAACAGCAGCATAACTTCCAGTGTAAACAAGGACTGCAAGCTGAAGAAGCAAAAGCACTGCCATTTTAATACAGGTACTGGTAATAGAAGAGGTTCTATAAATGTACGGACGCTGGTAACTTGTACGAGTTCCGAAAGGAATATCTATATCATTAGTTTTCATTTTCGTTTTCCTTAAGGAGTTTTTCTTTTATGGAATCAATTATCTGAGAAAGCGGAATACGGGAAGGACAAACGCTGTTGCAGTAAGAACATTCGCAGCAGTCTGTAGCCGTAAGAAGTACTTTTTCTGGAATTTCTTTTCCATAATTATGATTAGCGAAGAATAAATCAGGAGAAAGCCCCCGTGGACAAACGGCACGGCAGTTTCCACAGAAAATACAGTCAAACATACGCTGATCATTTACATATTTTTTTGAAATAAATGAAACAGATTTTACATATTTTGTAACAGGTGTTTCCAGTGTCTGAACTGAATAACCGCTCATATGGCCATTAATAATGATAAGAGCAGGTTTTTCAATCCAACCACCAAGCTGACTTACAATATCTTTGAATGTAGTACCAAGGCGAACATTAAGGAAAGCCGATGAATCAATACAGTTTCCTGAAATGTGAATATATCGGCTGATTACAGGTGTATTTTTTACAACAGCGTTATAGGCATCAAAAGCTGTATGACTGTCGATGAAAAGGGATTTTGTATCAATCTCAAACTGTTTGTCTTTTTTGAAGGTTTTATTATAAAGATGAACAATTTCTTTTTTGTGTGCAACAGGCTGATCTTTATTTACGGCAAAAATCACTTCGGTTTTTACTGCCGGATGGAGAGGAATGAAATCTCCAAGAGTCTTAGAAACCTTCTGGTCAAAAAGAAAAACCACTCCGTCAGCATTCATAGCCTTTGCAATAATGTAAGCACCGGTCCTTATTTCTTCAAGGAACATTTTTGAAAGAAGACTGTCAGAAAGGCGGACAGGATCTTCATCAAACATACGAACCACAAGAGCCTTGGAAGTTTTTGGATTATTAATCTGACCTTCGATTGAATAAGGTTTTCCGCAGTTGAAAGTATTTACAACACCCTTTTCCGAAAGTTTTCCAAGAAGTGTATCTGGAGTAAGGGCTGTCCAATCCTGTTCCCGAAGATTTTTTCCAAGGTAAGAAAAAGATCCCGCTGTTTTAATTTTAATGCTTACATCCTGGCGGCCGTTTGGATTCACCACTGATTCAATAGCAGTAACTTTTCCAGGCACAGGAGAATGGATTCGAGCTGTAAAAGATTTATCTTTATATGTGGCAATAATATCACCTTCAGAAACTGTATCACCAGGTTCTACAATGCTCCGGCAGATTACATCCTTTTCCTGAACAAGAGGAACAGTTACTTCTTTAGGAATAAAGGCGTTTTCCGAAAATGAATAATTTTTAAGTTTTGATGAAGCTCCGTAAAATGATGTCATCTTCTTCCACCCCGTGAAAATGCAATTTTAACAAAGTATACTGCCAGTGACAGTATTTGAACTACAACCATTATTATACTGAAAATACTTAATTGATACGATACAGAAAGTGTAAATCCCGGAGTAATATTTTTTCCGTCCTCACTCTGACTCAAAAGCACTTTTTCCAGAGCATTAAAAGGCAGTTCATTGATTTCGTCATTTGTATTCAAAATATAACTTTCATTAAAAGAAGCAATGTCATAGCCTTCAACGATTTTTCCGTTTACTTCTGAATAGCGTGGAAATTTTACATAGGATTTTGCATCACTTTCAAGGTTGATATTACGGTAAGGGAAAGACTGAACTTCCCACTTCCATCTGGCATAATCTTCAAGGTCCGTAAGGTTCTGGTCTCTGGAAGAAACATTTGCTGCTGGAAGAGAAAGCTTTGAAACCTGTGTAGAAAATGAATCCATGAAGAATACACAAACTGTAAAACAGATAACTGTTAAAAGAAGAGAGATAGGAAAAACTACCCTTTCGCTGCCATTATATTTTGGAACAAAGTAAACAGACCGAATAAGAACCGGACGGAAACCAGTCTGTCTTCCTTCAATAAATTTTTTTGAATCAAAATAAAAAATAAGGGCAAGTACAGAAGTCAAAGTGCAAAGGATAAACATAAAACCGCACATTGCACTCTGGGTGAAACAGGAAACTATGCTTAAAATCCCCAGGAAAATAAGAATAATTCTTTTTGAAATATAATCCAGAAGTCCTCTTCTGAAAATAAGTGAAGAAATTGAAAAGAGGAAAATCATGAATATAAAGGATGATGAAACCGATGTAAGAAAAGGAAAACAAAGGTTAAAAAGTACGTAAATAAAACCAGAAAGTCCGAAGGCAGTTTTATCTGCGGCAAGGAATAAAAGTACCAGAAAAAACAAAACGGCAAGTACCGGAATAATCCAGGGATAAGGTGCAGAAAGATCAATGCCCGCAGTAATTCCATTATCCCGCAGGAGATTTACACACTGGGAAAGCTCATTTTTTTCAGAAACAGGAATGTAGTAAAGTCTGTAATTCTGTGATTTATCGTAAAAATAGTTTTCACGGTCGTTGAGATATTTTGTAGCTTCCGGATTGAATGATATCATGGAAACTTCAACAGAATGAGCCTTATACAGAACCGGCAGATACTGACCGGAAAGGCAGGTTACATTTTCAATGCCAGTCTGTGAAAAACAGGATAGAACTGCATCATCAGGAGTTTCTACAGGAACATAAAGAACAGAATAACCTTTCCAAAGTTTTCCCGAAGGCACACTTCGAAATACCACCATGGCAACAAGAGTAATTACCAGAAAAAGCGGAAAAAGAACAAAGGAAAGTTTTTTCATAATTACTTAAGAAGGGAGAATGCAAGGCCTACAAAGAAACCAAGAAGCACGCCCATACAAACCTCAAGAGGAGTATGACCATTTACTTCCTTTACAGGAGTGAAATCCATGATTCCTTTTTCCTTAAGCAATTTGCCCATTTCATTGATTTTTTTTGCCTGAAGCCCGTTTGCCCGTCGTACACCAAGTGCATCACGAATTGTAACAAAAACAAAGGCCAGGGAAACCATGAAAATATCTGACAAAAATCCGCTTCTAAAACCGACAGTTACACAAAGACAGGTAACCATAGCCGAATGACTTGATGGAAGACCGCCGGTTCTCCACAAAAGACTGTCAATCAGTTCGCCCAAAGAATGAATTCTTCCGAACAAAAGATTGATGAAAGTTTTTATAAACTGTGCAATCAGCCAGCTTCCGAAACATGAAAGTAAAACCGGATGTGAGAGAAATACAAAAATGTTCTGTTTGATTGCAGTTAGCATTATTACATTTTACTATATATACTACCTTTTTACTAGAGATTTATATTATAATAGAATAAAATTACGCTTATGGATTTCAAGGTACTTACAATTCAAAAAGATGATGATGGCAGACGTTTTGACAAGATTGTAAAGTCTGTGTTCCCGGAAAAAGGTCTTGGAGAAATCAACGGAATAATCAGAAAAGGCCTTGTAAAACTTAACGGTAAGAAAGCTAAAAATGACACAAGAGTATCTGAAGGTGACGAATTCAAGGCTGCATCTTTTTTATTTTCTGAAGCAAGTTCAACTGTAAAAGCACCTCTTGCTGAAAAAAAAGTTGAATATAATCCCGATTTTGAAATTGTTTTTAAGAACCAGCACCTTCTTTTCATAAACAAAGCCTATGATACGACTGTCCACGGTTTTAATGATTCAATTGACGGCAAAGTAAAAGAATTTTATGCCGCCACTTCCCTTTCCACCTCAATTTCCTTTAAGCCGGGGCCTCTTCATCGCCTTGATAAAAAAACAACTGGTCTCCTCTGCTTTTCTTGGAGCCTTGAAGGTGCAAGATGGTTTTCTGAAAATATTAAGACCCATACAATCAAAAAATATTATCTTGGCATTGTTGAAGGAAAACTATTAAACAAAGAAAGATGGGAAGATAAAATAGAAAAAACAGAAAGTGATGATGAAAAAAACTTCCACACTGTAGAAATTTCAGATGAAGGAAAAAATGCCATTACTATTGCAGAACCCTTAAAGTACGGCCTTTATAAAAACAGGGATATTACTCTTGTAAAATTTTTGATCGAAACGGGACGAACTCACCAGATCAGATTTCAATCTTCTTTAAAGGGCCACCCTCTTCTTGGTGACACAGCTTATGGCGGAACAAAAATTGATAAAACAGAGGGAATTAACCAGGATTTCTTCCTTCATGCAAAAAAACTTGAAATCGGTGAAAATCCTCTGTCACTTCCTGCAGAAATCAGCTGTGGAGAAAGTAGAGATTTTAAAGATTTTCTAAAAAAATACTTCTAAAATCACCTTTAGAATGGTATATTTATAGTATGATAAATCCTGTTTCAATGCTTAAAGAAAAGTTTTCTCCAATTACTGTTTATGCCCTTGTAGGTGAAAGTGGCACCGGGAAAAGTTTCCGATCAAAACTTCTTGCCGAAGAATACAGCATCAATGCAATTATTGACGACGGTCTTTTGATTCAGGATGACAAGATTCTTGCAGGAAGAACTGCCAAAAAAGAAAAAACTTATATGGGTGCAGTTCGGGCAGCTCTTTTTGACGACAAGGATCACCGTGACGAAGTTGCAAGAGTTCTAAAAACAGCCCACATAAAAAAACTCCTTATCATTGGAACTTCAGAAAAAATGGTAAGCAAAATTGCCATGCGACTTCAGATTCCTCAGCCATCAAAAATCATCAACATAAAAGATATTGCAACTGATGAAGAAATTCAGAAAGCAATTAAAAGCCGTCAGGTTGAAGGAAAACACGTAATTCCGGTTCCTTCAATCGAAATCAAAAAAAGCTATCCTCAGATTTTTTCAAATTCCATGCATGATTTTTTCCAGGGAAGAAAGTTTTTCAAGAAAAAGACTCAAGGCGACAAAATGCTTGAAAAGTCTATTGTAAAAACTGAGTTTTCAAAGAAAGGTCGCCTGGAAATTTCGGAAGCTGCCCTCACCCAGATGGTAATGCACTGTGTTGCAGAAGCAGAGCCGGAAATTGTAATCAAAAAAATTGTCATTAAAACCAATGCCCACGGTTACCGTCTAATAATCACTTTAGACATTCCATTTGGAACACAGCTTACGGGAAAAATCCACAAACTGCAGCAGTATATTATCGATAAGATTGAAAGCTACACAGGCATTCTCATTGAGGAAGTAAGCATTATCATTGATAAGATTACAAAACGCTAGTTCTTTTTCTTCTTGCGGTAACTTGATGGAATACCAAGATCGGCAAGAACTTCACGTACTGCCCATTCCAGTTCACGGCGCATAGGATTCATTGGCAGTACAAAATTGCGGCATTCTTTCCAGGTGCGGGCAAAAAGTTCAACTAAGCTGGTTTTTGCTTCAATTTCTTTCTGCCAGTTGGTTAGACCTTTTGTAAAATCGTATATTAAATAATACAGTTTCTTTCCAAGACGGGCATCTGGCTCATTAATTGTAATATAGTCAATCATGGAAAGACTGTTCATATAATCTTTTTCAAAATCCCGAGAATTATAAAGAAGATTTGCGGCCTGTGGCTGAAGATAAATGAATACTTCTGTATCTAAAGCTTCCTGGACTATTTCTGCCATATGACCGGAATTAATCATTTTAAGCAGCTCTTCTGTAAGACGGCTTGGACTTACCTGAGAAAGAAGAACCGCACTGTGACGGATCTTGCTTTTCAAAGAATGAGACATTTTGCTGTTTGTGGAAACTGAATATTTAATGGCACGGAGCATGCGCACAGGATCTTCCACAAAAATGCGATCCAATGGAATAACCGGTGTAATCACATGTTTCTTAATATCTTCAAAACCGCCCACATAATCAATTACCTGTTCCTGAACAGGATCATAGTAAAGTGCATTTAGAGAAAAATCACGGCGCTGAACATCTTCATCAATGGAACCAAAGGCATTTCCAACAGAACCGTCTACAATTGAACGGAAAGTACTTACTTCAAAAATCTTCTGCCCAAAGAAAATGTGTACAAGACGGAAACGTTTTCCAATTATTCGGGAATTACGGAAAATGCGCTTGATTTTGGAAGGTGTGGCATCTGTTACTATGTCAAAATCCTTTGGATTATTTCCGATGATAAGATCACGGACGGCTCCACCAACTACATAAGCTGTAAAACCGCAGTCACGAAGACGCTGTATTACGTACATACAGTCAGGATCAATTTTGCGAACATCAATCTTGTGTTCATCTTTTGTATAAACAACTGCCTTTTTTATTGGGCGCCCTTTTTCATCTTTACCGTATCGAATCAGCAATTTTTGTACTCCTGTGCAATCAAACTGATTCCATAATCTACGTCATCTTCCTTTCCAGCATAATTCAAGCGGAGACATTTTGAAAAATGAGGATGATTTTCAACTTTAGGAAGACTTGGATCGTTTCCAAAGAAGAAATATTCACCAGGCATCACAAAAACACCCTTTTCCTTCAGACGATTATAAAATTCAATTGTTGAAATTTTAAGATCAGGCAGATAAAGCCACATAAAGATGGAACCTTCACTCTTATGAACGGCATAGTTGGTTCCTTCAAAATATTTGTGGATTAAGCCCTCGGTTTTCTGTGCCTTTTTCTGATAATAAGGTTTTACACAGTTTTTTGCAGTATCAATAAGTTTTCCCGTTTCAATAAGAGGACCTGCCAGTGACTGTCCCACACTTCCACTTGCAAGAGCTGCAATTGCGTTGATTTTTGAAAGGGAATCGATAATCTCTTTTCTTGCAATAATGATGCCGGTTCTAAGGGAAGGAAGTCCAATCTTTGAAAGGCTCATTGAAAGCACAACGTTTTCATCCCAGTAAGGATTTACATTGTCCCAGATAATGTTTGGCCACGGAAGACCATAAGCATTGTCCAGAAAAAAAGGAATATCGTATTTTTTTGAAAGTTCAGAAAGATGATTTACTTCATCGTCAGTAAGAACATTTCCCGTAGGATTTGTAGGCCGTGTTACACAAAGACCTGCTACATCATCATGAGAAGAAAGATATTTTTCAAGAAGATTAAAATCAACGTGATATTTAAATGTGTGATCAGGAAAAAATTCAAAACTTGATGGAATTCCTACAAACATATCATTTTCAACACACTGATCGGCATAACCAACGTATTCAGGAACAAGCGGAAATACAATCTTACGTTTCTTGCCATCTGCAATTCCTGCAAACATGTTGAAAAGATAGAAAAATGCACTCTGACTTCCGTTGGCAACAGCAACGTTATCACGGGTAATGGTCCAGCCGTAAGTTTTTGAGAAATAAGAAGCAACCTGATCCAAAAATGCAGTTTTTCCCTGTGGAGCATCGTAACGTCCAATAAGGTTTTCAAATTCTTCACCGTTAGAAAGAATTTCTTCCATACGGTTTCGGTACATTTTTTCAACTTCAGGTATTCGGGCAGGATTTCCTCCTCCCATCTGTACAATTCTCAGACCTTCAGGAAAAGGTTTTCCAAGATCATCCATCAACTGGTTGATTCCCGAAGGTCCTGCTAGTTTTTTTCCAAAATCAGATAAAATCATTTTTCGTCATGTGCCTTTTTGAATGCTTCACGGGAATTCAAGATTGTCTGTTCAGAACAGCAGTATGCAATGCGGAACCATCCGGCACCACCAAAACCACTTCCCGGAGCACAAAGGATATTGTATTTTTTAAGGTGATTTGTAAAGGCCATGTCATCGCCGTTCCATCCATCAGGAACTTTTACAAAAAGATAAAAAGCACCTTCCGGCATGGCATATTCATATCCGGCGTAATCCATGATTTCAATAAGTTCGTTTCGGCGTTTTTCGTAAAGTGAATAATCACATTCGGCATCCCATGATTCGGCAATTACTTTCTGGAAGAAGGCAGGTGCATTAACAAAACCAAGTGTTCTGAGACAGAAAATATTTGCGGCAACCACATCTTTTGCTTCAGGACAGGCAGGGTTTACACAGGTATATCCAATGCGTTCTCCTGGAACAGAAAGGTTTTTGGCAAAAGATGTACAGATGATTGTGTATTCGTATTTTGGAAAAACAGCAGCAACCTTTTTTCCACCGTAAGTAATGGCACGGTAAGGTTCATCAGCAATGATATAAACATTTCTTCCAGATCTTGCAGCGTGTTCTTTAAGAAGGGCTGCAAGATCATCAATATCTTTTTCAGAATAAATACGTCCGCTTGGATTGTTTGGGCTGTTGATAATAATGGCAGCTGTTTTTTCATTAAGTGCAGCTTTAATTGAATCCATGTCCAGAGAAAAATCTTCTTTTGATTTTACGCGAACAATTTCACCATTGTGGTTATGAATGTAGTGATCATATTCTGTAAAATATGGACAAGGTACAATAACTTCATCACCTGGATTTAAAAGTGATTTCAAAGCAACGTTCAAAGCTGAACCGGCACCAACGCACATTACAACGTTTGTAAAATCAACAGGAACGCCCTGCTCCATTTCAGTTTTCTTTGCCATAGCTTCACGAACAAAAGGATAACCGGCGTTTGGCATATAACCATGACAGCCTTTATCTGTTTCTTTTGCATATTTTTCAATGGCAGCCTGTACCTTTGCAGGTGGATCAAGATCAGGGTTTCCAATACTAAAATCGTATACATTTTCGGCGCCGTACTTCTGTTTAAGAATGGCACCTTCTTCAAACATCTTTCTGATTACGCCGTTTGATGGACTTTCAAGAATAGCTTTTACGTGTTTTGCAATCATATTTTCACTCTGAAAAAAAAGAGATTTTACGTCTATATAAAACGTGGAATAAAATTATAACATAAAAAGAAAAGTTGTAAAATACGATTATTCACACTATAATTGTAGAATAATTTATATAACAAGGAAATTGACATGAAAAAACTTCTTTCAGCTGTAATTTTATCACTTGTTCTCGTTTCTTCTGTATTTGCTCTCAAAGTTTACGACAGCGAACTTAAGTCTGCAAAAGACACCATCGAGTTCATCAACTATACTGGTCCACACAAAAAAATTGAAACACTTGACGCCATTAAAGGAATTGGACGTGACCTAGGAAAAGTAATTGCAAAAAACGGAATTGCAAATGGCACAAACACCGGTAGCAAGGCAAAATACTATGTAATCCACGCCGTTGATGCAACTGAAACCGGAAAACTTGATGCAGATATTCTGTTTCTTGGAAGTGATGCCCAGGTAGATCACATCAAAAACCTTCGTTACATTATTTCCGCCTATCTTCAGGATGCCTACGGTTATTCTGAATCAGACGCTGATACACTTTCGGTTTTCATTACAGTTTACAACGCTGTATACCGTGGAAACCTTGATTACTACTCTTCAAAATATAAAAATGTAGTTACAAAAAATCTTTCTTCAAATGCAGGTCTTTCAGTAAAATATTCAGACTGGCCAGGAAAATCAGAAATTGTAATTCCTCTTTACGACGTTTCAGAAGGCGGACTTTCTACCGTAGATACATCAGTTATTTCTGATTCAAAAGTTGTTGATTCTATGAAGGAAGATGATGACCGCAATATCGACAGCAGAAAAGAAATGGTAGACATTAAGGAACGTGAAGCTGAACAGGCTCAGGAAAAAGCCAACGAAGCTCAGAAAAAGGCTACCGAAGAACAGAAAAAACTGAATGAAGAAAAAGCAAAAACTGCAGAAGCTGAAAAAACAGCAGAAGAAGCAAAGAAAGAAGCTGAAGAAGCAAAAAAAGCTTCAGATGAAAATCCTGAAGACAAAGAACTGAAAAAAGAAGCTGAAGAAAAGGCTGAAGCTGCAGAAGAAGCAGAAAAAGCTGCAGATGAACAGCGGGAAAAAGAAGCTGAACAGCAGGAAAAAACTGATGCCGCCCGACAGGAAGCTTCAGAACAGCAGGCTCGAGCAGACAAAAAAGAAACAGAAGCTCAGACTGAACGAAAAGAAATTGCAAAAGATCAGAATGAAGTTATGAAAGAAGAAGCCCGTCAGGCCAAAATGGATACTGAATACGGTATTATGCTTGTAGACGAGAAAAACCTTCTTTCCCGACTTGTAAAATTCGATACTGCTACAGGTGAAACAATCAAGAACTCACCGGTTGCACAGATCCGAAACCGTACTGCTTTTGAAAGCGATTCAGGTTACGTTGCCATTGCCGGAGAAGACAGCAAAAACGGTGCAATTAAACTTGTAAACATTGATCCTGAAACTATGGAAATTGCTCTTGAAAGTTCAGAAACTGTTGCAGCAGATTCAGTTCTTGTTCAGGATGGAGATGATTTTTACTGTGTAATCAATGATAACGGAAAGTTCTATCTTGCAAAATACAATGAAAGCATGGAACTCCGTCTTAAATCTACAGTAACTGTAAAAAGTGCAACACCAGTAATGATTACAAAAGCTGGAATTGTAGTTACAAATGCAGATGGAAAAATGCAGGTACTCAGCAAAGACGATCTTGCACCACTAGGTAAGTAAAAAGATTAAAGGCACCTGTTGAAGTGCACCCCTAAAGTTGGACAAATAAAGTTCAATTTTAGGAGGTGCATTT
>JAKSTP010000019.1 GCA_024402505.1 Treponema sp.
CCCGCGACATCCACCTTGGCAAGGTGGCGCTCTACCACTGAGCTATTTCCGCAAGAAATCAAGCAGTAAAATTAGTAGTGCGAGGGAAGGGACTTGAACCCTTACGCCGAAGCACCAGATCCTAAGTCTGGCGTGTCTGCCAATTCCACCACTCTCGCATAAAACTGCGTTGTGCTGAAATATGATTTCAACGTTATATATAATAGAAAAATGAACTAAAAATGTCAATATACCAGAACGAAAAATGTCCTGGTAAAACCTTAGTTCTCTGCTTCCCGAAGAAGATTGATTCCGCTGGAAGTTCCGATTCTTGAAGCCCCTGCTTTAATAAGTGCAATGGCCGTGCGGTAAGAACGTACTCCGCCGGAAGCTTTTACTCCCATATCAGGACCAACTGCCTGACGCATCAGGGCAATATGGTGTTCGTTTGCTCCGTTTGGAAGGGATTTTCCATCAATTGATTTTGGATTTGCAAAACCAGTGGAAGTCTTTACAAAATCTGCACCGGCTTTTTTTGCGCAAAGGCAGCAGTTTGTAATGGTGCTGTCATCAAGGAAACAGGTTTCAAGAATTGTTTTTACGATGATTTCTTTTCCAATCTTTTTGCCTTCTTCCTTGGAACCTTCAACAACTGCAGCAATATCAGTAGTTACGTTTGAAAATCTTCCTTCAATGGCTGCAGTAATATCAATTACCATGTCAATTTCATCTGCACCGTTGGCAACTGCATTTCTTGCTTCAAAAACTTTAGATTCGGTAGTAGTTGCGCCTAAAGGAAAACCGATTACTGTGCAAACTTTTACAGGGGAGTCTTTAAGTTCTGAAGCACAAACATTTACATAAATTGGGTTTACACAAACTGATGCAAAACCGTAGCGGTCTGCTTCCTGACACAATCTGATGATCTGTTCAACTTTTGCATTTGGTGCAAGCAGTGTGTGATCAATCATGGCGGCTAAATCTTTCTTGTTCATGAGTATAACTATATCAAAAAAATCCCGTAAAGAAAATCTGTTTTTTGCCGATTAGTAAAGAAGAGTACCGTTTTCATCGGTCAAGATTAGAAGGGGCAAATATGGCTGGCTCAAAAAAGACAGGAAAAATTTACCGATCATTGCTATCAAATTCTTTGAAAAAAAACGGATTAATTACATGGAGATATGTGTTTACCGGTACAGAACGTGAAACTGCCGTGGAAAAAACTTTCTTCCTTGAATTTGCAATGATTAATCCAAGTGAAACGGCAGAAGAAATTACCCTTGGTTTTAAAGCACGTCAGATTTTCAATGAAGAAGATCTGCAGTATGCATTAGCGGGAACTGATTCTGCAAAAACCATTCAGACTGAAGCAATTCTTAAACCTTCATTTGTAACAGTCCGCTTTGGTGAAATGGGAAGTTCAGCCCGTCATACAGCCCTTTATTTTTCTTCTAATCAGATTGAAATCAATCAGAAAAACTTTGAGATTACCGCCGGAAACTGCAGATTTACAGAAAATACAATTACCGGTTTTATCAGTGTTGATGAAAATGAACTTGAAACTCACCCTGAATATCTTTGTAATCCAGGCTACGTAAAATATAATTTTGATTTTGAAATCACTTCTCCTTGTGAAAGCGGTTTTGATGGAAAAGATTTTTTCTGGTGCCCTGTAGGATTGAAAACCAATTTTTCGGGAACCATGAATTACAACGGATATGATTATATTGTAAATCCAAAAACTTCCTTCGGTTATATCGAGAAATTCTACGGCCGGGATTATGTAAGTCCATGGTTCCACCTTTCTGGCTGCAGCATTCAGTCAATTATTTCCGGTCATACACTTTTTGATTCGGGATTTGCGGTTCACGGATCTTTTAATGACAAAATTTCTTTTATTGCAGATATTGAAGGCACCCGTCTTGATTTTGTTGCCGATAAAAACAAGTTCAACTGCATCTGGGAATGTGTTCAAGCCCCGAAAACTGCCGACGATGAAAACGAACTTCTTCACTGGAATGTAAGTATTGATGAAAAAACCTGGGTTATTGATGCCGATATTTTCTGCAAAGTAAGCGATCTTGCAAACAGAAAGATGGAAATGACTTGTGGAAAGCGCATGCTCCTTTCGGTAATCGAGACTGGCAGCGGATACGGCGAAATCAAGGTTTTCAAGAAAACAAAAAAATCCCTTGAACAGATTGAATACCTCCGTGTTACAAAAGCATTCTGTCAGTACGGAAATATCGAAGAATAGTTACATATACCTGCCTTACGTGGACTTTATCTGATTTTTTCTATATAATGTAGCCATGATAGTAATGAAATTTGGTGGTTCTTCAGTAGCAAACGCTGACAGAATCAAGCACGTGGCTTCAATTATTCAGGCCTACAAGGAAAAACGCCCTGTAGTTGTTCTTTCTGCTATGGGTGATACAACGGATTATCTTCTTGACGCAGCTGATATGGCTGTGGAAGGTAAAATCGATATTGAAAACGTTGCAAAACTGCACCGCGAAACTGTTGATATTCTTAAAATTGACGGGACTGCAATTGAGGACCTTCTGGAAGAATTAACCAAACTTCTTACCGGTATTTCCATGCTGAAAGAACTTTCTAAAAAGACCCGGGATTACCTGGTTTCTTTTGGTGAACGACTTTCCGTACGCATTATGGCCGCTTATCTTCACAGTCAGGGAATCGAAGCTAAATTCTTTGATGCATGGGACATCGGAATGATTTCGGACTCTAACTTTATGGCCGCAGAACTTCTTGATGAAGTTTGGGACAACATTCCTCTCTATCTTACAGGCTACAAAAACGGCGAAACAGACGCTATCCCAATTGTTACAGGCTTTATTGCTAAAGACAAGAAGGGTAATATTACAACTTTGGGCCGCGGCGGTTCAGATCTTTCTGCAACAATGATTGGATCTGCTATGGAAGCCGAAGAAATCCAGACATGGAAAGATGTTGACGGTATTATGACAACTGATCCACGTGTCTGCAAAGATGCAAAACCTGTTCCTGAAGTAACTTATGAAGAAGCCCAGGAACTTGCCATGTTCGGAGCACAGGTTCTTCATCCACGTTCAATGATTCCTTGCCGTAAGACTGGAACTCCTGTACGTGTAAAGAACTCTTACAATATTCAGAGTCCAGGTTCCATCATTGTTGAACAGCACTCTGGAAAAGTTCCACCGGTTTGTGCCATCACGACTGTAAAAAATACAACTCTTATCGATATTGTTTCGTCACGTATGCTTGGAGCCGCCGGTTTCCTTGCCCACGTATTCAACAACTTCCTAAAATGGAACATCTCTATTGATGTAATTGCTACTTCAGAAGTTTCTGTTTCTCTTACAGTAAATTCAAAGTCAAATCTTAAAGGACTTTTGGAAGATCTTGAAAATGTTGCAGATGTTGAAGTAAAAACAGGCAAAGCTATTGTTACTATCGTTTGCGATGCCACCCATTCTTCTTCAATTCTTGCAGCTGGTTTTGACGCACTTTCCGATGAGGGCATCAACGTTCAGATGATCAGCCAGGGTGCATCAAAAGTAAATATCAGTATGCTTGTTGATGAAGATGAAGCTGAACAGGCTGTAAAAGTTCTGCACAAGGCTTTTTTTGAGTAATAGTAAAGGAGAATTTATATGAAGATTGCAATGGTTGGATTTGGAAAAATGGGCCACATGATCAAGACTGCAGCTGAAGCCTGTGGAAATGAAGTGGTTTGTACAGTAGATGTTGTAGCTGCTGATGCAGATGTAAAAGTTGCTGCCGGTGATTATGAAGCTGTAGCCCGGGCCGTGAAAGAAAGCGGTGCTCAGGGAATCATTGAATTTACTCATCCGACTGCTGTAATGGGAAATATTAAAGCTCTTCTTCCACTGGGACTTCCTCTTGTTGTTGGAACAACCGGCTGGGTAGATAAAGAAGACGAAGTTAAGGCTTTGGCTGCCTCATGCGGCGGAGCAATCATGCGTTCTTCAAACTTTTCTATTGGTGTAAATCTTTTTTATAAAGTAGTTGCCGAAGCTGCAAAGCTTTTTAATGAATATAACGAATACGATGCTGCTACCTGGGAAATGCATCACCGCCAGAAGGCAGACAGTCCTTCAGGAACAGCATTGAGCATTGCTCAGGTGGTTATGGAAAACTTCAAGCGCAAGACAGAAACCGAAGTTGATGCTTTCCACGAAAAGCCAGCAGAAAATGCACTTCACGTTTCATCAACACGCTGTGGTTTTGTTCCTGGAACTCACGCTGTATTCTTTGACGGACCTGCAGATCAGATTGAAATCCGTCATACTGCCAGAAGCCGTGAAGGTTTTGCTTATGGTGCAGTACATGCCCTGGAAAAACTTCATGAAGGCATTCTCAACGGGGACCTTAAAAAAGGCAACCTCTACGGTATGGAAATTTTCGGCTAATAGTATTATTCAGCTGATATAAGAAATCTTGGAGTAAGTATAATGCTTGGCGATACCTTTTATCTTTTACGAAAAGTTGTAAAAAGCGTCTTTGTGGTTATACTTGCTTTTCTTGTCATTATTCTTGTAGTTTTTGTTCCATTCTTTTCTCTTCTTGTTGTAGGAACCAGAATCTTAAGCGGCAATCCATTCTCATGGGTATTTACTGTGGTATGGTTTGGCGGCTTTTGCTACACACTTTTTCATTTTTCATTATTCGTACGAAGAAAACTTAACGGGGCAGGGGATAAAAGCGAAGAGCCTACACCTGAAGCCCTGGAAGAATACGGAAATCGTCAGTAATCTTTAAGGAGATAATCCTATGAAACTTGTTTTGGAAGATCTTACAAAGGTGTTTGCATCAAAAAGCAAAACCAATAAAAAAGATGTAACCGCTGTAAATCACGTAAATCTTGAATTTCCCGACGGAAAACTGGTAAGCCTTCTTGGGCCTTCAGGATGCGGAAAAAGTACAACTCTTTTTATGATTGCAGGACTTGAACCACCTACATCAGGAAAAATCTGGTTTGGAGGTTCTGAAGTAACCTGGATTCCTGCAGAAAAACGAGGCATTGGTCTTGTATTCCAGAACTACGCTCTTTATCCTCATCTTACTGTAGCACAGAACGTTGCTTTTCCTCTTGAAAATCTTAAAGGAGATGCAAAACTTTCTAAAGAAGAGATTGAAAAACGGGTAAAAGAAGCCTGCAGCATTGTTCAGATTCAAGATTACCTTGACCGAAAACCAAAGGAACTTTCCGGCGGTCAGCAGCAGCGTGTAGCCATTGCCAGAGCCCTTGTAAAAAATCCGCCTGTTCTTCTTCTTGACGAACCCCTTTCCAACCTTGATGCACGTCTTCGCCTTCAGACCCGTGAAGAACTTCGCCGCATTCAGAAAGAAACCGGCATTACAACTGTTTTTGTTACTCACGATCAGGATGAAGCTATGAGTATTTCCGATCTTATTGTTGTAATGAAAGACGGTGTTGTTCAGCAGACAGGAACTCCTCAGGAAGTTTACAATAATCCGGTAAATCTTTTTGTTGCAAAATTCCTTGGAAATCCTCCAATCAACACATTTAAAGGCTGCATTAAGGAAGAACGGGTTTATATCGGTGAAGAATTTATCATGGATGCAAAAGGTCTTTCCGATCAGAAAGTAACAGTGGGCATCCGTGCAGAAGGCTTTGAAGTTTCAGGTTGTATTGATTCACCTGTGGAAGGCCGAAAAATCACCTTTGATGTGGACCGCATAGAAACCATGGGCCGTGATACCAGTGTTCTCCTGGCTCATCCTAAGAGTGAAAATCCTATTGTCCGTGCCTTTTTGAATGATGAAAGAATTCCTGAAAAAGGAACAGTTCAGCTTATTGCCAGAAAAGACAAGATGTACGTGTTTGCCGAAGACGGAAACCGTATTTTATAGAAGGCAGCTATGAGAAAGAATCATTTAAAAGCTTATCTTTACATTCTGCCGGCCTTCCTGTTTCTGGCAGTGTTCATGATCTATCCTCTTTTTGATGTATTTATTTACTCATTTGAAGAAGGCTTTAATTCTGCATCCCAGACTTTCTTTGGAGTAGGTCTTTACAATTATTCTTACGTTCTTCATGATCCTTATTTTTTACAGGCTCTGAAAAACACCTTTATTCTTGTGATTATTACGGTTCCTGTATCAACTGTTCTTGCTCTGCTTATTTCTGTAGCACTTTCGTCTATTAAACCCTTGCAGAAACTTTTTCAGACCATTTACTTTCTGCCTTATGTAACAAATACTCTGGCGGTAGGACTTGTTTTCATGATTCTTTTCAAGAAAACTGCCTATTCTGACGGTCTTGTAAATCTTCTCATAAAGGCTTTTGGTGGAGAAAGTGTGGATTTTATAGAAGGTCCTTACTGGGCAAAAATGTTTGTTCTTTGTTTTTATACAGTATGGGTTGTTCTTCCATTTAAAATCCTTATCCTTACTTCGGCCATTGCCAGTGTAAATCCACTTTATTATCAGGCAGCCCGGGTTGATGGTACAAGCAAAGCCCGTCAGTTCTGGAAGATTACGCTTCCTATGATTTCTCCAATGATTTCTTATCTTGTGATTACCGGTTTTATCGGAGCCTTTAAAGCATATTCAGATGCCGTTGCTCTTTTTGGAACAGATCTGAATCTTTCCGGCATGAATACAATCGTTGGTTATGTTTACGATATGCTTTACGGTAATTCAGGGGGATATCCTTCTTACGCTTCAAGTGCCGCCATCATTCTTTTTGCCATTGTATTTACTATCACCCTTATAAATCTTTCCGTAAGTAAAAAATACACAAATTACGAAAACTAGGAGGAGAGGATGAACAGTTCACTTACAAAAACAGAAATTGTAAAAAAATCTTTTATTTATCTTTTCCTTGGAATCTGGGCACTTTTTGTTCTTTTTCCATTTTACTGGATGTTGCTTACCTCTGTAAAAAGTTACGGGGCCTGGACCGGTGAGTTCATTCCAAAATTCTACACCCTGCATCCTACCTTTGAAAATTATGCAGAAGCCTTTACTTCTGTAAATCTGGGCCGCTACCTTTTAAATACACTGCTTTTTACAGTTATTACAACAGCCGTAATGATTCTTGTTATTGTGCTTGCAGCCTTTGCTTTTTCAAGACTTGAGTTCCGGGGTAAAAATGCCATCTTCGCTCTTTTCATCTCCCTTATGATGATTCCAAACGAACTGGTTATTATTACAAATTATGTTACCATTACAAGTCTGAATCTCCGCAATACCTTTACAGGCCTTATTCTTCCAAGTATAACATCTGTCTTCTATATATATCTTCTTAAAGAGAATTTTGAACAGGTGCCAAAGGAGCTTTATCTTGCTTCAAAAGTTGACGGTTCTTCCGATCTGAAGTTTCTTTTCAAAATCATGCTGCCAATCTGCAAACCTACAATTATTACAGTTTCAATTCTTAAGGTTATTGAATGCTGGAATTCCTTTATCTGGCCGCGCCTGGTTACCGACGATGAAAATTATTTCCTGGTTTCAAACGGCATTCAGGCAATCCGGGAAAATGGTTTTGGCCGTGAAAATGTGCCTGCCATGATGGCCGCTGTAGTAGTTATTTCGGTTCCGCTTATTGTTCTTTTCCTTCTATTCCGTGACAAGATTATGGAAGGTGTCAGCCGCGGTGGTACAAAAAACTAGGGGAGTGAAAAGATGAAAATGATTAAAAATCTTCTAAAAATGATTGCAGTTTTTTCTCTTGTGCTCCTGCCTTCCTGCCATGGAAACAGAGGACTTGAGCCTTTTGAAATGCCGGATTCTTTTGATGAAAGTAAAAGGCTGGAAATAACTTTCTGGGCAAAAAACGATACAAATAAAATTCAGACTGCAGTTTATGAAAAAGCAATTGCTGATTTTGAAAAGGCTTACCCTAATGTAAAAGTCCGCATGAAGCTTTATTCTGATTATTCCCGTATCTACAACGATGTAATCACCAACATTGCTACAAAAACTACTCCAAATGTTTGTATTTCTTACCCAGACAATATTGCTACTTATAAAACCGGAACAAATGTTGTGCTTCCACTTGATGAAATTGCTCACCATGAAAAATATGGTCTTGGGGGAAGTGAAGTGCGTTTTCACAGTGTACCTTTTGACCGTGTAGTTCCAAAATTCATGGATGAACTTCGCCTTGAAGGCCAGCTTTACGGTCTTCCATTTATGCGCTCCAGTGAAGTTTGTTATATAAACCGTGACCTTGTTGAAAAACTGGGCTATTCCATTCCTGAAAAACTGACCTGGGATTTTATCTGGGAAGTTTCGGAAAAAGCCATGGAAAAAGAAGAGGACGATGAAACTTTCAAAGTAAACGGTCAGAAAGTAATGATTCCTTTCATCTATAAGTCTACCGACAATATGATGATTCAGTATCTTGCACAGAAAAATGCACCTTATTCAAACGAAGAGGGAGAAATCCTAATTTTCAGTGATGAAACAAAAGCCTTTCTTTATGAAATTGCCGGTCATGCAAAAAGCCGTGCCTTTTCTACCTTTGCCATTTCGTCATATCCTGGAAACTTTTTGAATGCCGGTCAGTGTATTTTTGCCATCGACTCAACAGCTGGAAGTACCTGGATTGGTGCCAATGCTCCTCTTGGGGACATTCCTGAAGAAAGTAAGGTTGATTTTGAAACTGTGGTAATGGAAATTCCACAGGTTGATGTAAATAACCCGAAAATGATTTCACAGGGACCTTCAGTCTGCGTTTTCAATAAGGATAATCCTCAGGAAGTACTTGCTTCATGGCTTTTTGCACAGTTCCTCCTTACCGATGATATACAGACACAATACTGTCATTCAGAAGGTTATATTCCTGTTACTTACCGGGCACAGAATAATCCAGAATACAAGGCTTATCTTGAAACTGTGAGTGATGATGCAGAATATTATCCTGTAAAACTGGAAGCTTCAAAAATCCTTTTGAATAATATAGAAAATACTTTTATTACTCCGGTTTTCAATGGATCCGCCAGTCTTCGAAGTGCCGCAGGCCAGCTTATTGAAAATGTATGTAAAAGCACCAGACGAAATGCAACAATCGATGAAGATTATATGGAAAAGAATTTCAGTGAAACAGCAGCTCTTTTTCACCTTAATGAAAAAACAGTTTCTTCTTCCTTCCAGCGAAAGGATCTTGGAAAACTGCCTTCCGAATCTGTTGCTCTTATAATTGTACTTTCTGCGGTATGGATCGTACTTATATTGATTAAAATGCGTTCTTTGTTTACTAAAAAAAAGTAAACTGTTATAATAAGATATCAAATTTTTAGAGGTTTTAAGATGAAAAAAATCCTTTCGATTATGTTGATGGCTCTTACAGTTCTTTCTGCTGGTTTTGCTGCAGAAAAAAAAGGTGCCGGTGTAATGACTTATGCAGAATATGCTGCTGCTGACCTTGATTCTCAGGTTGTAGTAGAAACTTATGTTCAGGCTAAACAGAGCTGGTGGAGCAATAAGGGTACTTTCTACACACAGGACAAAGATGGTGGTGCATACTTCCTTTACGAAATGCCTTGTACAGAAGAAGAATACAATAAACTTGTTCCTGGTACAAAAATCAAAGTAACAGGATATAAATCAGAATGGTCTGGTGAAGTTGAAATTGTTGATGCAAAATACGAAATCCTTAAAGGAAAATACATTGCTAAAGCAGAAGATGTAACAAAACTTCTTGGAACAGATGATCTTATTAAAAAACAGAACCTGTTCGTAGCCTTCAAAAAAATGAAGGTTGAAGCTTCTACAGATGCTAATGGTAATGAAGTTGCATGGATGTACAAATGGAACGGAACTGGAACTGAAGGTGATGACCTTTACTTCAACGTTTCACTCAATGGAAAAAAATATACTTTCACAGTTGAATCTTACCTTTGCGGAAAAGATACAGACGTTTACAAAGCCGTTAAAAATCTTAAAGTTGGCGATGTAATCAGCATGGAAGGTTTCTGCTACTGGTACAATGGACTTAATCCTCACATTACAAAAGTTACAAAATAATTTGCGGTTGAACTAAACTGTAATTTTGTGTAAACTTAAATAATTGAGGTGAAAAATGTATTTTCCATTGGAACAGCTTGTTAAATACGACGGAAATATTTACGAAATCACAGCCGCTGCAAGTCGACGTGCTTTTCAGATGGCAAAAGTAAATGATCCTGAAATTGAAGAAAACGAAGGAAAAGATGTATGTGTTGCTGCACGTCAGCTTTTCGGTGAAAAAGTAACTTTCAAGGTTGTAGAAGACAAATAATTCATGAACAGAATTCCTGTAATTGTAATTTTTGCACCTACAGCTTCAGGAAAAACTGCCCTTACTTTGGATTTATTTTCGGAAGAGGGCAGTTTTCTTTTTTTAAAGGGCAAAGCTGAAGTTATCAGCGCAGATTCCATGGCCATTTATAAATACATGGATATTGGAACTGCAAAACCTGATCCTGCTTTCTGTAAAAAAATACCCCATCATCTTGTAGATTTTCTCGATCCCAAAGAGTCTTTTTCTGCAGCTGATTTTGTTAATATGGCAGATAAGGCTTGTGAAGAAATTTTCTCCCGTGGAAAAATTCCCTGCATAGTAGGAGGAACGGGTTTTTATATCAGATCTTTTCTTCTGGGACTGCCGGACACTCCTGAAAGTGATGAAAAACTCCGTGCTTCTCTAAAAGAGCGCATTTCTGTTGAAGGAAAAGAAAAACTTTACGAAGAACTTAAAAAGCTTGATCCCGAAAGTGCTGCAAAAATCCACGTAAATGATGAATACAGAATCTGCCGTGCCCTGGAAGTTTATTACTCAAGCGGCAAAAAAAGAAGCAGTTTTTCTCAAAGCCCTGAACTTCGCAATAAATACAGGTTTTCTACTATTATTTTAAATCCTCCAAGGGATGTTCTATATTCCCGTATTGAACAGCGTGTTGAAAAAATGTTTGAAGCAGGCCTTCCAGAAGAAATTTCCCGTCTTAAAGAAATGGGGTACACTCAGGAAAGTGCCGGTATAAGAGCTATTGGATACAAGGAATTCTTTCTTTACGACAATCCTGAAAAGATCAAGGAAAGGATCATCCACAATACAAAAATCTATGCAAAAAAACAGATCACCTTTATGAGGAATATTCCTGGCGCCATGGAAATACCTTATACCGCATCTGCAGAGGATATTGAAAAAGTAAAATCGGCTTTAACGTTATTGACTTAATTTTTAAAATAGGTCATAATAAATAACACTTTATAAAGTTTTTAAGGAGTGCCATCGTGCCTTGTGGAAAGAAAAGAAAACGCCAGAAGATGGCGACACATAAGCGAAAGAAGATGCTTAGACGTAATCGACATAAGAGCAAGTAGTTCTTTGTTGATATTTTGTGTCAAATAAGACCGCGGTATAGTTTTTTATGACTTCTGCGGTCTTTTTTTTAAAGAAAAATGAAGTTAGCTGAAATAAAGTCACCTGATGATATTAAAAATCTGTCCTCCAAAGAAACTGCGGTTCTTGCAAAAGAAATCCGTGAAACCATTATTTCTGTTGTTGAAAAAAATGGCGGTCATCTGGCAAGTAATCTTGGAGTGGTGGAACTTACTCTTGCCCTTCATAAAACTTTTTCAAGCCCCAAAGATGCAATTATCTGGGATGTAAGTCATCAGTGTTATGCACATAAACTTCTTACAGGCCGTTACAGCGCTTTTGATACCCTCAGAACGGGGGGCGGACTTTCGGGTTTTACCAATGTTAATGAAAGTGAACATGATTATTTTATAAACGGTCATGCATCAACTTCCATTTCTTCAGCTCTTGGACTTCTTGCTGCCCGTGAACTAAAAGGCGAAGATGGTAAGGTGATTGCTGTTATTGGAGACGGTGCCCTTACAGGGGGAATGGCTTATGAAGCACTTTCCCATGCAGGCCAGCTCTGTAAAAATCTTATTGTAATTCTTAATGATAATCAGATGTCTATTGACCGCAATACAGGTTCTGTTTCCCGTTATCTTTCAAGACTTACTATGACCAGCCGCTATCAGACTTTCCGAAGCAGGGTAGATAAGATAATCAATAAGATTCCTTACTTCAACCGTCATATTGAAAAGTTTATTTTCCGTTTCAAACGAAGTCTTAAAGGTTTTCTCCTTACAAACAATCTTTTTGTAGATCTTGGATTTGAATACGTTGGTCCTTTAGACGGTCACAATATTTCTTCCATGGTAAGGGAATTTAATAAGGTTTCAAAGCTTCATCAGCCTGTTGTAGTGCATGTAGTTACAAAAAAAGGTAAGGGCTACGAACCTGCCGAAAATAAACCTGAAAATTATCACGGTGTTTCCCCTAAATCTGACAGTAAAAATAATCTTCCTTCTTTTACAGAAGTATTTGGAAACGCTCTTGTAGATCTTGCAAAAAAAGATGAAAGAATTACGGCTATTACAGCTGCCATGACCAGCGGAACAGGTCTTTCTGCATTTTCAAAAGAATTTCCTGACCGTTTCTTTGACGTAGGTATTTGTGAAGAACATGCCGTAACTTTCGCAGCCGGGCTTTCTAAAGGTGGGCTTGTTCCTTTTGTTTGCATATATTCTACATTCCTTCAGCGTTCCATCGACCAGATTATCCACGATATAAGCCTTCAGAAACTTCACTGTGTTTTCTGCATAGACCGTTCAGGACCAGTTCCAAATGACGGTGCAACTCATCAGGGAATTTTTGATATCAGTCTTCTGCGGCCAATTCCTTATGTTCAGATTCTTTCTCCTGCTACAAAAAAAGATCTTGAATACTGTCTTGAATATGCTTCTAAAGAAAATGAGGCTGTAGCTATCCGCTGGCCTAAAAATCATGTGGCACCTGAAATGGAAGAATTTAATGTACCTTGTGAAAAAGGAAAAGGGATTTTTATAAAAGCTGCTGAAAAATCCGATGTTCTTCTTGTAACTACTGGCGGAATGTTTGAAGATGTGAAAAAAGCATCAGATCTTTCTAAAGAGCATAATCGTCCTTGTGATATTTTTGTCCTTCGTTTTATTAAGCCTTTGGATGAAACTGCCTTTGTTGATTTGTGTCGTTCTTATAAAAAAATTATTTTTGTTGAAGACGGAGTAAAAACCGGCGGTATTTCAGAATATCTTTCTTCAGTACTTTTGAAAAATGAGCTTTCAAACGCCGAAATTCTTGCTTTTGACGAAAAATACTATTCTCATGGAAGCCGAGAAGATGTGCTTACTGAAGCAAATTTGAATCTTTCTTCTATAATAAATTGTATTAATAAGGATTAATCCGGAGGTAATAAAATGATCATTGCAATTGACGGACCTGCAGGAACAGGAAAAAGTACCATCGCAAAACTGATTTCAGAAAAACTTGGAATCACTTTCTTGAACAGCGGAAGTTTTTATCGTGCTCTTACAATGGCAATTCTTGATAATAATATTGATTTCAAAGATGAAAAAGCTGCTGCTGAGTTCTGCCGAAAACAGAAACTTGAATACGTAAATTCCAGAATGATTCTTAATGGGGTTGATGTAAATGACCACCTTCACGATGACCGTATTTCTGCCAATGCTTCACCGGTTTCGGCAAATGTTGAAATCAGGCATTATGTAAATGAAGTTATGCGTGAAATCACAAAAAGCCTTTCAATTGTTTGCGAAGGCCGCGACATGACAACAGTTGTATTCCCAATGGCAGAATATAAGTTTTATCTTGATGCAAGTCTTGATGTTCAGGCCCAGCGCCGTTTTGATCAGGGTGTAAGTCAGCTTACTTTGGAAGAAATTAAGGAAAGTATTAGAAAAAGGGACGAAATGGATAAAAATAAGAAGGAAGGATCCCTTCGTATTGCAGAGGATGCTACTTATATTGATACTTCTGACTTGACGATTGACCAAGTCTGTGCCATAATATTAAGACAAATAAAATAAATTTAAGGGCTTAAAATGGAAGAAATGGAAGTGGAAAAGGAAGAAGGCCAGAGCTCCAAGGCATTGTTCCAGACACAATTAGAGGAATCTCTGAAGGAGTTTAATGCACCACAGACTGGTTCATTGGTAGAAGGTACAGTAGTAGCTGTAACAAATGATTATGTTTACGTGGACATTGGCGACAAATCAGAGGGTTTGATCCCTGTACAGGAGTTCTCAGGCGACTTGCCAAAAGAAGGGGATTCGGTATCAGCATTGTTGACAGGTTACAACGCAAATGGTCCTGTTCTTTCTAAAAAACGCGCAGATTCAAAACGCAACATGAAAGAAATTCAGGCAGCTTACAAAGATAAGACTCCTGTTGACGGCGTGATTTCTAAAGTAGTAAAAAGTGGTTACGAAGTTGACCTGGGCATTGAAAAAGCAGCATTCCTGCCAATCAGCCAGTCAGACAGCGAAAAGGTTGAAAAACCAGAAGAACTGCTTGGTGTAAAATCTAGTTTCTACATCGAAAGATTGTACTCTGATGGAAAACTCAACCCTGTAGTAAACCGCAGAAAATATCTTGAAGAACAGATTGAAACAAAACGTGAATCTTTCTTCAATACTGCTAAAATTGGTGACAGTGTAAAAGGAACTGTAAAATCATTTACAAGTTTCGGTGCTTTCATTGATCTTGGTGGTTTCGACGGACTCCTCCACATCAACGACATGAGCTGGGGACACGTTGCACGTCCAAAAGACTTTGTTAAAAAAGGACAGGAAATCGAACTTAAAGTAATTCGTCTTGATCCTGAAGATAAGAGAATCAACCTTTCTCTCAAACACTTTGCTGAAGATCCTTGGCTTCACTTTGAAGAAAAATATCATGTAAATGATGTTGTAAAAGGAAAAGTAACAAAACTTACTGATTTCGGTGCTTTCGTAGAACTGGAAGAAGGAATTGAAGGTCTTGTTCACATCAGTGAATTCTCTTGGACAAAGAAAATTAATAAAGCTTCAGACATGGTTTCAAAAGACCAGGAAGTAGAAGCAATGATCCTTGGATACGATATTCAGGCTGGACGTGTTTCACTTGGTATCAAACAGATTACTGACAATCCATGGGATTCAATTGCCGAAAAATATCCAGAAGGAACAAAAGTAAAAGGTAAAATTGTAAAAATTACAACAGCCGGTGCTTTCGTTTCTCTCGAAGATGGAATCGACGGATTCCTTCACGCAGATGACATTTCTTGGACAAAGAAAGTTAAACATCCAGGCAGCGAACTTACAGTTGACCAGGAAGTTGAAGCTGTAGTTGTTGAATGTGATCCAGAACAGCGCCGTGTACGCGTTGGAATCAAACAGCTTACAGACAATCCATGGGAAGCATTTGCTGAAAACTACAAACCGGGTTCTACACTTGAAGGAGAAATCACTTCAATTACAGATTTCGGTCTTTTCGTACGTGCACCTGGTGGAATCGAAGGTCTTGTAAACAAAGCTAACCTTAGCGATGACAAAGAAACTTCTTACGAAGAAGCAGTTGCAAAATACGCTGTAGGAGATAAAATCAACGTATTCGTTGTTGACGTAAATGTTGACAAAGAAAAAGTTGCATTCTCAGTACGCGAATACAAACGCAAACAGCAGCGTGATGAAATCAGCCAGTATATGACTGCATCAGGAAATGATGATGACGGTTCATACACTCTGGGTGATATGCTTAACAGCAAAAAATAATTGTTGCTTTATTAAAGCAATATAGAGTTATGAAGACGCATTGTATGTTTGTAATGGACTGCAATGCGTTTTTTGTGATTTACAGGTTCGAAGGACGGGGAAAATAAGGTGGGATTTTCAGGGATTACGAAGACCTATTATAATGGGCTCGGAAAAGTTGCAAGAGATTTGTCTGCATCACAGGTACCGGCATTTGTTTCGGGAAGTGATATGTGGCTTCGCAACTGGTTCGCTTTCTCTGTATGTATTCCACGATACAAAAATGCTAAATTTCTTGTATCCAAACCTTGTTTTGCAGTAAATGATTTTTCTTTTATGGAAAATCTTTCATCCTGCACGCTGTTTTTCGATCAGATTGAGTGCTTGAATCCTGTTCTTCAGGAAAAACTTCTGGAATATATTGTTTCAGGTTATTTTGAGGAAAAAAACATTAAGCTGGTTATTGGCTGTAAATGCGGTATCAATAAACTTGCCGAAATGGAAGGTTTCAACAAGGATCTGTTTTTTAAGCTCAGTCTTGTTCCTGTAAAACTTATTGAACTCAACGAACGAAAAGAAGATGTTTTGCCTTTGGCTGAATATTTTCTTGAAGTTGAAAAGACCAGAACTGGAAAACAGATTCAGGGATTTTCAGAAAATGCAGTAAAGGCCTTGAATGCACATTACTGGCGTGGTTTTGAAACGGAACTGAAAAATGCCGTAGAAAGAGCCTGTCTTTTATGTGAAGGTCCCCTTATTCAGGAAAATGATTTGAATCTTTCAAATGAAACTTCTGAAGAATCAGTTGGAAGGGTAGCCGATGAACTTGCCTTCTCGGATAATGCCGACATGACGCTAAAAACTGCCGTTGATCTTTTCAAGAAAGTTTATATCACACGTCTTCTTGAACAGAATGACCATAACCAGACAAAAGTTGCAAAGATTTTGGATGTGCAGCGCACCTATGTTTCTAAACTTCTTAGCGAGCTTAGCATCCGTTAATTTGGAGATAAAAAATGGAAAAAATGGAAAAACAGACAGCAGGAGAAAAACTGACAGCCTTCCTTGAAAAAAACAGAAAAGTTGTAATTTCTGCTTTTATCGTTGTTGTTGTTCTTCTTGTTGCATTTGTTGTTTGTGAAACTGTATTAAGCAAAGCAAAAGTAAACAATCTTGCAAAACTTGATGAAATTACTTATGTTCTTACAAAAGATGCATTGAATGCAGATGATGCTGAACTTTCAGCAAAAAAATCTTCTGCTATGGAAAGCCTGAAACCTCTTCTTGGAAAAGGTGGAATTGTTGGTGCCCGCGCTAACTATCTTGCAGGTGAAATTGAAGTTCTCAACGGACAGTATGGAACAGCCCTTAATTATTATGAAACTGCTGCTTCAAAATCAAAGAAAAACTACCTTGGATCAGTTCTTTTGTACAATGCTGCATACTGCTGTGAAATGACTGGTGATCTTGAAAAAGCCGTAGAAAATTACAAAACTGCTTCAGCAGATGAAGATTTCCTTCTTCGTGCTCACGCTCAGTTCAGTGTTGGACGTATTTATGAATCTATGGGAAAAACTGATGAAGCTGTTGCTGCTTACGAAGAACTTGTAAACAGAACACCAAATCTTGAATGGGCTAAAATTGCAAAAAGCCGTATTCTTGCACTTGATATTAATAAAAAATCATCACGCTAGTTTTCTATAGAAGATAATTTATGAAAAAAGCATTCTGTAATAAAAGAAATTTGAAACTTTTTCTTGTTTCTTTGATTGCCGGGTGCTTTTTCCTTTTTAACTCTTGCGGTCTTGATGAATGGTATGTTCTTGAAGCTCCAAGAGCAGAATTAACTCCAAACTACAACAATAGAGATGATGAAAGTAAAGTGTTCCGCTTTAGGACTGCTGATCCTTCTGATTATGCTGACAGCGGCCTTGATTTTATGGGAACCCAGGTTTTTTATAAAATCTACGAAAGTTCAAATGCCCTTGAAACTGACAGAAGTTCCATTGTTTCATCAACTTTAAGTCCCGAATCTATGCAGGGCAAAATAGATTCTCTTAGGTATAAAACGCTATTTATTGTGGATCAATATCATGGCTCTGTTCAGGTAGAAGTAAAGCTTACTGGAAACAATGTAAATCCTTCTTATATTTTAGGAAGCGGAGTTTCATCAACAGTTCCAGTACGAAACATTTCTTCTTCTACCAAAGATTTTGTTTTTACTCAAAGTAATTATCCAAAAACTTCGGACGGTGATTATTCAGGCTCAGATACTTTTACTGACGGTCCCTGGTATGTGGCTCTTTTTGCAAACTCAGTAGGGCATGATACAACTTTTGCGAATTATTACAGTGATATGGTTTATCTTGGTTCAGTTCGCCTAGACAGGAATTAGTTTTATGAAGAATAAAGTGAGAAAGTTTTTATATTTGGTTGCTTTTCTTTTGATTACAGTATCTTGTAATAAGGTTCAGAAAAATCCTTTAGTCCTTGATAATTCTGATCCCCATTCACTTTCTTCTGATGTAAACTGGCTTGTTATTACGGAACCTTACGTTGCGGCAAAAAAAGAACCTGACTGGAACAGTTCAATCAGTTTTCACGCAAAAAAGGGTGATGTGTTTGAAATAAAAGGGAAATCTTATTCTCAGAAAAATAAAGTCTGGTATATTGTTGAAAACGGGTATCTTGAAGATAAAAGTGTGTCAATTTTCAGCAATTATTATCAGGCAAAAAATTATTCCATCACCCTGACGGAAAATAAAAAATGAGTCTTATAATTGCAGAAATTGGAACGTCACATCAGGGAAGCCTTGAAAAAGCCCGGGCTCTTGTTGATACAGCTGTAAATGCTGGTGCTGATGCAGTAAAATTTCAGTGGGTTTATGCAAAAGAAATTCTTCATCCTGATACAGGCTTTGTAAAATTGCCCACAGGAAATATTCCTCTTTACGACCGGTTCCGTGAACTTGAATGTCCGCCTTCTTTTTATAAAGAAATGTGTGATTATGCCCACAGTAAAAATGTTCAATTCTGCTGTTCGCCATTCGGTCTTCAGAGTCTGGAAGAACTTCTTGCCATTAATCCTGACAGTGTAAAAATTGCTTCACCGGAACTTAATCATTTTCCAATGCTTGAACGCCTCCGGGATTACAGAGCAGAGCAGAAATCGAAAGGAGAAAATCCTGTTCCTGTAATTCTTTCTTCAGGTGTTTCTAAAATGGAAGATATAGAAGCTGCAATTTCTATTCTTGGAACTGAAAATGTAAGTCTTCTTCACTGTATTACATCTTACCCGGCTCCAGAAGATGAGTATAATGTTCAGGTGGTAAAAACTTTTTCCGAAAAGTGGCAGATTGAAACTGGAATAAGTGACCATAGCCTGGATCCTATTCTTGTTCCTGTTCTTACCATATATGCCGGGGGTTCCATAATTGAAAAGCACATTACATTAAGCCGGGAAACTGACGGTCTTGATGATCCGGTTGCTCTGGATGGTGAAATGTTTGGCATTATGGTTCACTGTGTAAAACAGGCGGAAACTGTTCTTGCTCATTACGGAAAAGAAAAGGGAAGAGAAGAAATCCTGAAGCAGCTTTCTGAAAGTGCTCCAGAAGAAAGACTTTTAAGAATCCTTGGAGACGGGGTAAAAAAACTTGCTCCTTCTGAAGAAGCTAACTACGGACGAACAAACCGAAGCCTTCACTTTATGCGGGCTATGGAAAAAGGGGAAATTGTTTCAAAGGATGATATTGCTGTCCTTAGAACAGAAAAAGTGCTGACACCTGGAATCTCGCCGAAATTTTATAATGAGATAATCGGAAAAAGGCTGAAAGTCTCTGTAGAAAACGGAAGTGGTGTTCTACATGAGCTGTTCGAATGAGTAACGTGCCAGGTTTATAAACTGCTGTCTCATAACATCACTCATCATAATGTCAGTTGCAGCTTTTGAAAATTCTTCCTTGGCCTGATTTTCAACCTGCATAAGGTCTTTTTGCGTAAAAGGCAGTTTCTTTCCAATAAGTGAGTTTTCAAGTTCTGTGGCACGGAAAGCAAATGGACCTGCAAAGGCCAATTTTACGCTGATAATGCTGTTACGTTCTGTAGCCGCAATGAATGCAAAGGAAGCAGAGTTTTCGTTGATTTCATGGGCTGGTCCTACACGCTTAAAAACGCTTACATCATCTTCTGGTAAAGGAACCCGAATATTTGTAATGACATATCCTTTGGGAACCTGTTTAAAATTCTGTATAGAAACTGTAACACTTTCGTTCTGGCTTTTCATTTCAATTTTTGTATCAAGTGCCATAAGGGCTGCAAAAAGAGTCATTTTGCTTGTAGGATTGCAAATGTTTCCACCGATTGTGGCTGTATTTCTGATAATAGGATTTGCCACTGAAAGAAGGGCTTCAATCAAAAGTTTTGGAAGGTGCTTTTCCCCAAGGTCAAGAATTTCTGAAAGGGTAGCTCCAGGACCAATATTTATGTATCTTTCGTGTCTTGAAATTTTACAAAGTTCAGGAATTTTTCGGACAGAAACCATTTTTTCAGGGATTTCAGGAATAGCCGTACAGCCCCCAACAACAGTTAAATCCATAGTGGTTTTAAGCTGGTAGAGAAGTTCATCAATAGTTTTTGCGTAGAAAATGCTCTTATTCATGTTTCTTCTCCTTCTGATTGTTGATGTTGATTGCGTAAATAATTCCGTTTACAAGAGTATCAAGTTCGGTGCAACAGGGCGGAAGATTGCTGACGGCAGTTTTGATTTCATCACGGGTAAGTTTTTTCTGTGCATTTAAAAGCTGAAATGCTGTAAAAATTTTTCCTGCGTTACAGTAACCGCAAAGATGAATGCCTGCCTTTTCAAAGCCTTCCATAATTGTAAGGTATTCTTCTGTCCGTGAAAAATATTCCAGTGTAATGATGTCATCGTCCTGGGCAAGACTTACAGGAATCTTGCAGGAGGCAGAAATTTTTCCGTTCAGCAAAACTGAGCAGGACCCGCACTGACCTTTAGAACAGCCTTTTTTAATGGAAAGACAACCGTTTCTTCGGAGAACATTTCGCAAGGTATCATCAGCATTTGCTTCAATGACGGTTTTATCACCATTTAACAGAAACTGGAATTTCATTGTGCATTGTCCTCCTTGGAAGTTTCTGGAGTTAAATTTTCATCTTTTTCGGCCTGTTTTGGAATCACCTTGTTTCTTTCCTGAATCAGAGAGTATATAAGATTCTGGGTACATGGAAGTTCTGTAAGGTGAGTGTTCAGGGCAAGACTTAATGCACTTGAAAAAGCAGCAGGCAGTGTGTTGTGTACCAGCTCGCCAATCTGGGCAGGTTCTTGTTTTGAAGGAATAAAAGTGATGTTAATGTTTTCGCAGGCTACTGTTTCGTTTTTTACCATATTGGAAAGTTCAATTTGAATGGCATGTTTTACTGTTCGTTCAGCAGCTTTTTTATCGAAAACCTCACCGCAGTCAATACAGAAATGAATGTTTTTGATTTTTTCAGCGTATGTGTAAGAATCAACCTCAAGTTCCAGAGCACAGGCCGCAAAACTGGCACTGTTAAAAGGCGAACCAGAAAAACTTGTGGAATTCCAGGCTTTTTTTAGGGAAGGACTTACAGTCTTTTTTACATTGATAGGAAGAGGTTCGTGGAAACGCTTCTTGGCAATAGCTGAACAGCATTTTTCAAGAAGATTTGTCATTACTCCAATTGAAGAACTTGTTTCCTCAGGAATATTTGGAATCTCATTGTAAAGGTATTCAGAATCGATTATAACTTTTGAAGCGTCTATCTGAAGATACTGATCCACAATCTTTTTCCACATGTTTTCTACTGCTTCTGAAGGTTTTGGAGTGTGAATAACTACCTGGTCTTCAAGAAGGGTAACTTCCATTTTTTGTTCACCGGAAAAAATATTCTTTCCAAAATATCCTGAACCGTAATAAGCGCAGGCAAGGCCCATACCGCGAAGAGGAAGTGCGAAGAATGGGTTTTGAAGTGTAGACATGCGGCTTTCTGCATCAAGTCCGTAAGTAATAAAACGTCTGTTAAAATCACTGGTTCTCATAACAGATTCAATACACTGGCTGGCATTTGGAAGTGGAACCTTAAATGGGAAATTAGCGCAAGGTGTATTGAAATTTATGATACGCATTGTATCTGGCAGCTGATGTAAAGCTGTAGAAATTCTTGAAATATGGTTCTCCGCTGCAAAGAAACTTTGAGAATCAATTGTTTTTGCATAAATTGATGTTGGTGGATTAGGGGAAGAAACTGCCTTAGCCGTAATGTGAAGGTTTTCGCAGGTGTAAATATTGGTGCAGGCAATGGAAAGACGGTCGATGATTTCATCTGCAAAAGGATTTCGAGCCCCTATGTCAACATCAATAAAAACTTCCATGGCTTTTATGCGGGATGTAGCTTTTTCCACGGCAGTCTTGTAACTGATTTTTGCATTAACTCCCGGTCTCATAAACTGGCTCTGTTCTTCATGGCTGAAAATAAGGCGAACCGGTTTTCCCGTAAGACGGCTTGCAAGAGCAGTCTGGGCAGCAACTTTTGCATTTCGCCAGATGCCATTGGAGTTTGGACCTGAAGTTTTGGTTTTATGGATATGAATCTTTTCGCTTGGAATATCAAGACATTCTGAAATTACATTCAAAAGGAGATAAGACCATTTTGTTGTTGTGCAAATGTGAAGGGTGTCCTTTTCGGAATAACAGAAAGCACCTGTGGTTTCTGCCCAAAGCGGATCTGTGTAATTCTGTGTCCAGGAATCTTCAAAAATTGAATACTTTTCTTTGTCATTCCAGATTTCAGAAAGGGGTGTTTCCTCGCCTGAGGTTGATGCAGCTTCCTTAAAAAGGCCTGTCCTAATTTCACGTTGTGCAATAAGGCCAAAATCGTCTTCGGAATTCTTATCAGGGTGTTTTGATGAATTAACTTCATCAAGGTCAGGCATGTTGTTCAGTTCATTTACAAGGCTGTCCAGATCACCTGTAATCTTTGTGACCGGCCGCTTGTAATTTTTTTCGATGGACTGAAAGGCCGATTCAAGAGATCCAATATCGAAAATAACTTCAGCTTCATTGCAGTACTGAAGAACTTTTTCTTTATCAGGTCCGCAGATTATTCCCAAAGGTTCTCCCCGGTACATTACTTTTCCGTGAGTGAAAACAGGAATTTCTGATCCATTGATGGTAAAACTTTTATTGTGTGGAATATCTTTTGCCGTAAAAAGATAATAACCTTCATCCATATCAAGGATTCGAACTTCTTTTACAACCCCAGAACTGGCAGGACTTCGAACAAGGGCTGCATGAAGCATATCGCTGGCAAAAAAATCAGAATAAAAATCCTTTGCTTCAAGAGAACGCATGAGTTTTTGTGTTGATGAAGTTTTTCTTTTGGCCATTTATCTGCCTTCTCCGGTTTCTTTTACACAGTTTATCACAAAATCAACTTCTTCATCAGTCATTTCTGGCCAGATTGGAATGGAAATGGTCTGGCTGTACTGTTTTTCGGCATTAGGAAAGTTTTCTGCCGTAAAAGATGGATCAAGATTCTGGTAATAGCTGAAGTGGAAAAGTGGAATAAAGTGAACTGAAATGCCTACGCCTTTTTCCTGAAGTTTTTTTGCGAAATCAAGACGGGAAAGTGAACATTTTTCGTTTACTCTAAGAAGATAAAGATGACAGCTGTTTCCCTCTCCATCAGGAGGCAGTGTAATGTATTCTAAATCTTTAAAAGCTGCATTGTATTTTTCAAAAATATGGCGGCGTTTTTCGTTAAAGTCGAAGGCACGTTCCAGCTGTTTTACACCCATGGCAGCTAGAAGATCTGGAAGATTGAACTTATAGCCAGGTGCAATAATATCATATTCCCAGGAAGCTCTTGGTGAAGTGTAGCGGTCCCAGGTAGTACGGTCCATTCCGTGCATGCGCATTGTAGTCATGCGGCGAGCAAGTTTTTCATCTTTTGTGGTTACCATTCCGCCTTCTGCAGTGGTAATGGTTTTTGTAACGTAGAATGAGAATACGCCTGCATGACCAATAACGCCTGCAAATCCAAGGCTTGTTTTAGAAGGAAAGGAATGGGCTGCATCTTCAATAACGTAGATTTTTCTGTCTTCCGTTGAATATTTTTCTGCCAGTTCCATAATGCGCTTCATATTGCAAACATTTCCTGCAATGTGAACAGGAACAATGGCCTTTATTTTAGAACATCCACTTTCTGCATCTTTTTTTAGAATTTCTTCGATTTTATCCGGATCAATAGAGTAGGTGTCTTTTTCGATGTCGGCAAAATAAACCTCGGCACCAAGGTGTTTTGCGCAGGTTGCAGTGGAAACAAAGGTGTATGGAGTAGTAATAACTGCAGTTCCACTTTTTACACCGCAGGCTTCCATGGCAAGAATCATTCCGGAGGTATTTGAATTTACGGCCAGAGAATAAATCTTTTCGTCAGGGTTAGATGAAACGGCTTTTGAAAAATTGTTTTCAAATTCAAGCGCCCATTTGCCGGTAGTAAGCCAGCCGCTTTCCATTACTTCAAGAACGGCGTTTTTTTCTGCCTGGGAAAGTGCTGCCTTATGAAAAGGAATCTTTAATTCACCCATTTTAATCCCCCTGATTCATGGCATTTTTCAAAATGAGGGCAAGTTCATCTTTGTTGCGGAAAAGATCTTCCTTTCCTTCTGTAAATTTGCAGATTGGAGAAAGAGCTTTAAGCAGGTTTTCAAGTTTTGAACTTTCCCAGGCCATGTTTTCAAGCTTAAGAAGTTTTTTGTATTTTGTAGGCTGTGGATTTTCGCAGTCCAGCCAAAGCGGTTCATCAAGACGTTCTCCTGGTCGAATGCCTGTAATCTGAATGTCAATGTCTACGCCAGGTTCCAGTCCCGAAAAGCGGATTATCTGTTTTGCAAGGTCTATAATCTTTACAGGTTCTCCCATATCAAGAAGATAAGATTTTCCGTTTTCGCCAACACCCCCAGTCTGAAGAACAAGAGAGCAGGCTTCTGGAATAGTCATGAAAAAGCGTACCATATTTTCGTGGGTAACAGTAACAGGACCGCCGTTTTTAATCTGATTTGAGAATAATGGAAGAATTGAACCGCGGCTGCCAAGAACGTTGCCGAATCTTACAAACATGAAATCCTGGTTTTGATTTGCATGACGGCTTGCTTCAAGTACAAGCTTTTCACAGATCATTTTTGAAATTCCGTAAGTGCAAACCGGACTAACGGCTTTGTCGGTGGAAATAAGAACAAAACGCTGAACATTGTTTTTCAAACTTGCATCAAGAAGATTCTTTGTTCCAAAAACATTGTTTTCGATTACGGCAACAGGGTTTGCTTCCATCATGTCTACGTGTTTATAAGCGGCACAGTGAAAGATAACGTCGGCATGAGTCTGGCGGATAATGTAATCAACATACTCCCGGTCTTTCATATCCCCAATAATAGGAACAACAGTGGCTTTTTCTCCAACACCTTCACTTTGAAGGACGCAAAGTTCTCTGTAAATGGCAACAATTGAGTTTTCACCGTGGCCAAAAAGATAGAGCCGTTCAGCACCACCGCTTAAAAGCTGGCGTGCAAGTTCCGATCCAATGGAACCACCGGCTCCTGTAATAAGAACTCGTTTACCACGAAGATATTTAAGGCTTTCCTTAAGGGAGATTGTAATAGGGGTGCGTCCAAGAATATCAAGAGGATCGATATCACGGGTCTGAACAAAGTGGGCAGTGCCGTTTACAATCTGTGAAATGCCTGGAAGAATCTTTATGCGCGTAAAACCAGCGTCTTTCAGAATATTGTAGATTTCCTTGATGCGCTCCACAGGGGCAGAAGGAATGGCAATAATTGCTTCGTCTTTATCGGTGATTCGGAGAATGGATGTAAGGCGGGCAACAGGTCCCAGAACAGGAATTCCGTCTATTTCAGTGCCAAAAAGTTTTGGATCGTCATCAAGAAAAGCTGCAACCTTTCCAAACACTTTTTTTCGTTTTATGTCGGCTGCAATAGTCTGTCCGGCAAAACCAGCCCCAATGATGTAGACGTTTTTTTTGTTTCCCATTTTAATTTTCCACCCAATCTTATTATATCATATTAAGTCTTCTATATAAAGGAGATATTTTCAAATAAAAATAAGGAAGTGGATTGACATTTCTGCTGTAAAGTTTTAGTATATGAACATATGAATAAGCATTCATATGAGCGAGGTATTATATGGCACATGAACACGAACACGAACATGGTGGAGAAGGTGAATCAAGAAAAGAAGAAATAATCAAACTTGTTGTTTCTGCAGTTCTTCTTGTTGTATCAGTCGTATTGTCTGAACATGTTTTAGCCGCCTTTTTTGAAGCACACTGGTATTTAAAGCTTGCAATGTTTCTTGTTCCTTTCCTTATTTGTGGTGCAGATCTTCTTAAGGAAGCTTTGGAAGGAATTTTTCATGGTGAAGTTTTTGATGAAGATTTTTTGATGGCAGTAGCTACAATTGGTGCTATAGCTTTGGGAGATTACACGGAAGCCTGTGCAGTAATGATTTTCTTTAAGGTAGGTGAACTTTTTGAAGATTATGCTGTTGATAAAAGCCGTGACAGTATTTCGGAACTTATGGATATCAGGCCAGATACTGCAAATCTTTTTGAAAATGGAAATGTAACGGAAGTAAAGGCTGAATCCGTAAAAGAGGGAAGCATTGTTCTTGTGCGTCCAGGTGAAAAAGTTCCGCTTGATGGTGAAATAATTGAAGGGGAAACTCAGGTTGATACATCGGCTCTTACAGGCGAAAGTGTTCCTAGAACTGTTAGAACCGGGGATCAGCTTATGTCAGGAATGATCAATCTTTCTGGTGTAATAAAAGTAAGAACTACAAAAGAGTTTTCGGAATCAACAGCCTCAAAAATCCTTGAACTGGTGGAAAATGCACAGGAAAAGAAATCAAAATCAGAAAACTTTATTACAAAGTTTGCCCGCGTTTACACTCCTGCCGTATGTATTACAGCTCTAGCTTTGGCAGTAGTTCCTTCTGTAATAAGCCTGGTACTTGGAAACGGAAACGTTTTTGGGGTTTGGATCTATCGTGCACTTACATTCCTTGTAATCAGCTGTCCATGTGCTCTTGTAATCAGCATTCCACTAAGTTTCTTTGCGGGTCTTGGTAAATCAAGCAGTGAAGGTATTTTGATTAAAGGTTCCAACTATCTTGAGGCCCTTTCAAAAACAAAAGTAGTAGTTTTTGATAAAACTGGAACTCTTACAAAAGGTGTTTTTGAAGTAACAGATATTGTTGATGCTTCGGTAGATAAAGATACACTTATTGAACTTGCTGCCTGTGCCGAAATCCATTCAAATCATCCTGTGGCTTTGAGTGTAAAAAAGGCTTATGGTAAAACTCCAGATGAAAATCGAGTTTCCGATGTAAAGGAAATTGCCGGTTGTGGTATTACTGCCGTAGTGGATGGAAAAAAGGTGTCAGTAGGGAACGCAAAACTTATGGAATCACTTAATGTTGATTTTAAGGTTTGTGAAAAAACTGGAACTCTTCTTTATGTAAGTATAGACGGTTCTTTTGCAGGATGCATTGTCATTTCTGATGTAGTAAAAGAAAGTTCAAAAGAAGCGTTATGTGCTTTGAAAAAAGCTGGAGTTGAAAAAACTGTCATGCTTACAGGCGATGCAGAAAAGGTTGCAAAAAATGTTGCAGAAGAACTTGGTCTTGATATGTATTTTGCAGAACTCCTTCCTGGTGATAAGGTTTCAAAAGTGGAAATGCTTCTTCAGGAACTTTCAGGTGAGCAGAAACTGGCCTTTGTAGGAGATGGAATCAACGATGCACCTGTTCTTACCCGCAGTGATATTGGTATTTCCATGGGAGCCCTTGGAAGTGATGCTGCCATTGAAGCTTCAGATGTAGTTCTTATGGATGATGATGTTATGAAGCTTTCCAGAGGTATAGCAATTTCACGAAAATGTATTAGAATAGTATACGAAAACATCTGGTTTTCAATCGGTATAAAATTTGCCTGTCTTGGTCTTGGTGCTTTGGGCTTATTGAATATGTGGGCTGCTATTTTTGCCGACGTTGGAGTAATGTGTATTGCAGTATTTAATGCAATGCGTGTTTTCCGCACTAAAATAAAGTAAAAATACCGGAGCTTTGAGTTATGGAAAAACTTGTTTTTGAAGAGGACACACTTTATGATCTTGCCGAACTGTTCAAGGTTTTTGGAGACAGTTCACGAATCCGCATCCTTTCCGAACTTATGGGAAACGAAGTAAGTGTAAATGTTCTTTCCGAAAAACTTTCCATGACTCAAAGCGCTGTTTCTCATCAGCTTAAAATACTAAAAGCAAATAAACTAGTAAAAACCCGTCGTGACGGAAAACTTATTTTCTATTCCCTTGCAGATGATCATGTAGGCAGCATTATCCAGATTGGCCTTGAACATATAATGGAATAAAATCCTGCGAATCTTTTCTAAAAAATCCTTCTAAACTCTTTTCTTAATAAGCCGACAATCATAGTAAGAAACTCATTTTTTATAGGGTGGTAAAAACATGATTAGAGGCTGGTACACAGGTGCTTCAGGAATGAACGCACAGCAGAACAGACTCAATGCTATTTCAAACAACCTGGCAAACGTAGACACTGCAGGCTACAAACGGGACATTACCGTAAGTAAAAACTTCAGTGAACTTTTGCTTCGCAGAACCAATGCTGACGGTGTATATTCAACACCTTTTGGCAGTGCAGATGCAGCTCCGGTTATTGGAAAGCTTGGTCTTGGTGTAGAAACCAACGAAAATTACATTGACTGGACTCAGGGTTCTTTCAAAGTAACTAACACAAAAACTGATGTAGCCTTCAGCGGTAAGGGATTCTTTGTAATCGATACACCAAACGGAGAACGCTACACACGAAACGGGAACTTTCTTATTGGAAAAGAAGGTATTCTTGAAACAAAAGACGGATATCCTGTACTTGGGGAAAATGGATACATCCGTGTTGATAACGACAAGTTCTTTGTAAATGAAGACGGCGTACTTTATGCAGAAGAGGACATGAGTGAAATTGACCGCTTCAAGGTAGTGCGCTTTGATAACGAACGTTACCTTCAGAAAATGGGCAACAGCATGTACAGTACCAACGATATTTCCGGTCCTGCTTATGTTGCCGAAGGTGATGAAAGACCTACATTCATGCAGGGATATACAGAAACTTCCAACGTAAATGTTGTGAATGAAATGGTTCAGATGATTGAAGTAAACCGTGCTTACGAAGCAAACCAGAAGACTATCTCCAGTGAAGACAGTATGATGGGCACTTTGTGGAAAACAGTTTCACTTTAAGTTGAAAGGAGATAATAAAAAATGGTAAGAAGTTTGTGGACAGCAGCTACCGGTATGAACGGTCAGCAGACAAATATTGATGCAATTTCAAACAACCTTTCAAACGTAAATACAACCGGTTACAAACAGCAGCGTGCTGAATTTGAAGACCTTATTTACCAGAATGTAAAACTGGCTGGTACTCCAGCTACTGAAGATACAGTAACTCCTGTTGGAATTCAGCAGGGTGCCGGTGTAAAACTTGCTTCAACTCAGCGCATTATGAGCCAGGGTTCCTTACAGAATACTGGTGTTGATACAGACCTTGCAATCGTTGGTGAAGGATTCTTCCGGGTTCAGCAGTATGACGGAAGCTATGCTTATACCCGTGACGGTTCTTTCAAAGTTGATTCAAACGGACAGGTTGTAACATCAAACGGTCTTCGTATGATGCCAGAAATCATCCTGCCAGAAGGATACGATGTTTCTACACTTAACGTAACTCAGAGCGGTCTTGTAAGTGTAAAAGTAAACGGTGGAAATGATCCTGTTGAAGTTGGACAGATTGAAATCTATCGTTTTCCTAATGCAGTTGGTCTTCAGGCAGAAGGTGACAATCTTTTTACTGTAACAAATGCATCTGGTGAAGCCATTGCCGGTCGTCCAGGATATGATGGATTTGGAAAAACTCATCACAAGTTTTTGGAAATGAGCAACGTTTCAGTTGTAAATGAAATGGTTCAGATGATTGTTGCACAGCGTGCTTACGAGTTCAACTCAAAAGCCGTACAGACAAGCGACAGCATGCTCAGTACTGCAGTAAACCTTAAACGATAATAAAGATCATAAAATAAACCAGGAAGAAGAAAATGGAAGTAGGATTGATTAATTCAAGTTACAGTGGAATCACAAACGGTGCAGGTGCCCTTCAGCAGGCAAAATCTTCTGCAGAAACCGGAAAATTTGAAGCTCTTCTTAAATCTATGGGAGCTACAAATCTTGATGATAAAACTGCCATGATGGACAAGGCCACTCTTTCTTCTTCCCAGGTTGCTCAGAACGGCAGACTAAACGGAGATTATACTTCAGGTTTCCAGGGTGCTTATAAAGGAGCTGATGCAAAACACGCACTTCCAACAGGTGCCGCTGCTAATCAGGCCAACCCTAATGTTAAAACAAAAACTATTGATAAAACCAGCGAACTTTATGAAAAAGCTCTGGAACTGGAAAGTTACTTCGTAAAACAGATGCTTTCTGCCATGAGAAGTACAATAAAAACCGGAAGTGATGATTTTGCTTCCGGAATGTATCAGGACATGCTTTGGGATGAATATGCTACAAGCATGACAAAAAATGCAGGATTTGGTCTTGCCGATCAGATTTATAATCAGCTTGCATAAATAAAAATTTTTAAAAAAAATTAAACATTTTTCTAAACTCATTCTCTCAAATTCCGACAATAAAGGTAGAGTACTATTTTTGGAGTCGGAATTATCTGTTTAACCAAAAGATTACCGGTGGGAACTCCAGAAAACTACTTTGGTGAGGAAATTATGACAGAAGAAAAAATCAAGAACTATGAAATCATCCTGGAAAACCAGAATCAGCTTTTGGATCACATGAAAATTGCTCAGGCAAAACTTAGAAAGGCTGTAATGGAAAAAAACTGGAAGGATCTTACTGTGGTTATCAGTGAAATCAACCTTTTTTCTGATTCATTCCAGCAGATGGATAAAGCAAGAGATGAAATTCAGGTTCTTATGTCTGCAGATGAACTTCATCCTTATGTACAGAAACTTATGGCACTTAGAAATAAACTTTCAGCCTGTAAAATTGAAAACAAGGCCCTTGCAGATTACCTTACAATTGCCCGTGGATTTATTGACGGTGTAATCAACACTGCATTGCCTTCAAGCAGAGCAAAAGTTTATACAAGAACAGGCACAATCATGCAGAAAAAGCCTGAAAGTGTAGTACTCAGCACACTTATGTAGAATTAACGGTAAAAGATACTTTGGAGGATTAATATGGCTTCAGCATTCAGTGGAATTGAACTTGGAAAACGCAGTATTATGGCAAATACAGATGCCATTACAACTGCTGGTCACAACATTTCAAATGCCAATACAGAAGGCTATTCCCGACAGCGGGTTCAGATTAAGGAATTTGATCCTCTTTATCGTCCTGATTTGTCTCGTGCAGAACGTCCAGGCCAGATTGGGCAGGGTGTTGATGTGCAGAGCATTAACCGTGTTCGAGATGAACTTCTGGATAAACGTATTGTAGAACAGGCAAACCAGGAAACTTACTGGGATACACGTTCCAAGTACTACATGATGCTGGAACAGATTTACAATGAACCAGATGATGTTTCTATCCGCACAAATATGGACATGTTCTGGAAAAGCTGGCAGGAACTTGCCAATCATCCGGAAAACCAGTCAAGCCGTCAGGCTGTTGTAACTCGTGGGCAGACACTTACAGAAAGTATCAATCAGAGATATGAAAGTCTTTCAGGTGTTGCAAATCTTATTGAAGGTGATATTGAAGCAACTGTTACTCAGGTAAACAGCCTTGCATCACAGATTGCAGCAATCAACGGAGAAATTGTTCGGTCAAAGGCAATGGGGGATAATCCAAATGACCTTCTGGACCGCCGTGATCTTCTTGTAGATAAACTTTCTCAGCTTATAAACATTACTACAGATACTCGTGATCAGGACGAATTCATGGTTCATGTAGGTGGAAAGGTTCTTGTTCAGGGAAGCATTGCCCGCTCTATTGACCTTGCACCAAGAAATGACGACACAGGATATCAGAAACTGGTTTGGGCAGATACTCGTGATGATGCATATTTTTCAGGCGGTCAGCTTGGTGCCCTTATTGAACTTCGTGATGTAGATGTTCGAAGCGAATTGCAGTCTTTGAATACCATGACAATGAACTTTGCAGACCTTGTAAATGATGTTCATAGAAATGCTGCCGGTGCAAATAAAGTAACTGGCCTTGATTTCTTTGTTCAGCATCCTTTTGTTGAAAATACAAACGGTAACTTTGACCGTGATGCAGATGGTGTTCTTGATACTTCATATATTTTCCGTTTTACAGGAACTCAGGCTCTTGATAAGGCTCAGCAGGTGGGAATTGAAGGTGTAATGACACTTTCTGGAACAAATGGAAATGTAACAATTGCATATCGTGCTACAGATACAGTAGAAACAGTAATCAATAGAATTAATGACAGTTCCAGTGAAGTAAAGGCTTATCTTGACCGTGATAATCACCTTGTATTAAAAGCAACTACTTCAGAAAATACAGAAAATCCTGATTTTGTAATCCGCCACGTAGAAGATTCAGGCTTCTTCCTTACAGGTTATGCAGGGATCCTTTCTGCAAGCGGTGAAGAAGGAGCTTATGATTTTGCACAGGCCGACGCTGTAAATGCACTTGCAGGAGCCCAGTATTCTGTAAGTCCTGTTTACAATCCATCTGCTTATATTGCCATTAATTCGGTGATTCTTCAGGATGTAAACAATGTTGCAGCAGCTTATGTTGATCCAAACGGAAATGTTGCTGTTGGAGACGGACGTGCCGCAACAGAAATTGCTTCCATCAGAAATAAGACTGTAATGATTGGAACAGAACGCACCTTTGACGACTATTTTGCTGACAGCGTAACTAAAGTTGGTCTTAAAGGTGAACAGGCCGAAACAAACCTTTTGAGCCAGGCAACAATCATGCAGGATCTTAAAAACATGCGTGAAAGTATCAGCGGCGTAAATATTGATGAAGAACTTGCAGATATTATGAAGTTCCAGCACGGATACAATGCAGCCGCAAAATTCGTAACTGTCTGGGACAATATGCTTGATACAATCATCAATAAATTGGGTTGATTTTCATAAAGTCTTTTACAAGTAACTTTCAGAAACGAGGTAAGATATGCGCGTAAGCAGTAAGATTTATAACAATGACATTCAGAAAAATCTCCGGGCTCAGGAAGAAGCACTGAATAAGGCAAACAATCAGATTGGAACACAGCGTAAAATTACACAGCTCCGTGACGATCCTGTTGCTGCCGGACATCTTGTTCGATATCAGTCTTACCTTGACCGTGTAAATACTTTTGAATCAAATGCATTAAAACTTTCCGACGAATTTGCTCTCCGGGAAGGATACATGGAAGATTCTCTTGATATTATGCAGAGAATCCGTGAACTTGCCGTAACTGGCGCCAATGGTATTTACAGCAAAGACGATATGCAGATGATGGCCATGGAAGTTGATGAACTTTTGAAGGCCCTTGTTCAGAATGCCAATGCCGTAAGTTCTGACGGAACATCACTTTTTGCAGGTACAAACACAACTTCTACTGCCTTTGATGTAGAAATGGGAAATGTGGAAGGTTCCGGTATTCCTTTGATTCAGAGTGTCCGCTATAACGGAAACATGGAAGCAAATCTTGTTGAAATTGATGAAAATAAATACCTTGTCAACGACAACGCCGGAAACAAAACATTCTGGGCAGAAAATCAGAGTGTTTTTGGTGGCCGTGATGCAACAACATGGCAGGCTTCTGAAGACAGTGAAATTGTTGTAGACGGTGCTGTAATTAAAATCAACAAGGGCGACAATGTATATTCTCTGGCAGCAAAAATCAATCTTTCTGATGCAGCTGTAAAGGCCAGTATTGATCCTGTTACAAGAGGTCTCAATCTTACTACAACTGATGCAAGACAGCTCTGGCTTTCCGATTCAAAGGGAACAGCACTTTATGATCTTGGAATCATAAAAGATGGAAGCCAGCGCCCTCCATATAATCTTGGAGACAGCACACGGGTTTCAGGCGGTTCACTTTTTGACACAGTAATTGCCTTCCGCAATGCTCTTCTTGCCGGTGATCAGGAAGCTATTGGCGGACGAGTTCTTGGTTCAATGGACCAGGGAATTTCTACACTTGTTGGACGCATTGCAAAAAGCGGAAGTGAATATGAACGTGCCCAGCTTAATGCTGCAAGAAATTCAAAAATTGCCCTGGACGTAACACAGCAGGTTAGCCGTGAAGGCGATCTTGATATGACAAAAGCCATTACTGATCTTAAAATGCTTGATTACGCAAATCAGGCAACTTTAAGCCAGGCTGGAAAAATGTACAGTTCAACTCTCTTGAACTACATGAAATAAATTTACTGACGATAAACTACACAGGAGTAACTTATGAAAGTTGAAACAAAAGCACGGGGTATTATTGAAGTGGATGACTCACACATCCTGACTATGCCGGAAGGACTTTTTGGTTTTGAAGAATATTCAAAATATGCTCTTATTGAATCAGAATATGAACCTTTTATCTGGCTTCAGTCTATTGAAGATGTAAGCCTTGCTTTTCTTATTGTTGATCCATTTTTAATCTGTTCAACTTATGAAACTGATATTGACGATGAAAGCCTTAAAAAAATCGGCATTGAAAAACCGGAAGATATTATTGTAATGACAATAGTTACAATCCCAAGTGACGGATCAAATATTACGGCAAACTTCCAGGGACCTCTTGTAATTAATAAAAGCAATCAGAAATGTATGCAGGTTATTGTAAATGATAACCGTTGGTCTACAAAGGTTGATGTTGTAAAAATGCTTTCAGGGGAGGGTAAATAATGCTTATTCTTTCCCGAAAAATTGATGAAAAGATTCGGATAGGTGAAGATGTTGTTATTACACTTATTGGAATTCAGGGTGACCAGGTAAAGATTGGCATTGAAGCTCCAAAAAGCGTAAAGGTTTTCCGACAGGAAGTATTTGACGCCATTCAGAATGAAAACAAACTTGCTGCTGCAGGAACTCCGGATCAGGGTGCAGTTTCCGTTCTTTCAAAGCTGCTTAAAAAATAAACTGATTACTGTGCAATTTTAGCGTCAGAATCACGAAGGTATTCAGGGCCCTCAAAAGGCTTTAATGGAGCAGCACCTTCATCTTTCATGTTTTTTGCAATTTCAAAAAGACTTTCGCTGATGTCAAAGTTACCGTGAAGAGCGAAAGTTTTTGTTTTTAACCCGGCTTCCAAAATAAGATTCTGGAACATAATTGCATCAGGGCCTGTTACAACAAGAGATTCTGCATCTTTTATAAAATCAAAAATTTCTTCTTTTGTGTAATCGCCGCTTTCAACAGTACATTTTTCACCATTGAAAAGGGCTGCATAAAATTTTTCTTTTTTTGCATCAATTACAGAAAGAACTGGAATTGAAGAAGTTTCGAAGGCTTTAGCATATGGAAGAAGACTGTCTACGCCGTAAACCGGAATCTTAAAAGCAGATTCAAGTGCTTTAACTGCTGCAAATCCAAGACGAAGCCCTGTAAAAGAACCAGGTCCTTTTGAAATAACTGCACATTCAAGTTCTTCAGGAAGAAGACCGCAGGTTTTCATCATATGATCCATTGCAGGAACAAGACTTTCGCTCTGCTTCATGCCGATGTTCAAAATGGTAGTGGCAGTTTTATCTTCATTTTTTACACTGATTGTAATTTTTGAAATTGATGTATCGATGGCAATTGCTTTCATTTTAATTCCGTTGTTTTATTTTACTTAATATCGCCATGAGGCCAGTTTGTAATTTGAATAGTTCTTTTTCCGTCTTCATGAGGAGTGATGGAAAGAATGATTGTCTTTTTAGGCAGTTCATCCATAATCTTTTCGCTCCATTCAATGATGCTTACACCATTTCCGTAGATCATATCATCTGTACCAAGGTTTACAAAATCTTCTCCGCCGTCAAGACGATAAACGTCCATGTGGTAAAGTGGCATTTTTCCTTCGTATTCAGAAATAAGACAGAATGTAGGGCTGGTAATTGTATCGTTTATTCCAAGGCTTTGAGCAATGCCTTTGGTGATTGTGGTTTTTCCTGCTGCTAAAGTTCCCTGCATGGCAATAACGTCACCGGGTTTAAGAAGATTTCCGATTTTTTTCCCAAGTTCAATTGTTTCTTCCGCAGAGAAAGTTTCGAAAGTTAGCAAGGCAGTCTTCCTTCAATTTCTTCTGTAAGAATAAAATCTTTCAGAGCCTTTTTAAGTGAACTGAGAGGATAGTTTGGAGTAGGATTCATAGATTCAAGCTCAACGGTTTTTACACCAAGAGGGGAAACATCAATAACAAAATTTACACGTGTCAGTGCATTTGATGTTGGCAGTTCAATTGTGGCATCAGCTTCGTATTTCCGGCGGTAAAAAATGTGGCCTTCTTCCCGAGCAATGTTTTCAAGTTTAATAACTTTCATAGTAAAACCTAAGAATTATTATATCAAATAATCTTCTATAGTTCAAATTTGTAAACGAAAGCAAAAATCTGGTTCATTACGGCCTTATTGATCTTAATAAACTGAATGTGAAGTGCATAAATACCTTCGCCTGCTTTTCGTGTATGTTTAATCTGCCCGATTGTCATTTCGTTGATGCCAAGGCTTGGAAAATAAACGCAGAGAAGCTGGTTTTCTTTGATTGGAAGCTTTGTGTGAATACAGCATCCCCCTGCAGAAATGTTTTTAAGCTGGGCAGGAAATTTTTTAGGTGAAGCCACATATTCAGCCTGTTTTTTCACATTGTTTACATTTACTGCTGAGAATGTACAGGCGTCGTTTATAAATTCACGCTGATACTGGCGTTGTGCCTGTGTATTTAAATTGTGGGAGTGGGCTATGAACATGTAAAGTTTGTCTTCTATTTTTTCGTAGCGGATTACTCGGGATACAAAATTATAAGTCATGCCTGTTGAAGACTTAAAGGTAAAAAGAATTCTTTCCAGTTCCTTTGGCTTTTGAGGATAATTTTCAAAAAAGCCTGGAATTTCAAGTTTCAAAAAGTTTTTATCGTTTTTTACAAGTGTAAAAGGAAACTGTTCACGGTCTTTATTTATATAAAAAACAGTTGTTTCTTCAAGAATATTTTTTGTTGATGAAAGTTTGCTTGTGCGGGAACGGGCTTTTTCCAGTTTTCCACGGAGAGAGAAAAAGTCAAAAAGCTTGTCTTCTGTAAATCCTTTTTCTTTAAGAAGATTGTAATATTTGAAGAAAAGTTCTGTAATCTTATCAAGAGAATGGAAAGAGTAGTAGATGTTTGGAAAATCGCAGGCATGACACATTTCCCACAAAAGATCCTGTTCTTTTTTTGAAAAATTGTATTCAGAACAGAATCTTTTTACATCTGCCGGTTTTGTAGATCGTGTTTTTTCTGCTTCCAGCCATTCTGGTGTCTGGTGGGAAGACTTATATTTTTTTATAAGAAAATAGACCAGGGTTACAAGACCAATGAGAATAAGTGCAAAAATGATTACATTGTAAATGGCTCCATTAGCACGTGCCAGTAATGGTGAACCGCCTGCAGAATAATTCATTGGCCTCTCCTTGATTAAATATTTTTAAGGCTTTGAGCAATATCACGAAGACGAGGACAGATTTCGTATTCTGCCAGGTCTCCAATGAGTACAGTGTCGTCGTTCTGAAGAGCTCCTTCAAAATCAGAAAGCACTGGAGAAAATTCGTTGAAAAACTCTGTGAATTCCATGTCACGAATGCGGAATTCCTTGAAGGTTTCAGGAAAGAGATGAGCAAGAGTTGCGATGTGGCAGAAATTTTCAATGTTATCAGCCAGTTTTTTTATGCTCATATTTGCTACCTGTGCTTTACCGCTCTGGAAATTCACAGGAATGTTTTCCATTTCAATGGCAAGTTCTTCAAAGAGCATGGAAAGCTGAATGAAACTTTCGCTGATGGCACCTTCTGTTACCACATTAAATTCAAACTTTGTTGATGCTGAAAGTGGTTTTTCAGATGCTTTGTCAAATGTGTCGGCGGTGATAGTTTCTCCGTCTACAACAATTCCAATTACTGCGGCTTTATTGTCTTCGCAGGTCTGTGCAAAAGATGTAAGTACATCGCCAACAGTTTTTTCATTTTCGAGAGTAACGTCAGTTTTATTTCCATTAATGTAAAATTCCATAATTTTCCCCTTTTATTTAGTTGGAGTTTCTCTGCTGCTGTTTTGTAAAGTTTGTAATGGCGTTCTGCTGACTTTCAAGACTGTTCAAAGAGCCTTCCATTGCGCCATATTTTTTCTTGTAATCAGCTTCCTTCTGATTCATCTGGTCTTCAAGTTTTGAAATTCTTGATTCGCTGCTTTTGATCTTTGAATCAAGGGAACTTGTTTTCATCGAAAGAATTCCGCCTGTCTGTGTATAAGCTGAAACCTGTTTATCAACATTATATGCAATTCCAGTATCAATAATCAGATCCCCATCAGAGTCATAACCAAACATGGCTTTAATGTCATCAAGGTGATTTTCCAGTGCAGAATCCAGTTTCTTTTCATCAATTTCCAGATAGCCTCGAAGTCTGCTCTGGGAATAGCTTCCGCTGGTGCCTGAAGCATTTGTTGAAATACCAATCTGATTCAGCATTGTAATTACAGCGTCATCAGAATATGCATAGCTGGTGTTCAGAATGGAAGAAAGATTTGATTTAATTGAACTGAGTGAAAAATCAGTCTGGAAAAGTCCCAGGCGGTTTCTCATGGTTTCAACTTCATCATCTGTAAGATAGTCCAGTTCGTTGATAATTTCTTCGTTGGTTTGAGAAAGAACGTTCAGCTGTGCAATTGTCTGATTATATTTTCCTACAAAGTTGATGAGGGCATTTTTTGAAGATTCCACATCAGCTTTTACTGTAAGGATAGCTGTTTTTTCAGTTTTGTCGTGAAGATGAAGTGTAATTTCAGGAACTACATCGTCAATATCATTTTTTTCTCTTCGGATTGTAATTCCTTCGTATTTGATAATGGCGTCGTCTGCTTCACTAATAGCATTTAGAGGTTTGTATCCTGCAGCTGCATTTGGATTGTAAGCTTCAATTTTAGAAAGAGTGATTTTTACACCGGTGTTTCTGTTTTTTACTGCAATGCTTGAAATGCCCTGGTAATCCTGGAGGGGAAGGGTAATCTCTTTTTCGCCCTGAAGAAGTCCTTTTGTTTCTATAAGACGTTCACTTCCATCATTCATAATGGCGTAAATAACATCTTCTGATTCAATAGGATTAAGTGGTTCTGCTTGTGTTTCAGGTATTTTAATCTGTGAATCAAGGCCTTCGTTTTCAATAATGATGTCTGAAAAACTTGCAAAGCCGGAACTCTGGAATTCAGGATAGGCTGGTTTTTCGTTTATGGCCACTGTAATATCAGTAGTGCGTTCTGCTTTTACAGAAAATTTAACTGTAAGATCTGAGTCATTTTTTACATTTGAAGGAACATTTACTTTGAAAGAAGAGCGGGGTGCTGCTACATAGGAATCTTCTTCAAAAGAAACTCCGTTTACCGAAAGAGATGGCATATTTTTCTGTTCATTGTCTGCTGTAGAAAAACGAACAGGATTGATTTCATTTTTTTCTGTACCGAAGGTGTGGGCTTCACTAAGGACTGGTGTAATCATGCCGATTTCTTTTGCAAAATCTAGGGCGGCACCTTCAAAAATCAGTTTATTATCTTTTCCAGTCTCAAGGCTTTCAAGAAGAAGAGTTTTTCTACCGGCCGATGCACCTATAATCATTGTGTTTACAATGTTTTTTCCACGTTTATTTACTGAAGTTGAAAACTCTTTAAGTGTTCCGCCTTTCCAGTTAATTGTAAGCTGTTTTTCGCCTACTTTGAATGTATAAACTCCTGCAGGAACCTTGTAGTTTGCTTCAAGTTCTGAAGAAAGAAGACGGTCTGCAGTAGCAGGCTGGATTACATCAATTTTAAATGACTGTAGTTCTGCTGCTCGGCCTGCTTCAGCTGTAACGGCAGAGGCTTCAGAACTTTCGGTGAGTTTATTGTTAAAAGGATTCTCGTAAGAATAAAGTGTTTTAACACTGTCTCTGAGTGAGGAAAGACTTTTGTTTACGTCACGCCAGGCATCTTTTTCTGCTTTGTAGCCATCAAGTGTCTTCTGTTCTCGGTTAAGCGGGATTCGCTCAACTTCCATCAGTTTTTCTATGGTACTGGCAGTGTTGTACTGGTCTGTAACGCCTGGAATATTAATACCGGCCATACTTAAATTATCGGAATATTATTACACCAGTTTATCGTAAAGATTGCCAAGTGTTTTACGAATTCGCAGTTTTAATTTCTGCATGTCTACAGAAGGAATCTCTTTTATTACCTGATTTGTGTTTGAATCAATAATGGTAACAACAACAGTGTTCAGTTCCTTGTTGACACTGAACTGAAGTTTTCTTCCTGTTACAACTTCCGAAAGATTTTCCATTTCTTTTGCAGAAGCTTTTACTTCCTCAATGCTCTGCTTGATGTTGTTAGCTACATCTGCTGCATTGTTCATTTCAGGAGCTTTTACAGGAGAAATATTACTTGAATTAATTTTGACTGATGTGTAAAGAGACTGGCCATCCGTTGCCATTGATTGAACCGCTGAATTGATTATGTTCATAGGTTCACCTCCTTGCTATCTATTTCAAGTTTCCATCCGTGTAAGAAGAAATAGAAGGGTGGGCGGCCCCTTCTTATTCCCAAAGTTTTTGCTGCGGTTTTTACGCCGCAGCGACCCAATCAAAAAGATGACATCCAGAAATCTCTTTGATGATTTTGCAAACTACTGAAGCAGAGCGAGAACGTTCTGTGACTGAGAGTTTGCCTGTGCAAGCATTGCTGTACCGGCCTGAGTAAGGATTGCATTCTTTGTGAATTCAACCATTTCAGAAGCCATGTCTGTATCACGAATACGTGATTCAGAAGCCTGAGTGTTTTCAGCAGCAATATTTACACCTTTTGCAGCCATTTCGAAGCGGTTCTGGTAAGCACCGAGGTCAGCGCGCTGTTTTGCTACGTTAGTAAGAGCTGCGTCAACTGTTCCGAGTACCATGTTTGCTGATTCTGGCGATGCAATAGAAATCTGTTCATCATCACCCTGAGCACCTTTCAACCCAAGAGCTGTAGCTGTCATAGTGCCGATGAATACGCGTGTGTTCTGGTCCATATTTGCACCAATCTGGAACTGCATAACACTGTCAGCGTTTTCTGCAAAGCGTCCTGTAAGCATGTTCATTCCGTTGAACTGTGCTGTAGAAGCAATGCGGTCAACTTCAGCTACAAGCTGAGATACTTCAACCTGGATCTGCATGCGGTCTTCATCGCTGTAGATACCGTTAGCTGACTGTACTGCAAGTTCGCGTACGCGCTGAAGAATGTCTGTAGTTTCCTGCAGATATCCTTCTGTTGTCTGGATGAATGAAACACCGTTCATGATGTTTTTGCTTGCCTGATTCAAACCGCGAATCTGGCTGCGCATTTTTTCAGAAACAGCAAGTCCTGAAGCATCATCACCGGCTCTGTTGATTTTTTCTCCAGACGAAAGTTTTTCCATGTTTTTCATGATTGAATCATTAGAAATGTTCAATACACGATCAGCATAGAGTGAACTCATATTGTGATTAATAATCATATTTGTGCCTTCCATGTATAAAATTAACTCAATGCATCATGCTTTGAGTCCTGCAGGTGCAGGCTAAACCGGCAACGCCCCCAGTTTAGTTTCAGACCTTTCGGCAGGAATCGTTGATCTTCAAAAGTGTGAGCAAAAGAAAATCAACTACCCTTGCCGATACCTGCGGGTATACACGAAATTCACTATTTCAAAGAACAGACACTCTGAACTTGTGTCACAAATTCAATACTGATGTGGTAGGGAAAATCAAAAAATGCTCTGATAAACCGTGCCAGACTTCAGACAGAAATTCTGCCTGAAGTCTACTCAGTATAATACACAATCTTGCGAAATACAAGTTTAAAAACGACCTAATCTCCATAATCTCCACGAATTTGGATAGGGTGGAGAAGGGTCGTTTTAAATTTCTGCAAACAAATCAGTATTACTACTGAAATTAGCGCAGAAGTGAAAGTACGTTCTGTGACTGGCTGTTTGCCTGAGCAAGCATTGCTGTACCGGCCTGCTGGAGGATTGAGTTCTTTGTGAATTCAACCATCTGGCTTGCCATGTCAGTGTCACGGATGCGTGATTCTGAAGCCTGAAGGTTTTCAGAAGCAATGTTCAGTCCTTTCACTGTAAATTCAAGACGGTTCTGGTATGCACCGAGGTCAGCTCTCTGTTTGTTGATCTTTTTGAGTGCTTCATCGATTGTACCAATTGCACGGTTGGCATCTTCCGGTGTGGCAATTGTCATTTTTTCTTCTGTACCAATATCGCGTACACCAAGAGCTGTAGCAGACATTGTACCGATGAAAACCTGAGTTCTCTGGTCCATGTTTGCACCAATGTGGAACCACATTGAAGCTGTTACAGAGTTTTCTCCAGTTGGCTGAGCAAAGCGTCCTGTAAGCATGTTCATACCGTTGAACTGTGCTGTAGAAGCGATGCGGTCAACTTCAGAGATCAGAGCTGAAACTTCAACCTGAATCTGCATACGGTCTTCATCACTGTAGATACCATTAGAAGACTGAACAGCCAGTTCGCGGATGCGCTGAAGGATGTCAGTTGTTTCCTGAAGGTAACCTTCAGTTGTCTGGATGAAGCTGATACCGTTAGCTGCATTCTGTGATGCCTGGTTCAAACCGCGGATCTGTGCACGCATTTTTTCAGAAACTGCGAGACCAGAAGCGTCGTCACCAGCACGGTTGATTCTCATACCTGAAGACAGTTTTTCCATGTCTTTATCCAAAGACAAGCCTGTAACTCCGAGTGAACGATTGGCAAACATTGCCGACATGTTGTGGTTGATAACCATAGTATTCCTCCTTGGAATATGTAGAGAGGGAAATCCTTTTCCCAATATTGCAAAGAAGTGCAAATGAAGTTTACAAGGCTACATCTACACTACTTTGCGGGAATGTCTGACCGCTGCTTCTACGAAGTCGAAACAGTCATAACACTTCTAATTGATTATCGGCATAACTTGAATTTTTCTTGAGGATAAATTTGAAAAAAGTTTTAAAAATTTTGATTTTTTTGAGATTAGTCGTCGTTTACGTTGTTGTTCAGAGCCTTTCTAAGAATGATGCGGTTGAAGTAGTTTGCAATCTTCTTTTTGAGAGGAACTTTATGTTTGCTTGTAAACTCCTGAACGGCTGTTTCCAGGGTAATATCACCGAATTTTTCTTTAAGTTCGTGCCAGTACTTAAGAATGTAAACGTAAAGATCACTTACAGTACGGTGAGGGAACTTTCTCATAACCTTTTTGTCTTCCAGAAAATGAATTACAGGAAGATAAACTGTGTTGAACCAGGAAAGAATTGCATCTTCCATGGAAATTTCTTCTTTTTTATCCATGTTGATGAAATACTTGTGAGTCATAATGTGGTTGTAAATAAGGTCATATTTTCCGGGAGTAGTGAAGTCTAGACACCAGAAATCGGTTACATCGCCAAAGCCCGTTTCTCCGTAGAAACAGCGTTTTTCATATGTAATAATCTGGTGGATAATATCCTGATAATTTTTAGGATTGCGCAGTTTTATTTCACTTTGAAGGGAAACAACTTCTGCATCAATAAATTCTGTTCCCCGGGATTTTGCTACAGATACACGGTGGTTTCCATCCCGAACAAAGTACAATCCTGAAATCTCATAAACTTTTATTGGAGGCAGAATAATATTGTTTATGGCTGCGTCGTCAATTCTCTGCCAGCGTACTTTAAGGTGAGATCGTTTTGGAAAGAATCTGTTGTCAAAATCGTTGTAACGACCTTCACTTCCTACAATTTTTTCTACAGGAATAACCTGCATGCCAACATAAGTTTCAGCACTTGGTTTAATGAGATGTTTAATATCGTTTAAGGAAATAAGAGAAACTTCTTCAGGGTTCAGAAGATGCTGTATTTCATTGAAAAATGCTTTGTTTCGTGCTCTGTAAAAATCATCTTCAGTCTGATTTATCTGTGCCAGGTTCATTGTGTTTCCTCCGATGTGTCATTTTCCTGTGTTTCCGGCAGATTGATTACATAATGTGCGTAAGCGTTTACAACAGTAGTATCCATAACCCTGCTGACCCGTTTTTCTCGAATATCATAAAGATGAATGTGTCCATGAACAAGGTATTTTGGCCTGAATTTTTCGATGAACCAGTTGAAGCAGTCAAATCCCTTGTGACATGGATCTTCGTGATCGTGAACATGGCGGGGAGTTGCGTGAGTCAGAAGAATGTCCAGATATCTTCCATATTTACGCTTGTTTTTCATAAGCTGTGGAATCATCCTGATAAGTTTCCATTTCATCTGACGGTCTGTGTACTGGTTCTGACCGTTGTTGTATCTTAAAGATCCTCCGGCTCCTGCAATAAGAAGGGGAGTTTCTCTACCGTTTTCATCTATATAAGTAAGGTTTTTATTTGAATAGGTGGTAAATCCAAGATGGGTTCCGCCGTGAGAGTGATTGGTATCGTAGGAATATTTTAAGCTTTTTCTTCCATCGTAAAAGCGGAATTCTTTTAGATCGTGATTTCCAAAAACAAAGAAAACCGGCTTGTTAAAAACCGTAACAATGAAATCAACATAATTCATTGGAAGGTCACCTGCGCACAGAATAACATCTACATCAGAAAAAATTTTTTTTGCATTCTGATTGTAAACCAATGGATCAATCTGATCTGAGACGCAGAGAATTTTCATTTTTTATTGGCCGGCCTTTGTAAGAATTTTTTCCAGTTTATCTTTTTCTACAAGTTCAACAGGACGGTTTTCGGCAAAGTGTTTTCCCGCATTTGTAAAGCCTGTTGGAGAAAGAAGGAAGCCTTTTGCAGAGTTCTGCTGTTTCATAAGATCCAGTGTTTCCCGTACGGCTCCGTCATCAATAGGATTAGGTTCCCGGTAAAAGCGAAGGAAAATAACCTGTTTTCGGACGCTCATCCATTCATCTTTCATTTCAACACCGGAAATCTGGCATCCCCATTTTTTTGACTCAATAGAAAGAACCTGAAGACGGAGAACTTTATTAACAGCATTTTTACAGATAAGCTGAAACTCCTCGTCGTTGCAGGTAAGGTAATCTTTAAGGTAATCGTTGGACTGAAGGTCCTTGTATTCTGAAAGTTTTGATCCTACATCCCGGAAAGCCTTGTTGCGCTTGTAAATGTATTCCCATTGTTCAATAGCCTTATCGATTTTTCGGTTCTGTTCATAGCAGTTGGCAAGAAAGTAGCGGGCGTAAAGTGTTTCGTTGTGAACGCCTTCTTTATCAAGGTCAATGGCACGCTGAAAATCAGGAATGGCATTGTCGGATCTGTTTGCCATCATATAACAGGTTCCCCGTTCAATAATAGCCTTCTGTTTGAATTCAGGATCGCGCTGGGCTTTTTCAAAGGCTTTAATGGCGGCAGGAAGATCTTTTGCTTCTTTCATGATTTTTCCAAGATAGAAGTAAGAAGAGTAGGTATCCGGGCTCAGTTTAAGTGCCAGATCGATTTCTTTTTTTGCTTCGTTGTACTGTTTTGTACGGAAGTGCATAAGTCCAAGTTCTGCATGGGCCTTTGCATGTTTTTTATCAAGTTCTGCAGTTTTTTTCATATAGCCCATTGCAAGGTCGTATCGGTTGATTGATTCGTAAATACGTCCTGCCTGGAAATAGTTTTCTGCATTTCGAGGTTCAAGTTTTGTAAGAAGAAGATATTCCCGGAGAGCTTCATTATTCTGATTGAATCTGACCAGAAGTTCAGAGAAAGTTTTTCGGAATTCAACTTCATTGATGCGTTCACCAAAAAGAGCATTTTCACTTACGAATTTCATTTCCATAAGTGCAAGTTCATTTTTGTTATCTGCAATATAAGCCTTTCCAAGATAGTAATGGGCGGTATAATCTTTTGGATCTTTAGCAAGAATCTGTTTTGAAAGTTTGATAGCCTGCTGAATTTTTCCCTGCGAAATAAGTTTTGGCACTGCATCAAGTCGTTTTGGTGAAATTGTAGATTTAATTATAAAGAAGAGAAGTGTGCTTACTACAACGGCGAGAATGACAAAAATTACTATGTAGAGCGAACTCATAAAAACTCCATCCCTAGATTAAGGTGAAAAATTTAATCCCTACTATTATATAGCAAAAGCATTAATATTGAAAGAGAAGAAAAATTGTGCGAAAGTAGTGAAACATTTCTTGAAAATGATGATTTATATCTTTGGAGAATATGCCGAAGTAATAGATATGAAGAAAACCGCATTTTTTATTCTTTTGATTTTTACCTTTGCTCCTCTTGTGGCACAGAGCCTTTCTGAAGGAGAAAAATTATTTACTAAAAATGAACCGGTAAAGGCTATTGAAGTTCTTGAAAAGGAAATTGCCGATGGCCGGAATACCACAAATGCATTCAATTATCTTGGACTTGCATATTTTCAGACAGAAAATTACGAAAAATCTGTTGAAATTTTTGAAAAAGGGATTAAGACTCCAGGAACAAGCAAAAAGATTCTTTCCTATAACTGCGGAAACTCTTATTTTCTATTAAAAAATTACGAAAAAGCAGCAGAATATTTTTCTTATGCCTATACAGCCGACAGAAATTATTACCAGGCTGTTCTGAACAGGGCAAACTCCTATTTAAGACTGGCAAGTTATGACAAAGCTCTTTTGGATTACAAACTTTTTCTGGAACTTGCACCGGACCATGAAAAATCAGATGATGTAAGAAAGATGATTGCTGCCCTTGAAATGGAAATCATCCGTCTTGAAGAAGAAGCAAAAATTGCTGCAGCAGAAGCCGAAAGACAGCGTCTCGAAGATGAACGAATTGCTGCAGAAATGGCAAAACTTGAAGAAGAACGAAAAGCCGCTGAAGAAAAACGCCTTGCGGAAGAAGCTGCACGAAAAGCAGAAGAAGAAAGAATTGCTGCAGAGAAAAAGGCCGAAGAAGAGCGGATCGCAGCAGAAAAACGTGCTGAAGAAGAACGACTTGCAGCGGAAAAACGTGCCGCAGATGCAGAACGCCGCCGAAAACTTCTGGAAGAAGTGGCAGAATCTTTGCAGAATACAGACAGTGCAAATATGTCCAGCGGTGCTGAATCAATTATTGATTACGAAATGGAAAGTGAACTTGAGTAGGTGGGAAATATGATGGACGAAAAGAAAAAAAAGAAGATTATTATTGCCAGTGCATGTGCAGGCCTTCTTATTCTGGCCCTTGTGCTAAGCCTTTGTTTAAGAGGCTGTTCAGGTAGTTCTACACAGGCTAATACAATCAAACTTATTGAGCGTTATATGGAGCGGGGGGAGTACGACCGTGCCCTTACACTTCTGGAGAATCTTCTCTTAAAAGATCCTGACAACGATAATCTGAATGTTCTTCTGGACACTCTTATTCAGGAAAAACAGCTTCATCCAAATGGAACAGGTGGAGTTACTTACATTACAAATAATTCTTCCCAGGATGGAAATGGCGGTAGTTCAACAGTAGACTACAGCGGAAAAATCACCGTAGATGTAGATACTTCAAGTCTTTCTGATGGTATTGCATCTGCCATGAATGATACCTTGTCTTCCATGCAGGACGCACTTGCAAAATCAAACAGACAGGTTGAGCAGAACCAGAAAGCTGTTCAGGATCTTCTGAAACTTCAGGCTGAAAACGATGCAAAAAACCGTCAGGCAGAACAGAAACGTCTTGAAGCAGAGCAGCAGCGCCTGGAAGCCGAAAAAGAACGTCTTGCTCAGGAAAAAGAACAGGCCGAACAGCGAAAAGCCCAGGAAGAACAACGAAAAATCGAAGAAGAAAAGCGTAAGGCTCAGGAAGCAGAACTTGCCAAAAAGAATGAAAAACTTAAAAAAGAAATTGACGCAGTAAACGAACAGATTCAGCTTGGAAAAACTGCTCTGGCCACAGGAAATACAGAAAAAGCTATGGAATATTTTGAAAAGGCAAAGAAACTTCTTCCGGTTTCAGATGGAGAACCTGCTTTCAGTGCTTCAAAACATTCAGAAATTGCCCAGGCTTTGTATGACGCCGCAGATCATGAAAATAACCCTGCAGAAAAGGCAAAACTTAAGGCTGAAGCTGTTGATATGGCTTCCAACGCAGTGGCCAAAAATCCTAAGGATGCTGCAAGTCATTATATTCTTGCTTCTGATGCCTATGAAAAGAAAAATTACCAGATGGCACTGGATGAATTCTCAAAGGCAGTTCAGTATGAGCCTGGAAATTATCTTTACTATTACAATCTTGGAAAAACACAGTACGTTCTACAAAAATATTCAGAAGCTACTTCTTCATTCAACACTTCCTGCAAGCTCAACGGAAAATTCCATCTTTCCCGATATAATCTGGGGCTTACTTACCTGAAGCTGGGAAAAGATAAGGAAGCTTTGGACAGTTTTAGAAAATCAATTGAAATTGAGCCTATGCACGAAAATTCATATCTTGAACAGGCCCGTCTTCTTTTGAAAAACAAGGATTATTCTGGGGCCATTGCTTCATACAAAAAGACCCTTGAAATCAACAATTCAAAAACAGTTGCATGGCAGGAACTTGGAAACGCCTGTTATCAGATGGGAAAACTTTCTGATTCAGAAACTGCTTACCGCCAGGCCCTTACTTTGATGCAGGATGGCCGTGATAAAACATTAACCCAGTACAATCTTTCTACAGTTCTTTATGAAGAAAATAAGAAAAATGATGCCCTTAGTTTTGCCCGTCTTTCTTACAACGGAAAAGACTATCTTTCCAAGAATTCCGAAAAAGCCCAGGTAGTTTACAATTATGCACTTCTTCTGGATCAAAATGGAAAAAGTGATGAAGCAATACCGGTTTATATGGAAGTTCTTACCCTTAATCCTGATCACGACAAGACAAAAATCAACCTTGGTGTAATGTACATGAATCTTGAACCTCCAGAGGTGGACATGGCTTTGAATCTCTTTAATCAGGTTTACAATAAAGATAAAAAGAATTTTGAGGCTACAAATAACCTTGGATCCGCTTATCTTGAAAAAGGTGATTACAAGAAGGCTATTGAATTTTATCAGAAAGCAGTCGCTCTTGATCCAAAAAACAACGATGTTCGTTTGAATCTTGGACGTGCTTTTACCAAAGACGCTGATTATGCCAATGCAAAAACTACACTCCAGGAAGTGATTAAAAGTGATGGAAAGATTTACGATGCTTACATTGAACTTGCAAAAGTGTGCATGCAGCTTGGTGAAAATGATGCCGCAGAAGGTTACCTTTACATGCTTCAGGAAAAAAATCCTTCTTACCGCAAGGCTGAAGTAGACAGTCTTCTTTCTTCAATTATTGGACAGTAAAAGGGGCTTTTGATGAAAGTTTTTTCATGGCAGGATGCCGTTGAGGGTAAAATTGATGCTGAGATTCTTGAAAAAGGAACGGCTCTAACTGTTGGAGTTTTTGACGGCATTCATATCGGCCACAAGGCACTTTTAAATGCAGTTTTAGGCGGAAAAGAAAAAGGATATGCCTGCGGTGTGGTAACTTTTACCGACAAAATTTTTGCACTTTCAAAAGCTTCTGTAAATCCTATTGAAAGTCTTGAAAAACGGCTTTCCCATTTTGATCAGATGGGCTTTGATTTTGTGATTCTCATTGACTTTACAAAAAATGTGGCCGACATGGAAGGAAAAGCTTTTCTTGATGTGCTTTATGAAAAATGCGGGCTGAAACATCTTGTTGAAGGTGATGATTTCAGATTTGGTGCCGGGGGAAGAACTGGCAGAAATGAAATTGAAGTATTTTGCAGTGAACGGGGTCTTTCCTGTACCATTGTCCAGCCGGTTTTGTTTAAGGGCGAAAGAGTCAGTTCAACACTTATTCGAAAACTTTTGAAAGAGGGAAGAGAGAAAGACGCTTCCTGTCTGATGTAAAAGAAAAGCGTGCAAAGATTTTTCCCTGAATCTCCATTTATAGTTTATACTTATGATTAAGACTATATTTAAATGGAGAATTTTTCATGGAAGTTTTACACAATCTTATCAATGTAATCAGCGGATTTTTGTATCAGCCTTACATTGTTCCTCTTTTCCTTTTTGCAACAGGAATCTGGTTTACTGTCAGAACAAAGTGCATTCAGTTCCGTCTGTTTAAGGAAGCCTGTTCTGCAATTAGTGAAAAACCTGAACAGAAAGACGGAATCTCATCATTTGGTGCCCTTATGGTTTCTACCGCTTCCCGTGTAGGAACTGGAAATATTATTGGTGTTTCAACTGCAATCTGTCTTGGTGGCCCTGGTGCTATTTTCTGGATGTGGATTACAGCTCTTCTTGGTGGTGCATCTGCTTTTGTTGAAGCAACACTGGCTCAGATTTACAAGAAAAATGATAAGGACGGCACTTTTAAAGGCGGACCAGCCTTCTATATGGAACAGGCATTAGGTCAGCGCTGGCTTGGTGTAATCTTCTCTGTTATCATCATTCTGATTTACGCTCTTGGTTATAACCTTCTTGCATCTTATAACCTTCAGTCAACATTTGAAGTATTCAGTTTTTATTCCAATGCAACTCCTTATGTGATTGGGGCTATTCTTATGGTTCTTTTTGGAATCATTGTAATTGGCGGTGCAAAGCGACTGGTAAAAGTTACAGAATATCTTGTTCCACTTATGGGACTTATTTACGTTCTGGTTTCAATTATTGTGCTTGTAATCAACATTAAAGCTATTCCTGCCATGTTCGGCATGATTTTCCGATCAGCTTTCGATTTCAAATCAATTTTCGGTGGGTTCTCAGGATCTTGTATTATGTGGGGAATTAAACGTGGTCTTTACTCAAATGAAGCCGGTATGGGTTCTGCACCAAATGCTGCCGCAAAAGCTGACATTTCACACCCGGCAAAGCAGGGACTTGTTCAGATGCTTTCCGTTTTCATTGATACACTTTTGATCTGTACAGCTTCTGCTTTCATGTACCTTATTTCTGGTGTTGAACCTTCTGCTGAAATGGCTGGGGCTGCCTATGTTCAGGCTTCTATGAAAGCTGCTCTTGGTGGATTCGGTCCAGTATTCCTTTCAATTGCCATGAGCCTTTTTGCCTTTACAACATTGATAGGAAACTATTCTTACTGCGAAGGCTGTCTTGAATTTATTCTTAAGCGTGATGCAAAAAAATGGGAACTTGTTACATTCCGTATTGTGGCCACAATTATTGTATTTGTTGGTGCTATAGCATCTGCCGGACTTGTTTGGGATCTGGCCGATATGCTTCAGGGACTAGCAGTTGTCATCAACGTTCCGGTTATTGTGATTATTGGTGGAACCGCAATTAAATGTCTCAATGACTACACAAAACAGAAAAAAGAAGGAAAGAAACCTGTTTTCAAGGCATCTGATATTGGCCTTGATGACACAAAACTTGAATGCTGGAAATAGCTTTTGGTTGAATACTATTAATCTTTTCTGTATAATTTAGATAACTGTCGTTTTACGGACATGTCCTGAAGTTTTCCAGGCTTACTTCACTGGTTGACCAACAATGTGTCCGCAAAGACTGTGACTGCTTCGTAGAGGCAGATAATATTA
>JAKSTP010000002.1 GCA_024402505.1 Treponema sp.
TGGTTTCAAAAAGAAAAAGACTGAGGTTTAAATTCCTCCCATCAAATAGCAATTTGTGGGAATAGTAAATCACCCTATTTTCTTCAGACTTCCACCAATTCCATGATATGTTTCAACTGATAATAAATATTTTTCTTTAGTTTCATTATTGATAAAATAACACTGTATAAAATCTGGAAATATTTCATTTTCTAATATTTCATTTATATTTATTATTGAACAAAAATAGTCTTTTTCTTCTAAAATTTGAGAATACTCTCCATTATCAAGTTTTTTTGCAAGATTCTCTAAAACTTCTATAAGATCTTCTTTTGTTCCTATCACCTCATACATTATGGCACCACCCAATCAGGATTAGCATTTTTCATTATTATTTGATTTCCACCAACAATTTCCCATGTATTTGGCATTCCTATAATTTCCCCCAAACTGGTAATGTAAATATAAACGGCACCTTGTTCAAGGTGCCTTCTAAAGGTAATTGCCGCGAAAAAAAGTGGGACGCAGCAAAAAAATACACCGCGACCGTTTCTTCAGGGAGCGAGTGCATTTTTTTGCGTCGCTGGGACCCGCTTTTTTTTGCGCGCTTAAAATTTTTGAAGGCACCTTATTCAAGGTGCCTCTATTTTTCGTGTTATACGTTGAACTTGAAGAACAAAACGTCGCCGTCCTGTACTACGTATTCTTTTCCTTCCTGGCGGTACTTTCCGGCGGCCTTAATGGCGGCTTCTTCTTTGTACTGGCGAAGGTCGTCGATGGTGTAGGCTTCGGCGCGGATAAATCCTTTTTCAAAGTCAGTGTGGATTACGCCGGCTGCCTGAGGTGCTTTGTCACCGTCGTGGATTGTCCAGGCGCGGCATTCATCAGGTCCACCTGTAAAGAAGGTGCGAAGTCCCATAAGGTGATAAGCTTTTCTTGCAAGAACTGCAAGTCCGCTTTCTGTAAGACCAACGCTTTCCATAAAGTCTTTGCGGTCAGCTTCTTCTGTAATTTCAGCAAGGTCAGCTTCGAATTTTCCGCAGATTACAACAGTGTCGGCTTTTTCTTCCGCAGCGTATTTTTTTACGATTTCTACGTAGTTGTTTGTGCCACTTTCGATTGAATCTTCATCAACATTGGCAACGTACAAAGTTGGTTTCATTGTAAGAAGGAACATGTCTTTAATGGCAAGCTGTTCGTCGTCTGTAAGGTCTGCTGTACGGGCACATTTTCCGTCCTGGAGCAAAGGTTTGATTTTTGCAACGGCAGAGTTGAATGGTGCCAGAGCTTTTTCTGCTTCTTTACCAAGTGCACGAACCTGTTTTACGTTCTTTTCTTCACGCTTTGCAATTGTGTCCAGGTCGGCCTGACAAAGTTCCCAGTTGATTGTAAGAATATCAGTTTCAGGATCAATTGGAGCAGCCTCGTTTGCATTGTCACGAACGTGCATGATATCAGGATTGTCGAAACAGCGTACAACGTGGGCAATTACGGAACACTCACGGATATTTGCAAGGAATTTGTTTCCAAGTCCTTCACCGTTTGATGCACCTTTAATAAGACCTGCAATATCAACAAATTTTACTGCAGTTGGAGTTTTCTTTTTAGGCTGGAAAATGCTTGCCATAAAATCAAGGCGTTCATCTGGAAGATCTACAATTCCAATGTTTGGATCGATTGTACAGAATGGAAAGTTTTCTGCAGAAGCAGGAGCCGATGTAAGGGCCGAAAAAATGGTTGATTTACCTACGTTTGGAAGTCCAACGATACCGCATTCAAGTGCCATAAAAAAATACCTTCAATAAATAATATTGAAGGTATTTTATCATTTTTTGTTAGGTTTTTCTACTTTTCAAACCTGAACCATTTGAAATCAAAATCGCAGCCCGGCAGGAAAACAAAACTTACTTTATTCTGCCCCGTCACCTTTTCAATTTCAAAAGTACGTTCTTCGTAATCGTCAGTATGGGCAAACTCAATCACCTGGGTTCCCTGACTTCCATCAGCATTGAAGAACTTTAAGTTGATTGTATTGTTTGGTTTGTTAGACTTTCCGCAGATGGTAAGGCGGCCTGTACCTTCCGAAAAATCCATGGCCTTAAAATCAAGGTTTACGTTATTTCCAATGCCTTCAACAGCCTCGGCAGTTTTTGTAAATGTATCACCTACGATTGTGTCTGCATCCAGCGCCCGAAGTTTTCCGTAAGCCTTTGGACTTTGAGTAAAGCGGAATCCATGGCACACCAGTTCCAGATGGAAGAAAATGGAAATTGTATGCACACCAAAAAGGCGGCGGCTCAAAGTAAAAGCCTTTTCCGTATAGGTGTTGTACTGATACTGGGCCTCAAAATTAGTATCCAGAAGACATTCACCATTTTCAGGAGTTCCATCCCACACTTCAAAACGGAAACTGTCATTAAAGCAGAACACCGGAATGTTGATTTCATCAGCACCATCAGGACCAAAATCCACCTTATCAAAGCTGATCCACATGTTTCCAAGGCCCCGGTTTGAAATACCACCGGTAAATCCGTTTTTAGGCTTTTCTTTTCCGCTCCATCCTGTAAGACGGCAGGCTTCTACCATTTTATAAGGATTGAATTTTGGATTACCAACCCCTTCTACACTCATGTTAAGTTCAGAAAGAATCTCCGGATATTCCTGACCGTTATTAGCCGTGCATCGAAGAATAAATTTTCCGTCACTTACAGCCTTTATTTCTCCATCCCTTGTATCTTCTGAAACGGCAATTTCCACTGAATCACTTAAAACACTTTCTGGAAGCATTGGATTCCAGTCAATCTTTTTGTTAGTGGCATTTTCCGGAAGCACTTTTGCCTTAGCCTTAAGAACAGATTTTTCTTTTGTAAGAGTAACATCACCTTCCAAAGAAATCTCGATTTTGCGCACAGGCACTTCAGAAATCAGAGGTTTCACTGCATCAGGCACTTTTACATGAACAGCACCGTCCTTCCCAAATTCCAGCCCGTCTCCTTCAAGGCCTTCACTTACAGCGTAAACTTTGAAAACAGAATCCTGTTTTGGTGAACGAACGATGGCACACATGCGGTTCGAAAACAGTTTCCTTACGTGAGCTCCACCGTTTTCCAAAGAAGGCACGTACTGTTCAAAATCAGTGGCATCTCCGTTATCCAAACTTACAAGTTCTGCATCTCCTTCCACCCTGATGGTAACGTAGTTTCGGGCATTGGCAACGTCATATCCATTTTTATCAACTGTCATTACATCAATAAAATGAAGGGCTTCCCGGCCAGTTCCATCATCTTTATAGGGAACACACTCTGCTTCAATTTTTACACGGACAGGATCTTCAAAGCTGTGAAGGATTTCTGTTGCCTTAAGTTCACCCTTTTCGTTGTAACCCAGGGCCTTCAGTTCACCTTTTTCGTATTTCACCTTCCAAAGTCCCGAAAGCATGGCTCCTTCATCATGATCTATAGGCTGCTTTCCAAGACTTTTTTCATTCAGCACCAGTTCCACAAAATCAAGATTTGAATAGACCTTCACCTCAATTTCCTGGCCCACATTCCAGTCCCAGTAAGGCAGAATGTGAACAAAAGGTTTTGTATTTTTATAGGCCCACTCAGCTTTGTACATGTAAAAAGTGTCTTTTGGGAACCCGGCTGTACAAATCTGACCAAAATAACTTGATTTAGAAGTGTTGTTGTAAGGAGTTGGCTCACCAATATAATCCCATCCGGTCCAGATGTACTGTCCTGCACTGAAAGGAGCGTCCCTGTCGTTGGTAATAACTTTGTCGGTACTTTCGCAGCCCCAGGTGGTGGTACAGTTTCCAAGGCTTGAACACTGGCGGTCATCGTGGGTAACAAGACTCATGGACAGTGGGAAGTGATAGATTCCCCGGCTCTGAATGGTAGAACCGGTTTCGCTTCCATAGATTTTCCACTCAGGATATTTTTCGTGATGTTCCTTGTAAAGCCGTTCAAGATAGTTGTAGCCCACCACTTCAATTTCTTTTGCACATTCCTGAGCACCTTCTCCCATCATGAAGTTTGATGCAAAGGTTACAAAACCGTTGGAATCGGGGTCATTTTTGCGTACATATTCTGCAAGTTTTTTTGTTACTTCAAGACCTTTTCCCACGTGACAGTCGTAGATTTCATTTCCAATGCTCCACATTATGAGGCTTGGGTGATTGCGGTCTTTTCTTACCCAGGAAACCGTATCTTTTTCGCAGTCAGATTCAAAATAGTTTGCATAATCGTAGGCGGTTTTATTCAGCTGCCACATATCAAAACTTTCATCATCAATAAGGATGCCCATTTCGTCGGCAAGATCCATGAAGGCTTTGGAAGGTGGATTGTGAGAACAGCGTACAGAATTTACACCCATTTCCTGAAGTTTCATAAACTGACGGCGAAGTGCCTGAACATTAAAAGCTGCTCCAAGCCCCCCAAGGTCGTGATGCTGACAGGCTCCGTTCAGTTTAAGGTGACGGCCGTTCAGGAAAAAGCCCTGGTTTTTATCAAAAAGGATTGTTCTAAAACCAACATTCTGTTCCCATGAATCAAAAACAGTTTCGCTGCCAGAATTTTCTTCTCTTACAAGCAGGGTTTTCAAGCAGTAAAGCGAAGGATTATCAACATCCCAAAGATCAGGCTTCTCTACCAGAACTTCAGCTGTGCTTTTATAAAGGGAACGCCCTTCAACTCCACCAAAATTCTTATAGGCATAACTGATTTCTTCTTCCGTAAAGGCAGTGAGCTTTCCGCCGTCAAACTCCTTTACCAGAGTGCCGTCCTTTTTGCAAAGCTGGTGTCGCACAAAAACACGGCTTTCACCTGATTCCGGTCTGTTTTCTTTTGAAAGTGCAGCTTCCGTTGAAACACAAAGTTTCCATTCCCCGGTAAGATTTCCCGCATTTACAGGAGAACATCTTACATAAGTACCGTCGCTCACAAGAAAACTTTCCGGCGTATCAATAAGCCATACGTCCCGGAAAATACCTGCCCCTGAATACCATCGGGTGTTTGGACTTTGATAAACGGCAATCACATCAACTGTATTTTCACCAGCTTTCACTAGGCTGCTTACATCATATTCAAAAGTAGAATAACCGTAATGACATACACCAGCCGGTTTTCCATTTACAAAAACCCCTGAATTTGTGTAAACCCCTTCAAATCGCAGGGCAATGTGCCGTCCTTTTACCTCAGTAAGATTGAATTTCTTTGTGTAAAAACCCACACTGTCCCGGTACAAGGCTTTAGTATCACTGATCATCCAGTCATGAGGAATGTGAACCTGGTTGAAGGTCAAAGAGGACTTTTCATCAAAAAAATCCCTGGGTTTCAGATTCAAAACCGATCCGTCTTCTTTTTTCAGGCCCGTTTCAATCTTCTTTTCGGCAAACTGCCAGTTGCTGTTAAAAAGTGTCATCATAGATTTAGTCTACTCCACACTTTCGCCTTTATCTATGTAAAAACAACAGATTAATTGCATTTTTTTTGACATTTACAGCCAATCAAAATATAATTTTTCTGTGATTCTCGATAACCTTAGCATTCAATTACAATTTTCCGGTCTGGTTTTTCTTATTCTTCTCTATATTGACTACATGAATAAGCGCAATAAGGAAGAAAGATCATTTTTCCCTACATTAATGTTTATTCAGATGTTAAGTCTAGTTCTTGATATCGTTACAACTATTTTCTGTTTCAAACAAAACAGACTCATTTTGGAAGCACATCCTGTCTTTTGGTGGGTTCCTGAAACTTCATGGCACATGTACATAATTTCAACCCTGCTTTTTGCCACTCTTTTTACATTCCACATTATGGTCAATTCTGCAGGACGGGAAACTTTTGAAAACCATAAGGTTGCATCAATCTTCCGTATTGCAATTATTGCACTTGTTGTTCTTGATGCCATTTCTATCATTTATTTTCCAATCACTTATGATGATTCTAAAATGCGTTACGCCTACATCTGGAGTTCAGGCTGCATAATTCACTCGGTAATCATGGTGTTTGTTTATTTTACTGCTGTTGGCTACATTTTTGTTTACCGAAAAAACTTGCACCGCATCCAGATTATCAGTATTTTTGGAGGCGTTATTTGTGTAGGTATTTTCGTAATCATTGAACTGGTTTTTGAAGTTCTGGTTATGGGATTTGGAACTTCCGTACTTCTTTTCATCATCTATTTTGCGTGGGAAAACCCGGATATCCGGTTTATCAGTGAACTTTCCGTTGCAAAAGAGCAGGCCTTTGTTGCAAGCCAGGCTAAAACCGATTTCCTTGCTTCCATGAGCCACGAAATCCGAACTCCTATCAACGTTATTTCCGGCATGGGCGAAATGATTCTGCGTGAAAGTAACGAGGAACAGATTATTGAATACGCACGTAAAATCCAGGTTTCATCAAGATTCCTTCTTTCCCTTGTAAACGATATCCTTGATATTTCAAAAGTTGAAAACGGCAAGTTTGATATAAATCCTGTTAATTTCCAGGTAAAGCCCCTTTTAAATACAGTCATCAACGATATTATGGACCGTGCCAAGGAAAAAGATCTTCTTATCTGTACCCATATTGATGAAAACATTCCGTCGGTTCTTTATGGTGATGATATCCGCATCCAGCAGATTATGAACAACCTTCTTACCAATGCCGTTAAATACACCGAAAAAGGGGAAGTTTCCTTTGAAATTGATTTTATTCGCGAAGGAGATACTGCTCTTTTGAAAGTTTCTGTTCACGACACTGGCATTGGCATCAAAGAAGAACATATCGACAAGATTTTTGAATCCTTCGGCCGTGTTCAGGATAAAAAGACCCACTACATTCAGGGAACAGGCCTTGGTCTTCCAATCACAAAAAAACTTCTGGAAGATATGAATTCCAAGCTTAAGGTTCAGTCCACTTATGGCAAAGGATCCGTTTTCTTTTTTGATCTGCGCCTGAAAATTGTTTCTGACACACCAATTGGAAATATTTTTGAATCCGACAAAAAGAAGATTGAAAAACCTTTAGAAAAGTCTGGTCCATCTTTTGTAATTCCAGATGCACGAATTCTTGCAGTTGATGATAACGCTACAAATATTTTTGTTCTCCAGGCCATTTTGAAACGGCTCCGGGTTAAATTTGAAGGTGTTAATAGTGGAAAGGCAGCTCTTGAATCTCTGAAAGAAAACCATTACGACATGATTTTCCTTGATCACATGATGCCCGAAATGGATGGACTTGAAACGCTACGCACTATGAAAGAAAGAGATCTTCTTCCGGCCGGCACTCCAGTTATTGCACTTACCGCCAATGCCGTTAGTGGTGCCCGTGAAACCTACCTTGAAGCAGGCTTCACTGATTATTTAAGTAAACCAATTGATCCGGAACGCCTTGAGGGAATTATCCTTAAGTACCTTCCGGAAGAACTGATTAAATAGTAAGAAAATTAGCCTTCAACGATGGCGATGATATCGTGCATTTTCAAAATCAGGTGATCTTCGCCGTCAATTTTTACCTGAGTTCCGGCATATTTATCATACATGATGCGGTCTCCGGCTTTTACAGTCATTTTTACATCTTCAGTGCCAGGTCCAACATTTACAACTACTGCTGTCTGTGTTTTTTCCTGAGCTACTTCCGGAATAATAAGTCCACTGGCTGTTTTTGTTTCTGCTTTATCGTTTTTTACCAGTACGCGGTCTGCCAAAGGAATAAGTTTCATTTATTTCACCTCTAAATTGATTAATATTGCTTATTTATACTATAAATTTATGAAAAACGGACCGTAAAGTCAAGAAAAATGGAATTGCCTTCTTGCGCAAACTTATCTTCACAATAAAACGAATCCACTATACAAATCTACTATATATATGTTATACTAAATATTAGGTTTATAAAGATGATAAAGTCTGGCGGACATGCAGATCTTCCTCTCCATGGCGGTATAGTTCCTAAGTGGCTTGCTGACCGCATGATGGTTATGGGCACACTGATTACTGAATCACTAGTAGATAATTTTGGAAGTGATGAGGTTTTGGTGCGGCTTAGTGACCCAATGTGGTTCCAGTCTTTTGGAGCAGTTCTTGGCATGGACTGGCACAGTTCCGGCATTACCACCAGCGTTATGTATGCCTTAAAACGTGGAATCAACTCCCGCAGCCAGGATCTGGGACTTTATGTTTGTGGCGGTCGCGGTAAATACTCAAGACTTACGCCCAACGAACTTCTGGAACACGCCGACCGCACCGGGTTAAACGGAGACGAACTTGTAGACACCTCCAAACTCTGTGCAAAAATCGACAATAACGCGGTTCAGGATGGTTTTCAGCTTTATCAGCATAACTTTATTGTTTCAAGAAGTGGAAACTGGACTGTTGTACAGCAGGGCATGAATACTGAAACCAGAACTGCCCGTCGTTATCACTGGAGTTCATCGGAACTGCGTTCCTTTGTAGAAAATCCACACTCTGGCGTTGTTGGTGAAAACCGGGGACGAATTTTAAATCTTACCGACACAAAAGCACGCACCACCCGTGACAGAGTTCTGGAACTTTCTCTTGGAGACCCGGAAAAACTTATCCGTGAAATAAACCAGATGAAAAGCCCTGCCAACCAGATGATTGTTATGGAAGGCGGAAAAGTTGCAAAGCCTGTAAAAAAAGAAGAAATCGTAAGGATTCCGCCGCCTTCCTTGCAGCGGTGCGGGCCTTTTGGAGAAGTGCTTCATAACACCAACGACCGTAACATCGTTATGCCAGCACACCATGATGTGCGTGCCGAAGACATTGACCTTAAGCGCCTGGGAGGAGTTCTTGCCACAGCCTACGCTACACGGCCGGAAAGCTTTGAGAAACTCATGCTTACACCTGGCTTAGGACCAAGAACACTGCAATCACTTACACTGGTAAGCGAAATCATCTACGGAACACCAAGCAGGTTTACAGATCCGGCTCGTTTCAGTTTTGCCCACGGTGGAAAAGACGGTCATCCTTTCCCGGTTCCATTAAAGGTTTACGATGAAAGCATTCGCATTCTTGGACAGAGTATCGAAAAATCAAAACTTGGAGATAACGACAAAACAGAATGTTTGAAACGGCTTCATCAGACTGCCCTGTATGTAGAAAGAAACTGCCAGCCTGAGGTAGATTTTGACAAGGCCACTGCCTACGAAAGAAGCATGTCACCGGAATGGGAAGGCCGTTGTGAGTGTTAATTCCGGCAGTTAGGCTTAAATTAAAGAATTTTCTTAAAGTGCCAGATCCACAAATTCAGCGTTTACAGCACGAGCAAGGTCTTCCGGATTCAGACTGATCTGCACACCCCGCTGTCCTGCACTTATGTAGATTTTTTCGTGAAGCTGAGCCATTTCATCAATAAAGGTAGGATACTGTTTTTTCATACCCAGCGGGGAACAGCCACCGCGGATGTAACCTGTAAGGCTCATAAGTTCTTCGGGCTTTACGCTGGCCAGCTCTTTGCAGCCTACGGCAGTTCTTGCTTTTTTCAGGTTGATTTCACAATTGGCGGCCTGGCAGAATACGTAAATCTGGCGGGTGTCACTTCGCATAACAATAGTTTTATAAACCTGTTCAACAGGGATTCCAAGCTTATTGGCGGTGCGTTCTGCGGCACCAAGTTCAAGCTTATGCTCACCATCGTCATCGTATGTGTGGGCTTCGAAGGGAATGTTTAGTTTTTCCAGGATTCGCATTGCATTTGTCTTAACATCTTTACCCATGAAAATCTCCTGCTACCGCGGGTGAAAAACTTTTCACCGTGCTGGCCTACCAAGGTTACAACTGCTTACCGGTGCATTCAAAAGCGGGTCCCAGCGACGCGAAAAAATACACTCGCTCCCTGAGAAAACGGTCGCGGTGCATTTTTTTGCTGCGTCCCACTTTTGCCTGCACAATTCTTCGTCCCCGCGGGCTTACCGCGGGTGAAAAGTCTTTCACCGTGCTAGCCTACCAAGGTTACATCTACTTACCGGTGCACTCAAAAGCGGGTCCCAGCGACGCAAAAAAATTCACTCGCTCCCTGAGGAAACGGTCGCGGTGCATTTTTTTGCTGCGTCCCACTTTTGCCTGCACAATTCTCCGTCCCCGCGGGCTTTCCGCGGGTGAAAGGTCTTTCACCGTGCTGGCCTACCGCGGCGGGCTATAACTGGATTCGGCCGCGGAAGCTTAGTGATAAGGTGCGCTTGTCTATGTATTCAAGATCGCCGCCTACAGGGATTCCGGTTGCAAGGCGGGTTACTTTTATGCTGCGGTCTTCAAAAGTTTCTGAAATCACCTTGTTCAGGTAAAGCGCCGTAGTATCGCCCTCAACAGTTGGGTTTGTGGCCACAATAATTTCGGTAATTTCTGCGTTCTTACGGATTCTATCAACAAGTTCACCAATGCGGAGTCTGTCTGGACCAATCCCTTCCAGCGGCTTAATAAGTCCGCCAAGAACATGGTATGTGCCGCGGAACTCACGGTAAGCTTCAATTACACTTACGTCCTGGCTCTGTTCTACCACGCAGATTACATTCTGTTCCCGGAGAGGGTCCTGGCAAACAGAACAAGGGTCGCTTTCGGTCCATGCACCGCATACAGAGCAGGGCTTTATGCGCTCATGAAGCACCTTAAGCCGTTCTGAAAAAATACGGCACTCGCTGTCATCCACAGAAAGAAGATGATTTACAATGCGCTGGGCACTTTTTTTACCAATGCCTGGAAGTCGAGAAAAAGAGTCTGTAAGATCGTCGATTGCGTTCATAGTCCCACCCACACGCAAAAAAAACTAGAGTCCAGGAATGTTCAGTCCGTTTAAAAGTGGTCCGGTTTTTTCTTTAATTTTTTCCTGAATGTTTGCCATGGCGTCGTGGTGTGCCGCAATAATCAGGTCCTGGAGCATTTTTACGTCGCGATTATCAACACAGATTGGATCAAGCTGAATATCGGTCATTTCAAAAGTACCGTTCATTGTAACCTGAACCATTTTTCCACCGGAAGAACCAGTAGCAGTAAGGGCCCCGATTTCTTCCTTAAGTTTTTCGGCCTGTTCTTTAATAGCGCCGGCATTTTTAAACATTTCAAACGGGTTCATTAAAGTTGTACCCCTGTAGCAATTTTTTCGTTGAAGCGGTCCAGTTTTTTTCCTTCAAGAGGATTTGGCTGTCCGTTCATTACTGCACGCAGAGCTTCCATTTCTTCACCGCTGAAGTTTACTCCATGTTCCATGTGGTTGATAAAAGATTCTGTAGCCATTGGAGCAACTTTTTTACACATTTCAAGCATTACTTCTGCATATACCCGGATTTCATACTGTGCGTGTGAATCCAGGCGCAGTTTAAGGAAGTGGAACAGGTTGTGAAGATCCATTTCCCAATAAAATTCTGTATAAAGAGAAAGAGGAAGATTTACACGGGCAAGTTCACGTGCAACACCTTCATCAAGAAGTTCAGAATAGTTTTCGTAAGCAACTTTCTGTCCATCAACAAGATTATCTACTACTTTCTGAGCCATTTCCTTATCAAAAGCTTCTGATGCACGGCCCTGTTTATTGTCTTTGCTCTGTGGAGAAACCTTGTCCAGTTCAGGAACGTAGAATTCTTCTTTCATAACAGAATATCTTCCTGAAACTTCATTCATGCGTCCCATACGGTGTCGTACCCACTGACGAGCAACAAAGATAGGCATTTTTACATGGAAGGTCATTACAACCTGTTCAAAAGGTGATGTGTGCTGGTGGCGCAAAAGATAATCAATAAGAGCACCATCCTGTGAAACCGACTTTGTTCCTTCACCGTAAGAAACTCGTGCCGACTGAACAATGCGCTGGTCGCCGCCAAAATAATCTACCAATCGGACAAAACCCTTGTCCAAAACCTTATATTCTTTGTCCAGAATTTCTTCTGCTTCAGGTACGATACAGTGTGCCATAATAAATCCTTTTTATATATTGTTTTTGAAAAGTTATTCTTCGTTGCGAACTTCTACATCTTTTGCAACAGTTGTGTTTTTCATGCGAAGAACCTGTACTGTAAGAAGTACGATTCCTGCCGAAAGTGTAAGAATACCAATGATTCTGATAAGGCTCTTTCCAAGTTTTTCAGGTCCAATAAGGAACAGAAGAACTGCTGCAGCAATATGGAACAGACTTTCTACTGTAAGAGCCTTTCTGTCTACATCGCTGTCTTTAAGCTGGCTTGAAGCAAACAATCCGCCAAAAGCAGAAATAACCAGGTAAACACCAAGAATGTAGGTAATGGCAAACCAGGCAGTTTTTGCAATGAACAGCGGCACAATTACGGCAATAAGCCCCATTACAATGTTTGCTGCAGATTTATAAAGAATTGTTTTCTGAAAGGTTGAGTTTGTAGAAATTGATTTTTCATACATAAGACTGTAAACACCGTCAGCAACGGCACCAAGTCCCAGCAGAACAACCAGAGCTTTTACAATAAAAACAGGAGCAGCGGTAAGAATAATACCGGCAACCAAAAGTACTCCGCCAATAATCCAATTTGTCTTTTTCATACACTCCTCCTTTCAGCTTAAGCCCGTTTCAGGCTTTCTTTATTTTTCGTCGATCTTTCCGTAAACACGTTTAAGGTCGTTGATGTTATTTACCACAACGTATGTGTCGTAGATTTCAATCTTTCGGCGTTCAACCAATTTGTGCAATTCTGCGTTGGTTGTATCCAATGGAAGACCAGCCCAGTGAGCAACATCACCTACAGTTACGTTCAGGCGGCGCTGTCGTTCGTTTGGTTTTCCAGGATTCATTTCATCAAGCATAAGAAGAACGTTTACAACACGAGCAGAAATATCTTTGATTACAAGAATCTTGAATCGGCGTTTCTGATCGTAAATACGTTTGCAGAAAAGTTTAAGCAGGATCAGGGCAATCTGTGGGTTTCCGGTAATGAGCACTTCAAAGTTTGCCTTGTTGAATTCCAGACATTCTACTTTTCCGTCAGCAAGACAGGTTGCCGATCGAGGTGATGAATCAAGGATAGCCATTTCACCAAAGAATTCACCTGGTTTCAGAATATCAAGGTTTTTCTTTGCACCGTTTACACATTTTGCCAGCTGAACGTTTCCACTCTTAATAAGATAGAAGCTGTCACCTGGTTCAAATTCCGAAATAATTACCTGACCCGGTTCGTAAGTTTTTGCAAAGCGGGCAAAGGCTGGAAGACTGAAGATCTGAAGTGAACTTGCTTCTCCTGCTGGTTCTGTTGACACATATGTTGCACCTCGTGCAGCCTGTTTCTGTGCACGAAGAAGACATTCTTTAAGGATTGGAGCTACTTCCCCTTTTCGAGGAGAGTCTGGGAATCGCTGAATGAACTTTGTATAAACATCTGCTGCAGAACGGAACTGTTCTTCATCATAAAAACTCTTTGCAACAGCAAGCATGCCGGACTGCTGATCTTCTACAACATTGTTCAAAATTGATTCAATTTTTTTATGAATCTGGCGAAGCTGATTTGAGAATACACGAAGCATTTTCATAATCAACTGTTTGTTCTGACTGAAGAGGATTTCAAATTCCTTTACAGTAAGACAAACTGCCATAGTTTCTGTAAGAGCTGTAGCGCTTTCTTCACGAGGGAAATGACCCAACGCTGATTTTACACCAAAGAATTCACCCGGTTTTACCTGTTCTACTACCTGAGCACCAGTTTCAATATCGGTACTTGTAAGAACAAGAGTTCCCTGCTGCAGGATGTAAATGCGGTCGTCATGATCTCCTTCAAAGTAAACAACAGCACCTTTTGTATATTGCATAGCCTTTGGCATATAAGGCCTCCATCTACAGATTATAATTCTATTCATTATACCACAAAGCCCCCAAATATGCTATTATTTTTTTGTATGATTGATTTGCACGTTCACACCACCGCTTCAGACGGCCAGTATACTCCTTATGAGATTGTTTCCATGGCAGCCGAAAAAGGCCTTTCTGCCATAGCTGTAACCGATCACGATACTGTAAATGGACTGGAAGAAGCCAAAAATGCGGCTGAAAAACTCAAAATTAAGTTTGTTCCCGGTGTTGAACTGAACATAAACTGGCCTACAGGTGAATTCCATCTTCTTGGCCTTGGCCTTAAAAACATTTCACCATCTCTTGCGGAGCATATGAACATTCTTCAGCGGGACCGCATTACCAGAAACGAAAAAATGATGCAAAAAATGCAGGAACTTGGCTATGACGTTTCCATGGAAGAAATGCTGGCCGACAATCCTGACACGGTAATTGGACGCCCCCACCTGGCCCGTTATTTCACAAAAAAAGGAATCGTTAAACAACCTCAGATTGCCTTTGATAAATTTATCGGGAAAGGACGGCCTGCCTATGTTGAGCGGACAGGTCTTAATATTGATGAAGCCGTTGTTGCCATTAACGAAAGCGGCGGTCATCCAGTAATTGCTCATCCTATGTCACTTTATCTTTCCTGGGGAAAAATGCCCGACACACTGCAGGATCTTTTTGACCGGGGAGTTGAAGGAATGGAAGCTTTTCATCCCGGCGCACGCACCACCGACTGTTTCCGCTTAAGAGAACTAGGTGAAAAAATCGGTATGAAAGTAACCGCCGGAAGTGATTTTCATGGTGAAAAAATCCGTGCCGACCGTCGTCTTGGTCACACCTGCAGCGACAAAAAAATCAACGATTATCTTATAAAATGTGACGAAATCCTGGCCTGGTTGTCATAAAAGATTTTCATTTTTGAAGAAACTGTAGTATAATTGAAGTCCCATTATTATGACTCAAACTGCAGAATTCGAAAGCATTGATATAAACTCATTTTACGACAACGAGCCTCTCCTGGTAGAAGAAAATATTACCGAAGTCTTTTCGCCTAAAGAAGGAATGACTGTAAAGACTGTTATGGATAAGGTTCGTCTTTCTGATCCGGAACGAGCCGATATCTTTGATGACCGCATTAAAGATCTTGAACACCTGGCACAGTCGGTAACCCGTTTCCCTTCACTTCTGGAACGACATGAACTGGCCGGTGGAACCAGAACACCAAAAATCCTTATTGAATCTTTAATCAAACACCTGGGACAGGGAGATGCTACACTTCAGCTTCCATCAAAAGCTGTTCTTGGGAAAGGCTTTCTGGTTGCAAAAATGCACCTTCTTTCTTCAATTTCAAAATATGCTGGCCGAGTTGAAGGCCTTGAAAAAGAAGCCCAGGAGCTTGCCAACGACACCATTCTTGCCATGTTCAGCCTTCTTGCCGAAGACGTTTACCTGAACTTAATCTGCGACGACACACAGCCAATGGAATACCGCCGTGAATGGGCACTTTCACTTCTTCTTCTGTGGGAACACTGGAATGATCAGAATGTTGAAAATGTTGCTCCGGTTCTTCAGTCTGTATGGCAGGCCCGCCGAAAACTTGCTCCAGCCTTTGGTACAATGATGGGAACTTCCGAACTGCTGCTCATCTCCATGCAGATGGATGAACAGTGGATTGCCTTTATTAAACAGAAGATGGGAGATCCTGGAGTTTCACAGGCCATGGAAGAGTTCCTTTTTGGTATTTCCTACGAACAGATTGGCACACTACGTTCAATTCTCCGTAACAAAGGAATTGCCGCCATTGGCCGCGATGAAGTTTCTGCCTTCCTTGGTGAACACGTAAAAGCCGACGCCGGTCTTGATTACCGTGACTTTTATTCAATGTACACCGTTCGCCGGGATAACGCCCGTTCTCGAGCCCGCCTGAAGCTTGAAGGCCCTCGAAAAACACTTGAAGATTACTTCATCCAGTTTGTAACTGAACTCAATAAAGAAAAGCAGAAAAATGATGCTTTTGCTGATTTATAAAAGACTCAAATAAAATCTGGAGATATAAAAATGTCTGATTCACTGGAAAAAGCCGACAAAAAAAACCGCGTCCCTTACCACTTTGGCGAAAAACTTCGTCGTGTGCGGGAACAGAAAAATCTTACTCTTAAAGTTGTTGCCCGTGAAGCCGGTGTAAGTGAAAGCCTTGTTTCCCAGATTGAACGAAACCTGGTTAGCCCTGCCATCGACACACTTCTGGCACTTGCCGACGTTCTTGACGTGAACCTTGAATTCCTTTTTGAAGAATACCGCCGTGTTCACCCTGTAACAGTTCTTTCAGCAGGTGAACGACCAACTCGGGAAGAAGGCATGGTAATTTACGAAGAACTTTGCCGTCCAAACGCTTTGGATCCAAACAGCAACCTTGAATCTTACGTGGTTCGCATTCCTGCCGGTGCCAACACAAGTCACGGATCTTACGGTCATCCTGGACGTGAATTCGGCATGGTTATTCAGGGCGAATGTACCCTTAAATATGAAAATCGAGAATATCATCTTAAAGCCGGAGACAGTGTTTCATTCCCTGCAGCCTCGCCTCATACTCTGGAAAATACAGGTAATGAAGAAATGAAAGCCTTCTGGGTAGTTACTCCTGCTCAGAGATTCATTGATTAGTTTTTATCGAGGGAATTATGGGATTTTTATACGAAACTCATCTTCATACAGCTCCAGTAAGCCGCTGTGGGATTTCAAAACCTGCTGATTATATTGATGTTTACAAGCGTGCCGGCTATTCAGGATACTGTATTACAAATCACTTTTTTAACGGAAACTCTGGTGTTGATCGGAGCCTTCCATGGAAAGATAAGATTGATTTTTTCTACGGTGCCTACGAAGAAGCATTTGCTGCAGCTCAGGGAAGCGGTATCGATGTGTTTTTCGGCATTGAATACAATTTCGAAGGTGATGAATATCTTCTTTACGGCCTTTCAAAACAGTGGCTTTACGACCATCCTCAGATGATGACCTGGACCCACCAGGAACTTTTTGACGAAGTAAATAAAGCTGGCGGACTTATGATTCAGGCCCATCCTTTCCGTTTCCGGGATTATATGCGGGTTTTTGCCCAGCATCCTGAATGCGTTCACGGTTTTGAAGTTTACAACAGTTCAAATCGAGATGATGAAAATCCAAAGGCCCTTGCCATGGCAAAAGAACACAATCTTTTGATGACAGGCGGTTCTGATATCCACAATGCTGCCAACTGTGAAAGTTTTCTTACAGACGGTTCATTTCCACTTTCGGGAGTTGAACTGGAACATCAGGTGCACACCGTAGAAGAATTTATCCGAGAAATTAAATCGGGAACAGCAAAGGTAATAAGCCACAATTGATTAAATCTATTAAATTGAAAAAACTGATTTTTGCTTTTTCCTTTTTATTGACGGGCAGTTTTTTTTGTTCGGCTCAGTCGGATTTTTCGTCGGATAATCAATCCGCTTTGATCAATCTACCTGCCATTTCTGAAAACAAGATTGAAAACGGCCTTTCTGTTTACCTTCTGGAAGACCTTTCAACTCCTCTTGTCCGTGTAGAATTTGTAGCAAAGGCAGGATTTTCCAATCAGACTCCAAACAACACGGGATTTTTCAAACTTTACGCCGCACTTTTTGCCGACAGTCTCAATTATCCTTTGGAGAATGCAGAATGTCTTTCCGATGCATCCCGGTTTTCACTTTACCTTTCACCATCTGAACTCCCTGATTTTTTTGAAAAACTGGCCGAAACTGCATTTAATCCTCATTTTGCCGACGTTCAGATTAAAAACGCCCTTGCTTCCATGAAAAAACAGGTTCTTGAAAGCGCAGGTGATCCGGCTTCCTTAATTAATCAGGCCATCGATTCAAGGGTTTTTGCCCAGGAGCCATGGAAACACGATTCGGGCATCTATCCTTCCCTTTTTACAGGAACCACCAATTCCCAGGCCCGCATAATTCTTTCAAATATTGCAGAAAAGTTTTATCAGCCTGAAAACTGCGGACTTTTTATCAGCGGAAATATTAACGAGACGGAAATTCTTTCTTTTATTGATGATACTTTCGGCCGTTACTACAAAGGCACTTATCTTTCAAAATCTCCACTTGTTGCCCAAGAAAATGGCCCGCGTAAGTATGTTATTTCCAGCGACGATTTTTCTGAGGAATTTATTCAGACGGTTTTCCAATGGACAGGACTTTCATCTACTCAGGCTGATATGGCTGCCTGTATTTACAATTCCGATTATTCTGCATGGAAAGATGCCCTTGTTTCTAATCCGGACCTTTCCTGCGTTGGAAGTGATTACATTTATGCTGCCAGTGCCGAAAAGAGCGGATCAACCCGTTTTATAGTGCAGGCCCTCTTAAATGGCGGAAAAACTTCACCTTTGACACAGGCAGAAGATTTCTTATCTACCGCCATAAATAATTTTTCGAATATCAGCACTTTTGAATATTACAACGCCATTTCTAATCTTTATTATTCATACACTGAAAGGACTAAATCTTCTGCGGCATTTATGGAAACTCTGGCACAGTACTGGGTAAAGATGAATGTACTTGGACTTTCCTCTGCAAGTCTTTGTGAAGTTTTTGCAGAAGATTTGATGCTTCACCTTGAACAGCAGCCTGATTCAATTATCGAAAAACTTACCGCCGAAGAACCATTCCAGTTTGTTCTTGTGAATTCAAAGCTTTACAAAAATTATGCCGCCGATTTTAAGAAAGCAGGATTTTCCGAAATCACTTCCAAAAATGCCTCCTGGTGGCAGACATCTTTAGCTGCAGCCGTTGAAACCTACGAAGAAAAACCTCTTTCACAGAATATTTCTACCAGCGACTGGTGGTGGGATTTTTACAGCAATAACCTTGAAAAACAAAGTAGCGCCGCTCTTAAAAATTCTATGCCGGTGTTCACTATTGAAAACGGCGGCGCCACTTCAAGGTTGATTTTCAAAATTAAAGGCGGTTCTTTAATTTCGGCAGATAATCCTGGCTTTGAAGAGATGATGATTAATCTTCTTGCGGCCTCAGTGAACAAACGCCTTGTCGAAAAACAGGCTCAGTATATTATTTCTGGAAACTACGATATTTACGCAGAAACAAACCTTTCATCCAGCGTGATTTACATTGAATTTGCAACCCAGGACCTTTCCCAGGTAGTTAAATCTTTTTACGAGGCTCTTGTTTTCTCTGATTTTTATCCTTCTGACGCCGACAGAATCGTTACTTCCATTCAGACTAAAAACCGTCTTCGAAAAGGAAGTACTGTGAATCAGCTTTTCTCGGGCCTTATTGAATCCCTTTCTCCTGGCACAAACCTTTCCAAAGTCTACAATCCTGGTGATGAAATCCTTTCTGATATTTCTTTTCAGAAAATCCTTGAAGCCTATCCGGGACTTTTGAACGCCGGCCGTTTTGAAATCATTTTTGAAGGGAACAACACTTCCGAAGCCCTTACTGTTCTTGATCAGTACATGGGCACACTGCAGACTATAAATCAAGTTGATGAACCTGACACTGAAGCACTTTCGCTGCCCGAAAAAGATTCCATCCGCTTAAAGGTTATCCACACCTTCCTTACAGATGTTGCCGCAAAAGACGCTGGTCCTCAGCCGGCAATTCTTGTTCCTACAAAAGAGTTTACAGATCCTGTAGTTTACGCCTTTTTACCTTCTGGAAATATTGATTCTGAATCCCTAAATAAGCAGGACAATCTTTCGCCTTTTAATGCGGTTTTGTTTTATGTTGCCGACCGTCTTCAGCGTGAACTGAACCTTCAGAATCTTGATGAATGTGCTGTTTCAGTTTCTGCCGCCTCAGAAAAACTTCCGCTTGGTGCAATCGTTGTTACAAACGTATCTCACACAAACACTGTTGATAATGCCTTGAAAACTGTTCTTTCCCAGATTGAGCAGGAACTTACAGTTCTTATGGATTTTGAAAAGACCACCCGTGAGATCAAAAACACCTGGACAAAAAACGCATTTCCTAATGGGAAAAGCCATGCAGAATTGATGGTACAAAATTACAATTATCTTGAAGATTACATTACTGTTCACTGCCTTACCAATGAAGACTATCTTTTAGTTTTGAACACTTTCTTTACCGGCAAAGTGCTTTCCGTTTATTCCGCCGACGCTACAAAATAGGTCTGCAAAAAGGTCTGCAAAAAAGTCATCCGAAAACTACAAGATCCATAGAAACATCTTTTTCATCGGCCGGAAGATTTTCTACCAGCTGGCATGGAAAACAGATTCCCCATTTTGAAAGATTTTTGACTTCCTTTCCCATTGAGGAAAACCATTTGTCATAAAAACCTTTTCCCCGACCCAGTCGCCTGCCGTCTTTTGTAAAGGCCCGTCCAGGAACTAAAACAATGGTGTTGATGCCAATATTTTTTCTGGTGATAAGCTTTTCTTCATTTTCCAGCGGTTCTTTTATTCCAAAAGCCCCTTCTTTTAAAGTTGATTCACTGTCCACAAGATAAAAATTCATTGTGTCTCCCTGAACCACTGGAAGTGCTACTTTTTTATCATCTATAAAAGCTCTGCTTATTAATGTAGAAATATCAACCTCGTCATTTAATGCAGAATAAGCAAGGATAAGAGAAGCCCCTTTATACGTGTCAGATGAAAGCACTTTTTTACAGATTGATTCTTCTGCCTGGGCTTTTTTTCCCTGATCTAAACAGAAAGCCTTCACTGCCTCTTTTACTTCCTTTCTGACAATTTTTTTTTCCAAAAAAACTTCGCTCATTTCTTAAACCTTATTGACATTTTCTCTCATATTCTATAATATATTATTCACGTTCACAAGAACGTTCGCTTGCTTAGCTCAGCTGGTAGAGCAATGGACTGTTAATCCATGTGTCGCAGGTTCAAAACCTGCAGCAGGCGCATCAAAAGGCTTCTCCACCGAGAAGCCTTTTTTTTTTAACCTCCCCCCAAAAAATTGTCATGTCGCTAAGGCATATGTCATGTCGACCGTAGTGGAGACATCTTAAAAATCCCTTGTCATGTCGACCGTAGTGGAGACATCCTTTGCTAAGAAGATCTCTCGACTTCGCTCGAGATGACAGTAGTGTGTCTTCTAGATGACAGTATAGGGTGCTTGCGGTGACAGTAAAGGTCGTTTGCGGTGGCAGTAAAGAGGGTTTTTCTTGACAACTTGTCAAGTTTCTTGTATCTTTTTTTTATGATTCAAATGACAGTTGGTGATTTTAAGGCACAGTTTTCTTCATCTTTGAATAAGGTTTTAGGGGGAGAGGAAATTCAAATTCTTTATGGTCGTTCCAAAAAACCAGTGGCACAGTTTACAAGAATTCAGGAAAAATCAAAATCAAAAAAACGACCTCTTGGAATGTATGAAAATAAAACCTCTTATTGGGAAGATGAAAATTTTGAGTTTTCACCTGAAAATCTTTTTGACAATGTTGATGATTTGGTTTAGGTAAGTTCTATGAAATATCTAATTGATACACACGTTTTTATCTGGGCCTTAATGGATACAAAAAAACTGAGCAAAAAAGTTTATGACATTATTTCTGATACAGAAAATGTTGTTTACATAAGTCCCATTAGTTTTTGGGAGATTGCCATCAAACTTCAGCTAAAAAAACTAGATCTTCGCGGCATAAATCCACTTCATCTTCCTCACATTGCTGAAGAGTTCGATTTTTCGCTTCTTAATCCTGAACCATATGACTATGTAAGTATTAGTACTGTACCTTCAAAAGAAAATCACAAAGACCCCTTTGACAGGATGTTAATTCAGCAGGCAATCCGAAACAACCTTATCCTCCTAAGTGCCGACGAAAAATTTCCCCAATACGAACAAAACGGCCTACAGCTACTTTGGTAGAAAATAAATAGTCATGTCGACCGAAGTGGAGACATCCTAAAGGCACATGTCATGTCGACCGAAGTGGAGACATCCTAAAGGCACTTGTCATGTCGACCGTAGTGGAGACATCCTAAAGGCACATGTCATGTCGACCGAAGTGGAGACATCTTTTGCTAAGAAGATCTCTCGACTTCGCTCGAGATGACAACGGTAGTGGGATCTCTCGACTTCGCTCGAGATGACAGTATAGGGTGCTTGCGGTGACAGTATAGGGTACTTGCGATGACAGTATAGGGTACTTGCGATGACAGTATAGGGGGCTCGAGATGACAACCTCTACTACGTACGAGAAGGCATATGGGGGGAGTTCCATATGCCTTCTTGTTTTTTTTACTGATTTTTCTATTCCCAGAACAGGTCGTTCAGGGTTTTGTCCAGGGCTTTGCAGATTTCTATGCACAGGTTGATGGTTGGGTTGTAATCACCGCTTTCAATACTGTTTATTGTCTGGCGGCTTACACCTACTTTTTCTGCCAGTGTAGCCTGACTCATATCAAGAGCGGCTCGGGCTGCTTTCAGTTTCAGGTTTTTCATTCCACCCTCCTATTCTTCATCTTCTGCTTCAATTTCAGCATCTGCTTTTTTGTTCTGCCAGAATCTGATATTTGTGGCGATCAGAAGAGCTACAAACATTACAACTACTGCAATCCATGAAGCTTCGGCGGTAACTTTACCATCAACAAAGTAGCGGCCTTCGTTCAGTGTGCTGATTCCAAGTACAACAAGTGGAGTCATACACAGTACATCAATCAACATCATTTTTTTGAAGCTGCTTCTTTCGTTACTTGCAGAATAGTAAGAATCATGAAAGATATTGAATACAACGTCTACTGTGGCAGTTGCAATCAATTCAAAAAGGAATTCTGTAAATCGTGATTCAGCCCAAACAATTCCCTCATCTGCAAGAATTGAAGACACGAAAGCCATTACAACAAAGAGTGCAAAGCTCAGTGTCATTCCTTTTGCTCTCATAAGTTTCTGACGTTCATCGTATTCATTGCTTGACTTACCCTGTCTTTCAAGACGTTTTCTTTTCAATAAAAGTGCCAGTCCTACAAAAATAAGTCCACCCATAAATCCCATAATCATTGCTTTATCCATTTTAATGCCTCGTTATTGTTTAGTTTAAAGGCTTTTGGAAGCTCCACATCTGCGCAATAACGTTTTGCTTTCCTCGTCCTTACAATGTAAAATATACACGACATTATGTCGTATGTCAACTATTTTTGACACTTTTCCGCATATTTTTTACAAAAAGTTCAAGAAAGAAGACACTGATTTCTGGAAATAGTCTCAAATATTTTTTATTTAATTTTTATTCTTACAAAAATTCCATATTCATCTTTATGATGAATTATCCCGCCGTTATTAAGCATAACCTTAAGACTTGCGGCATTATCAAGATTACAGTGCATGTAGATTTCATCCTCTGGAATGATTTTTTTTGCTTCTTCAATCATAAGTCCCAAACCTTTTGTACACAATCCCATTCCACGAAATTCTTTTTTTATAAACTGGCCTATATGTCCACTTCCATTTTCAAGAGCCGGACAAAGATGATGTCGTAAATCGAATTCACCAATGATTACAGGAAAATTTTCTGCAGAAACAGGACATTTTTTACCCAAAGAAGTAAAATCTTCAGGATTATCACTCCAAAAATAGTACACAGTCTGAGGAACATATCCTTCTGGCAAATCAAGCCCTTTAGAGTTATTTATAATTTTCCGCAAAGCAGCATCAAAATCCTGACGGGCAATCCCTGAAATATGATTTTCAAAACCATTTTCATCGTAAGGAATTTCGTGGACAAAAGCCCATTCTTTTTCTATATCTTCAAAATTTGCCTGTTTTAAGTAAAACATATAATCACCCCTTTTATATTTCCATAAAATAAGTTTTTGCTTTAAAAGTCACACTGCCGTCTAACTTGGTATACTCAGTATCTTCCAGAAATTTCATGACAAGTTTATCTAGTTCCTGACCGGTTGCCCATTCATAGAACTTATGGCGGAGACTGTCATCTGTGAGAATTGAATGTAATGAAAAATTGATTTCTGATATGTCCTTTCTCATTTTATTCCTCAAATTTAAATAAATCATCAATTGTTACAAGTGTAATGTTATTTGATGCGGCATTTTCTTTCACATAATCTGTAAATCCGCTTTTACTAAATGCGTAGAAATAAGATTCCTTTGCATGTGCAAAAATTGACTTTCTTGAAAGCAGATCTTCCATTTCTGACTTACCAAAGGGTTCTCTCTTGAATTTACATTCACAGAAAATATAATTCTCATTTTTATCATCAATCAACAGAACATCTATATCATCCTGACATTTACGTGCAGGATTATTTCCCCACCATTTCCCATATTTTGAAGGTATAAAAGGCAGTTTACGATTTTTTGCCATTCGAATCATATATTCAAGACAAATTGATTCAAAGACAAATCCAAAGTATGTAAAGAAATCCTGCGGTTCCATAATATCTTTTGCTGATTCATCAGGACCAAGAATTTCATAAAAACTTTTCTTCTCGAATAAAAAGTGATACCAGAAAGAAAAGTAATTATCGGCTATTTTATAGATAGTTTTTCTTGATGTATCATCCTCACCACATGGCACAGCCTTTTTTATGAGGCGAATCGTCTGCAGGATTCCAAGATATTTTGAACATTTCTGTGTGTTTTCATGTATTTTAGTGGCAATTTCATTGACTCTCGATGAACCTCCGGCAATTGCTTCAAAAATACTGTTATAAATTGCTGGTTCTCGTAATTCCTGCTTAAGAAGATAAGTTGGTTCATCTTTAAGAAATCTGCCTTCTCTTAGGATTTCCCTTGCAATGTTTTTTTCAATTGTTTTTTCTGAATCAAAAGCCTGCAAATAACATGGAATACCACCTAAAATTCCATAGGCCATCAGTTTTTCTTCGTTTGAATATTCAGGAAAAAACAGTGACGAATCAAAATAATCAAATGCCTTAAGTTCTAGGTGTGCAGTTGAACGACCATAAAGTGGACTTTTTGAACCAAGTACTTCCCCTTCCATAAAACTTACAGAAGAACCGCAAAGAACAAGGAATATATTTTTTTCTTTCCACTGATGGTCTATTGTATGCTGAAAAATGCTCTTAATGGATTCATTCTCACTGGCAATGTATGGAAATTCATCTATCACAATAACAAGTCTGTCACCAGTTGCTTTTGACGTAACATATTTTAATGCAGTTTCCCAATCTGAAAACGCACCAAAAAAATCATTATCAAAATATGTTTGTACAGTTTTTGAAAAATCAAGAAGATTTAATGAATCATTTTTTTCCTGTGCTGAAAAGAATAAAGGATTCTTATTTTTAGTAAATTCTTTGAGGAGTTCTGTTTTTCCTACACGCCTACGGCCATAAAGAACAAGAAATTCAAATTGTTTTGAATCATATAGGTCTTCTAATAATTCAAGTTCCTTTTTTCGTCCTCTAAACATATTCACCTTTGTTATAATTACATACTTTAGAGTAGTATACTTTAGAGTTTATTATTTTTCAATCTTTTTATGTATAACGACCCACAATATTTGGAGGGGCATCAACCTGAAATCTTAACCATAATTTTTACACTATATCATTCTAGTTCAGAACCGACTTTTACATAATCTACAGGAATTTTGTTAAGTTCGTGAGAAGGAACTGTTAAGGAATTGTAAAGATTTTTAATTTCTAAATTTGTAAGTATTACTCAGTAGATGATATAATCAGGAAAAGAAGGTTTTATATGATTTCACCAATAAAAGCAAAAAACTCTGTAATCACAAAAGTGGTACGCAACAAAAACACAGTTACTCTTTTTTCGGAGCGGGAAACCATGCGTCTTTCTGTTTACGATAAAGATATTGTAAGGGTTTCAGTCACTCACAATCCCGATGGAAGCTTTGAGAAAGAACAGGGCGAAGAATTTTTACCTGGGCCTCCAGATGTGCCTTTTTCTGTAGACGAGAGTGAAAATGAAATCACCATAAAAACAGAGCTTCTTGCAGCAAAAGTGACCCGAAAGTTTGGCAGTGTCAGTTTTTATAAAAATGAAAACCCTCTTTTTTCTGAGGCAATTGAAAATCCTCATGTAATAGAAAAATTTGATTCTTATAAAACTGCAGGAAATATTAAAATTGAAGAAATTCAGACTGCAGACGGACTAAAAAAACGGGTCACTGCCGCAGATAAGATTTTTGACAAAACCCTTAATCACACTACGGTGAACTTCAATTTTTCTGCAGGTGAAATACTTTATGGACTTGGACAGGCTGAAGAAGGTGTATGGAATCTTCGGGGAACAACGCAATATCTTCATCAGGCAAATAAAAAAATCGCCATTCCATTTTTAGTTTCTAGTTTGGGCTATGGATTGATCTTTACAACTCAAAGTCCTGCAATCTTTTCGGATACGGCCTATGGAAGCTATTTCTACACCACAGCCGATTACTATCTGGACTATTTCTTTGTTGCTCCAAAATCAAAAAATCTAATTACAGCAAAAATGCGTCAGCTTACGGGGAAGGCACTAAAACTTCCTGATTGGGCATTTGGATACATTCAGTCACAGGAACGTTACGAAACTCAGGAAGAAATTCTGCAGACTGTGGCACGATTCAAAGAGCATGACATCCCGCTTAGTACTATTGTTCTGGATTGGCTCAGCTGGGAAGATGGAATGTGGGGACAAAAATCTTTTGATCAGAAGCGTTTCCCTGATGTTACAAAAATGGTTGATGAACTTCACAAGCAAAATGTCCGTTTTATGATTTCAATCTGGCCTAGCATGGATGAAAAATGCGCCAACTACAAAGAAATGAAAGAAAAGGACTGCCTGCTTCCTGGAATTAACATTTGTAATGTATTTGAAAAAAAGGGCCGGGAGCTTTACTGGGAACAAACCCGACAAGGTCTTGCAAAACATGGTATTGATGCCTGGTGGTGTGATTCATCTGAGCCTGTAACGCCTGAATGGAATCATGTCGAAAAGCAGACCCCTGAAAATATGTTTTCGGAATTTGTTAAGGCTGCCTCTGATATCATGCCCATAGAAAAAGCAAATGCCTACGGTTTTTACCATTCAAAAGGACTTTATGAAGGTTCCATTAGGGATTATCCGGAGCGTCCTGTGGTAAATCTTACACGAAACGGATATTTGGGAAGTCAGAAATACGGTGTAATTCTTTGGTCTGGTGATATTTCTGCCAAATGGAGTGTCCTTCAAAACCAGGTGGTTGCTGCAAATCAAATGGCGCTTAGTGGTTTACCATACTGGACTCTTGATATCGGAGGTTTCTTTGTAAAAAAAGGGATTCATTGGTATTGGGATGGTGATTATGATGACACCACTTCAAATGCAGGATTTAAGGAACTTTACACTCGCTGGCTTCAGTTTGCAACATTTCTTCCAATTTTCCGTGCCCATGGAACTGATTGCCGTAGAGAGCCTTGGGCTTTTATGGATGATTCAAACCATTTTTACGACGTGATTGTAAAATTCATAAAACTTAGATATGAATTCCTTCCATATATTAAAGAAGTAGAAGAGGCTGTTTGCAATAATGATGAAATGATTCTTCGTCCTCTGTTCACTGCTTTCAATGACAAAAATTGCGAAGATATTTCCACTCAGTTTATGTTTGGTCCAAAGTATATGGTTTGTCCAGTAACAAAACCAATGTATTTTGATAACGAAGGTAATGCCCTGAATACAGAAAAATTCTGGGATGTTTATCTTCCTTCTGATTGTGATTGGACGGATTATTGGACAGGGAAAACAGAAAAAGGTGGAAGATGGATTAAGGCCTCTGCAGAAATTGATAAAATCCCGTTGTTCATACGAGGGGCTCAAAATTAAAAAAATAAACCCAGACTTCCATATTCCGAGGGGGTAAAATAAATACGCTAAGCAAGTGCGTGTCACCCCGTTAAGCCGAGCCCGCCTTTGCGAGGCAGGGGTGACCCGAGCGAACATGAAATATATTGTTCGCTCAAACACCGTACATCGGTTCGCTATGCGATCATTGAGAATACCATGGCGAACAAAGCTACTGTTTCACAGAGACCTACTACCATGATGTACTGTGCGAAACCTTTTCCAGTTTCACCAAGAGCGTCAGAACCAGCAGCACCAGCTTTTCCCTGAGCAATAGCAGAGAAACACATTGCAAGACCAGAAGCAATACCAAGTCCAAGAGCCATGGCTGGATCCATTGTACCAGCTGCAACTTTACCTTTCATTGAGTTCATCAAAAGGAAACCGTAGATTGTCTGTGTCAAAGGAGCACCGGCAAAAACTGTAAGGATGAATGGAGCAGCTTTATTGTTTACATAACATCTTTTCCAAGCTCCGATTGCAGCCTGACCAGCAGCACCAATACCAATTGCTGAACCAATAGCAGCAATACCCATACATACAGCAGCACCTAACATACCAAAATTCATAATTAATCTCCTACGCCCATTTAGCGGGCTATATTTACAAAGTTATTTAATCCGCTTAATGCGGTTATTTCCTTATTCGCTCTTTTCACTAAATGGAGCGTATTTGAAGCCAGACCATGACATGCCTAAGTGAGTTGAGAATTCCAACGTATTCAAGCGAACGCCATGAACGATAACAGACAACAGGTTCAAAATCATATTCAAACCGTGACCAAATACCAGCAGTGCAATTGCAGCAATAAACAGGATGAAGTGACCAAGCATTGGTCCGGCCATCTGGTTTACTGTTTCAGAAATTGCAGCACCGGCAAGTCCTACAGCCCACAATCGGATGTAAGAAACAATATCAGAGAATACGTTAACTACACCAAGCAGTACAGAAATAATGTTCTTTACGCTTGCCATAATTGATTCACCGATTTTTCCTTCGTAGTTTGCAAAGACAAAGCTGAGCAGGAATCCTACTGCAACCAAACCTACACAAACTTTTCCAACAGGCACTCCACCAATCACAACATTAAGATTGAAAATGTCTCCATCAACAACCATCATGAATACAACGTAGAGCATTCCCCACAGCTGGATCATTGAACCAAAATCACCTAAAACTTTAAGGGTTTTGCAGTTTCTGATCATTGCTTTGATATGTGCAACCGAAAGCTGTATAAGAGCCAGACTGAAACACCATATCATCAGGAATTTATCTGTTGTAAGGCCCGCAGTTCCACTTTCGCACCAGAACGGTACCCAAGTTTCATCCTTATAAGCATTGGAGAACTGTGGAATTGAAAGAGCCTTAAGCCATCCAGGAACCATATCCATGCTCATTCCGAACCATGTGCAGGTTACCATACCCCAAAGCATTGTTGCTACGCCAAGAAGAATGGCCAATGGGAACAGAGCAGGCACTTTTTTACCTTTTGCCTTGTTCAAAAGTGTCATAAGACCAAAAGCAACTGTTACCAGAAGTCCGTATCCACCGTCTCCAAAAATCATTCCGAAGAAGATTGTGAAGAACAGAAGGAACCAGCCGGAAATATCGTATTCGGCGTATCCTGGAACAGTACCCAAGAAGTCGGTCAGCGGATAAATCATGCTGACAATTTTATTGTTCTTAAGTTTTGTTGGTACTTCTTCAGGATTGTCTGGGTCTGCACTTGCAAGAGCCCATTTGTATTCCTTACATGCGGCACTCAAAGTTTCAAAATCTGCTTCAGGAACGTAACCGGAAATCCAGGCCAGATCTGTTGCTGTACCTTCTGTTTCTTTTCCCATACCGGCATTTACGTTTTCAAACTCAATGTCAGCTTCCAAAGCTTTTACATAAGCTTTTACTGCAGGGATGTAAACAGCGCTTTTTTCATAGAAAGCGTCGATTTCTGCGATTTCTTTCTTGTTAGCATCAATTTCATTCTGCAACTGTTCTGTTGAGCAGCGTGGAAGAGTTACTTCAAATGCTTCAGGGAGAAGATTTTCAGGTCGTTCTTTTTTACCAGTAAGAAGGAATCGAACCAATTTCTTATCTCTGTTTACAAGAACTGTTTCAAGATCGTCTGCAATTTCGCTGTACTTGTCGGCAGGAACTTCGAACATTTTCAAAGTGATTCCCTGTTCTCCAAGGTATGCAAAATCTTCAGGGTTTACTCCACCCCAAGCAGCAAATCTTTCCAGTTCGGCAGTATTTACTGTAATTTCTTCCAAAAGCTGTTTCTTGCGGTCGGCCTTAGCTACAACATCAGCACACAATTCCACAACTTTTTCATCAGCAAGAGTTGCCGGTGTTTTTGTTTTTGGAACCTTAATTTCTGCAAGTACAGATTCAGTTACGATGGCGTTTTCTGTAATCTCTTTATAGGCGGAAAGCTTTTCGCTACTGCCTTCAAGTTTTTCCAGATGCACCAATCCAAGTTTTCTAAGTTTTTTCAAAGCTGCTTCACGTTCACTGTTCAAAAGAACGATGGAGACTTTTTTCATCTTTTCAATCATTATTTAGCCTCCTCTGCTGCGTTCTGCAGTTTTTTCTTTGAAATCTTACTTCTAACTACTGCAGCTACCTGTTCATCGCCCAGGTAAACTGAAATCTTCTTGATATTAGCCTTGGTTTCAGGAATCTTAACCTTTTCGAACAGATTTACACGCTGGGTTGTTGTGCGCAGTTCTTTAGACAAAAGGCGAACCTGTTCATCAAGAACTTCTGCTTCCAAGTCCAGGGAAAGTGTTTTTTCCATTCGGTCGGCGGCCATATCAATCCACAGTGGAGTTTCATACAAATCGTAGTCTCCACGGGCAAAATCGGCACCTTCATACACAGGAATTGTAACACCGGCAATATTGCCCCATCCTTTTTTGATGTTGCTTACGGTAACCATTCCTTCTGTAAAGGCATCGCTTTCACCAAAAACGGCAATCCAAGATTTGAAGTCTTCTTCCAGCTTTTTGCGCTGTTCTCGAACTTCCTTGGCTTTGGCGTCGATTGTGCGAATTTCAGTTTGAAGCTGCTGTTTTTTAAGCAAAAGTGTAGGAAGATAACGCTGGTACATTTTCAGCGCATCTTTCTGAACCTTCTGCTCATTTTTTGTCAGCTTAATCTTTGCCATATAAAATTCCTAAGTCTTAGTTTTTAGGCCAGTATTTTTCTACCAATGCAGTTTTGATACCTGTTTCTTTTGGATCAAAGCAGGCAGCCATAATTTTCCATCCCAAATCCAAAGCATCTTCCAGCTTAATGTTTTTAGAAAGGTCCATCATTTCGTCTTCGAACATCTTACCGAACTTCAGGAGTTTTTCATCCCAAGCACTCATCATAAATCCCATGGATTTCTTTTCAAGAGTATCTTTGTAAGAAGCGTAAAGACGAATCATACCGTCCATAAGAGCACGGTGGTCATCACGAGTAGAACCGTTTACGTTCTGTTTAAGACGAGACAAAGATCCGAATGGTTCAATGCGTCCGCCTTTAAGGTAGTACTGTCCTTCTGTAATGTAACCAGTGTTATCTGGAACTGGGTGAGTAACATCATCACCAGGCATTGTTGTAACTGCAAGTACTGTTACTGAACCGGCACCTTCGAAGTCTACGGCTTTTTCGTAGCGTGATGCCAGCTGTGAGTACAGGTCTCCAGGATAACCACGGTTAGATGGAACCTGTTCCTGTGTAATGGCAATTTCCTTCATTGAGTCGGCAAAGTTTGTCATATCTGTAAGAAGTACAAGAACGTCTTTTCCTTTCAGAGCGAACTGTTCTGCAACAGCCAGAGAAAGGTCAGGGATTTTCATACATTCTACAGTTGGGTCAGCGGCAGTGTGCATGAACATAACTGTTTTGCTCAAAGCGCCGCCATCTTCCAGTGTTTTCTTGAAGTAAAGGTAGTCATCATATTTAAGACCCATACCACCAAGAACGATTACATCAACTTCAGCCTGCATAGCAATACGAGCCAAAAGCTGGTTGTAAGGTTCACCGGAAATAGAGAAGATTGGAAGTTTCTGAGAAACAACCAGTGTATTGAACATATCAATCATCGGGATACCAGTACGGATCATACGACGAGCCATAATACGTTTTGAAGGGTTTACTGAAGGTCCACCAATAGTAACCAGGCTGTCAGAAAGAGCTGGTCCCTTATCGCGAGGTTCAGCAGAACCGTTGAAGATACGTCCAAGAAGATCGTCGCTGAAAGAAACTTTCATTGGATCTCCCAAGAACTTAATGTGGTCACCTGTTGAAACACCACGTCCACCGGCAAAAACCTGAAGTGAAACTGTGTCACCGTCGATTTTGTTTACTTCGGCAAGTGATTTACCAAAGCGTGTTTCAATTTCGGCCAATTCACCGTATGCTACACCGTCAGCTTTAACAGTGATAACGCTACCTGTGATGGATTCAATTCTTGAATAAACTTTATTCATACTATTCACCATCCTTTACAAGAGGTGCAGCTTCTTCACAGAGTTTTCCGTTTTTAGAAGCATACTGCTCTTCAATTTCTTTTTCTTTGGCTTTGAATTCGTCACTCATCCAAGTTGTGTAGTTCCAGTCGATGAACTTCTGGCGGAAATCGTTGAAGTAGTTACGTGCTTCATCTTTGTCGGCCAGATCATAATCAGAACCCATAACTGTAAGAACTTTCTTGAAGATGTATTTCTGGCGTTCTACTGAACAACAGGCGTCTGTTTCATCAAAAGAGTTCTGCTGGAAGTAAACTGAATCAAGGAAGTCGCTCTTCATATAAAGAACGAAGTCTTCTGTTGTTGTACCTTCTTCACCAACAACCTTCATCATCTGGTTAACTTCAACACCGGCTTTGAAAACCTTACGTGCGTAATTAACTTTTTCATTTTCAATAACAGAATTGTATTTTGACCATGAAATGATTGGGTCGATGGCAGGATATTTACGTGCATCTGAACGTTCACGCGAAAGACCGTGGAAGGCTCCAACTACTTTCAAAGTAGCCTGAGTAACTGGTTCTTCGAAGTTACCACCGGCAGGGGATACTGTACCACCAATTGTTACAGATCCTTCTGAACCGTCACGGAGTCTTACGATACCAGCGCGTTCATAGAAAGCAGCGATGTATGATTCAAGGTAAGCTGGGAATGCTTCTTCTCCAGGGATCTCTTCAAGACGACCAGACATTTCTCGGAGAGCCTGTGCCCAACGTGATGTAGAGTCGGCCAAAAGAAGAACGTGAAGTCCCATCTGGCGGTAGTATTCAGCCAAAGTAACTGATGTGTAAACTGAAGCTTCACGGGAAGCAACAGGCATTGATGAAGTATTACAAATGATGATTGTACGTTTCATCAAAGATTCACCAGTACGTGGGTCAATAAGTTCAGGGAATTCCTTAATTGTTTCTACAACTTCACCGGCACGTTCACCACAGGCGGCGATGATTACAACGTCAACGTCGGCGTTACGTGATGTAGTGTGCTGAAGAACTGTTTTACCGGCACCGAATGGTCCTGGAATACAGTATGTACCACCCTTAGAAACAGGGAAGAATGTATCGATAAGGCGAACCTGAGTTACCATTGGATCTTTTGGAGCAAGACGTTCTGCATAACAGTCAACGGCACGTTTTACTGGCCAGTTGAATGTCATTGTGAGGTTTCTTTCGTTTCCTTTTTCATCAACTACAACAGCCATTGTTTCTTCGATTGTGTAGCTTCCTGCTGGTGTTACAGATTTTACTGTGTACATGCCAAGCATATCAAATGGAACAAGGATTTTGTGGGTAAATGGTCCTTCTGGAACTGTACCGATTGAGTCCCCGCGAAGAACTTTGTCACCTTCTTTTACAGTTGGTGTCCATTCCCATTTTGCTGTTTTTGAAAGTGAATCAACATAAACACCTTTTTCCAGGAAGAATCCTGCTTCTTCGGCAACCAGTGGAAGTGGGTTCTGAAGACCATCGTAAATCTGTCCCAAAAGTCCAGGTCCAAGCTGAGCAGACAAAAGTTCACCAGTAAGGTCGATGGTATCACCGGCTTTGATTCCCTGTGTCATTTCGTAAATCTGCATCTGAGCTTTGTTTCCACGAATACGGATAACTTCACCCTTCAGTTTTTTGCCGTCTACATTAACGTAGCCTACTTCATTCATAGAAACAGCACCATCAAATTCGATAGTAACCATGTTTCCGTTAATGCCGACTACTTTTGCTTTAGTATCTGTCATATTTATACTCCAAGTATAGAATCGTAGATCTTGTGGTAAGATTCCACGCCTTTTTCCAAGTCAAATTTGCGCCATCTGGCCACCAGCATCAGTCTGATTCCATAAGCGTAAACTGCGTCCACCGAAAATTCATCAATCGGTTTGATTTCATCCAAAAGCTTGATCCGCCAGTCGTAAAGATACTGTTCAGCAGAAAGAGGGCTGTCCATACCTACCGCAGTTCGTGCAATCTGCTGAATATCGGCAGTACATGAACCTGGCAAAGTAACCAGTTCCTTTTTCATTTTCTGACTTCGGATTTGTGCAAGTGCCAGTCTGAGGTTTCGCTCTTTTTCGTACCATGTGTCCAGGAATGCAGAACCTGTTGATTCTTCACTTCTTGGAGGTACAAGTGAAAGATTTGCAATTACGGCCATTTCTTTTTCAGAAAGGAAGCGTCCGCAAATCTCTTTGAAAGAGTCTTCAGTTACCGGCAGGGATGATTTTTCACCCACATTTGAGATATTCGGTAATTGTGACACCAAATAGTAATATGCACTCACTCTTAGAGTCCTTTTGCAGCTGTTTTAAGAAGTTCTGCAACTTTTGGGTTGAGGTATGTTGCAAAGAGATCTGCAACACTTTCGGCACTGTAATCGTAGAATGCGGCACCGTTCTGAACACCAATGCGGAATCCGGCAGAAATTGTTTTATCAGGTTTGATTTCCATTCCTTTTGCAATTTCAGCTTTAAGTTCAGATTTAAGAGCGGCTTCCAGTTCTTTCAGTGATTTTTCAGAAACAAGAACTGACAGTTCCGATGCGTCTGATTTTTTAGCCCATTCTTTTACTGTTTCAGGAATGAGTTTAGCAAGTACATCTTTTGTATTTGCTTTTTCTGTTTCAGCCTGAATAAGTCCATCCAAAGAAGCTACAAGAGAATCTTTGAAAGAAAGAAGCATGTTGCGTGAAGCCTGCATGATTGCTTCTTCGCTGGCTTTTTCCATTCTTTCTGTTTCTGCTTTTGCTGTTTTAATGATGTCATCTGCTTTTGCCTGAGCAGCTTTTTCAATGTCTTTTGCTTTTGCTTCGGCAGCGGCAATAATGTTCTGAGCTTCTTTTTCAGCACTTGCAACGCCGTCTTTTTTGATTTTATCAATCAGTTCCTGCAATTGAACGTCCATATGAACCTCACTTATCGATAGTTATATAGAGTCATTTTACAAGAAAATCTCCAAAAAATCAAACAGTTTTTTGGAGATTCTAGAGAGATTTGAGAAAAAACGAAATGTTATATGGTCAGTTTAGTTAAAAGCGTAAACTGTTTTTGCCTTCAGTTTTTGTCCAGGCTGAAGAATTGCTTCTGGGAAATCTTTCTTGTTTGGTGCATCCGGGAAGTTCTGTGTTTCAAGACAGAAGGCATCGTGGCGTGCATAAGTTACGCCGTTTTTGCCAAGAATTCCACCAATGTAGTTTCCTGTATAGAACTGACATCCTGGAAGGTTTGTGTAAACTTCCATTGTGTGTCCGCTTTTTGGTTCAGTAACTTTGGCAAATTTAACCATTGTTTCATCGCTTAAAGGAGTTCCGCACTGACGGTCTTTTTTGTCATAGGCTTCTGTTACGTAACAGTGATCGTATCCTACGCCAGTATCTTTTATATCTTTTCCAATCTTCTTTTCTTTTGTGAAATCGAAGGCACCGCCAGTTACATCAATAAATTTTCCGTTTGGAATGAGTTTTGAATCAACTTCAAGAATATTTTTTGAATTGAACTGAACTATGTGATCTTTTACTGAGCCTTTTCCAGCCAGGTTGAAGTAAGCGTGGTTTGTAATGTTGATTGGAGTGGCCTTGTCTGTTTCTGCTGAATATTTGCAGATAAGATTGTTGTTTTCGTCCAAAAGATAAGTTACTTCAAGTTTTACATTTCCTGGGAAACCCTGTTCTCCATCTGGAGAAAGTCGTGTGAATTTAACACCGGCCATCTTTTTGCCTTTTACAGTTTCACCAGTCCACATCATTTTGTCGTATCCGTCAAAACCACCGTGAAGTGTATTTGGTCCGTCGTTTTTATCAAGTGGGAATTTTACATCACCAATTGAGAACTGTGCCTTACCAATGCGGTTTGCAAATCGGCCAACAATTGCGCCGAAGCAGAATTTTGTATTGAGATAACCTTCCAATGTTGAAAAGCCAGCAAGTACATCTGTTTTTGTTCCGTCCTTGTTTGTAAGAACGATGCTTGTAAGGGTACATCCGTATTCTGTGGCAGAGAAACTCATGTTTCCGTTTTTGACTGTCCAAAGGTTCACTTTTGTTCCGTCGCAAAGTGTTCCAAAGCGCTGTTTTGTAACTTTCATATATGCCTCCAAAAGATTACTATTTCAAAGTCCGTTGTGCGGACACTTTATCCTAAGTCGATTGTAAACTGTACTTCCATTTCTGAGCAACTTAATTCTTCTGCAATATCTGCAATTGATTTTCCCTGGTTGTACATATGGCGAATCATTGATTTCTGGTCCGTGTTTTTTGATTCCACGTGTTCTACATTTGGAACCGCTGCTTTTGAAACCTGATTCCCGTAAGGGTTCAAAGTAGCATAAGGATTAACTGCAATGGCAGGTTCAGCTACGGGCTTGGAAGGTGCTTTGTAATCCCAAAGTTTTTCTGAGAACACTTTTACGCCGTCCCGTCTGGATTCATTTTCTTTAACAAGGCCAAGTTTTTTATCAAGAGCGTCAATGTTTTCCTTGGCAATACTGTTCATCTGGCGCAGATTTCGGATTGTAGCATTTACAAGATCGATGTCCCGGGATGCATTTGCGTTTAACTGAGTCTCAAGCTGATCAAGCTGGCGTCTTGTTTTTTCAATGATTTTTTCTGTGTTAAAAAGTTTTCTAAAACGAACCAGCATGATAATCCACAGAAATATATTCAGGGCAGTTACAATAAGAATTGGAATCACTTTTTTACCCCTGAATATCGATTATATTTCCAAGATAAGATTCTTTAAGTCTTGGTTTTGGGTAGAATGGATTTTCATCACCCTGAGTTTCTTCATTTTCTTTGTTTTTTCCGTTGCTGCCGTAAGCTCCGCCGCCATTTCCACCGCCTTTATCTGAAACTGCGTTGGATTTTGACTGCTCGTTATTCAGGGCATGAACTTTTGTAGAATTCTCAAGATTCTGCTGAACCACTGTAGACTGATGCATGGACTGTGAAAGCTGAGCGGTTGCCTGGGCGCCTGTAGCGACCTTTGCAGCATTAGCGGCCTGAGAATACATTATTTGTAGATCAATCGGCTGTATCCCCATACATTTCCTCTTCTGTAAGTGAAGGCGGCTCATACTTTCCGCGTTTTACAAATCCACGTTCGTAGAAGAACGTAATGTTCTTTGTATCAGCTTTAACTTCGTCCAGGATATCGCGAACGGAGATTTTAACACCGGCGTAAACATTGCCTTCGCATTTAACCTTACCAATGGCCTTAAGTTCACGCATATGTTCGTTGATTTTTTCGATTTCCTGGGTAATTTCTGCTGCTTCCAGACAAAGATCCTTGTGCCGTTTTTTGAGATCCTGATATTTCTGTTCCTTGTCCTGAGCAAGTTTTTTCTGGATTTTCTTACGCTGTTCAATATTCTGAATATCCAGTTCAATATTTTCCAGTTCTTTAACAATTTCGCCGTGGCGGTCCTGAAGATCCATAAGTCGTTTTTTGGCTCGTGGATCCACACCAACTTCAAGCACAGTTTCTGTACCACCACCAGGAGAACCAATGTTTCGTGCGCAGATTTCCTCTGTAGCAAACAAATGTCCACCAGTAATCTGAGCTTTTTTACCCCGGAGAATAATGTTCTTCATGGCGGTAACTTCAGAGTTCATGATACTGTCGGAAACAATAACGTTTCCTTCACATTCAACATGTGTAGCCTGAATAAACTTGGCCCAGATGGATTTTCCGGATTTGATGGAGCCTTCTTCTCGTCCAAAAACACCCTGACGTACAATAACATTTCCGCCAGCTTCAATCTTACATCTACCAACAGTTCCGTTGATTTCAACATTTCCAGAAGCCTTAACATCGTATCCGTCTTCAACAGAGTTTTTAACAACAACTGAACCAAGGAAGGTAATGTTTCCGGTCTTAATATTAACTGCATCAAGATATTTAACTGGTTCTACAGTTACTTTTCCGTTTACAAGACTTACTTCGCCGTCTACGGCTGCAAGCATTGTCATACCGTCCCGGTCATAAACAACGTTTTCGCCCAAAGTAACTGTAATGTCTCGGCCGTTTTTGGCTTCCAGATAGCGTCCAAAAATTGTTTTTCCACCTTTTCCTTTTTCCGGCGGAATCTTTTTTGCCAGTGCCTGACCTGCAACAACGTTCTGAATCTGGTTGAGTTCCTTAAAGTTAACGTTTCCGTTATCGCTTTCTTTTGCTCGGAGCTTTTTAACGTCTGTTTCGAAGTTGTACTGAACGTAGGCGTCTTTTCCATCAACAGGAAGAACTGCTGAACAAACTTCGTAAGGAATGTTGTAAACAGGATTATCAACAAATTCTGAGATTCGCTTTTCGTCAAATCCAGCCACAATTCCCTGAGATTTAAGGGCACGCATGATTGTATCTTCCGAAACTTCGGCACCACTCATACTTGGTGGGGTAACGGTAATTGTGGCCTTCATTTCGTCTTTTGATGCATCAACTGCTACGATACAATCCCCTACCATAACATGCTTGTATTCACCAATAGGCACGTATTTTCCGTCGGTTCCCTGTTTTGCATATTTTTTAATGCTGTTTTCGTCAATGGAAATTGTATCCTGGCGCTGAGTTTCTGCAATAATATCTTTTACATTTACATTTTCGCCTTTACCAATTGGAAGGATAACTTTGAGCATAATCTGGGTGGAGAAATGGCGAACATAGAAAAGTCCGTCCTTGTCCCGAACAACAATTTCTTCTTCTGATTCTGCTGTAGCAAAAACCAGTTCTCCGCTGGCCAGTTTCTGCTGTTTGATTGTTTCTGGATTCTGATAAATGCGGAGTTTCCAAGGTTTGCGGCCGAATCCTAAAAATCCGTCACTTCCCTTTTCAAGAATATCGTACTGAAGATTGATTGTTTTGGTGTCAAGCTGGACAGCGGCATCGGCCAGGGCTTCATCAATGGTGTTAGCGTTTACTTCAACACTATTAATGAGCTGGTCTACGGCGAGACGCTCCTTCATTTCGGCACGAATCTTATCCAGTGAAACCATATTCTATACCGTTAGATAATTCCCCGGCGCAGGTTTGTAAGTTTTGCACGGAGACGAAGGTTTGCCTTTGTATGAAGCTGTGAAATTCGTGATTCGCTTACTTCCAGAACTTCGCCAATTTCCTTGAAGGTAAGTTCTTCGTGGTAGTACAAAACGATTACCATTTTTTCTTTTTCTGGAAGTTCCTGAATTGCTTCAACAATTACCTTTTTGATTGCTTCACGTTCTGCAATCATTTCAGGATTCAGACTTGCAGGTGATTCAACTGTATCACCAATGCTCATGCTGTCCTGATCGTCGCTGGAATTCCATACATCGTTGAGTGAAAGAATGGAAGTACCGCTAACACGCATAAGTGTACGGTGGTATTCTTCTTCACTCATATTAAGTGAGTTTGCTACTTCTGAATCAGTTGCTGAACGGCCCAGTTTGCTTTCAAGTTCACAAATTGCATCTTCAATTTCACGGGATTTCTGTCGAACTGATCGTGGAACCCAGTCAAGCTGGCGAAGTTCATCAAAAATAGCACCTCGGATTCGTGTAACTGCATATGTCTTGAATTTAACGCCCTTTGCAGGATCGTATTTTTTAATAGCATCAAGAAGACCAAACTGACCAAATCCAACAAGATCTTCATATTCAACACTGTTAGGAAGACCAACAGAAACTTTTCCGGCAACATATTTTACAAGAGCCATATATTGTCTGATAAACTTATCGCGAATTACTGGGTTCTGGGTTTTTACATATTCTTCCCACTGCAGATCTTCTTCAGTGCTGTCATTTACAGAACTGCCTAAGTCAATCTGAGAAGTTTCATCATCTTCCAGTTCAATATCTTCCATATCGTTCATAATTCCCACCCGCTAGCTGTCATCTCTTGCCAAGACAGAACTTATAGCTTTAGCAATCAACTCCTCATTACCAAAGGAAGAGGTGTCCGTATTTTTACTTCTAGACCCGCCTGTAGCAAAGTCAGATTCATTATTTACACTGTCGTTAAATTCGGAACCGCCTGACGAACCGCCAAAACTGATTTCCGACATATCCGGAAGAACATCAAGGCCGCTCTGTGCCGCAAATCCCCCGGATTTTTCTGAAGCCTGTGCATCTGCCTGCTTCGGTGTCTGGGATTCTGTTCCAGAAACGTTGTACATTGTTTCTAGGTTCTTTACAGGAACAAAACCGCCGTTGTCTGCCTTAGGTGATGCAGCAGACTTATTTTCATTTGCCATTGCAGCTGCCATAGGATTTCCTGCTGGTGCTGGAGACGACATTCCAACTCCCGGAAGATCCTGAATACCTTCAGGCACCGCAGCTGTTTTTGCCGACATGGCCGCATTACTGGAAGATGAAGCTGTATGACCTCCAAGATCTTCCTGGGTAAGCATCTGATGGCTTGAACCAACCAGATATGCGTTATCATGACCGCTGTCCTCAAGGACATCGTCATCTACTGTAATATCAACCACCTGACCGGAAGTTTTATTTACCGGAGCAGGTGCTTCTTCATTGCCCATGTCGGAAGGTTCATCCGATGCAAGGACGCTGTCAAAAAGGGTAGTTACTCCAACGCCAAGGACGGCAAAAACAGCAAGCCACAAAAAGGCCATGCCAAATAACCGTCCAGCTGAAGAACCGGCACAAAGTCCACATATTAGGGAAAGGAGAAAGCCGAAACCGGCAAAAACAAGAATAAGCTTAAATTTTTTCATCCCCTTACCTTCTAATACACCCTGAATACTCTATTTTACTATAGTTTTCAACAAAAATATAGTTTTATTTTTTTCTTCCCAAGAATTTCTTAAGGAAGGTTGATACGCCTTCATTATTATCAACTTCAATTTTTTCGATTTTACCAACAATATGTTTAAGACAGGTTGCAGGTTTTGAAGTTGGATTTACAATCATAAACGGTTTCTGACGGATAACGCTGGCCGATACAATAGGATCGTCGTACACAAAACCCATGTAATCAACCTTGTAACCCAGGAACTGTGAAACAATGTTAATGATGCGTTCAGAAATACGTTTTCCTTCTTCTGCCGATCTAACACGGTTTACAATAAGCTTAAGATCCACTGTTTTTTCCGGAAGTTCTGTGGAAATAATTTTAATCATTCCGTAGGCGTCAGTAATGGCAGTAGGTTCAGGAGTTGTTACAACCAGAACTTCATCGGCGGCTGCAACAAACTGAAGAACGTTATTTGCAATACCAGCACCTGTATCAATAATGATGATATCTGCACTCTCCAGTGACTGGAACTGCTGTGCAAAGTAATCAAGCTCGTCTACCGAAAGGTTTGCAATCTTTGAAAAACCGTTGGCACCTGCAATGAATTTAATGCCGTACTCTGTATCAAGGATAATTTCCTTCATGGTCTTCTTTTTGTTGATTACGTGCATCATGTTGTACTGAGGAACAATGTTCAAAAGTACGTTTACGTTGGCCATACCAAGGTCACCATCAATCAAAATAACCTTTTTACCAAGCTGAGCGTAGGCAATTGCCATGTTTACAGATATATTCGATTTTCCAACACCACCTTTACCACTGGTGATGGCAATAATTCGTGTATTTCCATTTCGTTTTCTAGTTTCAGCAGCCTGTGTTTCGTTATAGGCACCTGATTCCATCATAAGTTCACGAAGTTCTTCTGCCTGTTCTTCCATCAGAATTCTCCTTTTCCATTAAACTTTTCTTCGATATGATTTCGGTCAATTGTGAATCCTTCAAGTTTCATGATGAAATCAAGAGGACTTGCCCGTTTAATGTCTCTTGCGGCACTCTGGCCAGTTGTGATGTAGGAAAGTGTCTTGTGTTTTTCGCTTAAGGCACTTACAACGTTTCCAAGAACGCCAGCTTCATCACATTTAGATATAATTACTGAGCCATAACCAAATGGTTCATAATTCTGCATAATATTGATAAGATCACTTACCTTGGTTTTTGAATCCATCATCAGATAGATATCAGGATTTAAGCCCGGAACTTCAAGCATATTTTTCATACGTGCAATGTGTTTGGAATCGTTTGGTGAATATCCACTTGTATCGATGAATATTGCATCGCAGTGATCTTTGTATCTTTCGTAAAGCCCCCGGAGGTCATCGTTGTTTTCTGCTTTTACCACTTCCAGATTAAGGTAGGTTCCCCAGCCTGCAAGCTGTTCCCGAGCTCCTACGCGCATTGTATCTGTAGTAATCAGTTTTATAACGTAATTTGCGTCTTTTGGTTTATTCACCAAGTATTTTTGAGTAAGAAGTTTAATAAGTGTAGTTGTTTTTCCAACCCCGGTTGGTCCTACAAGAATAAATACATGTGGAGGACGATGAACTTTTTCTTCGGCAATTTCCACTGACTGACCAATCCAGTCCACAACCACCTTTTCCACCTTTTCGTAATCATCCAAGTACTCTAGGGAGAATGTGCTTCTGAGTCTTTCAGTTATGCGCTTAATGTAAGACATGCTGAAATCATTTTTTTCAAGAAGTTCTTCGATGCGGCTGATTGTTTCGTGAGTTTCTGCTCTTGCCGGTGACGTAACCTGATTAATCTGCTTTTTCATAACGTCCATGGCATCTTTCATTTCCTGCATCATGGAAATCTGATTCTGCATAAGGACGGAATTCTGTGACTGAAGAATAGCCTGCTGATTGCTTGCAAGACGTTCTTCTTCACTCTGACGGTAACTTGACCCAATTCCCTGAGAACCATAATTTGAAAAAGTCTGCTGATAAACCGATGACTGTACTTCCGGCTGAGGTTCAATCTGTCGTTTTTTTACGTAGAAAGTAGCCTGAACAAGTTCTGTCTGGAAAAGACCAAGAAAACCGCCTTTTAAAACAGGATCCCAGGCAACAATTTCATAATCATTGCCGTAAAGGTTGTGAAGTTTGGTTCTTACTTCTTCCCGAGACTTTCCTTCCATTTTTTGAGTCTGGGGTTCATTCTGCATAGCCATTTACATCACCACCTCTTCAGCCGATTCTACAATATTTGCAATAACCTTGATATTTACGTTCTTTCCAGCTCCGTAAGCTTCGTTTTCCGAAATTACAACCAGTCCCGGAACAAGATTCTGCAGTGCTGAACGTACCAAAAGTCTTACAGGTGACGGACACAAAATTACCGGATAGTGGCCTGCAATTTTCGACAATGCCGTGTTTACGCTGGCATAAAGTGCCCTGTTGTCCACGTTATCGAAGGCTGCCGATGGTCTTGATCCGTCGCTTGGAGTAAACTTGTGGGCCATAAACTTTTCGCTCCATTCCTGAGAAAGCAGCATAACATGAAGATTTTTTTCTTCGTCTGCATACTGTTCGCAAATCTGTTTTGCAAGCCCTTCACGCACCTTGTCTGTAAGGAACCAGGTGTCCCGCATCTGTGGATTTGAGTAATTTGCCAGTGTTTCCAGAATGCCCATAATGTTTCGGATTGAAACCCTTTCGTCCAGAAGATTTTTCAGAACTCTTTCGATTTCCACGTAAGTGTACTTTGCTGTGTCCATAACTTCCTTGTAGAGAGTCGGGTTTTTCTGCTGTACACTTTCCATGATCTGAGAAACTTCTTTGAGACCAAGGATTTCTGCTGCATGTGAACGGATAAGTTCGGTAATGTGAGTTGAAATAATTGTAGGAGTATCAACTACAGTATAACCTGCTTCGTCGGCCTCCTGTTTTTTGTCCTCAGGTACCCAGATTGCATCCAGACCAAATGTGGGGTCTTTGGTCCTTTCGCCTTCCATTGGGCTGATTACTCCACCTGCATCCATGCACATGTAATATCCAATACGGGCACTGGCTTTTCCTGCCACAATGCCGTTTACTTTAAACTGATAATCATTTGGTTCCAGAGTAAGATTGTCCTGGATTCGGATTTTTGGAACCACCATTCCCATATCAAGGGCGGCTTCACGGCGGATTTTCTTAACACGCTCTACCATTTCGGCACCAGAGTTTGAATCAACAAGGGTAAGGAGAGCATATCCAAGTTCCAGTGAAAGTGGGTCAAGATCGGCAATAATCTCATTTTCCTGAGCTGCACTTCCGCTTCCAGCCTGTCCGCCTTTTGCAGCTTCTTTTTCCCGCTGTTCTGCCTGTGCCTGGGCTGCATTTCGTTTTGTAAGTCTGTATCCTGCAAAAACAAAAAGTGCTCCCATTGGAACAAGAAGATACTGTGTTGCATTACGAAGAACAATTCCCGAGAATGCCAGAACAATACCCAGGATTTCGTATATATGACCGTCGGTTGTAAACTCTTCTGCAAGCTTTTCGCCAAAGTCTTCGTCGCTTTTTGTACCAGTAACCAGCAAACCTGTAGCAAAAGAAATCATAATGCTTGGCAACTGAGACAAAAGTCCGTCACCAATTGTAAGGTTTGAATAAATCGAGGCAGCATTCTGGAAATTCAGATTGTTGAATACCATTCCCACAATGAACCCACCAATAAGGTTTACTGCAGTGATAAAAATGCCGGCCTTTACGTTTCCGCTAACGAATTTTGAAGCACCGTCCATTGTTGAATAGAAGTCAATTTCCCGTCGGAGAGCCTTTTTTAATTCTTCAGCCTCATCTGCGTCAATTGAGCCGGAATTAAGCCGGTTATCAATATCGAACATTTTCTGACTCATGGAATCCAGTGAGAATCTGGCCTGAACTTCAGAAATTCGGGTGGCACCTTTTGTAACAACAAGAACCTGAACTACAATCAGAATGATAAAGATTACAAAACCGATTACCAGATTGTTTCCGCCGGTTACAACGCTTGCAAAAGCCTGAACCATTGAAGACTGTCCTGGAATTCTCCCACCAACCATACGTGGGCTTGCAGTAAGAATAAGTCGTGTTGAAGAAATATTAAGTCCCAGACCAAACATTGTCTGAAGAAGGATCATTCGAGGAAATGAAGAAAAGTTTGATGCTCGAGGAGTGTAAACTGTTACAAGAAGGATTGTAATGGCTAAAGACAGGTTAATGATCATGGCAAGATCAATAAGAAGTTTAGGCATTGGCAGAAAAAGACAGAGTACTACTACAACAACAGCAATACCCACGTAGCTCTGCTTGAAAATATTTAAAATGCCTTTTCCCCGGCTTTCGTTTGCCATCAAGTCCCCACCCAAGCAAATAAAAGTTTAAAATTGGAGTTATTAGACAATAATCCGAGTTAATTATACTTTACTTTTTAGGATTTGTGAATAGATAATTGATACGGTTTTAAAATAGCGCTCGTCAATCATCTGTCCAACTTCAAAATCATTGTAAAGGGCACGGGCTAACGGACGGTCTTCTACGATTGGAGTTTTATTTTCATTTGCAAGACGGCGCATTGTAAAGGCCATCTGATCTTCACCTTTGGCAGTAACAACCGGTGCTTCAGAAACATTCTGTTCGTATTTTAGGGCAACGGCAAAATGTGTAGGGTTGGTGATTACAACGTCGGCTTCTGCAACCGCTTTTGGAATATTCTGTGCAAGAAGATCTTTCTGCATCTGCTTAAGACGAGCTTTTACTTCCGGATCTCCTTCCATTTCCTTATATTCTTCTTTCTGTTCCTGTTTGGTCATTTTCATGCTTTCAATAAATTCATGCTTCTGAACAAAATAATCAGGAATGGAAAATCCCAGGAAAAGTACAGCAATAATGATTACAAGAGTTGCCGCAGTGGAAGAAATCTTTCCAAGGGCCATGCTGATGTTACCATTGTCAATAATATCCACCATCTGCCAGATTCTTGAACGCACCAGAATGTAAGTGATGGCACCAATTGCAGATACTTTCAAAAGGCTCTTCGCAATATTCCAGGCGCCCTGCATAGAAAAGAGAGTTTTTCTGAAATATTCACCGTATTTTGGAAGTATTTTTGAAAATTTTGGTTCAATTGGCTTTAATGAAAAAATAAATCCCCGGGTCTGAATTAAATTCCCCATGACTCCTGCAAAAATTCCCACAAGAGATGTAGGCAGGATAATCTTGATGAAGAAATTCAGGAAAGCAGAATACAAATTTGCATCCCTAATATCAGGATTTGCTATGCGCATAAAATAGTATCTGTAGATTGCGGTACACTGACCGAAAATCCATTTTCCCGCAAAAACAAGAACCACAATGGTAAAAAGGAGAACCAGACTTTGAGGAATGTCCTGGCTTTTTGCAACACGACCTTCCTTTCTGGCTTTCTCCAGTTTATACTCCGACGGTTCCTCGGTTCTTCCTTCTTCTTCCGCAGCCATCAGCTACCTCCGCCAAAAGAAAGGATGAACTTTGTAAGCTGTTCAAATCCACCAGAGAATGAACGGACAAAAAAGTCCACCAGAGACGGAAATACCGTCGCAATAAGAAAAAAGGCCAGCAAAATCATGATTGGAAAACCTTCTGAAAGCAGGTTCATCTGTGGAGCGGCCTTACTTAAAAGTCCAGTGCAAACTGTAATCAATAAAAGTGTGCCCAGTATTGGAAGGGCAATTACCATGGCATCGGCAAATAGTTTTGTAAGTCCCGAAAGCATGAACTTAAGCACTTTTTCCCGGCCTGAAATAATGGAAAAGACATTTAATGTATCAAAGGAATTCATCAATCCGCCAAGGAAAAGTTTCTGAAACCATTTTGTCTGCATGAAAACCAGCATTGATACCAGGTTCAAATACTGTCCCATAAGAGGATTTTCTACCTGAGCCAGAGCATCGTAAGCTGAGGCAGCCGAAAAACCCATCTGGAAGGCAAAAAACTGGCCAGCTGTACTGAAGGCAGCAAAAATTATCTGGATGTAAAAGCCCATTATTACGCCGATTAAACCTTCACCTAAAGCAAGGAAAATAAACTCCAGGGAAAACGCTTCGTTATCCCCAAGGAATGGATTGTAAGTTCCATAATCAACTGTTGGAAAAATGAAAAAAGCCATGTATCCCGCAAGAGCAACTTTTGCAACTCTGGAAACGGATCTCATGGAAAAAAGGGGCAGTGTTAAAATCAATGCAAAGCAGCGTACAAAAACGAGAAGATACTGTGGAGCTTTGGACAGGATTGAATCAAACACGGGCCTTTATTCCCCTATTTGGCAAAATCCGGTATTCGGCGGAAAAGCATAATCGTATATTCCCCCATGTTGGTAAACATAACACCTGCCAGCAATGCAATCACAAAAAGAATGGCCAGGAGTTTTGGAAGGAATGTAAGGGTCTGTTCCTGAATTGATGTGGTTGCCTGAAAAATAGCTACAATCAGACCTACAATCAGTGCAAGGCCAAGCACCGGAGCAATCAGTTCGAAAACCTGAGTAATACCGCCTCTCATGAGGGAAACAATTTCACCTACCGACATTTATTGTCCTCCCACCTAATGCATTACCGAAATAAAGAGCTGCTGAGTTAAAAGTCCCCATCCGTCTACCATTACAAAAAGAATGAGCTTAAACGGCATGGAGATTTGAACTGGCGGCAGCATCATCATACCCATGGACATAAGGATACTGGCCACAACCATATCTATAATGATGAACGGTATGTACAAAAGTACACCGATTTTAAATGCAACGGTAAGTTCGTGAAGAATGTATGACGGAATAAGAATGTGGGTAGGTACATCTGCTGGAACACGAGGCTGATCAAGCTTTGCCATGCTCATAAAAGTGGTGATGTAACTAGGATCTTTTTCCATCTGAACGAACATAAATTCACGAATTGGTTCTTCTGCGGCCCGATAAGCTTCTTCTATGCCAATCTGTCCGTCGGAAAGTGGCTTGAAAGATCTTTCATACATGGTTGAAAATGTTGGCCACATGGCATAAAGAGTTAAGAAAAAGGCAATCCCGTTCAAAACTGCTGTAGGAGGAACCTGCTGCAGTGAAAGTGCTCGTTTAATAAAGTCCAGAACAATTGAAAAACGCAAAAAACATGTCATCAGAATGAGAATGCTTGGTGCGATTGTAAGGACAGTAAGCAGAAGGAGAAGTCTTACAGAAAAAGCAACTTCCTGCCCTGTCTGAGGCTGAGTAATTTCTACCGAAATATTTGGAACTACAGGCTGATTTACATTTCTGCCCATTTCTGTTGTTCCCTGTGTCGAACCTTGTGGAAAGTTTGACTGGGCGCTTACATTTCCTGCAAAAATCAGAAGGATTGAAAGAACTGCAAAAAACTTTTTCATTATTCCTCCGCTCCGTTCTGTGCTTTTTTAATAAGATCTGCAAGACCTGTATTTTCTGCGACCGGTTCTTCATTCTGAGCTGCGTTTGGCATAAACAGATTCAGTACTTCTGAAAAAGAACGGGATTTTTTAGTGCTGGTCTGTTTGTCAGAATAAACGTTCATTGCATCAATAAGTTCCTTGTCGGTTACTTCTGCAATAAGATTGATTCCGGCGTCGCTTACTCCAAGAATATATGCCTTATCAATAAGCGTTACGATTTCCACGGTTTTTCCAGGTGCAAGAGTAATGTATGAAACCCGGCGCAGAAATTCGTCATCATTTTTTACGGTGTTATTTCGTTTTTTGATGTACCAAAGCACTCCGTAAATGGCGGCAACAAAGATTACCAGGAAAAGAATCATTTTTACAAAAATCCAGACTGTTGATCCTGTTGATGCACCTTCAGAAGCAGCAGTTGAATCACCATCAGAAGCTGGAACGGAAAAATAGGATTCGGACTGTTCCCAGGTGGTTTCTGTAGTGGTGGAAACTTCCTGGGATTCCTGAGAAAAAGCCGAGATGTTTAAAGCTGAAACAAGAAGAATAGCCAGAACGACCTTCTTCCAAAGAGATTTGCTGTTCATTTTCCCACCCATTTTTCGCTTTTTAAAGCTGACTCAAGCCTTGATTTCCCCTATCAAGACTGGAGCCTTGTTTATTAGTGAAGTTCGTTCACTCTTTCCATTGGAGAAAGGATTTCAGTTACACGAACACCGAAGTTTTCATCGATAACTACAACTTCTCCCTTGGCAATTGCTTTATGGTTTACAAGAATGTCTACAGGTTCACCGGCAAGCTTGTCCAGCTCGATGATTGTACCTTCACCCATTCCAAGAATATCTTTAATAGATTTCTTTGTGCGTCCAAGTTCTACGGTCATTTCCATGTAAACGTCCATGATAAGACCAATATTTCCCTGTTCGCCAGTCTGCATTCCTGTCTGAAGGTTTGGATACTGAAGTGTCTGAACATTTGGAACGTTTACTCCCATGTTCATACCGCCCATGTTTGGCATTCCCATACCACCCATCTGCATTCCGCCCATTGGCATACCCATGTTTGGCTGCATTCCCATCTGCATACCACCCATGTTCATGCCGCCCAGAGCACCACCGTTTGGCATTCCGCCCATATTAGGCATTCCCATTCCGCCACCCATAGGAGCAGCATTTCCCATTGGAGAGGCGCCCATTGGTGATCCTCCTGCCATTGCACCAAGAGATGCCATATCTGCAGGATTAAGAGCCATAGGTTCTTCAATTCCACCGCCCAAAGCGTTTCCGAATTTTTCTGCCACGTCTCCACCAAGACATTCCCACAATGTGTAGTTTTCACCATCCAAAGTGAGTGGGTAAGATGTAAGACAGAAGTCGCCCTGTGGGAAGCGGATCATGGCTTTAGGTTCATTTACGCCTTCCGGAGTGTTGTGAGCCAGGCCAGACAGTTTTCCAGTTTTATCCAGGTTGTTGATCTGTGCAGCGGCATGTGTTGCAACTACTTCCGATACAACAGAAATAACCATATCGTCTACTTCGGTAACTTCTTCTGAGTTTACCAAAGCAAAAAGTTTCAAAGCAAATTCTGTAGAAAGAAGATACAGGTGATCCCCTGAAACGCCAGAGTTGTAGTCTGCCATAATTCCAACAACTACTTCAGGCAGTTTTGCCATAAGTCTGTCGCGGTCAGAGATTTCTACAACCGGATTTCCTGCAGAGAATGAAGCACCTGTAAACTTGTTGATATTTTCTTCAAGGAAAGGTTTGAGCTCGTCTGCCAGGGTCTGCATGGTGGCTTCATCAATGTGAACTTGAGGCCCGCTTGAAACCTGTCCTGACGAGTTTAATCCATCCATTGCTACGCCAGAAAGCAGAGCGTCGATTTCGTCCTGTGAAATTGCACCATCACTCATAATTATCTTCTCCTTCTACGGATAATTCTTCAAATTCATCCTCTTCTGTGCCGGCGATTTTGCCTGTAATCTGTACAGCCATTTTTTTACCAACTACACCAGGCTGACAGAAAAACTTCTTTTTGTTTCCAACGCTCAGGGTAAGAGGATCACCCACTTTTATTGTATCAAGACGAACTACATCACCTGTTCTAAGTGAAAGAACGTCCCTGATTGGCAGGTTAATTGTTCCCAGTTCTGCAACAACATCCATATCTACTGATGAAATCTGACCTTTAATAGTTGAAAGGTACTGTGTTGTAGAGTTTCTTCGTACTGAAGAAAACCAGAACTGTGATGAAAGTTTTGAAATAATAGGTTCGATTGTAAGGTAAGGAATACAGAAGTTCATCATACCTTCTTCGTCACCTACTTTTGTTTCCAATGTTACAAGAACGACCATTTCGTTAGGAGGAACGATCTGAGCAAACTGAGGGTTTGTTTCAATCTGCTGGAATCGTGGTCGAAGGTCGATTACCTGTGTCCAAGCTTCACGCATGTTTGCAAGGATACGAACGATAACACCTTCCATTACTTCCTGTTCGATATCGGTAAGGTCGCGGTTTTTATTTCCTGTAGTTGCACCTCGTCCTCCGAAAAGGCGGTCAATCATACAGAAAGTGATTGTTGGATCAATTTCAAGAACAGCATTTCCCTTGAGAGGGTCCATGTTGATAACAGCAAGGGTTGTTGGTGTTGGAATTGATCGGATAAATTCTTCGTATGTAAGCTGGTCTACCGAAGCTACATGAACGTGTACCAAAGATCGAAGCTGAGCCGAAAGAGAAGTTGTGGTCATACGGGCAAAAGATTCGTGCATGTTCGAAACTGTACGAAGCTGTTCTTTTGAGAATTTGTCCGGTCGTTTAAAGTCGTAAATCTTGATCTTTCGGGCACTTGAGACAGGCTTAAAGTCATCTACCTCGGAATCACCCGAGGAGATAGCAGTGAGCAACTGGTCAATTTCGTCCTGTGACAGAACCTCGTTCATGCGCCTTCCACCTTAGTTTTGTTCGATAACGTCTTTCTGCACAAAGGCAACGTCGCGAATCTTTGATCCACTCAAAATCTTGTCATTGATTGCATTTTTGAGTTCGATTTTGAGTCTGTCTTCATTCTGAATGCTTTTTAATTCAGCTGCGGTTTTACCACTGAAATATCTTCGCATGAATTCGCGAAGTTCAACCTGACGCTGAGTAATTTCTGTTGAAGTGGCTTTGTCATCTTTTTTGTAACCAAGATAAACATGAACGCGGGCTGTAGCTGGAATTTCGTCTGCAGTGAAAACCTGTGTTACGTCAAGGGAAGTATACCAGTCCAGAAGTTCACGCTGACCTGTATATTCTTCACTAATGGCAACTGTGGTAGCGGAAGCTTTATTTCCACCAGTAACTTTAATTGTAACGATTACAACAACTACGATGAGAATAACTGCAGCAACTGCAATAATAATCCATTTGAGCATTGGAAGAAGAGCTCCAGCGAAACCACCTTTCTTAGAAGATGTTTCTTCAGTTAAAGAGTCTTCACCCATCATTTCATCATTGTCTGCCATGTCCCCTCCAGCAAGCAACATTTAAGTGAATAAGAGATAATAATGTCCCTTAAATTATAACACTAAAAATGTCCCTCGTCTAGAATAATTATGTCTACACGTCTGTTATAAGCTTTTCCTTCAGGCGTGTCATTGGAGAATTTCGGGCGGGTATCTGCGTATCCTGCTACCGAAAATGAATTCTCCCTTACTCCATAATCGGCAAGATAATGTAAAACATTAACAGAACGTGCAGCAGAAAGTTCCCAGTTGCTAGGATATTTGGAGTCGGCGGAAACCGGAGTATCATCGGTGTGACCTTCAATTCGGAACCGTCGGTCTTTCAGTTCGTCAGATTTGAAGAATTCGGAAAGACGGAGCAAAGTATCACGGGTTTCGTTGATATTAAGATCGGCACTTCCCTCTTCGAAAAATGAATCAGAAGCAAGAGTGATAATAAGTCCACGTTCATCAGAAGTAATGGTAATTCGGTTGGACTTTACATCAGGAGCAAAAAGCGAAACAGCCTTCTTTTTTGCAAGACCAAGTGATTTTCCTTTTTCCAGAGAAGGCAGTGAGTTGATATTATTTCCAAGATCAGAAAGACGGCCTGCAGACAGGGAAAGACCACCTGAAACACTTTCAGTTTCATTCATCTGGAGAGACTGAGTAATTGTTGCAAGCTGTGTTACATCTACTTCCGACGGGTTATAAAGCATAACGAAGAAGCAGAGCATAAGGGTGATCATGTCACCGTAAGTACCCTGCCACGCGGTGGACGGTTTCGATGGTTCCTTCTTTTGTTTTCCCATTTAATTAGTCCTTAATAACGTCGGCTTCAATTGCTTTTCTTGATACAGGATCAAGATATGTAAGAAGTTTCTGTGCCATAATACGTGGGTTTTCACCAGCCTGAATGGCAAGAACACCTTCAATAATCATTTCCATTGTGCGCATTTCTGCAGCATTCTGTGAGATAAGTTTGATAGCTACCGGACCAATAATCCAGTTGGCCATCATAGAACCGTAAAGTGTTGTAATCAAGGCAACGGCCATGTTAGGACCCAGAGATGATTTATCTTCAAGGTTGTTCAACATACCAATAAGACCAAGAACGGTACCCATCATACCGAAACCTGGAGCATAACCGGCCCAGTTGTTGTAAACACCAACCCAATCCATATGGCGGGCTTCACACTGGTTCATTTCATTTTCCATAATTGCACGGATAACGTTACCGTCAGTACCGTCAACTACAAGGCGCAGACCCATTTTCATAAACGGTGACTCAAGTTCATCAAGTCCATCTTCCAGGGCAAGAATACCTTCACGACGGGCTTTTTCCGAAAGTGCCTGCATATTAATTACGATGTTTTTTTCACCAAAATCAGGAATCTTGAAGATGCGGCCGAAAACCTTCCACATACCAACAGCCTTACTGATCGGATAACAAATAAAGATTGCGGCGTAAGAACCACCAATAACCATGAAGATTGAAGGAAGGTCGAAGATACCACCCATAGTACCACCTGATGTCAAAACTGACATTACGATACAGGCTGCACCACCAACCAAACCAATAATACTCGCTAAATCCATGCCTATCCCCTATTTACAGGACTTCCTGCTTATCAATACCTAGTTTTTGTCTGTATGCGATAATTTTTTCGATAATGTCTTCATAGGAATTTTTTACCACCAGCTTTTTGCCGGACAACATGGTAAGTGTAAGATCAGGATTTTCTTCCATACTTTCAATCATATGAGGATTAATCCAGTACTTTTTCCCATCAAGGCGCAATACTTCTATCATCGTCTCATTATCACACATAGTGCCATAAATTTCAATTTTTTTTACGGCTATCTATTATATGTTCGGAAAAAAAGAAGATTGAGTTTAGAAAAAATGCGGGATTAAGAAATAGGACACAAAAATACCGTATCACCGCGCATGAAAAATGCTACCAGTCAGTCAGGGATCTGTCGAAAACCGCTAGATATCGTCGCTACGCGCGTCGGCCGGTAAGGAAACTATGTTCCGGCCGACGAGTGTTTTTCGCAGCCCCTGCCTTCCTTCCCGCATTTTTCATGGGAATGCACTTCTTTGCTGCGAACCAATCCGTGTGATAAAAAAGAAAAAATACCGTTTTGGGATCCTGAAACAAGTTCAGGATGACACAATTTTTACTGGAACTTTTTTAGTTCTTCCTGCATCTCTTCAATGCGCTTATTATTGTCTTTGATTTTCTGCAGAAGATCTGCAACTGTTTCGTCAGATGCAGAAAGTTCAGTTTTTCCTTCTTCAAGGAATGCTTTTACGGCAAAATCACCCAGTTTTTTGCTGATGTTTTCTATATCATTCTGACATTTTCTAATTTCCAGCTTGATTACACTCTGATCAGAAAAATCCTGAAGTTTATTTCCGGCTTTATCAAATGCCTCTTTTGAAGCCTTTGCACCTTTTGAAAGATAGTCTTTTGCTTTTTCAAGAAATTCCATGTTCCTACCTCCGATTTAATTTTTTATACAGCTTCTGTAACCGAGTTGATAAGACGGAAGGAGCTTCGGAATCCACTGTCCAGAAGAGCACGATCCACTTCGCTGGAAATTGAAAGAAGGAACATTACGTGTTCTGCATCAACAGAATCGTTAAAGGCAGCCATAATCAGTCCAAGACCAGAACTGTCAATTTCAATGAGCTTTGAAAGATCCAGTACAACGTTTTTTTCCAGTACAGCGGCGTAAAGTTTTTCGGCAAAGTCACCAAGTGTATAGGCATTAAGACCGCCTGTAAGTTCATAAAGTTTATAGTTGGCACCTTCGCGTTCAGCAATAGTTAAATTTTCCATCTTGTTTTCTCCTTAATCGGGCGTTTCCTTAAAGCTGGAAATCGTCAGGAAGTCCAAAGTCGGCAGGATTGAAGCCTTCCGGCAGTGAATCGTCGGCAGGTTCGCTTGAATCTGCAGAAAGGTCTGTGTTGAACATATCATCTTCAACGGCAGGTTCTTCCTTTTCTTTTGCCATGGCTTCACCGGCTTCCATCTGTGCAACAAAAGCGGCAAGTCTTTCTTCTTCTGTCATTTCGTGAACTGGTTCTTCTGCCACTGGAGTTTCTTCCACCTGTTCACCGGCTGAAACTTCAGCAGCAGCTTCTGGTGCTGATTCTTCAACAACAGTTTCTGTGCCTTCAAGTTCTGCTTTTGCTGCAGCTTCTTCTGCGGCAGCCTTTTCAGCTTCTTCACGTTCCTTGGCTTTTTCTGCTTCTGTGGCAAATTCAATACCAGTCTTGTACTTGAAGAGAACCAGAGAAACGTCATCTTCCATTTCCTTCGACATGAACTTTGTAAGATCTTCGAAGGTGAACTGAGCCATACGCTGAGCCGGATATGTGGCATTGTTCATGATAGACTGAACTACACGTTCCTTACCATATTTTTCACCTCGCAGTGAGTGTGAGTTGATAAGACCGTCTGTACAAGCCAGAATAATATCACCACGGTTGAGTTTTGTTGTTTTTACAGAAATATATGGTGAAATGTCTTTTACGAATCCCAGAATGTAGCCGGAACCCTGAATTTCGATTACGTTGTTGTAAACCTGTGTGTACATGAACAAAGCAGGAATACCACAGTTGATGTAATACATTGTATCGGTTTCAAAATCCAGAAGTGCAAAGAGTCCCTGGAAGATTGTACCTTTAATCATACTTTCACGAACAAACTGGTTTACTTTTACAACCAGCTGCTTGAAGTCGTGGGTTTCGGCAAGGTATGTACGGATGATGGATTTCAAGATAACCATGTTCATGGAGGCGGCAATACCTTTACCACTTAAGTCACCAACTACCATAAGGTGGCGATTTTCTGTAAGGCGGATAAGGTCGATGAATTCACCACCAATGTTGTGGGCTGGAACCATCTTGTAACCAACGTCCATTTTGTTACTCTTAATCTGATCAATGTTTTCCTGAATAGATGTAATGATCTGGGAAGACATCTTGATTTCCCGGTTAACTACTGAAAGAACTTCCTTGTTGGAAATGTTTCGCATGTAATAACCGAATACGAAGAAGTAAGAGAAGAGTTTGGTAAATACGTTTTTATCATATTCCTTGTAGTGATCACCTGAAGTTTTTCGGCCAAGAGTAATAATACCAAGGATGTTATGACCTTCGGCAAGAATGAACATGGCGTCACATTTTGCACGTTCAAAGAACATGTGAAGTTCATCAATGACTGGTGCATATTCGTGACGGTCATCAATTTCGTTGTAAATAACAATGTTGGCGTTTTCACTGATAAGGTGTTCAAGCATTTTTGAACGAACCGGATAGTTAAAGGAAAGCTTATTAGATGAATATGCCGGAATAAGAGAACCATGGCCACCGTCAATGTAAACGTTCATTGAAGAACATTCAACGTTATTGCGGAAAACCTGGAACATTCGGGCAGTTACCTGATCCATTTCACCAGAGTAGTCAACAGCGGCCATTTCTCGTTCAAATTCAGCACCGTAATCGTTGTTGTACAAACGGGTACTGGTCGTAATCAAAGTCATGATTCGCCATGAGAAAATAATGGCAATTGTAGCTCCACCAACAAGAATAAGCTGGAAAAGTCGGTCACCACGCATATCATGTGGCTGGAATCTGGCAACAACTATACCTAAAGCAACGGCCGGAATAATGTATGAAAGGGACAGTTTAAGGAACTGGGCAAAAATTGCACGCTTTGAAGGAACAGATGTTGTGAGGAAAGCCTGATACATAAATACATACATGAAAAGGAATGCATAAATGTTCAGCAGCTTGAATGACATGTTTGCATTAGAAACATATTTAATAAAGGCCAGAATGAACCACATAATGGCCAGTGCTTCCATAAACAAAAGTCCCTGGTATTTCTGAAGCTGTGTTGAGTTGTCTTCTCGGAGAATCATAAGAAGGAGAACTGAAATACCTGGAAGAGCAAAGCGGAAGATAGCTGTGTACAGGTCGCCCCAAGCCCATGGGAAGTAAACTGTTGCTTTTGAAGAGAACAGGAAGTTTGATCCGATGATTACACCGCTGTCCAAAGTAACATCAATAGTTTCGAATTTGATGAAAACAATGTATCCAAGAAGAACGACGAAAGCTACCTGAGCAAATGTAAAGGCAGTTCCGTGTCTTTTCAAACCAAGCCCAATCAGTCCAAAAGAGAACATAATGAAAGCCAGTCCTTCAAGGAAGAAACAGGTTCTCAAAACGATTCTGTTGAAAAGCATTGACCACTGGTCTGTAAAGGCAAGAATAAAGGTAAAAAGAATACTTTCGATTGTGAAAACCATTAGCGACAGAAGGACTTCAGACATATTTGAAGTATCAATTGCCTTACTGTGATCGAAGGCATAGGAAATGTAGATAAAGAAGAAAACCGATAATAAATTGAGTAAGATATATATCATTAGTAACCTACCTTGGCAATCATCATAGTAACGTCATCATGAAGCTTTTTGTCGCCGTTATATTCCATAATCAAATCTACAATATCATCAACAAATTCCTGAGGTGATTTTGCAGCGCCAGCCTGAAGAGTCTGTTTGAAGATTTCTGTATCACCAAGTTCAACGCCATCGTCATTCATAACTTCAGAAACACCGTCAGTTGCCATAAGGATGGTATCACCGCGGAACAGTCGTTTTTCTGCAACCTGAATTGAATCCAGATCAATATCAAGAATACCAATAACCGAACAGTTTGATGTAAGAGGTTTAATGCGGTATCCATCAGGAGCTGGTGAAAGAATAACCGGGTCAGACATGGAAGCGTTGATGTAACGGATTGTCATCTGTGCAGTATCAACAATTCCCAGGAACAATACGGTGTATTTATCCTGAAGGTGCATTCCCTTAATAGCTTTATCTACGGCACCTACCACTGAAACCAGGTCCGATTTATTTTCAATAATTTTTACTGTGTTGATAACCAAACCCATGAGAAGGGCGGCAGGAAGACCTTTACCCGAAACGTCTCCCAGCATAAGAAGAGTGCGGTTCTGGTCGATTGGAAGAATTGAGAAGTAGTCACCAGATACGTTTACCAAAGGACGGAAGTATGTAGCGATCTTCAGTTTATTGATATTTGGAATCTTCTGTGGAAGGAATGACTGCTGTGTTACGGCAAGCTGTTCCCATTCCTTTGTTGTGGCTGAGATTTCCGAAAGTGTAAGAAGAGTATCTGAACGTGTTACAAATCGTTTGAATTCTTCGTAGAGGCGGTCGTAAATGTCCAGGTCAAAAAGGCGTGAATATTTACAGAATACGAAGAAGTGCATTTTGTTGTAAACAATGAAGAATCCTCGGGATTTTTTGTAACGTGATGTTACACCAAGGTGTCGGTCAAAGAATTTAATTCCGTCCGGCCAGTTTTCAGGGAAGTTCTGAAGAAGTTTTGTGTGGGTTTCGTCTTCTTTTGTAAGGCGGTCCGGGCTGTTGTACAGGAGGTAGTTTTTATTGCGGTCATAGTAAATGATAGAACAGTCGCCTTTATTTTCAAGGATTTCACCTACAACGTTAAAAAGGTCATCGTTTGTGTAGCAGAAACGGAGGCGGTCGATAAATTCGGAGATAAGTGTTGTTTCACCAGTTTCAATTGTCTTCCGGCGTGCCTGGCTCAGAAGATCTGTACGGATTCGTGAAGTAATGAATACCGTAATAATGAAGATGAAAATAACAACAAGGAATGAATAGAAAGGACTGTCTGCATCAATCTGTCTTGGAAGAAGATTAATAGTGAGAAGTCCGAAAAGCAAAATGCCAAGAACGTTGGCTAAAACCAGAATAATCTTTTTACGGGTTCTATACATAACCACCTCGAATCCACCGAAATAAAAAAAGTGTATTTTATTATATCACAGTATCGGCAGAATTCGAGTAAAAGTTTAGGTTAGCCCAGTTTAGAAAGAGGCATAAGGTTTGGCTTTTCGGTTGGTTTTTCCATTTCAAGATACTGTTCCAGCAAAGCCTTTTCTTTTGATGAAAGGTGAGATGGAATCTGTACCATGATTTTTACGTAAAGATCGCCTTTTCGTGAAGAACCAGAGAATGGAACGCCTTCGCCTTTAATGCGCAGAAGTTTTCCGTTACCAGTGCCAGCCGGTACCTTGAAAGAAACATCTTTATCATCAAGTGATTTGATTGTAATTTCTGCACCAAGAGCGGCCTGAGACATGGAGATTGGAACTGCACAGTAAAGATCCTGACCATCCCGTTCAAAATATGCGTGAGGTTCAACGTGTACCATAACCAGAAGATCGCCGGCTGGAGCTCCGTTGGCACCTGCATCACCCTGGCGTGGGATTACGATGCGTTTTCCATCATCTGTTCCAGCTGGGATTGTAAGAGTCATGGCTTTGTTCTTTTCTACAAGACCTGAACCACGACAGGCGGCACAAGGTTTTTCGATTACGCTTCCTTTACCTCCACATTTTGGACAAGTCTGCTGAATCTGGAAGAAACCATTTCCGCTGCGTACCTGACCCATTCCTTTACAGGTAGGACAGGTTTTCTTGCCGGTACCACCTGTTCCACCACAGGAATCACAGGCTTCTGCATGGCGGAAGTGGATTTCGGCTTTTGTTCCGTAAACTGCATCACGGAAGGAAATCTGAAGGTCATAGCGAAGACTGGCTCCAGCCTGAGGTCCCTGACTGCGTCGAGAACCGCCACCAAAACCACCACCGAAAATATTGTCGAATATGTCGCCGAAACCGCCGCCCATGCCACCAAAAAGATCGCTGAAGTCCTGGTAAGCGTGAGAGTACTGTCCTCCGCCACCCTGATCCATGCCGTCCACGCCTGCAAAACCATACTGGTCGTACATAGGACGTTTCTTTTCGTCAGACAAAACTTCGTAGGCTTCTGTTGCTTCACGGAATTTTTCTTCGGCTTCTTTATCTCCCGGGTTTTTGTCCGGATGATATTTTACCGCAAGCTTTCGGTAAGCTCGTTTAATATCTTCCTGTGCAGCGCTTTTATCAACGCCCAATACTTCGTAATAATCTCGCTTTGCCATATATTTTTTTCAACCTTCTATATACGCAAATAGGAGCCCAGAGGACCCCTGTTTGCATTTTTCATATTTTTTTAAAGTGTGCTTCCAGCGTTGTGATTTGTCACACGAGTAAAAAGAGCAGATTTACTGCCCTTCCGTTTCGTCAGCTGGCTTTCCAAAGTGAATTTGGATGATATTTTTCACTGACGTGAAAAATATCTGCGGCGCTGCGGCGACGTCACACGAGTAAAAAAAGCAGATTTACTGCTTTTTTTACTCGTCTTTCACTTCAAAGTCAACGTCATCGGCGCTGCCTTTGTCGAATCCGCTTGATTTGGCTCCGGCGTCGGCACCTGCATCTCCGGCGGCGCCTTCAGCTCCTGGCTGAGCTCCGGCCTGAGCACCCTGCTGTTTGTAGAGCTCTTCGGCGATTTTGTATGAAGCCTGCTGCAATGCTTCTGTTTTAGCTTTAATTTCATCTGTGTTGTCAGATTCCAAAGCTTTTTTCAGTTCTGCAATAGCATCTTCAATCTTCTGTTTTTCTGCTCCGTCTACTTTGTCTCCCAGATCTTTGAGAGTTTTTTCTGTAGCGTAGATCATGCTGTCGGCATTGTTGCGGGCATCAACACCTTCGCGTTTTGCTTTATCGGCTTCGGCGTTGGCTTCTGCTTCTTTAACCATGCGTTCAATTTCAGCATCAGAAAGTCCTGAAGAAGATGTAATCTGGATGTGCTGTTCTTTTCCAGTTCCAAGGTCTTTTGCACTTACGTGAACAATACCGTTGGCATCGATATCGAATGTAACTTCAATCTGTGGAACACCACGAGGAGCTGCTGGAATACCTACCAGGTCGAAGTTTCCAAGTGTACGGTTCTGGGCAGCCATTTCACGTTCACCCTGAAGTACGTGGATAGAAACTGCAGTCTGTCCATCGGCAGCTGTAGAGAAGATCTGTGATTTTTTAGTTGGGATTGTTGTGTTGCGTGGAATCAGTTTTGTGAATACACCACCCATTGTTTCAATACCAAGAGAAAGTGGAGTTACGTCCAAAAGGAGGATGTCTTTTACATCACCACCAAGAACACCACCCTGAACTGCAGCACCAACAGCAACAGCTTCGTCTGGGTTTACTGAGCGGTTACCTTCTTTTCCGAAAATCTGTTTAACGATTTCCTGAACTTTTGGCATACGTGAAGATCCACCAACCAGGAGAACTTCGTCGATATCTGAAGCAGAGATTCCTGCATCGCGGATTGCTTTTTCACATGGTTCTTTTGTTGCCTGGAACAGGTGATCTGTCATGGCTTCGAACTGTGCACGTGTAAGGTTTTTCTGAAGGTGTTTTGGACCAGTTGCATCTGCTGTAATAAATGGAAGGTTGATGTCTACTGAAGTCTGGTTAGAAAGACCGATTTTTGCATTTTCTGCTGCTTCACGAAGACGCTGCATAGCCATTGGATCACTTCCAAGGTCGATGCCTGTGTCTTTTTTGAATTCGTCGATGAGCCAGTTTGTTACAACACGGTCCCAGTCGTCACCACCAAGCTGTGTGTTACCGTTTGTTGATTTTACTTCGTAAACACCGTCAGCCAGTTCAAGGATAGAAATATCGAATGTACCACCACCAAGGTCGTATACGGCAACTGTGCGTTCTTTAGACTGGTCTTTACCAAATCCGAAAGCAAGAGCTGCAGCTGTTGGTTCGTTGATGATACGCTGAACGTTCAAACCAGCAATTTTACCGGCGTCTTTTGTAGCCTGGCGCTGTGCATCGTTGAAGTAAGCAGGAACTGTAATAACAGCTTCTGTAACTTCTGTTCCAAGGTAATCTTCTGCAGTTTTTTTCATTTTCTGAAGAACGAAAGCTGAGATTTCCTGTGGAGAATATTTTTTCTTTGTGCCGTTTTCATCAATTTCGATACGAACGTCGGCACCGTTATCTACTACTGTATAAGGAAGTTTTGTTGCTTCCCCTTTAAGATCGCCATATTTAAGACCAATAAGACGTTTTGCTGAATATACTGTATTTTTTGGGTTAGTAACCATCTGGTTTTTGGCAGGTGCACCAACAATGCGGTCACCTTTAGATGTAAAACCTACGATAGAAGGTGTTGTACGTCCGCCTTCTGAGTTCTGGATTACTACAGGGTCGCCGTTTTCCATTACAGCAACACAAGAGTTAGTTGTTCCCAAGTCGATACCAATAATTTTTCCCATGATTTTATTCCTCCAGGCAGGTCGATCTGCCGAATTTACTGTTTTTTATGCTTCCGGAACTTCTACCATTACTTTGGCGTTTCGGATTACTTTATCTTTGAGTTTGTAGCCCTTAAGATAAACTTCTTTCAAAGTGTCTTTTTTTGCTTTTGGATTTGGCATGCGGCCGATAGCTTCGTGGATTTCCGGATTGAATTCATCCCCTGCCTTTCCGTAGCTTTCCAGGTTGTACTTGTCTTCAAGCATCTTAACCAGGTTTTTGTTGATCATTTTTACGCCGTCTGCAATTGCCTTAGCATCTTTTGCATCTTTTGCAGCTTCAACAGTGCGGTCAAAATTATCAAGGCTGTCCAGAAGATCGGCAAGAAGATTTGCATTGGCATAGTCGTATGCATCCTGCTTTTCTTTCATCATACGCTTGCGGTAATTATCAAAATCTGCGGCACGGCGGAGAAGCTGGTCTTTAAGATCTGCAACCTCTGCTTCAAGCGCAGCAATTTTTTCTTCAGGAGTCTTTTCTGTTGCTTCGGCTGTTTCTGTTGATTCAGCAGCGGCACTTTCCGCAGCTTTTTCTGCATCCTGATTTTCTACAGATTCATTCTGAGTTTCAGGTGTTTCGTTTTCTACAGCTTCGTTTTCCTGTGTGTCCATTAGCCTACCTTTTCATGTTAAATTCTTTAGCGTTAATTAAAAGATACTAAATCTAAAAAAAAATCGTCAATAGAAAAGGAAAAAATCTTACGAAAAACAATGAAAATTTGCCGAGAATAATAGTGTAAAAATGGAAATTTTTTTTGACAAATGCAATCAATGGACTTACAATTATCACACAAATTGATTTCAAAAAGTTACCAGGAAAAAATATGGATTTTGAAAAAATAGTCGCAGATTTAGCCTCTCCCGTTTCAGTGTTCTCCCCTATCGAAGATGATAATCACCAGATTGTAGATTTTGCACTTGTCTTTGCAAATGCCGCATTCCACGAAATGACCGGTCATATGGTCAAAAATGCGCCAACATTTAAGGCATTCGAAAAAAATCTTGTTTCAGGAATTCCATGGTTCGAATACGGACTGCAGATTTCACGGGGACTTCCCGTTGTTGAAACAAATTACTATGCCCCGGCCAACAAAAACTGGTACAAGGCAGAAATGAAAAAGATTGAAGATGACAAAATCATCGTCATTTTCACCAATATCACTACAGAAAAACTGTACACTCAGAAACTTAAGCAGACTGCCAATACTGATATTCTTACTGGACTTACAAACCGGGCTGGTTTTCCTGAAGCCCTGGATATCGCCATTGATACAGCCCGCTACGAAAATACAATGCTGGCTCTTCTGATTCTTGATCTGGATGACCTTAAAATTGTAAACGATTCCAGAGGAACTGAAGCCGGCGATGAAATCCTCAAGAAAACTGCCATTATTTTGAAACGTTTCCGCCGGGAATCAATTCAGGTGTTCCGCCATGGTGGTGACGAATTTATGGTAATGCTCACAAACATTGATTCCATGGATTCTGTTTACAACATTACTGACACACTTTACGAAGCCATTCAAATGGAAGGAATCAGTGTTTCCGGCGGTATTTCGGTTTTCCCTCATCATACTGAATCAAAACAGGAATTGATTCGCTTTGCAGATATGGCAATCCACACGTCAAAACAGCAGGGCAAAAATCGATTTACTTTCTTCAATATTGAAATGGAACGGGTTTTTGTTCAGAAACTGACCATGCGCACAAAGATGAACACAGCTGTTCTTGATTCAAACTTTTCTCTTTACTATCAGCCTCAGTTTGATATTCAGACAAGCCAGCTCCGTGGATTCGAGGCCCTTATCCGCTGGGTAGATCCTGAACTTGGTGATATTCCGCCTTCAGTGTTTATTCCTCTGGCCGAAGAAAACGGTCTCATCCTGCCTATTGGAAAATGGGTTTTAAATACTGCCATGGCCACTTTGAGAAACTGGCAAAAAAACTACAACTTCACCGGCATAATCTCTGTAAATATTTCACCTGTGCAGATGAAACAGGATAACTTTATTTTTGAACTCCGTGAACTTCTTAAAAAATACGACATCATTCCCGAATATATGGAAATTGAAATTACGGAAGGCGTTATGATCAATGATATGGAAGAAACCATTGAAAAACTGCGCCACATCAAAAATATGGGATTCCGTGTTTCACTTGACGACTTTGGTACAGGCTATTCTTCGCTGAACTATCTTCAGGTTTTGCCGCTGAACACTTTGAAAATCGACAAATCCTTTATCAACAATATTACTTCCCGGGACGGAATTCAGGCCAACATTACAAGCTCCATTATCAACATGGTAAGCAAGATGGGACTAGAAACTATTGCGGAAGGTGTTGAACAGGACGACCAGCTGGACATGCTGAAGGGATTCAACTGTAACATTGTTCAGGGATTCCTCCGGGGTAAACCAATGCCAACCAGCACTTGCGAAAGATATCTTTCGGGAGACAAGGACGCTCTACTGACAAATCAGTAATATCTCCAAAATCTCCAATATCATATTTAGCCAATGAAAATCACCTGAAAATTCGGGTGATTTTTTATTTTTTTTCCCTCTTTTTGCCGAAAACTCTTTTTGCACGCCATTCATATTAGTGACGGTGGATAAGAACCTGGTTTTTATCTGCTGTTTCTCTCGGCCGGAGATAAGTGCAATGCACTAAACACAAACTATTTGGAAAAAGATGGAAAGACTATGAATCAGTTAAACTCAATTATTTTAGAAGGAAACATTGTAAGAGAAAACACTTTGCGAGAACCAACACCAGGTTTCAAGGTATACCAGATCCCTCTGGCAGTAAACAGATTTTACAAGGGTGCAAATGGTGAAACCTCCGAAGAAGTGTCTTACTTTGATGTAGACTGTTACGGAAGACTTGCTGAAGTTTGCAAAGAACAGTGTAAAAAAGGACGTGGTGTGCGCGTGGTGGGGCGTATTAAACAGGACCGTTGGGAAAAAGATGGTCGAAAAGAAAGCAAAGTTGTGGTGGTGGCAGAACACATTGAATTCAAACCGGTTTTTGTGGCCAGCAACACAGACTCTGAAGCCAAAGTTATCCAGCAGACAGAACAGGCCGCAGCGGCAGCACCTGTTACCGTTGAGGCAGCTGCCTGCTAGACATTTGCCGCCCTACTTTCGTTTAGTGTAAGAAGAGCGGTTACCTTTTTTCTGGGACTTGCCTCTAGGGGAAGGGCGCTGTCCCGGATTTTCTGCGGCCCTCTGGGCAGCGGCTTTGTATTCTTCCATTTTCTGAGGAGAGTAGAAGCCGTCTTTCCAGTTGAAGCGAGAAGTGTCTGGTAATGGCTGACCTTTCTGAAGAGATGTCATAATAGCCTTTATCTGGCTTTTTGAGACTTTTGTTTTTGAGAAGTCAACAAGGTACTTTTTGAAACCAGCCTGCTGGAGGAACTGAACCTTATCAAGAATGCTGAATGGTTGTTCTGGCATTACAAAGGATCCGTCTACAGTGGAGTTTACTTTGAAAAGAGAACCTTCTTTGTCTTCGAAGTAAGTAAAATCGTAATCTGATGGAAGTTTGAAGCGCATTCGGAACAAAGCCGGATAAGCGAAAACAGGAACCAGAACGCGAGAACGAACAGAAGTTTCGAAGGTAGCTTCCAGGTTGCGTCGGGAATTTTCGTATGGCATGATGAATGAAGAAGCATTTTGATTTTCAAGCCATGATGCAGACCAACGGTTAAAAGAATATAAATATGGTCCGGCGATAACGTTGACCTTGTCTTTATATGTTTTGAGAATCTGAAGATGTGCCACGTTGTTTGCAACAAAAGAGGTGTATCCTTCTTTAACAAAACCGTCGATTAGTTCGGCTAAGGACTTTTCCTGTGACGAAGAAACAAATGGATCTAAGGACAGGAAGATCTGTTTTTTAGAGAAAGGCAAAACTGTTTTGTGAGCAAGCAAGTCGGCAAGAACTTCTGAGTTAAGCTCGAGAATCAAGCGAACCGGATGCAAACCTTGTACAGCAAACACATCGGGAATTGATGAAACCTGTGCGTACAATCCGTCAGGAGCGTAGGCCAGTTCTTTGTTAGCCACCGGAGTAAGGTCGAGAACAGGGAGTCTTTCATCACCCGGTTGTTTTCTGTACTTTCCGATGTCGTGAGGCAGAACGTGATTGTAGCGTTTGCCGGCAGTTTTTGTCTGAAGCAGGTAAACACTGTCACCAAGGCCAAAGCCGCCTGGAATATCAATCCAGCGTTCTCCGTTGTCTTCGATTTCTACGGAACGCACTTTGTGGCTTACGCGGCCAGTATCATCTTTTTTATGGAGACGGATAGAATCCCCTGGATCAGGATCGTAAGAACCTCCTGACAGAAGAGCCATTTTTACACGGAGCTGTTCAGGTGGAATATCTGGAGAAGCATTGGCCATAACCTGTTCGATTACAGAATCATCAGCCTTTCTTGTTTTCTGGATTTTTCCAAGGTAAATACCAGTTCCACCGGCCTGATCAGGATTAAGAATCTTAGATCCGGCGTTATCAACACCTTCATCAAGAGTTTTAAAGCCATACCAGTAATTGGTTTTAGAACGAGCGAAATCGGAAGAAAGAATGCGTTTACCTGTAGCAATAGCACCTTTTCTGTCTTCTTCCCAGTGATCCATAACATAACGGTAAGCGGCAACTACGCTTCCAACATATTCGGCACTTTTCATACGGCCTTCAATCTTGAAAGAATCAACACCCACCTTCATAAGATCAGGAATCTGTTCAATAAGCTGTAAATCACATGGTGAGAAATAATAACCCTGGCGTTCACCACCAGGCACTTCAGCAGTATAAAAACGGCGGCAGGCCTGTGTACACATACCGCGGTTGGCAGATTTTCCACCAAGGAAGCTTGAGAAAAGACAAAGCCCTGATTCGCTTACACAAAGAGCACCGTGTACAAAGACTTCAAGGTCGGCCCCGGTTTCTTCTTTAATTGCCTTGATTTCTTCAAGGTTCAGTTCTCGGGCCAGAACCACACGTTTAACGCCTTCTTTAATAAGAAGTTTTGTGGCAGCTGCACTTTCTACGTTCATCTGAGTTGATGCATGAAGCTCCAGATTTGGAAAGAATTCCTGACACATTCGGATTATGCCGAAATCCTGGACAATAAGTCCGTCGGGATGAACTTTATCAAGATAAGCCAGGAAACGGTACAAACGCTCGGTCTCCCATTCTTCGCAAACTGTATTTACTGTAACGTAAATCTTCTTTCCACGACGATGAGCTGCTTCAACAGCGGCTTCAAACTGATTCCACGCAAAGTTGGTAGTTCGAAGACGAGCGTTGAAACTCTTGAGACCCATGTAAACTGCGTCGGCTCCTTCACCAAAAGCCGCATCCAATGATTCAATATTACCCGCAGGTGCTAATAATTCTGCCATACGGGTAATATAACAGAAAAGATTATTTTAATATACCAACAAATCCGTCTGACACAGGGGAAATGCTCCAATTATCGGCACTGAAAGGGATTGTTTCGGGGATTTCCTCATTCCGTAAAATCTTTTCGGAAAGCTCCAGAAGGCCGGTTCTGTACAGGGAAAGTGATGCCGTTAGCTTCTGCCCTTTTGCCGCACTGGAAATTTTTGCAGAAGGGAAAATGCCTTGTGTAAGGGCAAGCTGGGCGTAATCCTGCTGAAGGGGCTTTTTCCATTCTTCAAGGCCGTCTTCCGCATACATAAGGCCGTCCAGAATTTTGCCATCGCAGGTGTTCACAAGGAGAAGCACGTCGGTTTTGTCGCCGTAATGTGCCTTGTCTTCGGTGCCCCAAAGGTCACGGCAATGGTCATAAGAGTAAGGTGCAGTGGACAGAGTAAGGTCATCTCCAAGTTCCGACACTGTACCAGCCCCTCGAAGCCGGGGATGAAGGACAATTATCTGTCCGGCTTCAACCTCGATTGGCGGAAAGTAGAAATCCCGGGCCTCTCCGTCGTAACCGCTTTTTACTGCAAGTCCCGCAAGATTTCCAGACTTTGCTACAAAAAATTCAATCAGTTCACTTTTATAAACGCCTGCCGCCTTTTCTGCATTGTTCTGGGTTTTAAGCTGGGTTCGTATTTCGCTAAAAAGCAGAAGAGGAACACGGGAATTGTAGCCTATGAAAGGCAGGGCAAAAGTAAGGGTAGATCCGGTTTTATCCTCCGTTTCACCATAAAGGATGTACTCCTTTCCCACCTGGGTTGCTTCCATTGAAATGCGCACCAGCCGGCCTTTGTCTTCCACAGAATAATCCGCCACCAGTCGCCCCGAAAGTCCTGCCGCATCTTCAAGCTGCGGGTTCAGGTCTGTCTCAGAGATGAACTCCATTTTTTCATTTCCCAAAAGCTTTTCCGAAACTACAAGGCCGTTTACCTTCACCGAGTCGGAAAATGCCAGCTCTAGTTCTGTGTCGGAAACAACACGAAAATCATCAATAACCGGACAGGTGTAATCTGCCCCAATAATCTGAATGCCCTCCGGTGTAACCCTGCAGGAAACAGGAAAAACCGAAAACATAATGATACAAACAAGGCCTGCCACCTGAACAAACCAAACTGCAAATCTTTTCAAAACTACCTCCGAAAAATTAATATCCCCTCATATAGTTAATGGTTTTTTTTCGCGTTTTTCGGCAAGAATTTCAGGGATTTTTAAAAAAAAGTGCGAAAAAAGTTGATTTTTTTTCTATAATATTGATTATGAGTGACTGCAAATCAATTTGGGAAAAAATTAAAACGGAATCCGAGAAGCGCCTTGTGGGACAGCAGGATTTAATCAAAGACATGCTTATCGCCTTTGTTGCCGGCGGACATGTACTTATAGAAGGTGTGCCGGGCCTTGCAAAAACCCTGGCCGTAAAAACTTTCAGCGAAATGCTGGACTTGAATTTCAAACGCATCCAGTTTACTCCTGACCTTCTGCCAGCCGACGTTACCGGCACTCTTATCTACGAACAGAACACAGGAAAATTTTCAGTTCGAAAAGGACCTGTTTTTTCAAACGTTGTTCTTGCCGATGAAATCAACCGTGCCCCTGCAAAAGTACAGTCAGGTATGCTGGAAGCCATGGAAGAAAAACAGGTTACCATTGGTGAACAGTCTTACAGTCTGCCTGATCCATTTTTTGTGCTGGCAACCCAGAACCCTATTGAACAGGAAGGAACCTACAATCTGCCTGAAGCCGAACTGGACCGTTTCCTTATGAAACTGATTGTGGGCTATCCAAAACCTCAGGATGAAATCAACATTGTAAAAACTGCAGGAAAGGCCATCAGCATTCCTGTAAAAAAAGTAGTTTCAGCTGCCGATCTTAAAACGCTTCGGGAAGAAAGCGAAAATGCCCGATGTGATGAAAAACTTGTGGAATACATCGTAAATATTCTTACAGTAACCCGCCCTGATGAAAACCGTCAGAGTCACTCTCGAAATGACATTACCCAGTACATCACCTTTGGTGCTTCTCCACGTGCGGGAATTGCCCTTCTGCAGTGCGCCCGGGTTCATGCCGTTCTTGAAGGCCGGGATTTTGTTCTGCCGGAAGATGTTAAGGCCGTTGCGTTGAATGTTCTGCGCCACCGTCTGGTTCTTTCTTACGAGGCAAATGCTGATGGAATTACCGCCGATCAGATTATCACTAGAATTCTTGAAAACATTCCTCTTCCTTAAGATTTTCAAATCTTCTATAAGATATGCACAATACCGATCACCTTGCTAAAAAATCAAAGCTCCTCAGACTGAATGCACAGAACCTGGCAGAAGGAATGAAACTGGGAAATTTCCGGTCTTTGTTTCGCGGTCAGGGCATTGAGTTTTCTGGCGTTCGCGATTATGTCCGTGGTGATGATGTGCGCTCAATTGACTGGAACGTTACCGCCCGAATGGCCCGCCCTTTTGTAAAGGTTTTTGAAGAAGAACGGGAACTTCAGATCTTTCTTGTGGTAGATTCCTCACTTTCCATGAAAACAGGAAGCCGTAAACGCAGCAAGCTTGAATGTGCCTGTGAAGCGGCAAGTTTAATTACCCTGGCATCGGAAATCAATTCAAGTCCTGTGGGAATGGTTCTTTTTGATGGAGCCACCTCTTTTTCCTGCGTGCCACGTACAGGCCGCGAACAGATCATGCACATTTTGAATCGTCTGGATAAAAGTGATGATAAGGACAGTGATTCCCGGCAGGGGCATTCTCAAGGGCATTCCCAGGAGATTTTGGAAAGTTCACAGAAAGGTTCTGCTTTGGGACAGGCAATTTCAGTAGCGTCGCGAATGCTGAACAAAAGGTCCCTTGTTTTTATTCTTTCAGATTTTTTAGTGGCCCCGGAACTTTACCAGAAACAGCTTGGTATTCTTTCACAAAAAAATGATGTGATTGCCATAAGATTGACGGGAGATTCCGACAAAAGTCTTCCAAAATTCGGAACTGTGCCTTTCATGGATGTAGAATCCGGCGAAACATTGCGGCTGCCAACCGGCTCTCGTCGTTTTGAAAAAGAATGGGCCGCCGACTACCAGCGCCGGGAAAAAATCTGGCACGATTTCTGCATCAAGCACAATATACGGCCGGTACTCATGAAAAGCACCGACGATGAATTCCACGTGCTTCAGACACTTTTTTCACAGAAACTCACCGGCACAAAAAATACGGGGCGCAGCTTATGAGTGATTTGAATCAGGTTGTTGTTCCAAAAACAGTTTTTATCGGTGATAAGGCTGAACTCCACATTTCCCTGCTTTCTTTGGGAAAAAACGTTTCTTCATTTGAGGCAGGACCACTTCCGGTTTCGGCTTTTCTTGGTGAAATTGATGAAAACCTGTATTCCATTACCCAGGTGCACTTTGTAAAAACCTCCGGCGGTGCAGATCTTGTAATCAGTTTTACTCCATGGGTAACAGGTGAAATCAAACTGCCGCCTTACCGCCTTTCTGATGAAATTTTGGTTTCTTCGGATCCTGTAAAAATTGAATCAATTCTGGAAAACCAGGGAACTTCCACTCTGCAGCCGGCTCTTCCTGTAAAATTTATGCCGGGCACAATCACAAAAATCTGGCTCAATGGAGTTGTTCTTCTGGTGCTGATGCTGGCCATTGTAAGGCTGGTGATTAAACGAAAAGATGTTGCGCTTTTTATTAAAAATCAGAAACTGAAGCGGTATTATAAAAAGAACCGTAAATCTGCAGAAAAACAGATTCGTGATGTGATTAGAAATACCAGCGGAAATCTTACTGCCGGCGAAAAAGCGGCCGCCCTTCAAAAAATCATGCGTGTTTACCTTGAAAACCGATTCGGCTGGCCTTTTACAAAAGCAGAAACTTCCCGCATTATGAAGGGATTTGATCAGGTTTATCAGGGGCTTCTTTCGGAAGAAAAATCTTTTGCCGTTGAAGATCTAGTGGGCTTTTTTGTTCGCACCGACTATCTTCGATACGGCCGGCCGGAAAATTCTTCATCTCCACAGGATTTGGACAAAGAGTTTTCAGAAACAGAAAACAAACTTTCTTCTATAATCAACATTCTTGAAAGTGAAACGGGAGGTGCTGATGCTTAGTTTCCAGACTCCAGCCGCCTTCCTTCTTGTTCTGCTGATTCCTCTTTTTTATATTCTGCGCCACTCAGGATTTTTCAAAAAACTTACGGTGCCTGCAAATCTTGGAGACTGGGGCGCACCGCTTTTTGCCTGGCACGATCCAAAACGCCGCGTTCTTCACGTTCTGTCAAAAATTCTTGTAAATATTGCATTTGCCCTGGTAGTTTTTGCACTGGCCGACCCTGTTATTTACCGCCAGGAAAAGATTTACACTACCCTTGGAACCGACATTGTTTTTGTAATCGATACAAGCCCTTCCATGGCAGCCACAGAAAGTGACGGTCGTACTCGCCTTGAATCCTGCCGTGAAGCCGTAAAGCAGCTTTCTTTGGAAACCCAGGGAGCACGTCTTGGTATTGTGGCCATGGGCAGTCAGGCGGCAGTGATTGTTCCGCCTACAATGGATCATCAGGTTTTTTCTGCCCGCCTTGCATCCATGGAAAACGGAAGTATGGGTGACGGAACTGCCATTGGAACAGGCATTTCTACCGCGGTTTACCATCTTATTTCCAGCAAAGCACCCCGAAGAGTAATCATTTTGATGACGGACGGTGAAAACAACGGAGGAGAAGTTCATCCTGAAACTGCCGCTTCTCTTTGCCGTGAACAAGGAATTTCCCTCTACATTCTGGGCGTTGGTTCCCGAGGTCCCGTTCCAATTGATTACACTGATCCTGTAACCGGAAAAACTTACTCGGCAATTTTGAATTCCGATTTTGATTCTGCATCCCTGAAAAAAATTGCCCGGGCCGGAAACGGACGTTATTTCGAGCTGGTTTCCTTCGAAAATCTTTCACGGGGACTTTCTAAAATTGTAAACGATGAATCTGTGGCCCAAAGCTGGACTTACAAGACCCGCTATTCATCTTATTCCGACAGGTGTCTTTTATGGGCACTTCTGGCCTTTGCACTTTCCATCGTGATTAAGCGCCTTTTCCTGAACGAGGTGGTGTAATGGGTAAAGTGATTTTTGCACATCCTTTGTGGCTGTGGGCATCGGTTTTTGTAGTGCCGGCCCTTGCTTTTATGTGGTACAAAACCTCTACAATTGAAGGAAAAGCTATCCGCCGGAGAGTCCGCATCAGATCGATTTTCTTCTCACTTGCCTGGTTCAATCTTGTTGTTGCAGCTGCAGGCATTTCCTGGGGTTCCTATCTTGTTGGCGTGCAGAAAAGCAGCAACGGTGTGGCCATGGTTTTTGACGTTTCCAATTCCATGCTGGCAAAAGATACAAAAAACGGCAGCACAAGATTGAAAACTGCTTCCCAGTACGCAAAACTTCTTATGGAAAAGTCGGAAGGTACTAGTTTTTCTGTAATTCTTGCAAAGGGCGACGGCATTACGGCAGTTCCTCTTACTCAGGATTATCAGCTGATTGATTCCCTTCTGGAAGTACTTTCTCCAAATCTTATGTCGGCTCCTGGAACCAGCCTTTACAACGGCATTGAAGCAGCCCTTGAATCATTTCCGGAAAACTTTTCTTACGCACCTCATATCTGGGTGTTTACCGACGGTGAAGAAACTGAAAGCCGCCTTGAAAATGCCATGGGCCTTTGCATGGAAAAAGGTGTTCCTCTTACAATCATAGGATTTGGAAGCACGGAAGGATGTGATGTTCTTTCAGGGGATGGAACCACTCTTGTTCATTCAAGCATGCAGAAGGATACCATTCTTTCGGAGATTCAGAACAGCCGTTCAAAAATGGGAAAACGATTTGAAGCCGTTTCATGCAGTTTTGTTGAGGCTGAAGAAAAAGGCAGCGCTGCAGAACTTCTGTCACCTTTGAAGGCAGAAAGTACGGCAAATAAAAACACATCTTTTTCGGCCTTTGAAACCCGTGACCGTCCCCGCTACAAACTTTTTATTGTGGCAGCACTTTTGTGGCTTGTAACAGGCATTTTTGTTTCAGAAAAACGAAAGTCCGCCTTAATCCTTCAGTCACTTTTAATCATGATGATTTTTACGGGCTGTAAAGAATCAAAGCCGGTCTCAAAATCTTCTGCAAAAAATCTTATTGCCAGGGCAGGTTTTCAGTATCACAATTCAGATTACAACAGTGCCATTGCAAAATACAAAACAGTCATTGAGGCCTTTGAAAATGAAAATCCGGCTTTTATCAGGGACTATGGACTTTTCAATTTAGGAACCACTTATCTTGTTGAAGGTGAAACTGCTGCCGCCATGGAAAAATACGATGAAATCTCTTCCGAAACCGACCAGCGAATCCTTTTTGCAGTGCTTTACAATCGGGGAGTTGTTGCCTACGAAAGCGGAAATTTTGACACGGCCCGGGAGTATTTTAAGGGAGCCTTAAAAATTGACAGCACTGACCTTCACGCAAAAATCAACCTGGAGCTCTCCATTTCCAAAAATGAATCCATGGGCCGCCAGAACGAAAGCCTTATGACAGGGGCTTCCAATAATCACGAAGAAAATGCCGGGGGTGAACACTCCCTTTTTGAACACCTTAAGGAGAACGACAGAAAACAATGGAAAAATTCCGAATCAACTTCCGACGCCGATTTGTCCAAAGATTACTAAGCTTTGTTCTGTGGATGGCAGCGGTTTCTCCATTGTGGGCAGCCGCACCTTCCCTTTCCAAAAGCCAGATTGACTCACTTAAAATTTTGCCAGACCCGGCCGAACGTCTCATTACAGACCGTGAAATCAAATTTACTCTGAGCATTCCTCTTGTTTCATCCTCAGAAGTGGAAGTACGCACTCCATCTTTCCCGGAAGGTATTATTTTTAAAAGCTTCAGAAAGACCAACAATTATTCTACCGGCGGCACAAAACTTGAAATGTGGATCACCTTTGAAAAACCAGGTCTACAGAATCCAGGACAGCTGGAAACTTACATTCAGAACCGCCGCTACTTCATTCCATTTGCTGATGTAAATATTTCGGCAAATCCAAAAGATCTTTTTCCACAGCTCATTGTTGTTCCATCAAAAAAAAGCGCCTCATATTTTAAACTTGGCGCCAGCGGAGAAATTACAGGCCAGAGCAACAAAGTTCTTCCTGCAGGCACTCCCCTTACCTTCGACCTTTACCTGAAATATGCACAGCGGGCCGTTTCCTTCAATCATAATCTGCCCGAAAATTGCCTTTTTACCCAGGACCGCACTGTTGATTACACGGAGATTAAAAAATCCTACGACGAAAATTCCCAGAACCTTATTGACCTTGGAACCTGCACCTGGACTCCACTCTACCCGGGCACCGCAGACTTTCCACTTTTTATAGTTGACGCATACAATTATTCAAACTACAAAAATCAGATTACCAGCCCACTTTTGAAAATTGAAATTGGCAAAGGCAATTCTCTTGAAAACGCTGCTTCAATCAATGATGATTCTTCTCTTTTTGCCGACGCCTTTTATATAGAACAGACTAATGATCCTGAACTTGCCCGGGAAGCCACCGAAGAAGAAATGGCCCTTTCATGGAAAAATATCCTGAAGCGCAAAAAACTCTTGAATCTGTTGTTTTTATCTTTGATTTTTATTACAGTTCTTCTTGCAGCCCTGCTTTTCTGGAAACGCAGATGGAAACTGGCCTTTATAGCCCTGGGCATTGCTCTTGTTCTCCTGCTTTCAAAAGGCATTTTCCTGAATAAAGACCGTCTCGTATTTTCCGGAACCGTACTTTACTCCATTCCTGAAGACAATGCTAAATCAACTGTGCCATTAAAAAAAGGAACCACAGTAACAGTTGAAGAAAAATCGGGAGACTGGCTTTACGTAAAAAGTGATTCCACTGGCGGATGGGCCAAAAAAGGGGATTTTTATGGACATGAATGACATTCTTGCAACCTGGGACAAAATGCAGAAAGACCAGGTGAAAAAACAGAAGGAAAGCGGACACAACACGGTTAGTCATAAAAAAGCAAACGCCCCTACCAAAGAAGAAAAAGAAATTGCCAAAGCAAAGATTCAGGATTTTTCTGAAGATTTCGAAAAGCGCATTAATCCAACAGAATTGTGGCTGCGGCGCTACGGTGTTATCGATAAAGATAAAATGATTGAAGAATCGGAAGAACGGCAGCGCCAGATGGACCGGAATTATCTTGCAAACATGGCTCCGGAGGCCCGCATTGATCTTCACGGTCTTCACCAGGACGAAGCATTGTTCCGCCTGGAAAGTTTTGTGGCCGACTGCAAGCGCAAGGGTTTCAAAAAAATACTGATTGTCCACGGAAAAGGTATCCACTCCCACGGAAGCGATCCTGTTCTTGGGGAGCTGGTGCGCAAATTTATTGAACACGACAAAAGACTTGGACAGTCCGGTCATCCGGATAAAAAATACGGTGGAAACGGCGCCACCTGGGTTTATATTAAATAGAGGTTTGTATGTCTGACAACAAAAAAAGCTTAATCAAATCGGGGATCTCCCTTTCGGCCATTACCTTTTTGTCCCGCATCATGGGGCTTATCCGGGAAATTACAAAGGCGTCCTTTTTGGGTACAACAATGTACGCCGATGCTTTTACCACAAGTTTCATGCTGCCAAATCTTCTGCGCCGTCTTTTTGCGGAAGGCAGTATTTCCGTAGCATTCATTCCAACCTTCAAAAAATATCTTGCTAAGGAACAGACTCCCGAAAACCGCAAAGAAACCCAGGATTTTCTTGCCGCCACCTTTACACTGGTTACCTTCTGTACAACCTGTGTTGTAGTGCTGGGCGTGCTTTTTGCCCCCCTTATCACCCTGATTTTCTGCCACAAACCTGATCCTACAGTTGCCGATTACGCTGAACAGCTGGTGCTCTGGTCACTGAAGAAAAGTGAAATCACTCTTCTTACCCGCATTATGGCACCTTACCTTCTGTTCATCTCCATTGCAGCTTTTTTCCAGGGGATTTTGAACAGCGAAAAGATTTTCGCACCAAGCGGTTTTACTCCTGTTCTCCTTAACGGAATTGTTATTCTTGCTACTTACCTTCTTTCCCCTTACACAGCAAACCCGGCCCGTGCCATGTCCATTGGTGTTATTGTGGGAGGATTCGTTCAGGCTGCATTCCAATGGCCTTTCGTTCACAAAACAGGATGGAGAATCGCCTTAACAAGCCTTAAAAAGACCTTCTCAAATCCAGGAACAAAACAGGTGCTTCTGCTTATTGGACCTACAATCATCGGAATGGCCGCCTATCAGTTGAACAACCTTGTTTCCACCTCCGTAGCCAGCAATATTGGTGACGGTTATGCTTCCAGCCTTGAATATTCTCTGCGCCTTCAGGAACTGATTTTGGGAATTTTCGCCGTTTCTATCAGTACGGTTATTCTTCCGGATATGTCGGTTATGGCCAGCAAAAAAGACTGGAAATCTTACAACGAGCTTCTTTCCCAGGCCGTACGCATTATCATCATGATTTCCATTCCTGTAACAGCCTTTTCACTCTTTGCAGGAAAAGAACTCATCTGCCTGGTTTTCAAAACCAACAGTTTCAATGACCACTCGGTTATGCTCACCTTAGGCGAGTTCCGCTATCACATTGCAGGCCTTCTTTTTATTGCCCTGAACCGCATTATCTCCCCGGCTTTTTATGCCCAGGGAAACACAAAACTTCCTACACTGGCGGGAATCATCAGCGTGTTCTTCAACATTCTTTTTGTGTTCATTCTTGTGTGGCCAATGAAAGGTAACGGAATTGCTCTTGCACTTACCCTGGCCAGCGCAGTAAACACGCTTTTCCTTTTGATCTTCATGGGCAAAAAAGAAGAATTTGATTTGAAAGGCCTTATTAAATCTACCATTCCTTACACACTTAAACTGATTGTTCTTTCGGTAATTGCCGTAATTCCACCAGTTTTCATGATGAAGCCGCTTCTTGAAAAATTCGCCGGTCATCATCGTTTTGTAAGCTATGGAATTCCTGTTGCACTTTGTGGTATTGTATTCGCCGCTATTGGAGTTGCTCTTCTGGTAATCACAGGGGACAACAGCATGAAAAAGATTGTAAAAAAACTGAAAAGATAGATCAGCTTAAACTGGAGAAAAAATGACTTTAAAAGAATGCATAAATAACCGCGTAGTAAGATTGCAGGACTGGCTTATGAACAACGAGTTTGGTGCCGCCATATTTGTTGATTCTGAAGAACACCGGGATCCAAACGTAACCTATCTTGCAAACTGTTCAGGGGACTGTGTTCTGGTTGTTCCAAGTTTCGGTCCAACCGTTCTTATTCCCTGGGATGAAATTCTTGCAAAGAAAAATGCTGTGGCCGGAAAAATTGTGCCATTTACAAAATACAAGAACAATGCAGTTCAGGCTGTAAAAGGTGCCTTAAAATCTCAGAAAAAATTTATGGAATCTGACCGCATCTGCCTTCCAAATTATTTCACTTACCACGAGTTTTTGGATTATGTTGAAGAACTTGAAAACTGGGAGGTTGTCTGCGAAAAAGAAGGTGCCGTTTCTTACCTTGAAGAACGACGCATGGAAAAAGATGAATACGAACTTGAATGCATCAAAAAGGCCTGCGCCGCTGGTGACGAAATCATCGACGAAATTGAAGAACGTGTTCGTGACGGCCGCATTTCTACCGAAAGTGACGTTGCCCTTTATATCGAAAAAGCTCTCCGGGAAAAAGGCTGCCAGCGCACAGGATTTGACACACTTGCCGCAGGGCCAGACCGTTCCTTTGCCATCCACGCCTTTCCAGGTTACACAAACGCCCCATGGCCGGCCCAGGGACTTTCCATCCTGGATTTCGGCGTAGTTTATGAAGGTTATACCAGCGATACCACCCTTACCATTGCAAAAGGCCCTCTTACACCTGAACAGGAAGAACAGCTTTCACTGGTAGAAACCGCCTACAACGAGTGCCTTAAACTTTACCGTCCTGGGGAACTCATAAAAAATGCCTGCGCAAAAGCCGACTCTATTTTTGCCAAAGCCGGCCGAAAAATGCCTCACACTCTGGGACATGCCATTGGCCTTGAAATCCACGAAAAACCACGTGTTTCTACCCGAGACGAAGAAATCACCTTCCGCACCGGCATGGTCCTTACACTGGAACCTGGCCTTTACGACGAAAAAATCGGCGGCACCAGATGGGAAAACGACGTTCTTATTACCGACGGTGATCCTGTAGTTTTAACCCACTCCCGCATCATCAGACTGTAAAGAACCTGTGAATCTCCCTTGAAAAAGGGGGATTCTGGACTTATACTTAAATTATGGACAACACAATTGTTACAAACAGCCCCGTTGGAAAACACCTGGGTGCGCTGGGCGAATCAAAACCTTCCTCATATCTGGTTTTCAACAAAAAGAAGATTGAACTGGTAGCAAAAATCACCATCGGTCGTGATACCGAAAACGACATTGTGGTGGACAATAAACTGGCCAGCCGTCATCATGCCGTAATTCAGAAAATCAAGGATGCTTATTTTTTGAAAGATGAAAACAGCACCAACGGCACCTTTGTAAACTCTGTTAAAATCCCCAAAGACAAATACATTAAACTCAAATCCGGCGATGTAATCACCATCGGAAACATGAGCCTTGTAATGTACTAGGACTATCTTGAAAAAAAACACTTACCTGAATAATGTTTCTCTGCCAGGCCCAAAAGACCTGGAAAAACTTGCAAAAAAAGCACTTTCCCTTTCAAAGCACGAAAGTCTGTGGCGTCCACTTACCGACGTTCAAACTCCCGGCACTCTTGTTGATTTTACAAGCCCCGACAGTAATTCCGCCTGCAGTGATGTGATTGTAATTCCCGACCTCCACGGCCGCACTTCCTTTTTAAAAAGAATCCTTTCCTTCAGGATTCCAGAAGGTGATGGTGAAGGTCTTACCATTGAAGAAGCCCTTTCCAAAAACAAGATTCATCTTGTTTTCCTTGGAGATGCACTTCACACAGAGTTTTGCACCAAGGAACGCTGGCTTTTGGCCAAAGACCTTTTTGAGCAGGGTAACTACGTTTCTGATCCAATGAAACAGGAGATGGCAGAAGGGCTTACGGTTTATATCACCCTCCTTGATCTTCTCTGTAAATATCCCGACAATTTTTTCTTCCTTCGGGGCAATCACGAAAATATCAATAATAAGAATGAAGACGGCATGTTCTCTTTCAAAAAATATGCTTACGAAGGTGAAATGACCCGTCGGTTTATGGAACAACAGTACGGAGAACATCTGAAAAACCTTCTTGCAGATTTTGAAGATGCCCTGCCTCTGGTTTACGCAAACAACCGCTGTGTAATTTCCCACGCTGAACCTATTTCACCTTTTGACAAAGACAGCATGATTCACGGACATTTTTTGGCATCGGTAATGAACGGACTTACATGGACAAACAACGACAGTGCGGCAGAAAACGCAGTTGAACTTTCCATGGCAGCTCTCCTTGGCCACAACAGAGCAGTCTGGATTTCGGGACACAGGCCTGTCTGCGACGGCTATCACTTCCAGCGCAAGGGCTTATTTTTACAGATTCACGATCCCCGGGCAACAAAGGTGCTTTTCGTAAGCAAAGGCCGGGACATCAATATAGAAACTGATTTTTGGGATGTTGTTCCACCAACAGAACCCATGTTTTCGTAAAAGGTAGGAGAGGCTTATGGCAAACGATTTTCCACCAGAGATTGGCAAGTACAAAGTTTCGGGCATTATTGCAAAAGGGGGCATGGGCGTAATTTACAAGGCTTTTCATCCTTCACTTAAACGCTATGTTGTAATCAAAAAAATGACCTCCCGTCGCAGTTCCAGTGCGGAACGTTTTAAGCGGGAAGCCCAGATTCTCCTTGATCTGCAAAGTCCGTACATCGTTCACCTTTTTGACTATTTTACCGAAGGCTCTTACCGTTACATGGTAGAAGAACTGGTAGACGGTCAGGCTTTGGACAATCTTATTAAAAAACAGACCGTCCTTCCAGTTCCGGTAGCCATGCTTATTCTTCAGGACGCCTGTTATGCCTTAAAATACGCCCATTCCAAAGATATTGTTCACCGGGACATTAAACCTGGCAATATTCTGATTTCTAAACGGGGTGAAGTAAAGCTTGCCGATTTTGGAATTGCCAGTGATGAAAAAATCGAAGGCGATAAAACTGAAGCGGGACTTGCCCTTGGAACACCGGCCTACATGCCTCCAGAACAGTTTGCCGACTCTTCTTCCGTAGACAATCGTGCCGACATTTATGCTCTTGGCATCATGCTTTACGAAATGCTCTGCGGAACAAAACCTTACGCAGGGGAATTCTCCATTGAAAATCTGAACACTATCCGAAAAGGAAAATATATTCATCCTCGGAAAATTGATAAATCAATTCCAAAGCCTGTGGAAAAACTTATTGCCAAAATGATTAAGCCAAAGGCAAAGAGCCGTTTCCAGAGCGTAGACCCGATTATCAAGAGGATTAAAAAATATCTGAAACACTACGACACCCACGCACTCCGGGTTCTTCTTGCAAGATCAGTGCTTACCGAAAAGACCTTTGAATTTCCGCCGGTTGTAGAAAAAGATAAAAAACTCCGTGTTGTGCGCCGGGTCATAATCGGAACACTGGCCGGTGCCGCAATTCTGGCCGGTCTTTGGTTCGACGGCGTTTTCCACCGCACGGTTCTTAAGAAAATCTATCACCCTGTAAATGTGGAAATGACTCTCCCAACTTCTCTTCTTGGTGATTTTGATCTTCCTGTAAAAGCCTTTTTCTTTGAAAATGACGGTGATACAATCCCTGAAATTGGCGGAGGAAAAGTGCTTCACGTAAAAGGCAGCACTCTCCGGGAAAAACTCCGCTTTGTTCCGGTAACCGAAATTGGCCGCAGCTTTGAAAAAAACACGGTCTATAAAATGGGTGAAATCTACCTGAAGGACGGCAACTACCGCATAAAGATTGTTTGCGGACCTTATGTGCAGTGGGAAAGTTTTACCATCAACGGAGAAGGCATTTTTTTGAACACTGCCTTCACCAAAACCAGCCGCGTTCTTTCCTTCCGCCCAAGAGCCTTTGCCAAAATTGATGGAAAAGAAATTACCGCTGACTGCACCTTCGAAATCTTCCAGAACAACAACTGGCGACCTCTTGATCAGGTAAATCCCGACCAAATAAAAAGCGGCACCGTCTGGAAAATCAGAGCAAGTGCCGCTGGTTATAAAAGCGAAGTCTTTTCACTGCTCATTGACTGGTATCAGGATGACATCGCCATTAATTTTGAATTGGAATCAGATTAGTTGATTATCCATCTGCCGTTTTCTTTGACGAAGCGTTTTGCGTTCACTTCAAGGAGACGGCCGTCTTCACCAAGCATTTTAATCATACTGGTAACAGGATTGATTTCCGTAATGCGGAAATTGGTTCCGTCGTAATGGATGTGAAGTCCTTCGTTTGGAAGACAGCGGCGGGCTTCATTGTACCAGTCGTATTCGTTGGCAAGACAGCACAAAAGTCGTCCGCACTGACCGGAAATCTTCATGGAATTCAAAGAAAGGTTCTGTTCCTTTGCCATTTTGATGGAAACCGGCCGCAGTTTGTCGGAAATTGAGTTACAACACAAAGGACGGCCACAAACTCCAAGTCCGCCTGTAATACGGGCTTCATCACGAACACCAATCTGGCGAAGTTCAATTCTCATTTTGAAAACAGAAACCAGATCTTTTACAAGCTCGCGGAAATCTACGCGGTTGTCGGAAGTAAAGAAAAAGAGGGCTTTTGAATCATCAAAGAGGAAATGAGTCTGAACCAGCTTCATGTCCAGTTTGTGATGTTCAACTTTTTCCCGGAAAACAGGGAAAGCATCTTTTTCTTTCTGTTTAAGGCTTTCCATCTTTTCCATATCTTCGCTGGTGGCCTTTCGTTCTACCTGAACAACATCGCCGCTTTTAATGCCAATTGGTTTCTGGGAAATACCAAGCACCTTGGCAAGATCCTTTCCGTAGCGTGTTGGCACTACAGCGTAATCACCTGCTTCAAGTTTTGGTCCCTGAATTTTGGCGTAAACACTTTCGTTGGAATACTCCAGTTTCAGATGGTAAAGAGGCTTGTCGGAAACGAAATCCCCTACTTCCTGAACTTCGTCTTCCAGATTGGAAAGAGAGTCGTTTTCATCTGCAATGTCGTTTTCAAAAATATCACTCATAGTCTATTTGTTTTTGTTCAAGATTCTTGTTTCGTATTTTCCTGTTTCAAGGTCGATAAAGCGTACAAAAAGGCTTACTTTATTGTCGGCGTTCAGGTTCTCCCAAACAAGATTTGTAAAGTAGTCGATGTCGCCGTTGATGTCTACCTTTGTAGGTTCACCTTCGTAGCTTGGAAGAGGATTTCCATCACTCATGTAAGTGTGGATGAAGTGTCCTACGCCAGCTTCAGGATTTTCGTATGCGTAAGTGTAGCGGTTACAGCGGTCGCCGCATCCGTCATCACTTTTAAGAATGCTCATCTGATAGTCGTATTTACCATTTTCTACGTGCATGATTCCGGAAATACGAGGTGTGTAGTTTGGTGCATCGTCTTCAAATTCACGGATACGCAGGCTTTCTTCAAAAGTTTTGCCGGCTTTCATTCCGTCGTTGATTGTATCAGTCTGGTCACCGTTTGTTACGATTGTGTTGTTTCCCAAAACACGAACTGGCCAGTAAATAATAAGATGTGGATCAACCATTTTTGATTCATCAAAGGCCTGAGTGCGGAGTCCTTCGCCGTCTTCTACAAAAACACGATTTCGGCTGTTTGTGCTGCGGCCCATAATGAAGTAAGCAGTTACAGCGTATTTTCCATCTGCAGAACGGCCAATCACAATTCCGCGTCCTGGATATGCATTAGATTTAAGTTCGTGTGAAAGTTTCACCATTTTCATATCAATTCTCCTAAGTAAGAGTTATTTTCCTTCGTTTTCAATGTGCATTTTTTCAAGATTTGCCATGATTGCGTCAACAGTTTTCTGTTTTGGATCAGGTTCATCGGCTGGCAGTGATTCAAGAATCTTGTTGCGGAAGTCCTTACAGTCGATTACAGGGCTTGCAGTAAGTGTAACTTTGTCCTGGGCTACCACATCCATAATCATATTTTCAGGGCATTCAGGGTTGAAGCGCAGACAGTTTCCGTTGATTGAAACCAGAATCATTTTGTCAAAAAGGCGAAGATAGCTGTCGATTTCCCGGAGACCTTTCTTTGTTTCAGGTTTGCCTGGACGATAGCGTGTGCCGCTTGGGAATACAAGAATTACCTGGCCGCGTTTTTTACAGGCGTCCATTGCACGCATGGCAGCAAAGTTGATTTTGCGGGCCCGTTTTTCTTCTTCTTCTTTTTCTTCCTGAGAGATTTCTTTTGCTCCAACTGCATCAAGGCTTCGTGTAGGATAGATTACAACTCGTGTAAAACATTCTGCAAATGCACGTACAGCAGGATCAGCTTCGTTCAGTTTCATACCGGCAACGGCAACGATTTTTTTTGAGAAGTCTTTTGACCAGTCTTCACCATATTTGTCCAGCATGTATACGATTTCAGGAAGGTCCAGGTTTGTGTAGTGTTCCATAAGGATAAGCCCGGATTTACCATTCTGAACTTCGTCGTAGAAAGCTTTGAAATTTTCAACGGCGTTCAATCCGCTTCCAGGAAGAAGGTTGTCATCAAGAAGGGTGAACATGTATTTTTGAATATCTAAGTTTGCTTCTTCATAAACTGAAGTTTCATCGATTTTGGCGGCGGCTCGAGATTTCTTAGCCATCTCTTTAATCATGCTGCCGTATTTTCCAGCCAATGTGTTGTCCATTGTTACGTCCTTATTTAAGTTTCAAAAAAGAGTAGAAATTATTTCTTATTATACCCGCAAAATAAAGAGGTTTCAACGGTGATTTATCAAGCCCCGCAGCGTGCCAGCAACTGTGGGGTGCGACGGCAAAGTTGTGCGACTGGGGTCGGGGGGGTGGCTACGGGGGTTGGGGCAGCGGGAGATGGGTGCCACAGGCCTCGGGTAGTGGCAACGGGGTTGGGGGCAGCTGGCCTCGGGGGACGGCAACGGGTCGTTGGGCAGTGGGCTTCGCGGGATGGTGGCGGGTCGTTTTACGCAGTGGGGTTCGTTGCGAGTGGCCTCAGGGGATGGCAACGGGGTTGGGGGCAGTTGAGTTCAGGTTGTGGCAACGGGGTTGGGTGCCGCGGGCCTCGCGGGAGTGGCAACGGGTCGTTGGGGCGGCGGGCTTCGGGTGGCGGCGACGGGGTTGGGTGCCGCGGGCCTCGGGGGGGCGGCAACTGGCGTTGGGCGACTGGCCTCGGGGGCGGCAGCGGGGTGTGTGCAGCTGGTCTCGCCGGGCGGCAACTGGCGTTGGAGGCAACGTACCTCGGGGGGGTGGCAGCTGGCGTTGGGTGCAGTGGGGCTCGGGTTGTGGCAACGGGGTTGGGTGCCGCGGGCCTCGGGGGGCGGCAGCGGAGTGTGTGCAGCTGGCCTCGCGGGGCGGCAACGGGCGTTGGGGGGCAAATTCGGACTTTTACGGAAATCGCTGCATATTTCCCTAAATTCTCCGTAGGAATTTGGAAATTTTCGGGAAGTTTTTTGAAAAAAATGTAAAACTACGAAGAATTTTCCATTTCCTAAGGATTTCTCCGTAATTTTTGTAACAGAAACCGTCTGTTTCCCACTGAAATGGCAATTTTTTACGGAGAGTGTGCCAAAACTGAGAATCTCTCCGTAAATTTTCAGAAACAATATTCAAAATTTTTAGCTAAATCTAAAATTTTACGTAGAATTTTGCTGTTTTTTAGGATTCTCCGTAATTCCTGTTGCAAAAGCCAACTGTTTTTCGGTGAAATGGCAATATTTACGGAGAGTGTGCCAAATCTGAGATTCTCTACGTAAATATTCAAAAACATCCATCAAAATTGTTGGAAAAACAATAATATTACGGAGATTTTTACATTTTCCCCCAAACTCTACGTAGAAAATTGAGCTTTTACGGGAAATTTTTTGAAAACACTAGAGAAACTACGGAGAATTTCTCATTTTCTGAAGAACTCTCCGTAGTTTTCGCAGAATTAGACAAATATAGTACAGTTTTAGAACGAAAAATGGTACAAATCAGGAAATGGCGCACAGGTCCCGCACAACTTCGCCGGCAATGAGAAGACCTGCGACGCTCGGAACAAAACTGCAACTGGCAGGGGCCGGCCCGTTGCCCTTGAGAGGCACTTTCTCCGCAACAGCCCCCTCGGTAACACAGTTCGCACAGCCCGCTGTACCATTGGCAGCACAGTTCGCACCGCCCTCGATAGCCCCGCTCAGCGCAACGGCAGTGCCCTCGGTAACGCAGTCCCCCACAACGGCCCCGCCATTGGTAGCACAGTTTACAGGGGGTTCGTCGCTCCAGAGGACTTTTACTTTGGTAATGTGGCGGGCTTTTAGTTCGCGGCGCATTACTCTGGCCAATGGGCACACGCTGGTCTTTGAAATGTCCGTTATTCTGAAACGATCAGCATAAAGCTTGTTGCCGGTGCCCATACTTGAAATAACTGGAACACCTGCTGCCTTTGCGGCCGAAATAATGGCAATTTTGGCAGTCACCGTATCAATGGCATCAATAACATAATCAAAGACAGAAAAATCAAAGGCAGAGGCATTTTCCGGCAGAAAAAAAGTCTGGTGTGGAACAATGTTTATATCAGGATTTATATCTCGGGCACGGATAGCGGCCACTTCAACTTTTGGCATGCCAATGTTGCTCTGAAGGGCAATGAGCTGTCGGTTCAGATTGCTTTCCGCAACAGTATCGTTATCAACAATGTGGATGGTACCTACGCCGGCGCGCACTAAAGCCTCCAGTGTAAAAGAACCTACGCCGCCAACTCCGAACAAAAGGATTTTCGCGCCGGCCAAACGGTCAATTGCCGCTTTTCCCAAAAGTCGCTGGGTTCTCGAAAACATTTCCGACATGGTGCCTCTCTACAAAGCCACCGCTTCACACTGGCAGCCTTTCTCCATCATTTTTATCGCAAGCGGAATTTCATCACTACAGGATGATGATCGGAATATGCAAAGCCGCAGTCAACATTCTGTAGGAATTCTACATCAATATTTTCTGACACAAAGAAACCGTCAACAATAATAACAAAGCAGTCTGGTCCGTAAGGAATATCCACATCACGGGCCGTAGGTGTTACTTTTCCATCAGAATATTTTACGCACTTTTTAATGCCGTCAGGAATAAGTTCATCGGAGAATGGCTGAGTCCACCCCATGTTTTTGTCGTAACTGTTCAGCTGGAGCACGGAAGTTCCGGTAAAATCTGCATTGTAATCACCACCACAAATTACGTAATTGCCTTTTTCATATTCGGCCTTCATATCGGCAAAAAGCTTTTTCAACTGGTTGTTTTTGATATTAGCGTCTGCGGCATAAGCAGAAAGATGGACGTTGAAAATTACAAGGTCACGGCCGTTTTCCACTTTAAGTCGGCTCCAGGTATAACAGCGATCCAGATCAATCACCTTGGAAAAACCATCGGCAATTTCAAGGCGACGGCGCAGTGCTTCTTCAATGGCATATTTTGAATAAGTAACAATTCCGCTGTTGGAAGCTCCGTGAGGTCTTAAAATCGGATACATAAGGTAAGCTGAATGATAGTTTTCGGCATAGGCCTGATCCCACAAAGGAAGCTGATCAGCAACCTGTTTTACCTGATTAATGTGATAAGATCTTGTTGATGAAGTGTCCACTTCCTGGCAGATAATAAAATCCGGGTTCAAAGACAAAAGGGTTTTTACCCCAAGATCAATTGTGTCTTTTACGGCCTGTTCGCTTCGTCCGCGAGACTCTTTTCCGCCATCCATAAAAAATGTGTAATCCGGAATATAAGCGCCGAATCCCAGGTTCTGAGTTACGATGGTGTAGGTCCTGTCCAGAGGAAGCACTTTCTGATCGGAGTTCTTTACCACCTGAACCGGCTGATTGTCTTCAATCCGATTATAAGTAATAAAAACGTAAGCAAAATAGCAGCCAACTAAAACGATTATGCCACCTAAAGTAATGCCTACCCTCGCAAGCACTTTCTTCACAACAGACCAGCTCTTCTTCATCAATAACTCCTTTTATCAGTATAATTCCATTCCGCTTTTTATTCCATAAAGTATTTACTCCATAAAGTTTTGTTCTATAAAAAAGGGGATTCACTCTATTTCCCAAAAAATTGATTGTGCTATAATTACAGTATGAAAAATACATTCCTTGAATACGGCTACTCTGCTGACGAAATTGAAAACAAAGTATATGACACCTTCTACGAAATTTTTGACGGTTTTGGTCGTTTCTTTTTTGACGGATTAAACGATACATCATATTTTATGGATACAGGAAACTGTGATGCCCGCACTGAAGGCATGTCTTACGGCATGATGATGTGCGTTATGATGGATAGAAAAGATTATTTTGACCGCATGTGGAAATTCTCCCACGACTTTATGTACATGAATGAAGGCCCTTTAAAAGGTTACTTTGCCTGGAGTGTTGCTCCTGACGGAAAGAAAAATGCCTTTGGCCCGGCCCCGGATGGCGAAGAATTTTACGCCATGGCACTGCTTTTTGCCCACCAAAAATGGGGAAGTGGCGAAGGTCTTTACAACTACAAAAAATGGGGACAGGATATTCTGCGCACAGTGATTCATCACCGTGTTCCTATGTGGACTGCCGACAATCACCTGATTAAATTTGTGCCAGGTTCACCTTTCAGCGACCCAAGCTACCATCTGCCACATTTCTACGATTATTTTGCAAAATGGTCTTTGGAAGGCGACCGTAGTTTCTGGAAAAAAGCCTCTGAAGCAAGCCGCAATTACCTGGTAATTTCTGCCGACAAAAAAACCGGCATGCATCCTGAATACGCCCAGTTCGATGGTACTCCTGACCACACAGTTCACTTTCCTGGCGGTGATCCTCAGTTTAACGATCACGGCTGCTACTTCAGCGATGCCTACCGCACAATAGCAAACATGGGCCTTGATGTGCTCTGGAACGGTCCTCAGAAAGGCTACTCTGAAATTGCCGACAACCTTATAAACTTCTTCGCCGACATGGATCCTGCCGACTACATGAAATACGAAATTGATGGAACGCCAACCCAGTATAAAGCACTTCACCCTGTTGGAATGCTTGCAACACTTGCTCAGGGAACCATGGCTTGTTCTGAAAAGGCCCGTCCTGCCTGCGAAAAAATCATCAAGCGCTTCTGGGAAACTCCTCTGCGCCATGGTGAACGCCGCTACTATGACAACTGTCTTTATCTTTTCGCAGTTCTCGCCTTAAGCGGAAAATACGCCCCTGTGGAATAACAAATATAAAATTCCCCCTGATTTTTCCAACTTTTGCCCCAGATTCTCTGTTTTTACGGAGCAAAAACACAAAGTTTGCCAAATCTCCGTAATTTTTTGAAAATCACCGTTTATCCGCCAAAAACAGGCCAATTCTCCGCGGCAGACCAAATCACTTCCATTACCTTGAAATGACACAACCTTTGATTCTTGCTATAATTATTGAAAATGTTGCGTTGCAGAAAGTTTATCATTTTAATCATTCTATTCCTGGCTTTTTCTCCTCTTCACGCCCAATTCAATCAGCTGGATTCAAATAAAGGTTTTAATCTTTATGCCACAGGAACTCTTTCTCCATTTATAAACGATATCCGCATCAATAAAAAAAATCTTGTGGGAACTACGGAACTTACCCTTACAAGCCCCTACTTTTCGGCCGTGTCGGGACTCTGTTTTCAGGACCGCCAGTTTGACCTTATGTGGGGAATTGAAGGCAAATATCACATCAATAACTTTACTTTCGGCGCCGTGGCAATAAGCAATATGGCCATTTACAAAAAACTTGGCCGGGAATTCGACATTGCCTTCCTGCCCTTTGCCGACCTTAAAACCCGGGAACGCAACTTCTGGCAGATCAACCTTAAATTCGGAGCGGGCCTGCTTTTCAGCCAGATTCAGTACAAGAAAAACGGCACAAAAGTGTGGAGCAAAATGGAAAAAAACAATTCCTATCTTTGCGACATTTTCATTGCCAAACAGTTTTTTAACCGCAACAAAGCCTGGTTTGAACTGCGCACCTATGATCTTTATGACTACAACTACGGACTTTCCGCATCATTCTCCTTTGGCTACAGTTACCAGATTCTGCCGCCACTGCTGGCCTACTTTGAGCTGGACTTAAACGAGATTGCCTTCTTTACCACCTTGGGTACTCTGCGAAATATTTCTTTTAATTTTGGTGCTACCTGGCGCCTTGGATCATGGAGGGGTTAAGGCTATGAAACCAGTTTCTGCGGCAAAAAAAATCATTTCCACAACCAGAGCCCTTCTTTTTGCAGCCTCAGCCACATTCCTTTTTTCTGTTTCCGCCTGTTCTTTTGGATTTCCAAACACCCTTTTAAACACCAACAGTGCCAATGCCCGATGGACAAACCCTGAGGCTTCTTTCAAACAGCTGGGCACAATTTACGACGGTTCCGATCCTTACTATTTTCTGCTGTTTTCCGACATCCACTTTGGAAAGAAAAACGGGCCTGCCGAAAACACACTTCTGGATTTTATTGATTTTCACAATCAGAAAGTGGCAAATGGCGAAGTTCACGAAGATGCCAATGCAGCAACCCCTTACCGCTTCTGCCTTTTTTTGGGAGACGCCGCCGAACATGGTGATGAAGAAGAGTTTAAGGAATACGCTCAATTTGAAAAAAAAGTGATTGAAAAAATGAAGGAAGGTGATGCAGCCTGCTTTGGCCGAATCCTTACTGTCCTTGGAAATCACGACACTTATTCCAAGGGCTACGGTTACTGGCAGGAATACACTTTCCCAGGAACACCGGGTTTTATTTTTACCACAGTTTCCGGGGGAAAAAGCCGCTCTTTCTACGGAACAGATTCTGCATCTTCCTGTTTCGGATCAAATCAGCTGAATTTCCTTGAAAAAAAGTTCACCAGCGATTCAAATCCGAAATTCTTCCTTTCCCACGAACCTTATTCCCAGCTTGAACCTCACGGCAAAAGCTTCATGGTTTCTTTTGATCAGGAAGAAAAGCTTATGATGATGCAGCTGCTTTTTGAAAACAATTTTGACGCCTTTTTAAGCGGCCACGTTCACACCGGCGGCATTACTGTTCGGGACGAAACCGTTGATTACACTGTAAAAAGCTTTACCAACAACGGCGGAGAACACAGTTTTTACACCGTAAAAATCGACGAACAAAATAAAAAAGCTACCATATACAAGTTCACCGAAGAAACCTGGAAAACAGGCCCGCAGTCCTCATATACGATAGCTTTGAATTAAAGGAGACCCTGAATCAAGTTCAGGGTGACAATATTTGTCATTCAGGGTGACAAGGTCTTACGTGTTTTTTGTCATGCTGAACTTGATTCAGCATCTCTTTGCAGGCGTCTTACTCTTTTACAGAAAATGCGTCCCAGCCTTTTCTTTCAATGCCGTCGCACCACTGTTTTGCGTAGTGTTTGGCTCCTTCAAGGTTGTGATCCCGGTAGTTTCCACATTCTTCGGCTGTAGTAGCAGGAATTGCCTTGTCCCAAACCGAAACTTTTCTAAGCACCTTAAGCAGATGTCCCGCAATTTCTTCTTCAGTTCGGTCACCCCAGACTGTAAAATAGAAACCTGTGCGGCATCCCATTGGTGAAAGGTCAATTACTCCTTCCATTTCGTCACGGATGTATTCTGCAATCAGATGTTCCAGTGTGTGAATGGCCCCTGTTGGCATAAAATCCTGGTTTGGCTGGCAGAAACGGATATCAAATTTTGTTACAATGTCACCTTTTTCGCCCACTTTTTTTGCGGCAAGTCGAACGAATGGTGCAATTACCTTTGTGTGATCCAGATTAAAACTATCTACGTTATATTTTTTTTCCATAGGCAGGATTATAACATAAAAATCTGAAAAATGAATTATTTTGATGAAAGAATTTCAAGTTTACGTGCGGCAAGAAGTTTTCCGTCGTCGTCATCAAGGGAAAGGAGTTTTTTGTAGTAAGTAACCGCCTCATTTACTGAGCCCATTTCTTCGCAGCACACGGCAAGGTTTGTAAGCACGGAAGGGTTTTTTGGATCCAGGGAATGGCCGGTAGAAAAATATTTTAAGGCAGATTGATAATCACCTTCGTAAACGGCAAGAAGGCCTGCATCATTCTGAAGGTCTGCATTTTTTGAAAAAGTTCGGATTGCAAGGAGGACCAGCTCTTTTGCAGTTTTGTCGGCATCTTTTTCTTCCTTTACCAGAAGTGATGAAATCACACCGTGGATTCCCTCTTCCACTGATTTTACGCCGGCAGGAGCGTCTTCAAGCAAAAGCCACTTTTTTGCATTTTTGCGGTTCAGGCGGATAATCCTTTGAACTTCCTCTGAGCATTCATCATAGCGGCCGCAAAACTGAAGATAATCGGCACGTTCAAGATACAGATCCAATCGCCTTGAATTTTTAGAAATCCCTTCATCAAGGGCAGTAAGGGCTTTTTTTGTGTATTCAGGATCGTAGCGGGTTTCCATATAAAACCACACTTTGTTGCCCTTTTCATCAGTTCCCCCAAAGTAAGTGCGGTCGTCAGAAGGATTTTCTACCATTATGATAACAGGTCTTTGAGATTCCTCCCTGTAATAAACATAACGGTAATAATTCGGATCAGCGGACTTTGAATTTTCCTTTTCCCAATCACCTAAAAATGATTCAATCTCTTCGTACTGCCGGGATTCCTTCAATTCCAGAAATTTTTCCCGTTTTGTTTCGGCACACATCGCACCTAAAGAGAAAATCAAAAATGCGGCGAGAAAAGCAAATTTTTTCATTCTTCCTAGTTTACTTCTACTTTCTTAATGTGAGCGCCCAGCTTCTGTAACTGTTCTACCAGTCCTTCATAACCACGTTCAATCTGATAAACGTTGCTGATGCGGCTTTCACCGTGAGCACACAAAGCGGCAATTACCATGGCCATACCGGCGCGAATGTCCGGAGAAACCAGGTGATCACCGTGAAGCATACTAGGCCCCGAAACTACGGCACGATGTGGATCGCAGAGAGTAATGCAGGCACCCATGGAGATAAGCTTGTCTACGAAGAACAGTCGGCTTTCAAACATTTTTTCAAAAATCAAAACTGTGCCGTCCACCTGGGTGGCAACAACAGTCATAATTGATGTAAGATCAGGCGGGAATCCTGGCCAAGGCATGTCATCTATTTTTGGAGTCATTCCTCCAAGATCAGGGTTTACCTTTAGTTCCTGTGTGTTTGGAACGGTGAGTTCATCTCCATCAATTCGCCAGGAAATTCCCAGTTTTGAAAAATGGCTTTTAAGAGGCCGCATTTCTTCCGGTCGAATGCCTTTAATGGTGATTTTTCCTTTTGTAGCGGCGGCCATTCCAATATAAGATCCAATTTCAATAAAGTCAGGCCCGATTGTATATTCACAGCTGTGGAGTTTTTCAACGCCTTGAATGCGGATAATATTACTTCCAATGCCGGAAATTTTTGCACCCATAAGATTGAGCATTTTGCACAGATCCTGGATGTGTGGTTCGCTAGCGGCATTCTGAATGATAGTTTCGCCTTCTGCAAGGACAGCGGCCATAACGGCATTTTCAGTGGCAGTTACGGAAGCCTCGTCCAAAAAGATGTCGGCCCCTACCAGCTTGTTTGCAGTCATTTTAAAATGCCCGTTGATTACAATGTTTGCGCCAAGAAGTTCCAGTGCCAGAAAATGAGTGTCCAGTCGGCGGCGGCCAATAACATCGCCTCCAGGTGGCATCATTTCACATTTTCCAGTACGGCCAAGAAGTGGTCCGGCAAAAACAATGGATCCACGAACCTTCTTGGTTAAATCTCCAGGCAGTTCCGAAGATGTAAGATTTGAAGCGGTGATTTTCCAGCTGTGAGGTTCCAGTTTTTCAACCTTGGCTCCCAAAGCCTCAAGAATCTGCAGCATAACCTGAGTGTCCCGGATTTCCGGAATATTGTGCAAAACAACCGGTTCCGATGTAAGCAAAGTTGCAGTAAGACAAGGCAAAGCGGCGTTTTTGTTTCCGCTGGCTGTAATAGTTCCCGAAATTGGGAATCCACCTTCAATCACATATTCGTACATGAGTAGCTCCTAGACATTAAGCCTTATTACTACATCGGCTGCTTTTGCCATTTGGTTTAGAGAAGCCCACTCACTTTTTGAATGAAAATTGTGTCCCCCAGTCCAGATATTTGGAGTTGGAATGCCCATTTCTGTTAAACGAGATCCGTCTGTGCCTCCTCGTATTGGCTTGAATACAGGTTCTACACCACAGTCCTTGCAGGCTTTAACAAGGCAGTCTACCACGTTGGAGCCGCTTTCTTCTATTTTGTTGTGCATGTTCAGGTACTGTTCTTTGAAGGTAAGATCGATTATGCCGCCGAAAGTGTTCTCCACATCAGCACAGGCCTTTTTAATAATCTCTTTTTCTTTGTTGATTTCTTCCATTGCAAAGCTTCGTAAAAGCAGATCGCAGGATGCACTTGCAATAGATCCTTGGGTTTCCATTACGGCAATAAAGCCTTCCCGGTTTTCCGTAGTTTCCGGGCGCATGTCTGATGGAAGCTTGTTCAAAAAAGATGCCAGCATTAGGTTTGCGTTGATCATGCCGCCTTTCTTTGCATCTCCTGTGTGGGTTGCCTTTCCGGTAAATTCAATGTGGGCTGCCCAGGCGTTAAAACATTCAATTTCCACTTCACCAATGTGTCCGCCGTCCAGAGTATAGGCCTTTTTGCTTTTTAAAAGTTCCAGAGGCACCTTGTCCATGCCGTGACCAGTTTCTTCATCGGGACTAAAAATCACTTCAATTTCCCCATGAGGGATTTCGGGATTTGCCTTAAAATATTCAAGGGCCGTCACAATTTCTGCAACGCCGGCCTTGTCATCCGCACCCAAAAGAGTAGTTCCGTCACTTGTAATGATGGTGTCCCCTTCTTCATTTTTGCTGATCTGTGCCTTTACATTTTTTCCAGACACTTCATCTACCGTGTCCATATGGGCCAGAAAACAGATTGATTCATCTTTGCTGCATGATGAGCCCAGCCTTCCATAAACATAGCAGTTTTCTGTAAGCACCACATTGTCCATGCCCAATGCTTTTAGTTCTTTTTCAAGCTCCCGGGCAAAATCCCACTGACGGTCTGTAGACGGAAAAACACCTTCATCGGCCTTATTTCCGTCACTTTCCGACCAGATTGCCGTATATTTTACAAACCGCTTAAGCAGTTTTTCTTCCCAAAGTTCGTTTCCTGAAATGTAATTTATCATGTGGCCAAGTGTAGCAAAAATTCCTTTCATTTTAAAGATTGACAAATACCCTAGAATTCCAGTTAAATATTAGTTAAATATTCAAAATGGAGATGTTTATATGAAAAAAATTGTTTTCTTTGCAAGCCTTGCCTTCCTTTTCTTTTTTTCTTCCTGTAATTTCTTTCAAGTTCCTGCTGAAAGCAAAAATGGTTCCATCGTTATTGACCTTGGAAAAAACAGCCGTGCTGTAACTTTCATTACACGGGATTCTGTTGGAAGTTATTCAATCAATGTAAGTGGAAAAGGTTATTCTGAAACAAAACCTGCCGAAGCCTACGAAACAGTTGTTTTTGAAGACCTTGAACCTGGCACTTACACTGTAAAAGGATTGGCTTTTAGTGAGGACAATAAACTTCTTGCCAGCGCCTCAACAACAGTAACAATCAAAGCCTTAGACAACGTAACCGCCAAATTAAATTTTCACGATTTCGCAGAACTAAGCACACGCTTTGGAATGTTTTATTATGATGATGATTATGGATATCTTTATTATCCTTACGATGATATTGATGATATCGATAGTTTTTCTTTAGACATGTCTTACAGTACCGATACAGGAATAAAAGACAAACTCACCGTGTATGAAATGCCAGATTCAAAAACCTATATTATTGTGAAAGATTATAGTGAGTATAAATTATATCTTCTTGATTCTGATTCTGACAAACTTCCTGATTCTCCTTCTTCTCTTGTATACAATAGTGGTTCTATTGAATCTATAGCCTTCTTAGCTTCAGATCCATTCGACAGTTATCTTTTAGGCGATACACTTAAATATGATATTTATTTATTCACTATTAAAACAGAGAATTCTATTAATACCAATACACTGAATGTTCGAGTATACCCTAACGATGCTTTTCCTTCAAACTCTTCAACTAGCTTTGATCTTGAAGTCCGAGATCCTATAGCCGAAATTTCCAAGGTTGTTGTACGTGGCTCACTCTTTTTCATTTCTTATAAATCAGATTCTGGTGAATCTCGTCTTGCTATGGTCGAATACCTGGAAGAACCAGAAGATTTCATTTTGCACGAAGACTTGAATACTGAAGACCTTGGTTTCACAGATACAACTGAAATCCGTGATATGGCCATGCCACGAGATGGTGAACTTTATCTTCTTGTTGGTGAAAACGGATTTACACAGGATTTAGAATCAAAAGATGGTCCATATACCATATCTTTAGTAAACAGAAATTTCAGTCTTAACACCCCTGATGAAACTGGTATATCCATTAAAAATACAACAATTTATAACCGTGGTGCTCTTGTAAAAATGGGTTACTCTCTTGATGGGGAACAGTTAAACCTTCTCCCAAGAAAAACATTGGGCTGGTACAACACAAAGCGAACCCTCAACGCCACAGGAACATTCACCGAAAAACCTGGAAGTCGTTCAGAGAACCGTCTTGCTGCTCGAAGTGAATTCAAGACTCTTGATTTATATGCCCCTACCAAAAGGGTAAGTTCATCTTACTTCTATGGTCCGGTTAGATTTGTCTGCACAAAACCAGACGAGCTTTATATTGTTGACTCAGGTTTTAATATCCGTCTTGCCGACTGGAATGCTACAGACAGCAATATTACTGATGAAAAATATGATAGAGATCAGAAAGGTCTTACCTCAAATGTTTTCAATTATGAAAGAATTATTAAGGTTGACCTTGGCTCTTTCGCCATGTCTGTAGAAAAATCCGACAATGCATCATTCTTGTATACTGATGCTTCATTTTCTGGAGATTCAGTAAGTCCTAGTAAAGTTCGTTCGAATTTCTATTTATTGGAAAATCTTAAGTATGTGTTTGCTGCATTAGCTTCAGCCACCGCCTACCTCGGTATTCACCCTAACCCAGTTGAACCATTAGACTAATCAATTATGAAGCCCTTGATTTCTGTCTGCATACCGGTTTTTGGCACTGAACCTGTTTTGGAACGGTGCCTGTTATCGGTTGCAGAACAGGATTTTTCACCTTTTGAGGTGATTATCGTAAGTGATGCATCCCGGGGCAAAGACAGTAAAGGTCGGAATGCAGAAAAAATAGCAAAACAAGTTCTTAAAAAGCGGAAAGTCCCTTACATTTTTTACGAACACAACGTAAACCTTGGAATTATTGAAACCCGCCGTGACGCCCTGCACCGTGCCCAAGGTGACTACATCTTTACCATAGATTCCGACGATTTTCTTGGGGACCCAAAAACCCTTTCCAGTCTTTACGCCGCCGCCAAATCCACAAAATGCCAGATTATCAATTCCCGAGGCCGTGCCTGGACCAGTTCCCCTGAAACCGCTCAGAACGTAGTTGATGCAAACCAGGCCAAACTGGATAAAATTGTCCTTGGAAAAATGGAAGGTCATAAAATCTTCAGAAATTTCCTTGTTGAAGGGGGACACCTTGGTTTTCTCTGGGCCAAACTTTTTAGCCGAGATCTTTTTACAAAAGCCTTTGACGCCATTCCCTGCACCTTCTGCACAATGGGGGAAGATACGCTCCTTTATTTTTTCATCTCCCTTTTTGCCCAATCCTATTACGGTGTGGAAGAAAAATATTACTGCTATTCTGTTGATGCTGGTGTATCCAGTTCAAATCTTATTACCAGCCTTGATCGCTGGCATAAAGTCTGTTCCGCTTCCTCAGTTTTTAATGTGCTTTTTGATTTTGTAAAAAATAATAGTGATATGTTTTCTGTTGATGAAAGGAATGCAGTGCGCCGCATGGGAAATAATTTTTTAGCAAACAATCTTTTTCAGCTTAAAGACGCAGTAGCCCCACAAATCCAGGAACAGGCTTATAATCTGCTCTGCGAAATGTGGGGCCCCGATTATGTAAAGGCTGTAGAAAAACTTAGCGAACAAACACAGTAAAACGATCTTTACCGGCTTTCTTTGATTCGTACATTGCTGTATCGGCGTTGGCAAGAATTTCGTCGGCTGTTGATCCGTTTGCAGGAAATGATGCTACACCAATACTTGCCGAAGTTTTGAAGCTAACATCTTTATCGTCAAGATGAACTTCTTCCCGTGCTTTTTCTACACACTGATTGGCAAAATCTGTAATGCTGAATCCATCTTCTGCAGGAATTACAATTACGTATTCATCACCACCGTTTCGTGCCATAATTCCAGCTGGTTTTGGAATAGACATCCAGCGGGCTGCCATAAGATTCAAAATGAAATCTCCCGAACTGTGTCCGCTTGTATCGTTAATCTTCTTAAAGTTGTCCAGATCAATGAAAAGAACATAGAATGGTTTTTCATCTTCAATAAGTTCTTCCAGATACTGGGTAAGGCCACGACGATTGTAAATGCCGGTAAGAGGATCGGTAACAGCGTTTTTATTGTTCAAAAGCATGCCTGCGGCAACTTTTTTAAGGTTCAGGTACAAAATTGTGTTGATAAGATATCCTGCAATCATAAATGAGAATCCAGGAAGAGCATCGGTATTTCGACCTCTAAATACACTGATTGAAATCAATCCGGTATAAATTGCCATTAAGCAGCAGGCAGTTATAAATCCATAATGGAAATGAACCTGAGTCATAACAACGGCCAGGGCAATCATAATGCCGCTAATCATGCCGGAAACTGTACTTGGTGTGAAAACAAAACCGCCTAAAGTAATATTCACCTGATTGCGGTTCAATGAAGATACAAAAGCAGAAAGACCAAAGTAGAAAATTGCCAGTACAATAAGTTTTCTTTTCTGAGATAAAGTAATATTCTTTTTTGCGGTGGATAAATCAAAATCGTTCATATGAGTCACCTCCAGACACACTCAATAAATCCACTTTTTACTATATAGTTACATATAATATATCAAAAAATCTCGAATTTCTCCACAAATATCTATGTTTCTTGTATAAATATTTAAATTTTTTCAGAATTTCACTAAAATAGAAGAAATTTTATCCTTGGAGGTATTATATGGATAGATTGATTTTGAATAACTATGGAAGTTTTGACCTTACTTTTGTAAAAGGCAAATGTGCCACAATGTATGCCTCCAACGGACGGAAATACATCGACTTCGTAAGCGGTATTGGTGTTAACTGCCTTGGTCACAATTACAAACCTTTGGTAAAAGCCATTGCTAATCAGGCAAAAAAAGAAATCCACATTTCAAACTATTATTTTTCTGACACAGGCCTTGAATTTGCCCAGAAGCTTTTGAAAGTAACAGGATTTGAAAAAGGTTATTTTGGTAACTCTGGTGGCGAAGCCAACGAAGCAGCCATTAAACTGGCCAGAAAATACGGTCAGCTGAACGGCGGAGATAAACGCAAGACTATTGTTACACTTAAATCAAGTTTCCACGGACGCACTTTGGCAACACTTACTGCCACAGGCCAGGACAAATTCCATCCTGATTGCTTTGCTCCTTATCCAGAAGGATTCAAAACCATTAAGGCCAACGACTTTGACTGTCTTGCCACTGCATTTGACGACACAACTGCAGCACTTCTTATTGAATGTGTTCAGGGTGAAGGCGGTGTAAATCTTGTTTCTGCAGAATGGGCTCAGGCTGCAGCAGAAGCCGCAAGAAAAGCCGGTGCTATTGTAATGGCCGATGAAGTTCAGACTGGTGTTGGACGAACAGGTTCTTTCCTTGCCAGCGACGCCCTTGGATTTAATCCTGAAGTTGTTACTCTTGCAAAAGGCATTGCAGGTGGTGTTCCAATGGGAGCCTGTCTCTTCCGCGGTAAAGCAGCCGACGTTTTTGTTGCAGGTGATCATCAGTCAACTTTTGCAGGAAACCCTCTTGCCTGTGCTGCCGGAAATGTTGTAATCGACACACTTACAAAAGACGGTTTCATGCAGGACGTTATAAACAAAGGTGACTATATCCGTGAGATTATCAAAAGCTGGGATTTTCCTTGCGTAAAAGATGTTCGCGGCAAAGGACTTATGATTGGTATCCAGATTGATACAAAGTACAAACCTTTCGACATTGAAGTTAAGTGTCTGGAGGAAGGACTTTGTACAACAACAGCAGGTTCTGATGTAGTCCGCTTCCTGCCACCTTTGGTAATCACCTACGATGAAATTGACAAAGGTCTTGAAATCTTCAAAAAGGTTTTGGAAAGTCTGAACTAGACCAAGAAGATTATCATGGACCGCAGAAATAAGCTTTTTTTGGATACATCATTACTCGTCTACGTTTTGGCTGTGTTCATTTCTGCACTTTTTCCAGAAATCAGCTTTCTGCGGTCCATTTTTTATAACCGCAAATATTCACTTGACGGCGTTGCCTACCTTTATGAAACCGATGTTCCGGGTAAAATAATTGAACTTAATCCCAATATTGACGCAAAGGTTTTTAATGTAAACAACGACGCGCTTCCTTTAAAATTCGAAAACAATCACTATTACAACCTCTACTTTAGTGGACATTTTGATTACGTTATTCCGGTTAATACCAACGTACTTTTACGAACCGACAATCTTTCCCTCCGCATTTTAGTAAACGGCAAGGAGATTTATCGTATTGATGATAATGACCGTGTTGTTCCCTACACCCGTTCTCCAAAATTCGGATACAGCAATTTTATTTCGGAAGGCATTTCTCCTAGCGACACCGTTGAAATCTATCTGGTAAACTATTATCAGCACCAGTCATCCCGTTCCTTCACCGATTTTTTCAAGAACATTTATAAATCATCTCCATATTTTGTTTCTTCCCACAACTCCCGGGTTTCCCTTCTAGAAACTGTTTTTTGCTTTGCCCTGGTTTTTGTAGGAATCTTCGTACTTCTTCTCTATTTTGTTCTTCGTTCGGAAGGCCAGAGAACAAGTTATCTTTTTTACCTGGGATTTTTCATCTGCACTACGGGATTAAAGCTTGTTGCTGGACACAATATAATTATGCTTCTGGCACCAACTCCGGTTACTCTTGAAGTTACGGAAATCTGTTTTAAATATATTGCAGCCATTTGTTTTGTTCATTACCTTAATTCGTTCCCTAATATCAACAAGGTTCATGCCCTGGATTTTATGGCTGGATTTTTGAACTTCCTGTTTATCTTTGCATTCCTTTTCATCTACATGATTCTTGGACTTGAAAACTATTCATTCCTGTTCCATTACCTTGAAGATGCAGTGATTTTTGCCTTCCTGCTCATTTCCTTTCTGGTTAGCCTTTTGAACAATCTTTCTAACATCAAGAAAAGCCCGGTTATTATTCTTTACGTTTCAAGCCTGATTTACATTCTCCTCAACGGCTTTGAGATCTCACGGACAGGTTCTTTCTTCAAGATCAATCTTCCTTTCGAAATGACCGGATTCAGCCTGTTTATTGCAGGACACATCTGGCTTTTCAAGATTTACATTAACAGTTCTGTTGAAGCTCGTGCAAAATCCCGACACATGGAAGATCTGGCCTACCGCGATGCCCTTACACACACTGGAAACCGACAGGGCTGGCTTGAAAAAACAAAACGAATGAACGAAAAATTCATTACCGGCGACATTTTTGGTGTGGCCATGTTCGATCTGAACAACCTTAAAATGGTAAATGACGAAAATGGACACGGTAAAGGCGATGAATACATTCAGACTGCCGCCGATATTATCTGTAAAAACTTTAAGAATTCTCCGGTTTACCGCATTGGTGGCGATGAGTTTGTGGCCATTTTAAACTCTGCCGACTGCGAAGATACAAATTCACTTCGAGAAAAACTTGAAATGGACTGCTATGTTTATTACTGCAGCCATCCGGAGAACAAAAACTTTTCTATTGCATCGGGATATGCCGTTGTTGATTACAAAACCGACTCATCTTTCCACGATGTTTTCCAGCGTGCCGACGAAAATATGTATGCCCATAAAAAAATCATGAAGGAGCGTGACCAGTATGAAAGACGGTGAGTTTTTAAAAGATGATACACTGCGTCACCGCATCTGGATTTTCATCATGGTGGGCATTAGCACTTTTATTATGATTTATCAGGCCACCAGCGAGAACTTTAGAATTCAGAAAAGTTCTGATTCATTACCTTTTGATATAAAAGGGTCAGTTGAAGTTTTTGAAAGCCCTGAATTTGGAAATTACGCCGATTTTAATGCTGATGAACCTGTTTTTACAGCAAACTCTCTTGAAGAATTCTACGATTGCGAAACACTGAACTGGGCCAAGCCTATGACCATCGTCCTTCATTTGGACCGCCATGAATCATTCCCCGTAAACACCGACTTTTTGTTTTACCTTGACCGTCTTGGTGCCAGAATTTACATCAACAAGCGAATGGTTTACGACAGCGCAATCAAATATCCTTCATCTTATTATCTTTTGAACCGTCATATTTACTGGTCCTGCTTTTCTTCACCGGGAATTACAGACAAAGACAATATTGATGTAGTTCTTGTAACCCAGTCAAAATACATGATAAAAAAGGCCATTCAGACTACTATCGGTTCCTGTCAGATTTCCACTGAACCGTTTATTCTGAATTCTCACACCTTCAGATCCATTCTGCTTATTCTTCTGGCCATTTGCGGCATTGTTCTTGGGGCTATGACAATCATCATGTATCTGCTTTTTAGAAGCTCCAATATTAAAATACCACAGCTTTTTTATTTTGGTTCCCTGGTTGTATCCTGTGGACTAGGCTATGTTGTTGATTTTGGCGTAAACAACTTTTTCCTGAACATGAGTTCTTTCTACCGCACCCTGGAATTTTCCGAGCACATTCTGGTAGCCGGATTCTTCAGCATGTACCTTCAGTCATTCCTAACTAGTTACAGAACAAAAATGGTCCGCATTTCAGCCAGTATTCTTATTACTTTGCTGCCGGTTCTCCTGCTTGCACAGCAGTTTTATAACTTCGACCTTTATTCCATTACCGATCACGTTCAGATCATCTGTCTTTTAAACATTGTTCTTACTGCCGGTGCTATTATTTTTGACGCAAAATGCGAAAAATATCAGCCGGCCGACCGTATTTCTACTCCATCTACCATTATTGCCCTCTGTTATATCCTTGATATGTTCACCTACTCTTCTTCTTATATTCCTGATGCAATTTTCTCACGCATTGGAATCCTTTATTTTGTGATAACACAGTGCCGTGAACTTTTGGATTACCTGGTTGTAATTATACAGCGAACTGCCGAAGCAAAATATTACCGAGAGCTTGCCTACAAAGACAGTCTTACTCACGTTGCAAACCGAACAAGCTGGCTTGAACGCCTTAAAAAGATTGAGTCCGACAGAGTTACCATTGATTCTTATGGTGTCATTCTTTTTGATCTTAACAATCTAAAAAAAGTAAATGATCACATGGGCCACCAGAGCGGTGATCAGTTTATTTCCAGCGCCTGTAAAATTATCTGTAATGTATTCAATGACTGTGAAGTTTACCGCATTGGTGGTGATGAGTTTATTGCCCTTTTAAGAAATTATTCTGTTTACGAATGTGACCGTAAGCTTATGGAATTTGAAACAATCTGCGGAAAATGGAACTGGGAACATCAGGAGGCACTTTTTGAAATGAGTGTTGCCGCCGGTGGAGCAGTTTTTGATTTTTCTGTAGACAATTCTTTTGAAGAAACAGTTGCCCGAGCCGATGCCTTTATGTACCAGTGTAAGCTGGAAATGAAAGGTGATGACGTCAGGTAAAATTTATGCTATAATAGAGATATATGGAAACAACATTTACAGTTGACCAGAAGGTCGTTTACCCAAGCCAGGGTGTTGGAGTTATTAAAGAAGTTTTTGAAAAAGAATTCAAAGGCTCTCCTATCATGTACTACAAAATCTACATCGAAGCCTCAGACATGGTTGTTATGGTTCCTGTAGAAAAAGCCGAAGGACTTGGAATTCGCCAGATTGTTACTGCCGAAGAAGCCGAAGCTGCAATCAAACTTTTGGGCGAAGAAGGAGAACCTATCACTTCAGACTGGAAACTCCGCTATCAGATGAACCTTGATCTTCTGAAAAAAGGAACTGTAATGGACATTGCTACCATTGTACGATGTCTTTACAACCGCAGCAAAGTAAAAGAACTGCCAATCCTTGAACGCAAACTTTACGATTCAGCAAAAAAACTTCTTGAAGATGAAGTTGCCTACGCACTTGGAAAATCAAACGAAGAAGTTGAAAGTATGATCCACCTTCAGCTTGAACCACCTGGAGCTGTTCCAAAAGTTAAACACATCATCCAGATGGACAACGACGAAGACGATGATCTTATGGACGACGTAAAAGATAACGGTAAATCCGACGGAGACGACGGTTTCGCCGATGACGATTTTGACGATGACGAAGCATAATATTTCGGTAATTATCACTGCTGCCGGTTCTTCCACAAGAATGGGCGGTGGGGTAAAAAAAGAATACTTATCACTTGGGGAGGGCACAGTTTTATCTAACGCCCTCCTGCCTTTTTTAAACGCTCTCAATCCTTTTTGCATTGTAATAACCTGTCCAAAAGGCCGTGAAGAAGAAGCACGGAAGGCTGTTATGTGCCATAAACAAGTTTCTTTAATTCTGGAGAAAAATAAACTGCGCCTTGTTTTTACGGAAGGAAGCACAACCCGTGCACTTTCAGTAAAGGCTGCTCTTGAAAAACTTGAAGAATGTGCTCCAGAAACAGAATACGTTCTTATTCATGACGGCGCCCGTCCTTTCTGTCCTGAAACAGTCATTAAAAATGTGATTGCACCTCTTGATGAAAACACAGCTGTAACGCCGGCTCTTACACCAACCGACACTCAGAAAGTAATTGATAAAAATGGGTTTATTACAGAGCATCTGGTTCGCTCAAGTCTAGCGGCCGTTCAGACTCCACAGGGCTTCCATTTTTCCAAACTTCTTGAAGCCCACCGCCGTGTAGCAGAAGAGTCTGCCTGCGAAAATGTCCCCCGGGAATACACCGACGACACAGAAATCTGGCAGAAATATTGCGGAAAAGTCCTCACAGTGCCGGGGGACCCTTCCAACAAAAAAATTACTTACAAAGAAGACATGTAGCAAAAGCCTCAACAGCTTCGCCCCGGCCAGTTTCACCGCATTTTTCGCTTGTTTTGGCTTTTACAAAAACCTGACTGTTTTCCACTCCAAGCACCTTTGCTATGGAATCTATTACTGTCTGCCGGTAAGGAAGAAATTTTGGTTTTTCAAGAATTAAAACACAGTCCAGATTTTCCAAAGACCAGCCGGCCTTTGTAATATCTTCCCACACAGTTTTCAAAAGGAAAGTTGATTCAGCATCCTTCCACTTTGCATCTTCGGGAGGAAAGTAACTTCCAATGTCCCCCATGCCGGCTGCCCCAAGAAGAGCGTCCGTAATGGCGTGGAGAAGCACGTCGCCGTCGGAGTGAGCTTCTTCCCCTTTTTCAAAAGGAATTTCCACTCCCCCAATCCACAGTTTTCTGCCTTCCACAAGGCGGTGAAGGTCGTATCCAAGTCCCGTTCTGATCATGGCGTCTTCCCTTTTAGTCCCTCTGCCTTATTAAAGGTTGTCTGGTGTAGAAAGAATAAGGTCGATGGCTTCCATTGGAATGTGAGTTCTGGCAGAAATTTCTTCCGGTCGCCATCCCTGTGTGGCCAAAATCTTTACCTTTTCACGATCTTTTGGAGAAACTACGCCGCCCATTGAACCCTTTTCCTTAACATCGTTTCGGGCAATGTCGTGAAGTGTATCGAATTTTTTACCAATTTCGTTGTCCATCTGGCTCAGGCGGATTTCTGTCTTTTTAAGGCTTCCGTTCATGGCAGAAAGTTCTTCAAATCGTTTTTCTGCGCTGTTGAGAGATTCGTCCAAAGATTCCAGTTTGCCAATGGCCTCGGTAATTTTTGGTCCATTCTGAAGGATTCGGTCCACCTTGCCCTGAACATCCCTGATTTCGTTTGGAAGGGATTCGGTCTGGCGTGTACAATCCCGGAGCTTTGTTTCCAGGTCTTTAAGGTTTCCAAATACAGTATCAACATCCTTAATAACACGGTCCAGAGTTTCATTTTTCTGGTCAAGGCGATTGTATTTTGTTTCCAGGTTGATAAGTCCGTCTGCAATGTTTCGCATCTTAACTTCGTAGTTCTGCAAAGAATCAGATGCGCTGGTCATTGTCTTCATGCGCTGATCAACTTCATTTGAAATGCTGTAAAGTCCTTCAAATCTGGATTTAAGGTTTGCCAGTTCTTCTTTATGTTCGTTGAACTGATCAATCTGGCGGCGCATATTTTCGTTGATGCCAAGAACTTCGTTGTACTGTTTGTTTACGTTTTCAACTTCACTGTGGAATTTTGTTACGCGGTCAAAAGAAGCGTCCAGAGATTCCATATTGGTTTCAAGCTGTTTTCGCATCTGTTCGGCAGTTTCGAAGGCCCCGATATTTGCACGAACATTTCCAATTTCCTTGTTGAGTTCGGCAATCTGTACCTGAAGGTCATTTTCTTCGTTCTGAAGTTTAAGAACCAGAGTTGTCTGTGTATTTCGGGTCTGTTCGCTAATCTGCTGAAGTTCCTGCTTAAGATCCTGAATGCGGGCGGATGCATCGTTGTTCTGACTGCGAACCCGTTCTTCTGTATCGTTAAGCATTTCTTCATACATGCTCTTAAGCTGGGTAAGAATCTGCTGGGCTCGTTCATCGTAATTTGCAATTGATGTGTCGGCCTTCTTTTTAAGTTCATCAAGACTTGATTCAAGCTCGGCCTGTCGTCGTTCAAGAGTTTCTGAATATTCACCAACAGCGCTGTTCATCTTCTCCTGAGCTTCGTTCATGCGGATGGCAGTTGTTGCACGGAATGTATCAAGTTCACCACGGAACTGTTCTTTTGATTCATCAAACTGAGCTGTAACCTTTTCCTTCCATGAATTAAAGGCGTCCAAAGCTGCATCGATTGTAGCCGATCCTGTTTCCTGGCGGCTTGCAATGGTTTCTTCAAAGGCCTTAAGGTCTGTAAGAAGTTCGGTCTGTACTTTTTCAAGCTGTTCGTTAATGTGCTGAACATTTCTTTCGCTGGCAGTTTTGATTTCATTGTCTGTGGCAAAAGTAACCTGATCTACCTTTTCGTTGGTCTGAGTCTGGAAATCTTCTACCCGCTGACGGATTGTGTCCAGGGCGTTCTGAACGCTGAAACGGGTCTGCTGAATCTGTGTATCAACATGATCAATCTGTTCGTCGGTTTTTGTCTGAAGTGAAGTAATGTTTGACTTAAGTTTTTCGATGTAACTTTCTTCCACTTCACGACGGGCATTTTCAAACTCACTTGTAAGATTCTGAAGCTTGTTGTCCAGGGCATTTTTCCAGTCTGCAAGATCACCTGCAATCTGGCCTTCACGCACCTGAAGATTCTTGTTGAAATCGTTTTCGAAATCCTGGAGTTTGGCACTCATGCTGCCAGTAGCCATTTCCTTAAGGTTGTCCAGAGATTTTTCAATGTCGGTAATCTGTTTTTCAAGGGCAGTTGAACTGTCCCGGAGACTGGCAGTAAAACGTTCGTGTTTGCTCTGCTGATCCTGAGTGAACATGTCAAAAGATGTAAGAACGCGGGTCTGAACTTCGCTCATGGCATCTTTCAGGCTTTTTTCCAGCATGTCCACGTCGGTTCGGGAAGTCTGAATCTGAGAAAGCTTGTATTCCAGGTCTTTTTTGTAAACAGCAATTCCGTCATCAACACCTTCAAGAATCTGGAGGCGGCGTGTTTCACTGTCGGCAAGTGCCTTGGAAATACCGTCGTCCAGCAGGCGGTTAAGATTTTCAAGGCGGTTCTGAACTGTTGTCTGGAACTGTTCGATTTTATCGGAAATATCATTAACCTTGCCTTCAAGTTCCGGCTGCATCTGATTGGCCCGGCTCATGGCAGTATCACATTCAGCTCGCAATCTTGCCACAGAGTTTTCGGCCTGAGTAACTGCACTTTCGGCTTCGGCTTTTACCCGGGCTGTTTCCTGAGTACATTTGTTAAGGTCGTTTTCAAGGGCATCTTTAAGCTGAAGAATGCGTGTCTGTTTATCTTCAAAATCAACGCCCAGTTTCTGATATTTTTCTTCGTATGTGTTCTGAAGACCGTCAACATAAGATTTAACCTTATCGTTAACTTTTCCAAGGTGATTTTTAACGTCTTCATTGAACTTGGCATTGGTTGTTTCAAATTTTTCAACGGCTGCTTTGTTTTTTTCCGTAAGTTCTGATTCAAATTTTTCGGCTTCGGCAAAAAAGCGTGTTTCCAGGTCATTAACCTTTGTTGTCATTGTATTGTCAAAATCCGACATTGATTCTGAAAGGTTCTTTTCGAATTCGCCCATGCGGCTGTTCAATCCCTCTTCCAGATTCATGATGCGGCCGTTTACATCACTTTCAACCTGTGAAATGCGGGTAGAAATCTGTGCTTCCACGTCGGAAGAACTGTTTTCAATGCGTGTCTGAATTTCCTTGTTCTGGCGGTTCAGTTCGGCTGCTTCTGCAGTAAGCTTATCTTTGATTTCCTTAGTTTCAATGTTGAATCGTTCGTTCAAAGAAGCAGAATTTTCATTGATTTTGCTCAAAAGTGCATCAGCTTCAGCAGTTACTTTTACCAGAAGTTCATTTTTAAGCAGTTCAACCTTATCCTGGATCTGCTTTTCAATATCATCACTCTGGAATTTAAGTTCAGTAAGATACTTGTCTTTACGTTCTGTGGCCCGTTCTGTAAGGTGATTGAAAGCTGTTTCTTCCAGTGTTTCTGCTTTTCGGGCTGCTTCTCCAAAGGCCTGAGTAACCGTTGTCTGGATCTGAGCCATAAGTTTGTCGGTTTCATTTCTGTAATTTTCCAGCTGACTCTGAACATTGCTTCCATATTTTTCGTATTCATTAAGAAGAGTTGAGGCAATGGCCTTAAGCTGTTCGGCATTTTTGTCGGCAAACCCTTTTGTAACCTGTGGGATTTTTCGGCCAATATCATCAATAATCTTCTGCTGTTCTTCAAGGCGGTGTTCCAGATTTTTAACAACATTCTGTTCATTTTTGATGCGGTCCAGGTTTGTTTCTACGGCCACGGTCATGTCATTAAGTTCATGGAGGATTTTAGCAAAGCCATTTACCTTTGATTCAATATTCTGAATGGCGGCAATATCACCTTCAAGGCTTTTTGACTGTTCAATGAAATTTTTAAGGCGTTCGTCCAGCATGTTTACAGCAGCGCCGGCCTGAGTACGTTTTGCTTCAAGTTCGCTGTTCAAACCTTTAAGCTGTTTTACCAGTTCTGTAAATGTAACTTTAAGATCTTCATTGCGTTTGTCTGCATATTTTTTTACTTTTTCCATGGAGTTGTTGCCACGGTTCTTGAATTCAAAGAACATACAGATTCCAACGGAACAGACAATGCTGATTATTACGTAAATAGCTCCCACTTTTTATTCCCCACCAGTTATTTTACAGTTTTTTTAGTTTAATCCCAGAACCTGCATCAGATCTGCATAATTTGAAAACCTGATGTCAGCAAGTTCATTTTCTTTATTTTTTCTTTTTCGTGCTTTCGATTTTGATGTAAACCAGGCACTTTTCATGCCGGCTGCCTTAGATCCCACTACGTCGTACTTGTAACTGTTTCCAACGTAAAGGATATTTTCGGGCTTGATACCCAGTTTTTCTGCCATTTTTACAAAGGCGATTGGATTTGGTTTAAGGGCGCCACATTCCTCTGTTCCCATGGAAAGATCGGCCATAGCCTTAATGCCCCAAAGTTCACCCTTCTGTTCCGGCGGAAAGTCCGAAAGAATTGCTACTTTCAAACCCTTTTCTTTAATCTTTGCCACACATTCCACCGCATTCTTGCAAGGAGTTATGCGCAGGAAAAACTTTTTAAGTCCCTGATAAACAATCCTGTCCAAAGCTTCCTGAGCCTTTTCCGGAGTTGTTTTCAGGCGGCGTGCCATGTATTCTGCCTGTATACGGGAAAAATCGCCCTCTGCCTTATCTTTGCGGAGTGCACTACGAACGAGACCATAATGTAAAAAGAAATGATTATGTGCCAGAAAATGGAAAACGATCCTGGTGTTAAGTTTCCAGTTTTCGTAAAGAGTTCCATCAATATCAAAGGCAACAGCTTGAATGTCGCCCAATTCACCCATTTTCAATATTTTCCCCTATACCCTACCATTATACATCAATCAAGAAAAAAAATATACAACACCTTCCCCTTATTTGACATTTTCCCTTTTTTTTGATAAAGTAATCTTACATTTCGGGGGTGTAGCTCACCTGGCTAGAGCGTTTGAATGGCATTCAAAAGGTAGTCGGTTCAAGTCCGATCATCTCCACAAGAAAAAAAAAGGAATCTGCAAAGCAGGTTCCTTTTTTTTGTTTAAAACTTATTTCTATGTCCACAATAAGGGTGGTTGAGCCTGTCGAAACCACCTTCAGCAAAACCCTACCTGTTTATCGGACTTGAACCGACTTAACCATTGTCTTTTTGATTAACAAGGCCATTAATCTCGTTTATTATGGATTCTTCCGATAAGCAATGTCTTTTCTTTAGATAATCCCAGTCTTCGGGATAGTACTCTGAATCTTCTGGACCTATTTCATAACCTTTAATTAATTTGAGTTTACCATCTTCTAAAGATACCAGAATGCTAATCTCATGAGTAAAATGCAATATACCATTTTGGTACGACGCATCCAGTTCTACTAGAAATAAATCTGATTTATTTCTAGTAAGTGAAATAATATTTGCCATAAAAAAACAATGAGCAGTTTAACTATAATAATCAAGGATCGTCGATCGTATAGAATTTTTAAAAAAAAGAATCCCCCCGGAAGGTAAGTCGTCAAACAAAAAATCTCGCCAGGCAGTTTTACCAACCATACAAATTCTCTATGTCATTCCATTGTTCTCTATGTCATTTTAATATATAATGACATAAAGATTTAATTCTTGGGGTAGAGATACATAATGCATAATTTTGAATATAACGAAAACGCAAAAAAATTGCTGACACCAGAAATTGTTCAGATGTTGAGCACGATCTATGAACATAAAGGCAGACAGCAGCTTTTTGTTGAAGCAAAGAAAGATGAACTAAATTCTTTGATGGAAATTGCCAAAATCCAAAGTACAAAATCATCAAACAGAATTGAGGGGATTTTCACAACAGATAAACGACTGAAAGAATTGATGTCACAAAAATCAGAACCGCGAAACAGAAATGAGCAGGAAATCTCAGGTTACAGGGACGTTCTTTCTACAATTCATGAAAGCTATGATTTTATTTCTCCGACCTCAAACATAATCCAGCAGCTTCATAGAGATTTGTATTCATATAACAAAAATGGTTTTGGCGGCAAATTCAAATCAAACGATAACATAATTGCAGAAACAGATGACAATGGTGTTCAGAAAGTAAGATTTGCTCCTGTACCTGCATTTGAAACAGAAGAAGCAATGCGTCAAATGATTGAATCATTTTTGAAAGCTTGGAACAGTAATAAAACAGATAAACTTCTCTTAATCCCGATGTTCATTTTGGATTTTCTGTGCATCCATCCTTTTGATGATGGCAATGGAAGAATGAGTAGACTTCTTACACTTCTTTTATTCTATAGAGCAGGATTCATTGTCGGAAAATACATAAGTCTTGAAATGCTCATTGAATCTGCAAAAGAAACTTACTATGAAGCACTTCAGGACTGTTCCTATGGCTGGCACGAAAGCAAAAATCTGTATGAACCATTTGTAAAATATTATCTTGGAATTCTGATAAAAGCATCAAATGAATTTGAAAGCCGCATTGAATATCTTTCGAGCAGTAAGATATCAAAACCAGAAAGAATTAAGCGTTTGATTCAAAATACAGTCGGTAAAATAAATAAAAAAGAAATTCTGGAAAAATGTCCTGACATCAGCACCAAAACTGTGGAACGAACTTTAGCGGAACTTGTCAAAGAAGGGGTAATAGAAAAAGTCGGAGCAAGTTCAGCAACAGCTTATGTTTGGATTCAGAAATAGATAAAATGTATAACGACCCGGAAGGTTGGTTTATTTCACCCCAAGATGGACCTGAGAATTCAGGTAGATCAGTTGGGCGGGGTGGAACTCGTCTTTCTGACCGCAGAGAGTCAATTTACTTACGGCGGTTAAATCAACACCCATGTGAGAGATGTACTGAAAAAAAGGAACGTTCGAAAGATAGGAAACCAGCGCTGAAATTACACCACCGTGGCAAACTATAACTATGGTTTTATCATTTGGTGCAACAGCCTTGTAACCCTGCCCTTCCCGAACATAACCGTGGTCTGCAAGAAATTTATCCAATGCCTTGCAGTGAATCTCATAATCGGAAACCAACTGATCTTCCTGCAGGTCCGGTAAATCCTTCCAATCTTCACCTTTAGGATAGCTTTGGGTAGTTTCAATGATTTTATCTTTAAGAGACCAGGGACTCATTGCATCGTAGGCATCCCCATTTGCCTTGCCCCATTTTAATTCCCGAGCCCAGTCTATAGATTTTGCTTCCATGTTCCATTTTTTTGCAAGATAGCTGGCAGTAAGTGCGGCCCGCCCCATGCTTGAATGGTAAAGTTCATCAACTTTCAAGTCTGCATAATATTCTGCCAATTTTTCTGCCTGTCCGTGACCGGCCTGTGTAATTGTATCGTGTTCGTAATCAGGTTCTGCGTGTCGAATAAAATATAAATTCATATTGCTATTATGATAAACCATACAACTTGGGCTGGCAACTTAACATACATGTGTGTTACAGTTGTTCCTTTAAAAATGACATAAATCTATAATTTTTACCTTTGAAAAATGACAATGTAATATATGTTTTACCTTTGAAAATTGACAATACTATGATACAATTCAGGCAGGAGATTCTGTCATGTTACAAAGAGAAATCTGGAATGAATTAATAGCCTGGAAAGAACGAAAACATCATCCTCTTATAATCAAAGGGTTAAGACAGATAGGAAAAACCTTCATCGTTAAACATTTTGGTGAAATTTATTATGAAAATGTTGTCTATCTAGATTTAAGAGCAAATAAAACTGTTCACAAAGCCTTTGATGGTAATTTTGATGTTAATCAGATGATTCTTTCAATAACATCAACCGATTCTTCAGCCCGTTTTATTCCAGGAAAAACTCTTTTGATTTTAGATGAAATTCAAGATTGTACAAATGCAAGAAGTTCCCTTAAGTATTGGGATATGGATGGCCGATTTGATGTCATTTGTACAGGTAGTTTTCTTGGCGTAAAAGGATTCAGAAATCCATATGTTCGGGGTATTCCTGTTGGGTATGAAGAGCAAATAACGATGTATCCGCTAACATTTAAAGAGTTCCTTGATAACACAGGCATGGATGAAAAAGTTTTTGAATATGTTTCAAAATCTTTATCTGCTAAAACAATGATAGATCCGACGGTTCATGACAGCATAAGAAATTTATACTTGCAGTATTTAATTGTTGGTGGAATGCCAGATGTTGTTCTAAAATTCTTTGAAACTCACGATTTGAATCAGGTTCGGGAAATTCAAAAAAGAATTCTGCAATCAATACGAGATGATTTTGGTCGCTATAAGGATAAGAATGGAAATGATGCTGTAAATGAGGTTTTAAAGCTTAGGGCAGAGGCTTGTCTTAATTCACTTCCGTCACAACTGGCCAAAGAATACAAGAAATTCCAGTTCTGCTTAGTTGATGTAAAAGGTCATTCACCGGAAAAAGCAGATGGACTTCAATATCTGGAAGATGTTGGTCTTGTTGTCAGGGCATTTAATACAAGGGAACTTGTTTATCCATTGAATGCTGCTAAGATTTCAACAGAGTTTAAAGTTTTTTATATTGATACTGGGCTTTTGATTTCTCAATTGGGTGAGGATGTACCTGCAAAAATTTTAGCTGGTGATTTAGGACCTTATAAAGGAGCTATTGCAGAAAATATGGTTGCCGCAAGTTTTGCAAAAGAAGATATGGATTTATATTATTTTCATGCATCAAGCGGATCTCCAGAACTGGATTTTTTGTATGAAGAAAATGGTTCAGTTGGAATTATAGAATGTAAAGCTTCCAATAACAGAGCAACCAGTATGAAATTTGTTCTTGCAAATGAAAAAAGATTTGGAAAACATTCTGCAGTTAAGATTGCCGATTCTAATGTTGGAGGTGGAGAAAATTTTGATACCTATCCTCTTTATTCATTGGGTTTTATGCAGAAAAAACAGACAAAAAATATTGTGGATGTTATTGATGTAAAGAATATAACTGTGCCTGAATAATACGAAACCTGGTTTTTTATGAGGTTTTTCTGTACACTTAAATAAAACGGATAGATTGGGGGACAGACTATGGCAGAAACTAGACCAACTCCATCTTGGGCAAAGGATATGCCTGAAGGTGCATTTATTTCTTACGGACCAACTTACAAGGTTGGAGAATATTTTAATCTTTTTAAAAATGATTCAGCCAGCGGCATGAAATATTACTTTTTTGATCCTACAGAAAACGGATTTGAAAAAGGCAAAGCTTATCCTGTTTTAATTTTCCTTCACGGCTACACAAACGCTTTGGAAGGGGATGTCTGCATCAACTACGCAGGTGCTGAATTTTTTGCTACAGAAAAATACCAGAAGGCTTTAGGTGGCGCTTACGTTCTTGTTCCACTTGCCAACGAAAAACGCAATGCTGATGGAGAAGTAGTTGATTCTTGGGGCCCAGAATATGAGGAGCCTCTTTACAATCTGATTTGCGATTTTATTAAAACTCATACCCAGTCCAACGGTGGCGTAAGTAAAAAAATGCTTTGGGGAAACTCTGGCGGCGCTTCCATGACCTATTTTATGGGGGAAAAGTATCCTGATTTCTTCAATGTTCTTATTCCAGTTGGTTCAGATGATTTACCAGAAGATCCAGTAATCGACACCTGGGACAAAAATGACGTTCACCTTTTCCTTGCCATGGGTAAACGGGATGAATTCAATGATTATCAGGGAAAAATTGTGCCACGCCTTCCTCGCCTTGAAAAAATGAAGCACTGTTTCATTTTTACTCCAGACTGGGTTTACAACGGCGACAAGGGAATTGCTTCAATCAACTTTGGAAGAGAAATGGGCCAGCACTGTCTTGTAAACCCAATGCATTCAAACCTTTTATTTGATGACGGTACAACCATGGATGAACGCCTGCCTCGAGGCCTTACAGACTGGCTTAGTTACGCCCTTACAGATCATCCTTACATTGAATCAACTCCAGTTTTGGAAACAGAGCGCCTTATTCTTCGTCCTTTAGTTTTTGATGATCTACTTGCAATTTACAAATGGGCAGGGGATGAAAAAACTGCTCACTTTATGCTTTATCCAAAATACAAGAGTCCTGCCGACGGTGTAGACTGGGTAAATTCGCTTTACACAAATCCAGATGATTTGGAATACGGAATTGTGTGGAAAGAAACCGGCGAACTTATTGGAAGCGGTGGAGTTTATCATTCTCACAATCCTGAAAATGAACTTTGGAGCATTGGCTACAATATCCGCAGTGATATGTGGAACAAGGGAATTACAACTGAAGCAATCACTAAGATTATTGAATATGCCCGCCAGACTCGCAAAATCCCGGGCCTTGCAGGAACTTTTGCCGTAGATAATATTGGAAGCCGCCGTGTAATGGAAAAGCTTGGCATGACTTACCTTGAAGATACTGAATACACAAAGTGGGATGGTTCTGCAACTTTCAAAGCACAGACTTACGGTGTGAGGTTTAACTAAGTATTCTGAAATAATAATATTGTATCCATCAAAAATAATCTTTGTTATTATATATATATGATGAAAAACTCATTCCTAAGAAAATTTCTTTCTGTATTTTTATTCACAATTCTGTTTGGATGCATTCCTTCAATAGCTCAGTCATCTCAAAGTCTGGACGATTGTATTGATGGAGTTTGTTCAATTCCTGAACTAGATGATGACGGTAAGCAGGTTTATGCTGTTGTTTCACCAGTGGGCTACAATTCCGTTGATATGATAAAACAAGCTTCCCGTCTGAATACTTTAGATGGTAAGAACATTGCATTAGTAGGCGGCAGTTTTATGGCAACTGTTACTCATGCAGAAATAAAAAGATGCATTTTAAATGAATATCCAACTGCAAAAGTTTATATGTTTGATGATATTGGGCAGGCAGGCCCTTTTTCAGTTTTTGGAACTACAGAAAAAACAAAGCAATTTCAAAAGAAATTAAAAGATCTTAACATTGATGCGGTTATTACAGGAAACTGTGGCTGCGGACTTTGTACAACAAAAGAAACAGGAAACTCCATTGCAGCAGAATACATTGGAATTCCAAGTGTTACAATTGGAGCACCAACCTTTGTAGCCCAGATTCATTCAACGGGTGTAAATCGAGGTGTCCCAGTTCTACGAGCTGCAGAATATCCAGGAGCTTTTGCATCTCATACAACTGAAGAACTAAAGAAGAATGCGCGAGAAGTTTTGTGGCCTCAAATAAAAACAGCATTAACTACTCAGATTACACAAAAGGAAATATCACAATATGCACCAGAAGGAAAACGTCCTGCTGATGAAATTATCTATTACGGAAATTTTGATGAAATCCAGGAATATTTTAAAATCAATAACTGGACAGATGGACTTCCTGTAATTCCTCCAACTCAGGAAAAAATCGAAGAATATTTAAAATTCACTCCATATAAAGCAGATGATGTTATTGGAACTTTAGCAGTTGCCTACAGAGAATGTACAGTTTATACAGTTGCCGCAAACGCTGTAATGTCAGGAGTTCCAGCAGAATTTATGCCAATCTGTATTGCATTTGCCAGTGGAATGAATGATGGCGAATGGAGAAAACCTCTTTCAAGCACCCACGGTTGGACTCCCTATGCATGGTTAAATGGTCCACTTGCCCGTCAGCTTGGAATAGATAATCAACAGGGAATGATAAGTGAAGCAAACAATAAAGCTTTAGGCCGTTTTATTGATCTTTGTATGATGAATCTTGGTGGCTATTATGTAAAAGAAAACCGTATGGGAAGTTTTGGTTATCTTACTCCATTTACATTTTCAGAGGATGATAAAGCTTGTGTAGAAATAGGATGGAAACCTTACCATGTTACAAAAGGCTATGATATTAACGCAAATACAATTACCAATGCATCCTGTCTGGCATGGGGAAATAATGTTACACCATCTACCAGTGATCCGGAAAAAATCAAAGATGTAATCGCTTTTGATATTACAGAAAAACAACAGAATGGACTTGGAAATACAAATCCTCAGGTGTACAGAACTTTATTTATTACAGAATATGTGGCAAAAGATCTGGCAAAACTTTACACTTCAAAAAGTGCCTTGGAAGATGCTTTAATTGAAACCGCCCGATGTCCTTTAGCTTTACGAGCTTATGCACTTTATTGGGCAAACACGGGAAGCCAGCAGTCAAATCGTAGAACTTTTGATCAAGAATATAAGATGCTGCAGAAAGATGAAAATGAAAAAGTTGCTATGACTCCTACTCCTGAATGGTACAAGGCTCTTATTGCAGAAGATGAAATTGAAACAATTGCCTGCATGAATAAGGGAGAAACTCCAATTCTCATTACCGGGGATGCAAATAGAAATAAAATTCAGACAATGCCTGGGGGTGGTTATGTTACAACAGAAATTAAACTTCCAGAAAATTGGAATGAACTTTTAGCACCTCTTGGCTATGAACCTATTGAAAATTTCTACATTGATGCTAAATTTTATAATGAACAGAAATCAGGAAAATCAAATTCCAATAGAAAAGGAAGGTCAAAATGAAAAACTTAAAGAAAATTTTAATCAGTTTATTTCTCCTATTATTAACCGCAAATTCTTTTCTATCTGCACAAGATATTAAATTTTCAGCAAAAGACATTTATAACAAAAATATCACAGACGAGATTTTTAAAGATGCTGATTTAACAATGATAAATATTTGGGGAACTTTCTGTGGGCCTTGTATTGCAGAAATGCCAGATTTAGGAAAATTGAATAAAGATTATGCTGGCAAAAAATTCCAGATTGTTGGAATCGTAATTGATGCAGTTACTCGAAAACTAACTCCGTCGGCAAAAATCATTGATTCTGCAAAAAAAATTGTAGATCAGACTGATGCCGATTATCTTCACATTGTACCTAGCACAGAGATGATGAATGGTTTTTTAAGCGACATTACTGTTGTCCCAACTACAATCTTTGTTGATAAAAATGGTAAAATTGTAGGTCAGGTTTACGCTGGTTCCAGATCCTATTCCGACTGGTCAAAAATTATTGATAACCTATTAAAATGAAAAATAAATTAATCTCTATAATTTTTCTTTTGCTTGGAATTACACTTATTGTTGCCGGAATCTTTAGAGAAGAAGCTGAAGTTGTAATAGAAAAAGCCACAAAAATCTGTATGGAGTGTATTGGAATTGGCTAAAATTTCAAAAATCCGACTGCTTATCCAGGCTTCATTTACTGCAATTTCCAATGGCTACATAAAAGGATTTGCCCACGGGAAAATCTACACGGGAGACCTAAAATATCTTTGTGTTCCAGGATTAAACTGTTATTCATGTCCTGGGGCTCTAGGGTCATGTCCTATTGGTTCTTTACAGGCAACTTTAAGCAGCCGGGAATATAAAATCTCACTTTATGTAATAGGATTTCTCGTAGTTTTTGGCACATTATTAGGCAGACTTGTTTGTGGTTTTTTATGTCCCTTTGGTTTATTACAGGACCTGCTTTTTAAAATCCCATTTTTTAAGAAAATTAGAAAACTTCCAGGCGAAAATTTTTTAAGATGGTTTCGGTATTTTATCTTGCTGGTTTTTGTAATTTTACTCCCCTTATTTGTAGTAGATATTACAGGTTTAGGAGAGCCCTGGTTTTGTAAATATATTTGTCCTGCAGGTACTTTAGAGGGAGGGATTCCTTTAGTGATATTAAATAAATCACTAAGAAGTGCTGTGGGATTTTTGTTTAAGTGGAAAGTAATAATTCTTTTGGTTACTGTTATTGCTTCGATTATTTTGTACAGACCTTTTTGCAGATATATATGTCCTTTAGGTGCAGTTTATGGAGTATTCAATAAAGTTTCTTTTTTCCGCTACAAAATTGATAGCCAAAAATGTACTTCTTGTGGAAGATGTGAAGAAACCTGTAAACTGAACATTAAAGTCTATAAAAATCCCAATTCTTTGGATTGTATAAGATGTGGAGAATGTAAAGCTCATTGCCCTCAAAAAGCAATTTTAATCAAATAAGAAAATTACAGTGTGAGGTTTAACTAATGTTTAATTATATCTGGCCGCTGGCGATTATCGTTTTTTCAAATATTGTTTATCAGATTTGTGCAAAAGGTATTCCACAAGAGATGAATACTTATGCTTCAATGACAGTAACTTATGCAGTGGCTACTTTATTTTCGGCCCTTATGTTTTTTGTTACAACAAAGGGTGGAAATATTCTCCGGGAATTTAAGTTTTCTAACTGGGCCACAGTTGTACTTGGGATTGTAATCACCGGCCTTGAAGTTGGATTCATTTACGCTTACAAAGCCGGCTGGAAAGTTAGCACTTTGGCCACAGTAACAAATGCCTTCCTTGCAATCGGGCTCCTTTTCCTTGGATTTTTTATGTACCACGAAGTTATCAGCTGGAGCAAGATTCTTGGTGTTGCAATCTGTTTAGTCGGACTTTGGTTTATTAACAGGTAAAATCATGATGAAATTCCTGCAGGAAAATACATAAGAATTAATGTGCAATCATTATGCAGCCTAATATCCAATAACCTTTAATTCTTTGAAGAGTTCAAAATCCTTAGGATTTGCTGTAAGAATAGAAGAAACTCCATTATGCAGGTAGCAGGCGGCCATGTTTGTATCGTTCAAGCGGTTTCGGCCAAGTTTGTAAATGGTAAGCCAGGCTACAGATCTTCCAAAAGACTGCTCATCTGGGAAAAGTATTTTCACATTTTCCAAATCTCGCCATTCATCTACAACTGCCAGCGCTTCTTCCATAGAAAAAGCATTTTCAAAGCGGCGGGAATCCGTAATAACATGAATAAACTCGTTAAAACAATTGTAATGTACGCAGACTTCCTGACCATTGGCCGCAATTTCATTGAACTTTTCCAGAACTGCACTATGACGTGGCGAATCTTCCCAGTACAAATCAATAAGAAAGCAAGAATCTAATCCTACTGCCATTCTAATTCTCCAACTGACCGTTTCCAGAAGTACTTGTCTGATTATCCATAAAGTCGCTTTTGTAATCAGAAAGAAAATCCTTTTGGTTGTCCCGGGCTTTTACAGTTCGATTCAGATTTAATTGAGACATAGATTTTTTCTGATAGAAATTGCGCTGGGCATAATCTTCCATTGCATCACGAATAAGCTCAGAGGCCTTTTTACCCTTTTTCTGAGCTTCAATCTGATAAGTTTCGTAAAGCTTAGTTAGCATATAAAGAGTAACAGGTTTTAATGCTGGCTGCACCGTATACATATTATTCATACATATATTATACATATAAATTATATGTATGACAAGTGAATTACCTTGATATAAGCCGTTACACTGTAAATGTTCCAATCTGGCCGCTGATTCGCTGAATTGAATCATCCACATTATTGGAAATTTCTTTAAGCATTTCGCCACCATTCTTAATATTGTTAAGATCTCTTTCCATTTCCAAAACAGATTCTTTTGACTTTTCTGTAGCAGCCGAAAGATTTTCAACAATGGTTGTAATGTTTCTTGTATGCTGGGTCATAGATTCCGAAGCCTTACGAACTTCAGCAGAAGAACTTTCCATTTTTGAAAGATATTCACTAACAGTTCCTGAGGATGCCTGCTGAACATTCATTGCTTCACTAATATCACGAACAACAACATCTGTGGTATTAATGCGCTGAAGTACATTTCCAAAAGCATGCATAGATTCTTCACTGGATTCTACAACTGACTGAATGGACTCCCGAATGTGAGAAAGCTGCTGTCCAATCTTATTTGATTCTTCTGTAGATGTTTCAGAAAGTTTACGGATTTCATCAGCAACAACCGAGAATCCTTTTCCTGCTTCTCCTGCGTGGGCGGCTTCGATTGCAGCATTCATAGCCAAAAGGTTGGTCTGTTCAGCAATAGAGGCAATTACAGCATTGGCTTCAGAAAGCATGGCGGAATCATTTTCAATAATCTTAATTTTTTCGTTTACAGCATTCTGAGTTTCACTACCTTTTTTGGTAATGCTAATAAGATCATCAAAAGAAGAAGCCATATTTTCAACAGAATTATTAACCGTAAGAATATTCTGCAGCATCTGATCAATTGTGCTGGATGATTCTTTTACAGCATCATTCTGAACCTGGATAAGTGACGAAAGGGAATTCATGTTTTCATTAATAGAAGTAATTGATGAAACAGTATCGTTTACACTTTCTGCCTGAGAAGAAATCTGATTCTGGAAAAGAGTTATATCATCAGAAATACGATTTACATTATCCAAAGTATTTACTGTAATTTCGTTAAGAGTTACGCCGGCTTCATTTAATACAGATTCGGAAGTTTTCATATCACCTACAATCTGACGGAGTTTTTCTATAAAGCCATTGAATCCTTCTGCCATCTGTCCAATTTCATCTTTTGACTTAACTGGAATAGTTTTGCTTAAATCAGCATTTCCTTCTGCAATAGCTTTTCCGTATTCTTCAATATATTTAAGAACTTTTTTAATTCGCTTAATAATATTCCAGATAAACACCTGGAAAATCACAAGAATGAAGGCAACAATAAGAACAAGTCCTACTGCAACAAAGTTCGAAGCAGAATTGTCAAAGCCGCTTTTTGGGAAACCAATAAGAATATTCCATCCAATTTCTGGGATTGGAGCAACTACATATTCTCCATCTTTTGTTGAATAATAAGTATTATCTGTTGGATTTTTTTCGGCAAAATTAATCTGTGGGAATAAAGCTGAAATGGCAATTTTATCTTCAATATCTTTTTGATTTTTTGAACCTGTAACTTCAAGTGCATCATTAAAGAAGAACAGTTCCTGAACATTGCCTGCATTTTTATAAATGGTGTTAACAAAGTCCGAAATAGGAATTCCAGTTCCCGCAATACCAATAACCTTTCCACTTTGGTTATGAACAACAGCGTTAACCCACATGAAGGTTTTTCCCAAATCAGGATTGTAGTTGATGTTGAAGTTATAAACTGGAGTTTCATTAATTGTCATGTTGTACCAGTACTGTGCAGGATCATCAGGATCCAAAGTATAGGCATAAGCACAATCAGAATAAAATTCCTTATCGATAGTATTGATCCAGAAGATTGATTTTCCTAGGAATGAATTCTGATAACTGGCGAATTCTTTCATGGCAGATTTTTTTAATTCCTGGTTGTCTGGATTTTCCATGTAATCAATAATTGTTGGTGAAGAAACCAGCTGCATGGCAAGTTTTATTTCGCCATTCAAACTATTCTGAAAATCCAGTTTCTGTTTAATAGAGTTTGTATCAAGAAAAGTTCTTGAGGCTTCTTTGAAATTCCTACTTGCAAGAATATTAATGGTAATGTTTGTAAACAAAAGTGTTATTACAACACTAATTACAGAAAATAATATTATTTTTCCTTTCAGTTTCATAATATTTTTATCATAAGGGATAAAATAGGAAAACGCAAATTTCTAGAAAAGACCTCAAGAACATTGACAAAAACAGCCCGGTTATTGAGCAGTACGAACTACACGGAAACGTGTAATTATGTATTTTAAGGCAAAAATCACCCAGGCAGATGGAAATGAGGTTCAGATTGCAAGCTTTGGACCTTTGTGCGTAAGTCATAAATACAGAAATCTTGGAATCGGCAAATTGCTGATGACAGAAACTTTGTCTCTTGCAAAAGAAGCGGGCTATCCTGGCGTTCTGATTATTGGTGAGCCTGAATACTATCCAAAGGTTGGTTTTATCCGCTGTAAAGATTGTGGCATTACTGATGCAGAAGGAAATTCCTGGGATGCTTACATGGTTTATGAATCTGAAAAAGGCAGCATGAAAATCCCTGGGGTTTTTGAAGAACCTTATGACATTACAGACGGTATTCCACCAGTTCCTCCAGCTGAGTATGAAAATCAGTTTGAAAATTGGACACGGGCTGCAATTCCATGCCAGTTTATGTACCCTAATCCATGTGACGAAAACAACGGTTACCATTTGCGCCGTGAAGAAGAGTGTCCTGTTGCTTTTGGCGAGTTTTTTGCAAAGACTGGAGTTACCGGTGTGACTGCAGAAGAAATAATCGCCAATCCTTTAATGGCAGAATATGTATTGGAAGAGACAAATAAATGACCAGCAAAGAAATTTTAGAAATTGCCATGAAGCAGTCGGCTTTGGATACAAATGCGACAGTCGAAGATTTTATAGATGAAATGACCTGAAATTGTATATATGATATAATACGGAAAAAGAAAAAAGGTATATTCATCATGATTCACTTTTTAATAAAATACCAGAAATTAATAATGATTTTTTTAATGGGAGCCTGTTTACTTACTGGCTTCCTGGTTTTAATTACAAAAAATCTATGTTCTCATCGTAAAATAGCAATTTTTATGCTGGAAATAAGTGCGGTTTTATATCTTCTTGCTCCAGTTGTTTTCTTAACTTATGAAGGTTTCTCTGGTAACTTATTTAAATGGATATTAAGAATTTCTAAATTTGTAGATTATCTATCTCCTTTACTTATGCTTTTCAGTTTTTGTTTATATCTTAGAGATTTACTTTCTTTTGAAAAACATGAATCCCATGAAACTCCTGTTTTATTAATTGCGGCTGATATAATTTTGTTGATTGGAGTTATTCTTCTTATTCTTTCACAATTTTTTGGCTTTTATTATTACTTTGATGAATTTAATCATTATCAACGCTCAAATGGAAGAATCATTGCAACTGTAATTCCTGCTTTGTGTTTGGTTATTCAAATAATTTGTATTTTTTCAAAATATAAGCAAATTCCAAAAAGAGTAAGACTTCCAATTGTTCTGTTTTTGACAATTCCAATTGTAACTTCGATTCTGCAGATTCCTATTCATGGTATTTATCTTACAAATATTTCAATAGTTTGTATGGCAATTGTTTTGTATGTTTTTATTGTTCAGGATTCAAACGAGGAAATTGAGTTAGCCCATAAAAGAGAAATGGAGATTCTTGAAAATCACAAAAAGGATCTGGAAATTAAAGTTGAAGAAAGAACCAGAGAACTTCGCATTGCTAACGAAAAGGCAGAAAATTTGTTGCTTAATATTTTGCCTGAACCTATTGCCCGGGAATTAACCGAACATCCTGATAAGATTATTTCTAAAAAATATCCAAATGCTACAATTTTGTTTACAGATATTGTTGGCTTTACAAAAATGAGCAGCGAAATGACTTCTGAAGAAACTGTTTATATGCTGAATGAAATTGTCACTCTTTTTGATAAACGGGCCAAAGAAGAAGGTATTGAAAAGATTAAAACCATTGGTGATGCATACATGGCTGCAACTGGACTTACTACTAAAGCAGATAATAATGGTGCATTAAAAATGATTCGTTTTGCAGTTGGTCTTTTACGGGATGTTAAACAATTTAATGAAAAATCCTCTGTTCAAATACAAATACGTATTGGAATAAATTCTGGAAATCTTGTTGCCGGTGTTATTGGTAAAAGCAAGTTTATTTATGATGTTTGGGGCGATACAGTAAATGTTGCCAGCCGAATGGAAAGTACAGGAAAACCAATGCATATTCATGTTTCAGAAAATACTTTTTTACAGACAAAAGGCAAAGTTCCTTTTAAAGGCCCTTACGCAATTGAAGTAAAAGGTAAAGGCCAGATGAACGGGTATTTTCTCTTAACCAAATAATTTTTTTCATGATCAATTATTTTCTATTAATCATTCTTTTTCATAAAAAAATTGCCTTTTATTACTTTTGTTTGCAGGATATTAACAAAGGCATTTGGATCGACATATTTTATTGCATGAATGACTTTGCCTTCTTCATCGCTGGAAACAACTGTATAAATCATTTTGCGCTGCTGTTTTGAATAACCACCTTCACCTGTAAAAATAGTGGCATCATGATTTACAGTCTGGCGAACTGCATCAACAATTTCATTAGGCTTATTGCTGACAATCAGCAAGGTAGATTTTTGATAACGCTTGTACAAGAGATTTAAAATCTGTGTACTTACATATTGAAAAATGATTGAATACAAGGCGCGATTCCATCCAAAAAGCAAACCGAAAATCACCAGAACACAACAGTTTCCAATAAAAATATAATTCCAGATGCTCTTGCCGGTTTTTTCAGAAACGATGATAGAAATAAAATCTGTACCGCCAGTAGTTGCTCCAGCAAAAAGTGCAAGACAAACGGCAGCGCCATTTACAATTCCACCAAAAACTGTACATAAAAGCACATCCTGAGTTATATCAAGGCCAGGAATAATATCTGTAAGCAAACCGGATAGAATGACAACCCACAGTGAATACAAAGTAAACTTTTTTCCAACGTATTTAAAGCAAAAAGCCGCTGGTACAAGGTTCATTGCCCAGTAAACAACACTATATGGAAGATTGATATTTAGATAAGTCTTAAAAACTTCCTGAAGCAGCAAAGTGATTCCAGAAAATCCTCCAGGAAGAAGACCTCCGATATGAACAAAAGTATTAATGTTTACAGCCATAAGAACTGCAGAGGCAGTAACCAGCAAAAAGCGCGTAATATTTTTCATAAAAGCTCCATTTAAAATATACTGTTATTTCATCTTTTTGCGTAAAACTCTTGTCTGCTCGCCCCAAACTGTGCCGGCTTCTGTAAAAAATTCATAGCCGTATTTTTCATAAAGTCCAATATGATCTGTGGAAATGTAAGTGTATTCGGCGTTGAATTCTTTGATGGAATATTCTTCTGCAAGCATGATTAACTTTTCTGACAAGCGATTTCCACGATATTCTGGATAAGTAAAAACGCAGCCTATCCAAGGAGTCCAGGATTCACGGCCTGGAACTGTAATATCCACTTCATCATTGCGGGCAAGACTAACAAAAGCTGCCAAACGGGGACAGACCTCGCTTTTATTATTCACAGTAATTTCAGTTTTGTTTGCTTCTTCCAGCATAAGGAAAAGTCTGCCAGGGCCAAGTACATCGTGGAAGCCGCCGTCGGTTAGTGAAACCTGTGGCTGACCTTCCTTCTTCAAGCAATTTATGATGAAAGGAATTGCACCCCACAAGTCTTTACGGGCTTCAAGCTGATTTATAATTTCTGCCTGCTGTGATTCGGACAGTTCAAAATAATCTACAATTTTAAAAGCAGGAGCTACTGTTTTCATGAGTTAAGTATACCATAAAATTGAACGCCGCAAGAACCTTCAACTTCCGAGGATGTGCAATTACTTCGTATAAGCGTAGTTGTAGTTTACGCCAGATATTTTTCCACCATTGTTTGCACGAACTTTGGGTTTAGTGGAAGCTCAGATTTTTCCATTGTGAAGATAAAATTTTCCCCAAGGTTGTAGCCACTTTCTTGAATTTTCTTGATTTTACTGATGGCTTTTGAGATGTAGTCGGGGTCATCCATAAGTCCAAAATGTTCCCAATAGACTTCCTGACGGGTACGCAGATTGAGGCAGCAAAAATCCGGGTAGATAGTTTTACCATCTTTCAGTTCCAGAGACATTTCGTATTTGTATGGAATTTTCATGCGGGATAAAGTATCTGCAATTATGACTTCCGATTTTGAGCGGACTTTTTCTCCATTTGCGGTAAAAAATTCCGGAGAGTTGAAGAAGTCATTTCCAGATTTTTTATTGTGCACCAATAATTTTTTTATAGCTGCAAGTTCTCTTTTGGCGGAGCGCAGGATCTTTTCGTCATAGTCGTATTGAATTAGTTGTCTGGCAAAATCGTCCTGATTACGGGGAAGATATTTTCCAGTTGTGTCATTCTTTTTTGTGATGAGGTAAAACTGCATGGTGTTTTTGTGTGGGACAATTCTAATTTTGCCTGCTTTTTTCAGCTGGGATTTTTCATTTATCGTGTTTTGCTTTGATTTAATGATTTTTTCAAGCTGGATTTTTCTTTTTTCCAATTCTGCTTCATAAGTTACAGGTGGTAATGCTTCAAATTTTCTTTTCATAAGACTCCTTGCAAAGGCTTTGTGTTGTTGTGTGTGGTGTGTGCCTTCTGATTTTTGGTAGTTTTCTGAAAAGGTACGGATAAATGTGTGGAAATTGTATTTTTAGCCGTATGATTTTGGGAAACTCACCTGTTTGGGAAGTGTAAAATTCTCATTTTGTACGAATAAATTTGCAAAAACCGCATTTTTATTCGTAGAATTAAATCATAGCTTTATACAAAAACCTGAAAATCACCAGTATAATAAAAAAATGGACATACAGACTATAGACATTATTGGTAAAAATCATTTTGAAACCTGGACAAAAACAAGAATTGCCTGCCGTGGACTGATTATTCAAAACGGCAAGATTCTTTTATCTTATGAAACAAAAAATCAAAACCAATATATGATTCCCGGCGGAGGGCTGGAAGAAAATGAATCTGAAATTGAGTGTTGTAAACGGGAAATTGAAGTTGGAATGGAGCCACGATGGGTTCCTGTTGAAGACGCGATTG
>JAKSTP010000020.1 GCA_024402505.1 Treponema sp.
GGTTTGAATTCTTCAATCTTGCGACCCATTGTGTTGTAAAGCTTAAGTGCCATGGAAACCCCCTTAATTAATGAATAGTTAATAATGAATAATTAATAATCAACTCTGTGAGACATTTTAGTGAATTTTAGTAACTTATGGTAGTGTGCCCCCTAAAAACTATTCACTATTCACTATTCACTATTCACTATTCACTATTCATTATTCACTATTCATTATTCATTTTTAATTTTCAAAAAATATGCTAGACTTTGTTTATGACTGAAAAAGCTAAAAAGATTATTAAACGTACTATTATTTGGACTGTGGTTTCTGTCTTTGTATCAACATTGATTGTGGCTCAGGTTATTACTGCAGTTGAACTTAAAAAGAATTTCAAACGTGGTTCTTACGGCGACAAAGAACTTACTGCAAGATGGTTTTATGATCACTACGAAAAGGATTATCCACGCAGCGAGAAAATAGCCTTCAAATCGGGGAAAAACACACTTTACGGCTATGTTTACGGTGAAAAAAACACAAAAGGACTTATTGTTTTTGCCCACGGAATTGGAGGTGGACACGAATCTTACCTGGACCTGATTCTTGGCATGGTAGACCGGGGATGGCGCGTTTTTGCCTACGATGCAACTGGTTCCTGCGAAAGTGAAGGCAAGGGCACAAAAGGTCTTTCTCAATCGGCACTGGATTTGAACGAAGCACTTAAATATGTAGAAAACGATGCTGAACTTTCCAAACTGCCACTTTTTGTAATGGGACACTCCTGGGGCGGATTTGCAAGTGCAGCAGTATTGAATTTTGATCACCCGGTTAAAGCCGTAGTTTCATTTTCCGGCTACTACAAACCAACAGCAGAACTTTTTGAAGAAGCAGACCGACAGTTCCCAAAATCTGGAATTCTCCTTCATCCTTTTATCCGCCTTACAAACTTTGTTACTTTTGGAAAATACTCAGGGCTTTCTGCAGTAAAAGGCATCAATAAATCCGGAATTCCTGTTCTTATTTGTCACGGAAATGACGACAAAATGATCAGCCTGGAAAACTCCTCTATCATGTCCCAGAAAGATAAAATCACCAATCCGAATGTTGAATATCACCTTTGGGATAAAGAAAACCGAAACGGCCACAACAGCTGGATGTACGAAGATGAATATTTTGACTACATTGAAATCATGCAGCCTAAAGCCGATGCCCTCAATGCACAGTATGAAGGTCAGGAAATGCCAAGAGAAGTGATTGTAGACTGGTACAAGAACGTTCTGGACGGCGAAAAAATGAACGGCATTCATCCAGAAGTTCTGGAAATGACCGCCAACTTCTTCTCAAAGAACCTTTAGTTTCCACTCTTCCCAGGAAATAGGGGTGTTGGCGTCGTACTGGGCTTTTTGCTCTTCAATTTCTTCTTTTGTCCAAAGACGGCCCTTGTTCATGCCAGGACAGTCTTTGGCACATTCTGCCCACATTTCAGCATCTTTTATCATCCATGACCAGAAAGGATACGTGCGGCACTGAACGGGACGTGCTTCATAGGCAGAACAACCATTTTCCCACAAAACACAGTCATAATTCTTCTTTTCAATAAGGGAAAGAACCTTTGCGCCATAGTAATAGTCAGCCCATCGGCAATATTTTTCTACGAATTCTTCCCGGCTCATCTTAAAGTGGCTGCAGAGTAAATCAAGATCATGCCAGGAAAGGTAAACAAAGCCTGGAGAATGGCCGCAGCAAAAGGAACATCGCTGGCATTCAAAATTAAGTCCGTTTTCGTAGATTTTTTCCATAAGCAAAGTATATCAGATTTTTTTCTACACTTCCACGAAATACGGCCGATACTCTTAGTATGAAACCATCTGCAAATAAAACCAACTTATTTTCCGGCATCGTACTGCTTGTGCTGGCCGCATTTTTTACCATCGCCCTTATGACTCAGCCTTTGGAAGCACTGGGAGCTTCAACAGAGCAGATTAAGTTTTTATGGTACATCGGAAACATGATTTTCTCGGTATATGGATTTTCAAGTCTTCTGATTCCAGGATTCTTCCTTGTTTCAGGACTCGCCTGTTTTGCCTCAGCCTGGACTGCCCGCCGTTCAATGAGACTTCTTACAGCCATTGTTCCATTTTTCACAGCCGTTATTACTGAAAATATTTGCAAAAGCTTCCTTCTGTATCCTTCTGATTACAACGGAGTTAAAGTTGCAGTAACTCTTATTACAGGAGCAGCTCTTATTACCATTGAAATTCTTGGTGCAGGAGTTCTTGCAGACCGCATCAACGACAGACTTTTTGATAAAGACGGAAAACTTAAAAAGGTTGAACGCAAACCTAAAGTAAAAAAAGAAGAAAGCGAAGAAAATGATCTCAATGAACTTACTCTTGAAGACATTGAAGATGATAAAAAGACAGTAAAAATCAAAAGCAGCCGTCCACGGATTACCCTTTTTGGCGAAGGCGGTCTTTTCCACAAAAGCAACGTAATCGACGAACTTGAAATTGATGAAGAATCGGATTCAAAAAATGCAGTTGAAGAAGTAAGCATTGATACTGCAGCCGGAGCAGAAGAAAAGGCTTCTGAATCGGAAAACCGTGACGTTTTTGACAAAGCCCTTGAAAGCATTGAAGAAAAAGAAGAACCTGAAGAAGATGTAAACTATTCTTCGGCTTCAAGCCTTATTACCCAGGAAGAATTTTCTGCCCTTACACAGCCTGCTGCAGACGAACTGGTTTGGGACAATGTGCCTCCTGCACCGGAAACAATTCCAGAAGATTATATTGATGAAGACGACGGATTTGCACCTGGCACCGATCCAGATGAAATGGAACTTCCAGAAGAAGATCCTTACAGCGCAGCAAATATTCCGGCCTTTGAAACCCCTGCATCCAGTAACGAAGAAGATCCTTTTGCAATTGCCAACGAACTGGATCACATGCAGAACGAATACGTTCCAGAACAGGAAGAAACAGTGTGGGCAAATGAAGATGCCTATTACAATCCACCTGAAATGCCGGAACACAATGAAGCAGCCCAAGAATCACCTTTTTCGCCCTTTGATGATGGATTCGCCAGTGTAGAAACACCAGCTCCAGACGAAGAAGTTTTTCCTGAAGAAGAAACTGTTCAGAATGAAGCTGTTTTTCCAGACGAAGAAACTTTTTTCGATGAATCCAACGATTATGAAGAAGAACCGGTAATTGAAGATGAAACCACCGGTGAACCAGTTATTAACGAAGAGCCGGTTATTGAAGAAGAACCAATTATGGAAAATGAACCTGAGGTAGTTGAAAATTCGGAGCCTTACGAATCACCTGATCTTCCAGAATCAGAAGAAGTTGAAAAGGCAGAAGATCGCAATTACGGTTCTGTTACAGATACAGGCACTTTCAACATTGCTTCAGACATTTTTTCCGACATGGACGACGAGCTCCGCATGGCAAATGATTTCCAGGTAGCTCCTCGAGACGCCAATGACCTTACCGCCGATGAACTTACAGCCTTCTTCAACGCACAGCAGGCCGCCAATACACCAAACCGCCAGGGCATTGAAGATAATCTTCCAAAAGGAAACCGGGCTCAGAAAAAAGGTCCTTACCAGGTGCCAAGCAATCTTCTTACAGAATATGTAAACGACCAGTACTGGATTATTGATGACGAAACAAAAGCCGCTTCCCTGCGCCTTAAAGAAACTCTTTCTGAATTCGGCATTGAAGCAGAAATTACCGGCATTAAAAAAGGACCGGTAATCACCATGTTCGAACTTCTGCCAGCCAGCGGTGTTAAACTCAGCAAGATTGTAGGTCTTCAGGATAACATTGCATTGAGTCTTGCTGCCCAGAGTGTTCGTATCGTTGCTCCAATTCCTGGAAAACAGGCTGTTGGTATTGAAGTTCCAAACAAAGACCGCTCTATCGTAGGTTTCCGTGAACTGATTGAACAGCCTTTGGAAGAATTCAGAAAAATGGCCGTACCAGTAATCCTTGGTAAAGATATTCTTGGTAAAAGCCAGATTATGGACCTGGTAAAAACACCACATCTTTTGATTGCAGGTGCCACAGGTGCTGGTAAATCAGTTTGTGTAAACTCAATCATTCTTTCAATCCTGTACAAACGTTCTCCTCAGGAAGTAAAGATGATCCTTATTGACCCTAAAGTTGTTGAACTTAAACTTTACAACAATATTCCTCATCTTCTTACTCCGGTTATTACTGAACCTAAAAAAGCTTTCCAGGCACTTCAGTACTGTCTGTGCGAAATGGAAAGACGATATGCACTTTTGGATAACATGGGTGTTCGCGATATTTCAAACTACAACCGCAAAATTGTAGAAAAGAAAATCTGTACCGAAAAACTGCCTTATATGGTAGTTATTATCGATGAATTTGCAGACCTTATGGCTACAACCGGAAAACAGCTGGAATCTACAGTTGCCCGACTTGCCGCCATGAGCCGTGCCGTTGGTATTCACCTGGTACTTGCAACTCAGCGTCCTTCTGTAAACGTAATTACCGGTCTTATTAAGGCCAATATTCCTAGCCGAATTGCCTTCATGGTTGCCTCACGAACCGACTCTTCTATCATTATTGATAGTCCAGGGGCAGAAAAACTGCTGGGTCGTGGTGATATGCTTTACGCTTCTGCCGTTGATCCATATCCTGTTCGAATCCAGGGAACCTTCGTTAGTGACCAGGAAGTTGAAAATGTAGTTGAATACGTTAAACAGTACGGTGAACCTGATTATATTGATGATGAAATCTTTGTAGATGATGAAGATGAAGGTCAGGGTGAACTGTTCGGTGATAATGAAGATTTGGGAGATGATCCGCTGTACGACCAGGCTCTGGAAATTGTTGTTCAGGCAGGAAAAGCCAGTGCATCATACATCCAGCGCCGTCTGAAAATTGGTTACAACCGCGCCGCCCGTCTTGTTGAAGAGATGGAAGAACGAGGTATCGTAGGGCCTGCCAATGGAAGCAAACCCCGCGAAGTAATCCACATGCCTTAGGAGTTTAATAAAACTCCCCAAAGCATTTTATCTTTTTGAAACTTCTTCAAGCAGAGCCTCTTCGGAGGCTTCTGTTATTATAAAGAATAGTGCTGATTCATCTGCAAATACTGCTTCACGCTGAGATGAAGTTGCATTTCCGAAGAACCATACTTTTTTGCCGTTCACTTCTTTTACAGCTCCCTCACCTTCTGTGCCTGCAAGGAAGTTTTCGAATAAGGCCTGTGCATCGTCAGAATCAATTCCAAATTCAAAGAAGAAATTGTAGCCGTCAACAACAAGACTGTCTTCGCTCCAGTTTCCAGAAAGATAATCCATCCAGTCTGGGTTTCCAACAATAAAATCATCTTCCAGATCAATAGCATCGGTGTAAGTGTACATTACCCGGGCCATGTCTGGAGCAGTTTCAAGAATACTTCCAACGGCAGCTTTTCTTTCAATAAGTTTTGCGCCTTTAATACCGTTAAGAACCTGAACAAGGGCATCCTTTTCTACATTTTTTCCAGAAATTCCGTAGAAAATCTGTTTGCTTGAAGACATAACAAAACAGTTTGTAATATTTCCATCTACCACAATATAACCATAGGTGGCATCAATTTCTGGAAGATTAACAGCAACCTTTTCAAGGCCATCAAAAGAGATTTCAGGGAATCCTTCTTCGCTTAAACAAACGTTAATATCGATTGTAGAATATGATTTTTTGTAGCGGGCAGTTACCATTGAGTCGGCAATGTCTTTAATATCATCAATGAAAACTTCTTCGCCAACAGTAAAGTTCGGACTGATTTTTGAAATCACATTAAAATTGTAGTGTTTTACAAGAGCAAGATTGAAGCCTTCGATAAAAGGAAGGGTCGAATCAAGGTCGGCGGCAGAATATTTTCGGGCAGGTGCAGCAGCTTTTGTTGTCTGGCAGATCCAAAGACCGTCCATCTTGAAATCCTTGAAAACCTTTTTTGGCTGGAGACTGTCTCGAACCATACGGGCTGTGTCAGGATTTTTAAAAGCTTCATCGTAGAATACGCGAATCCAGTTTACGCCTTTTTTATCTGTATAAGGCTGTGTAAAAGTTGGAATCTTGTTTTTTTCAAGGGCTGTAATGTAAGTTTCAAGGTTTTCTTTTTTTGTAAAAGAACCAAGACAAACGTACCAGTCTTCGGCAAAAACTGCTGTAAGACAAAAAAGTGAAATAATCACCGCAATAAATTTTTTCATGTAAAACCTCGGTATTATAGTATTACAATTTTAACCGCTAATTTATAAGCTTGTAAACAAAAATCCAAATGAACACGGCTACAAGAATCATTTTTATTCCGGTACCCAGAATAAATCCTTTAAAAGCACCAAGGGCGGATTTAAGGCAGCGGCTTAAATCAGATCTGTCGTGTATCAATTCACCTAAAAAGGCACCGGCAAAAGGTCCTATAATGATTCCCAATGGACCAAGGAACAAACCAATAAACAGTCCAATTACCGAGCCCCAGGTTCCAGCCTTTGAACCGCCAGATTTTTTTGTAAGCATGGTCGGAAATACGTTGTCCATAATAGAAATGACCACCGTAAGAACGGCAGTCACTATAAGAATTATCAGAGAAATTTCACAATATTCTGAAAAGGATGCAACAAGAAGTCCTGCCCAGGCAAGAACAGGCCCTGGAATTACGGGAACAAAGGTTCCAATAAAACCCAGGACCAGAAGAATTCCTGCAATAACTAAAAGTATAATATTCATGCTATAGAACAGAAACCTAATTAAGAGCTATTTTTCCCACTTCTTGAAGATCAAAGATGTGTTTACTCCACCAAAGGCGAAGTTGTTGCTCATTACGTATTTAGCATCAATGTTGCGGCCTTCTGCACCAATGTAATCAAGTGGGGCACATTCAGGATCAACATTTTCAAGGTTTACGTTTCCGTGGAACCAGCCTTCGTTCATCATGTTGATGGTAAGCCAGCTTTCTACACAACCACAGGCACCAAGAATGTGTCCGATGTAAGATTTTGTAGAAGAGATTGGAACAGCACGGTTGAATACTTTGTAAACAGCCTGGCTTTCAGAAATATCTCCGTGATGTGTAGAAGTTCCGTGAGCATTGATGTAAGCAATGTCGTCAGAAGTAATACCGGCATCATCAATAGCCATCTGAAGAGCTCGGGCCTGTGTTTCGGCGTTTGGTGAAGTGATGTGAGTTCCGTCCATGTTTGTTCCAAAACCAACAACTTCACAGTAGATTTTTGCACCGCGGTTTACAGCATGTTCAAGGTCTTCGAGAATTACTGTTCCGGCACCTTCACCAATTACAAGACCGTCTCTGTCTTTGTCCCAGCAGCGTGGTGTTGATTCAGGATTCTTGTTCTGAACAGAAGTGGCTCCAAGTGTATCAAAAATAGCTGCATCTGGAGCAGACAGTTCTTCAGCACCTCCGGCAATCATCATTGTCTGGCGACCGTCGGCAATGGCTTCGTATGCGTAACCAATTGACTGGCTTCCTGAAGTACAGGCTGTATCAGTAACAATTACACGTCCGCGAATCTGATAGTAAACAGAAAGGTTACAGGCATTTGTCTGTGGCATAGCCTTGATGTAAGTCTGACTGTTGAGCTGAGAAGAATCACCGGTTTTTACCATTTCGGCAAGGTCACCAATGGCGTCCATTGATCCCATACAAGTTCCGTAGGCAATACCAGTGTTTCCGCTTTTAAGTTCTTCAATAACATCGCTGCCGTCTTCGTTCAAAAGACCTGCATCGGCAAGAGCATCGTTTGTACTTACCAAAGAAAGGAGAGCAACACGTCCCATACCGCGAATCTTTTTGCGTGGGAATGAAGGAAGTTCCCCATCAAAAGGACAGGCAAGTCTTGTATTCATCTTTGTGTAACGTTCCCATTCCGGCATATAACGGATACAGTTTTTTCCGGTTTTAAGTTTTGCAAGAGCAGTTTCCCAATCACGTCCAAGGGCCGAAATCATGGCACCACCGGTGATTACTACTCGTCTTTTTCCGTTTGGTTTTGTAAAGTCCATAACAAATCCTCGATTTTACGTTTTTTAATATTAGTGATGGAGCGCGAGCAAATTAGTGATGGAAAAGGCGAATTCCATTGAAGCACATTACCATGTTGTAGTTGTCGGCGGCTTCAATTACTAGATCATCACGAACACTTCCACCTGGCTGGGCAACTACTGTTACACCAGATTTGCGGGCACGTTCGATATTGTCACCAAATGGGAAGAAAGCGTCTGATCCAACGGCAACGTTTGTGTTTTTAGCAATCCATGCGGCCTTTTCTTCTTTTGTGAAAACTTCAGGCTTAACTTTAAAGAACTGCTGCCATTTTCCTTCGGCCAGAACATCCATATATTCTTCGCCAATGTAAACGTCGATTGTGTTGTCCCGGTCGGCACGTTTGATTCCGTCAACAAACTGAAGGTCCAGAACTTTTGGACACTGACGGAGCCACCAGTTGTCTGCTTTCTGACCGGCAAGGCGTGTACAGTGAACGCGGCTCTGCTGTCCTGCTCCAATACCAATGGCCTGTCCGTCTTTTACAAAACAAACTGAGTTTGACTGTGTGTATTTCAATGTGATGAGAGAAATTACAAGGTTACGTTTATCATCTTCAGAGAGTGTCTTATTTTTTGTAACGATGTTTTCAAGGCAGGAATTGTCGATTTTAAGGAAGTTGTGTCCCTGTTCAAAAGTGATTCCGAAAACCTGTTTGCGTTCAAGCTCAGCTGGAACATAGTCTGGATCAATCTGAAGTACACAGTAGTTTCCGTTTTTCTTTGCTTTAAGGATTTCCAAAGCTTTTGGTGAGTATGATGGAGCTACAACACCGTCTGAAACTTCTTTTTTAATAAGAAGAGCAGTTGCTTCGTCACATTCATCAGAAAGAGAAATAAAATCACCAAAAGATGACATGCGGTCTGCACCACGGGCACGGGCATAAGCACAAGCCAATGGAGTAAGTTCTACGTTGTCGGTAAAGTAGATTTTTTTAAGTGTATCTGAAAGTGGAAGACCAACAGCTGCACCCGCTGGAGATACGTGTTTGAATGATGTAGCGGCAGGAATACCAGTAGCTTCTTTAAGTTCTTTTACCAGCTGCCATCCGTTCAAGGCGTCCAGAAGGTTGATATAACCTGGGCGGCCGTTCAAAACTGTGAGGGGAAGATCCCCGTTTTCCATGTAAACCTTTGCAGGTTTCTGATTTGGATTACATCCGTATTTAAGTTCGAGTTCTTTCATACGGACATATTAACAGAAAACAAAGGGTTATACAATTATACTGATTTTGTCATTTAAACTACCACCCATGAAAACTTCTCTGTCATCCTGTTAAATTACCTTGTCATCCTGAGCGTAGTCGAAGGATCTTCTAGTTAATATTTTTTTATCACACGGATTGGCTCAGTCCTACGGACTTCGCTGGTTTTTTATAATAACACACTTTTAATAAAAAAAAGTGAGCTCCGTAGGAGCGAACAAATCCGTGTGACATTATAAAATAAACTACCGCGGTGCATTAAAAAGCGTCCCCAAGACTGTACTTCCGCGCATGAAAAATACTACCAGTCAGCCAGTGGCTGTCGAAAACTGCTAGATATCGTCGCTACGCGCGTAGGCCGGCAAGGAAACTATGTTCCGGCCTACGAGCGTTTTTCGCAGCCTCTGTCTTCCTTCCCGTATTTTCCATGGCAACGAACTTCCAAAGCGTCCCACTTTTTAGTGCACGCAATAGACTAGTTAGCCGATTAATTTACTGCGGTCCAGTTTGTCAAAACCTTCTGTAAGTTCTGCAGCAATTTTTTTCAGTTTTTCAAGGTCGCCTTTGCGTTCGGCTTCAATGTTCAGAGGCATTACCGGGTCGTGGAGAGAAAGTCTTAAGAGGATCCATCCCTGGGCATCTTCTCCTTTGAAAGAAAGGCGAACACCTTCGTAACTCTGTGGAATTGTGTAGCCTTTTGCTTCGGCACGTTTTTTGAATTCAGCAAGTACATCTTTTCCGTAGGCTTTGAATTCTTCTGTGTTGATCTTAAAGCGGTATTCCCCTTCTTCTACCAGTGGAGGCAGTTTTTCAATGAGGCTGTCCAGTTTTTTACCTTCTTTGTTGGCGTTGGCAAGAGCAATTACCATTTTTACTGCCAGATAAGCACCGTCATCAAGGAAGTAGTTTTCTTTGAGAGCACCGTGTCCGGAAGTTTCCATAGCAAGAGGACTGTTTTCACCATTGGCATTCAGTTCTTTCTGCTTGTTGATTACGTTTTTGTAGCCGCGCATGTAGCACAGGTGTTTAAGTCCAAGAACGTCCTGCAGGAAGTAAGTAAGACGGTCACTTGTTACTGAGTCTGTAATGATTGTGCTGCCTGGGTTTGTTGGAGCAAGAATAGCTGCAATCATGGCAATGATGCTGTCACGGTTTACTTCACTTCCGTCGCTCAAAACGGCACTCATGCGGTCAACGTCTGTATCAAAAATAAGTCCAAGGTCTGCTTTGTTTTCAAGAACTGCCTCACGGATAGCTTCCATGGCTTCTTTGTTTTCCGGGTTTGGAATATGATTTGGGAACATTCCGTCTGGTTCCAGGAACTGGCTTCCTTCTGTATTTGCTCCAAGTGGCTGAAGGATTTTGTCTACGAAGAAACCAGAAGCACCGTTTCCACTGTCTACAACAATGTGAAGCCCTGCAAGAGGTTTTTCTACTCCCCCAAGAGCATTACGGATGGTCTTACAAAGGTGATCTGCGTAAACAGAAATCAGATCGAATTTTGGAAGATTGTTTGATTCTTCCAGTTTTCCATCAAGGATGGCATCTGCTTCGTCATCACTGATTTCGGCAGCAATTTCCAGGATTTCTGTAATATCGTCGTGTTCAAGACCACCGTCAGCATTGAAAAATTTGATTCCGTTTCGGTTGAAAGGAAGGTGGCTTGCTGTGATCATGGCAGAACCATCAAATTTTGTCTGATCAAATACAATGCTCATGAACATGGCAGGAGTTGTAGCCATTTCACAGCGGGTTACTTTTGCACCACCAGCCAGGAAACCACAGCTCAATGCATTCAAAAGTGAAGGACCTGTTACACGTGAATCACGGCCTACACCAATTTTAAGATCTTCGGCTTTTTTTCCAGTTTTTTTGGCAAACCAGATTACAAAAGCTTTACCAATTTTAGCTGCATCATTACAGGTGAGATTTACTTTTTCACCTTCAACGCCTTCAATGGCAATACCGCGAACATCACTTCCGTTCTGCAGTTTCAAAATATCTTTAGACATAAAAAACCTCGTTTTATGAAAATGTGCAATTATCATCTTTATTATAGAAGATAACCTTCAAATATGCCATTGAAAAATCCTTGAAAAAAGAAATCCATAATGTTAAAATAATTGGACATGTTTGAAGATACAGATAAAAAAGTTGACAAACAGAAAATCAAATCCTCAATCCGATTGTGGCTTCCAATCTCAATCACCACTTATACATTGCCACGCCAAATGGAAATGTATATGCAGGATGTCCTTACAGCTTTTCTTTCGGAATGCCAGCAGGATCACATGGCTGCAAACCTGAGCTACTGTCTCAGCGAACTTGTTACCAACGCAAAAAAAGCCAACACAAAACGAGTTTACTTTGCCGAAAAAGGACTTGATATCAACAACTACGATGATTACGAACGGGGTATGGAAAACTTCAAAAGTGATACTCTGGATAACATCGGTTATTATCTGGAACTTCAGAAAAAAGCTGGTCTTTACGTAAGACTGGTTCTTCAGAAATACCGGGATAAAATCAAGATTGAAGTTCACAACAATGTAGAGCTTACTGTTTTTGAATACAAACGAATCCACGACAAACTGGCCCGGGCTCAGAAATACCGTTCCGTAGATGAAGTGCTTTCAAAGATTCTGGACAACTCGGAAGGCGCCGGTCTTGGTATTGTTATCATCATTTTGATGCTGGAGAAGATTGGACTTACTGAAGAAAATTACCAGGTTGTTTGTGAAAACGGTGAAACCATTACCCGCATCATTCTGCCAATCAATAAAGAAACAAACAAATCCATCAATATGCTTTCTGAAGAGCTTATTGATCAGACACGCACAATTCCAGTAATGCGGGAAAATCTTACTACAATTCAGCAGCTTATTGCCCAGGAAGATGTTTCCATTCCGCAGATTTCAAAACGCATTTCAAAAGATGTAAGCTGTACTTTCCTGGCACTTTACTACGTAAATTATATTCTGAAATACCCGTGTATCAGTCTTCCAAAGGCGCTGGAAATAATCGGGCGAAACAATCTGGATAAAGTTTATACAGAAGAAAACAGCCTTGTGCGCATTATCAACAGACTGGACGACGAAGAAAATATCTGGCGCCACTCGGCCCGTGTTGCTTTTTACGCCTTTAATCTGGCACGAAACCTTGCTTCGGAAGACCAGCTTTCTGCCGAAGAAATCTACGTAAAAGGACTTCTTCACGACATTGCCCGTTTAGCTACAATTGGCACCAGCGATAAATTTGTAGACGGAATGAGTGACTTCTGCAAAGAACACAACATTCCACTTTCGATTTTAACTTCTGTAAATGATGGAATTAACCACGCATACATGGGAAGCTATCTTACTAAAAAATGGAACTTCCCTGATTCACTTTCTACATGTATTCTGTTTCACCATGATCCAATTTATGCGCCTCGAGAATCGGCAAAAGACGTAGCCATTGTTTACATTGCCGATATGATGGCCCGTTACATGGAAGGTGCTGTTGATTTCTATCAGATTGACCGCACAATATTAAAACAGTTCAACATCAACACTGAAGACAAGTTTGCTATTCTGGTAAAAAAAGCCGACGAAGCATTCCAGAAATCTTACGACATTTAGAGGATAAAAGGAGAACTTCCTGGCGGAAGTTTTCTGTCTGCGCTACGCTGTCACAAACAGCCATTCAGGCTGTTTTTTATCAAATTAATTTCTGAAGCTGTGGATTGGGGCTGGGATTCTTCCGCCTCGGTTGATGAAATCTGCACATCCGAACTTGCTTACCGGCATACAAGGCATTCCACCCAAAAGTCCACCGAATTCAACCCATTCCCCTTCTTTCTTTCCAGGGGCCGGAATAATGCGGACAGCTGTTGTTTTTGAGTTTACCATACCAATGGCAAATTCGTCGGCCATAATTCCAGAAATGGTTGTGGCCGGTGTATCGCCAGGGATTGCAATCATATCAAGACCAACTGAACAAACTGTAGTCATGGCTTCCAGTTTTTCAAGACAGATGGATCCTGTATTTACGGCGTTGATCATACCTTCGTCTTCGGAAACAGGGATGAATGCACCTGAAAGTCCGCCTACGCTTGTTGAAGCCATTACACCGCCTTTTTTTACCATATCTGTAAGCATTGCAAGGGCAGCTGTTGTACCTGGAGCACCACATCCATCAATACCCATTTCTTCAATAATGCGGGCAACTGAGTCACCAACTTCAGGTGTAGGAGCAAGAGAAAGGTCAAGAATACCAAAGTTTGTGTTCAGGCGGCGGGCAGCTTCTGTACCAACCATCTGACCAACGCGGGTAATTTTGAAGGCCATTTTTTTGATTCCGTCGGCCAGTTCGTTGATAGGTTTTCCTTTGTATTCACGGGCAGCGGCAAGAATTACACCAGGACCAGAAACACCAACGTTGATTACTGTGTCGGCTTCTCCAGGACCATGGAAAGCACCTGCCATGAAAGGATTGTCTTCAGGAGCGTTACAGAATACTACAAGTTTTGCACAGCCGTTTACTTCACGGTCTTTTGAAACTTCTGCTGTCTGTTTAATCACTTCACCCATGATTTTTACAGCGTCCATGTTGATTCCGGATTTTGTAGATCCAACGTTTACACTTGAACAAACATTGTTAGTTACGGCCAGAGCTTCTGGAATTGAATTCATAAGGATGCGGTCTGCAGGAGTAATGCCTTTCTGAACAAGGGCACTGAATCCACCAAGGAAGTTTACGCCAAGTTCTTTAGCACAGCGGTCCAAAGTTTTTGCATATTCAACGTAACTTGTGGCATTTGAAGCACCTGCAACAAGGGCAATAGGAGTAACCGAGATTCGTTTATTGATGATAGGTACACCGAATTCTTTTTCAATGTCCTGGCCAACTTTTACCAGGTTTCCGGCTTTGTTCATAATTTTGTCGTAGATTTTATCGCAGGAACGTTTCATATCAGAATCTGCACAATCCAAAAGGGAGATTCCCATGGTAATACAGCGCACATCAAGTTTCTGGCGCATGAACATGTTTACTGTTTCCTGAATTTCAACCGGTGAAAAAATCATAAAAGGTGACTCCTAAAAAAATGATGGACTTATTTTATCAAAAATAACGAGTTTAGTCATTAAAGGCAGATTTTACTGGCTTACCAGCATGCAGGTACCTTCAACAATGGCCTTGTGTTCTTCCGGAGCAATTCGGGCATAAAGGGTATCCGGTGTATCACCTGGAAGAACTGGCACTTTTTTCTGAATAAGGATTTTTCCACTGTCACAGCCTGAATCAACAAGGTGGATTGTACAACCACTTTCTTTTTCACCAGCGGCAAGAACAGCTTCGTGAACGTGATGTCCCCACATGCCTACTCCGCCGAATTTTGGAAGAAGAGCCGGGTGCAGGTTCAGAATCTTTCCTTCGTATTCTTTTACAATGTCCCCGGCAAGAACTGTAAGCCAGCCTGCCTGAATAATGGCATAGGCACCTTCAGCGCGGCAGATTTCAAGAACCTTGTTTGAAACGGCAGTTCGTTTTTCATCCCGGGTAGCAGCCTGAGCCACTTCTTTTCCCATTACAGCATAAGGAGATGTAATGTAGCTTTTGATTCCAGCATTTGCGGCCCGTTCCAGGGCGTAAGCATCTTTGTGGTCAGAAATAACAGCGGCAATATGGTAAGGGCAGTCAGCATTTTCCTTTTCAAAATCAATAAGAGCCTGAAAGTTTGTTCCCCCTCCAGAAACCAAAACAACAATATTCTTTTTCATAAAAAATAAAACCTCCTAGTCTTCCCCATCCACTATTCATTATTCACTATTCACTATTCATTTGAAATTGTGCTTCGCACAATTTCAAATAAATTCCGCCTTTTTCCAGCAGTTCTTCGTGAGTCCCGTTTTCTGCAATGCCTTTTTCATCAACTACTGCAATGTGATGGGCATTTTTTATCGTAGAAAGCCTGTGGGCAATTACAATAGTTGTGCGCCCTTTGGAAAGCTCATCAAAAGCATGCTGAATTTTTATTTCCGTTGCAGTATCCAAAGCTGAAGTAGCCTCATCCAGAATAAGGATTGGGGGATTCTTCAAAAAGCACCGGGCAATGGAAACCCGCTGTTTCTGTCCACCTGAAAGCTTGATTCCCCGCTCCCCTACCAGTGTATCATATCCCTGAGGCATTTTCATAATGTCCTCGTGGATTTCGGCACGGCGAGCTGCTTCTTCAATTTCTTCCTGAGTGGCTCCCGGTTTTCCGTAAGCAATATTTTCACCAACTGTGCCTGCAAAAAGGAAAACATCCTGCTGAACAATACCAATCTGTTTTCGAAGGGAACTCTGCCGAATCTTTCTGATATCAATGCCGTCTAAAAGGATGCGGCCCCCTGTGATTTCGTAAAAACGTGGAAGAAGATTGCAGATGGTTGTTTTTCCGCCCCCTGAACTTCCTACAAGAGCCTGTTTTTCGCCGGCGGCAATATTCAGGTTCACATTTGTAAGCACCGGATAATCTGCAGTATATGAAAAATCCACATTTTCAAAAGTGATGTTTCCACGGGCGCTTAAAATATCCAGGGCATTTTCATCATCTTTTATAGGATTTTCAAGTCTCATAACTTCAACAAAACGATTGAAACCAGCCATGCCCTGAGTGTAGGACTCCACAAAGAAAGAAAGTTTTCTGATAGGAACACCAAAAGCGGCCACAAAAAGGTTTGCGGCAACAAGATCTGCAATGTTCATCTTTCCTTTCATGATGAAAAAACCACCTGCGGCCAGCACCAGAAGACTCATCAGGTTTCCGGCATATTCTACGCTAGACATAAAATCGGCCATGTACTTAAAACGGCTCTGCTTTGCCTTAATAAAACGCTGATTGTTGTATGCAAAACGGCGGGTTTCGTAATCTTCATTGGTAAAAACCTTGGTTACCCTTATGCCCGAAATGCTTGATTCAATAGCCGAGTTAATTTCAGCGGTGGTTTCTTTTACTTTTTTTGAAGTACTCATAAGCTTTTTACGGCTTTTAAGCACCAGAAGAATATTTACAGGAAGGAAAACAAGACACATTACGGCCAGTTCCCATCGAATATCGAACATAAGCACACAGGAACCTAAAAGTGTAATCACCGAAACCCAAACGTCCTCTGGTCCGTGGTGGGCAAGTTCCGTAATATCAAAAAGATCGGTAGTTACGCGGCTCATAAGCTGACCGGTTCGGTTCTTGTCAAAATAGGCAAAGTTCATGGATTCAAGTTTTTTGAAAACATCCATGCGCATCTGAGCTTCAACGTAGTTTCCAAACTGGTGTCCCCAGTAAGCTATAAACCAGTTACAAAGCTTTCGAAGACTAAAACCCAGAAATAAGGCAGCAATCAAAATGGCAAAAATCTTAAGGTTGCCGTTGGGAATCAGTTCGTTGATGGCCCAGCGGGTAAGCATTGGAAAAACGATATCGATAAGTGCCAAAACAGTAGCACAAATCATGTCCCCAACAAAAAGCAAAAGATGAGGCCTGTAATAGGAGAGAAAAATCTTAAGTGATGATTTCGAATAATCCATCAGTCGGCCCACTTTCCGGTTTCCAGTTCGTAGCGGATACGGTCCCAGGAATCAAAACGTTCTTCGGTGATGTCTCCATTTTCCAAAGCTTCTTTTACGGCGCAACCAGGTTCTGTATCGTGACGGCAGCTCATGCCAAATTCACACTTTCCAATGTAAGGAGCAATCTCCCGAAAATAGAAGGCTACATCGCAAGGTTCCACATCATCAAGAACAAAGCGGCGGATACCAGGTGTGTCTACGATGGAAGCCACTTTGCCTTTAATGCCCCCGGTAAGAGTTTCGTTCAACTGAAGTCGAAGTAAAGTGCCCTTTGTTGTAGTATGAGCACCCCTGCCGTATTTTTTAGAAAGGCTTCCGGTTTTTAAAACGCAGGTATCATCAAGAACATTTACAAGGCTGGACTTTCCAACACCACTCTGGCCTACAAAAGCACAGGTTTTATTTTCCAGGAATTCAGCAAAATCGGTCATGCCTTCACCAGTTTTGGCCGAAATGCGGAGAACCTTGTAACCAAGATCTTCCCAGATGGAAAGCCGGCGCTCAATATCTTCGAAAAGCGGATCACCTTCTTTCTGCATTTCTTCAGCAAGATCGTATTTGTTGCAGACAATTACAGGAGTTATGCCCTGATGTTCAGCCTGAGCCAAAGCACGATCAATAAAACGAGGGCGGAAAGGAGGACAGTCGGGAGTTGTAACAAGAACAAGAAAATCAAGATTTGATGCAAGGAGCTGGGGACAACGGCCTTTTACATTCCAGCGGAGGAAGGTGTTTTTACGGTCAACAAGATCAAGAATCTGGCCTTTTTTGTTGTCCAGTTCATCTGGGTCAAATTCAACCACATCACCAGGGGCAAGAGGATTGTAAAAATCCTTTGAAGCTTTAAGAACCTTGCCCTTTATGGTGCAGTTACGCTCAATGCCATCTTCACATTCAAGAGTAAAAAGATTATTACTTCCAGCTAAAACTGTTCCTTTCATAATCTTCATTATATATTATTTCACCCAAAGAATGTAGTCACATTTTCGGAGGGTTTTCATGTACTGACCAAGGCGGTCATAAAGTGGTTCTGCTTTGGCACCAAATTTCTCTTTAACAAGATCTGCAATTTCCATTACGGAACGCTGGCCGTCTATCTGCTGCCAGATAAAGGAACCGAATTCCTCAAGGGCAATATACGAGATTTTTGGCTGACGAAAAAGAACCTGGGCCACACGATTGTAGAATCCCCGGTTCTTCACTTCCAGAGTCACAATCCCCTTTTTATCCACAGTAAATGGAACAAGAGAATTGTGCTTTGGAATAAAATCCAATAAGTTAGCCTGCATTCTGAAAACTACTTTTTCTTAGGTTTTGTAATAAGGCACATTGAAACGATAAGCAGTGCGAAGAATACAATACCGCCAAGGTTTCCAAGGTCAACCACACCAGAAATGTTGATTACATCACCAAGAGACTTTTCGCCAACTTTGATTACGGCAAAAACAGCCAGGAGAATACCTACAATACCTTCACCGGCAATGAGTCCTGAAGAATAAAGAACACCGGCTTCAACCTTTGCTTCCCGGGCCTTAGCCTGATCTTCATTTTCATCGTTCTTTTTTCGGTCAAAGAACCAGCGCACAAGTCCACCAATAAGAATTGGAAGTGACATGTGGATTGGAAGATAAAGACCAATGGCAAAAACCAGAGATGGAATCTGTATGATTTCTGCAACGATTGTAATGGAAACACCAATGAAAACCAGGTTCCATGGAAGATTTCCACTCATAATGCCTTCAACAACCAGTTTCATCAATGTGGCCTGTGGAGCAGGAAGCTCACTTGAACCATAACCCCATGCTGAGTTCAAAAGGTAAAGAACACCACCAATTGTAACGGCGGAAATTGTAACACCAATAAGTTCACCAATCTGCTGTGATTTTGGAGTTGATCCAATAATGTAACCGGTTTTAAGGTCCTGGGAAGTATCACCGGCAATGGCTGCAATAATACAGATGATTGAACCGATTGAAATGGCGCTTGTCATACCTACAAAACCAATGGTTCCAGTTGCTTTAAGAATGATTGTTGCAATAAGAAGAGTTGCAATGGCCATTCCTGAAACAGGATTATTTGAAGAACCAACAATACCTACCATGCGGCTTGAAACAGTAGCAAAGAAGAATCCAAAAACGATGATGATAATTGCGCCAAGAAAATTTACTGGAATAGTTGGTATAAGCCACAAAGCAATGGCAAGAGCTCCAATCAGAATCATAATGATGTTCATTGGAAGTTCTTTGGCAAGACGATCATTGTTTTCTGATTTTGAACCGAATCCCTTGAAAGCCTGAGCAAAAGTTTTTCCAATCAATGGAAGGTTTTTAATCAAGGAGATAATACCAGCAGTAGCAAGAGCACCGGCCCCTACATAACGGATGTAATTTGACCAAAGGCCCCAGGTTCCGCCGTTTTCAAAAACTTCGGCAATTGATACTGTGGCAGGGAAGATTACAGTTGATCCGCCAAGAAGAACAAAGAGTGGCATCAATACGAACCAGGCCATAAATCCACCGGCAGTAAGAACGGCACCTACGCGAGGTCCACAGATATATCCGACACCAAGAAGGGCTGGCAAAACATCACCACCAATTCCACTTCCTTTGTAAGCACCAATTGAATAATCTACTTCACTTGGGAAAAGTTTAAGTCCATCGGCAATGAATTTATAAAGAGCGGCAATTCCAAGACCTTTGAAAACAATCCCGGCTTTTGATCCGCCTTCTTCACCGGCAATCAGAACTTCTGAACAGGCCTGTCCTTCTGGATATGGAAGAGTTCCGTGTTCTTTTACAATAAGTGCGTGGCGCAGAGGAATCATGAAGAATACGCCAAGAAGACCACCAATAAGTGCAATCAAAGTGATTGTAAGCATTGATGGAGTTTTTTCACCGAATTCGGAAGCCCACATAAAAAGTGCAGGCAGTGTAAAAATAGCACCAGCTGCCAGAGATTCACCGGCCGATCCGATAGTCTGAACAATGTTATTTTCCAGAATTGAATCCCGTTTCAGAATCATTCGGATAACGCCCATGGAAATAACGGCTGCAGGAATAGAAGCCGATACGGTCATACCAACACGAAGTCCAAGGTAAGCGTTTGCGGCACCAAATACTACGGCAAGAATAACACCCGTAATAATAGAAGTAATTGTGATTTCCGGAAGTTTTTTTTCTGCCGGAATAAATGGTTTGAATTCAGAAGATTCCATAAATCATCCTTTTGTACATTAGATAGGTAAATTCTATTCTAACATGGTTTTTTACTTTCCAAAAGATAATTTACAAAGGGCTTTAATCTGAATAAACTGTAGGCATGAACAAAGCTGAAATTAAAGATAAAGAACTGGTGGCTCACCTGAATGAAATTGAAAAAGATGGAATGACTGTTTTTGTTATGGCAGACGGTCAGTTCCGAGGTGCATTTTACAACGGTACCATGATGGTAAACCAGATGCGTGCAAATCAAAACCTGGGAATTCTTGAAACCTACGTTCTTGGACAGGCACTTCTGTGTGCAGCACTCCTTATTCCTACCATGAAAGGAAAAGAACATCTTACATTTACTTACGAAACCGACGGCATCTGCAAGGGATTTTCTGTAGAAGCTGATTCAACCGGTTATGTGCGTGGTCATCTTCTGCAGGATTACATTCCTCTTGATAAACCATTGGAATCCTGGGATCTGGCACCTTTTTTTGGTGAAACTGGAACCCTTACCATGCAGCGAATGGGCGAAGGCATGAAAGAACCAATGACCAGCTCTGTAGAAATCCAGTATAAAAACATTGCCCTTGATCTGGCATATTATTTTGATCAGAGCGAACAGATTCACACCGCTTTCAAAACCAGCATTCAATTTGACAAAGAAGGCCGTGTTGTTGGAGCCGGCGGAATGTTCCTTCAGGTAGTTCCAGGAGCCGGTGGAAAATCTAAGGTTAGTGCTCAGAATGAAAACTCAGGTTCTGAATTTGCTGATGAAATCCGTGCCGATTTGATTAGACGGGCCGAAAATGCAGTAAACGCCATGCCTAGCATTGGAACCTGGTTCAACGAAAAAGGCAACCGCGAAGATGTTGTTTACGGGCTTTTCCGGGAATTCAATCCAGTGGCAGTTTTGGACCGTGACGTTATTTTTGACTGCCCTTGTTCAAAAGAGATTTTCGTCCACCGCATAAAAAATCTGGGAAAAGCCGAGGTAGATTCCATCCTGGCCGAAGACAAATTCCCACTGGAAGTAATCTGCAACAACTGCGGCAGCGTATACCTCATTAATAAGGAAGATTTGATATAAAGCTCTTTCTTTGAAAATACGGGAAGGAAGGCAGCGGCTGACAAAAACACCCGCAGGACGGAACATAGTTTCCTTGCCGGCCTGCGCGTGTAGCGACGCTAGCTAGCGGTTTTGGCTGCTGCTGACTGACTGGTAGTATTTTCAAAGCGGTAGATTTATATAAAAAAAGACCTGTTCTTATGAAACAGGTCTTTCTATTTAACTGATTGTATCAGCTGTTGTTTCGGAATGCTTAGTCACCTTCGCGGAAACTAACTGATGAATAGATTCTTTCATCTGCGGCAGGTTTGTTGAAAACGCTCATACGTTTTGCACCAAGGATTTTCCAGTATTCGCCGTCTGTGAACGAAATATAGTTACCTGGTTTTACTTTTCCTTCAGTAAATGCTCGTTTTGGTACTTCTGCCCAAATTACAACCTTTTCATTATTTTTCTTAACTTCGAATTTAACGAAGCGTGCTTCTTTTCGTGTACTCATTTTATGCTCCTTAATATTTTGTATAAACTCTAAATTAAGTATAACACAGAAATCTCCAAATGTGGAAAAAATATTTGAGAAAATGGAGTTTTTATGACAGCGTATGCGCAGGGGAAAGATGCTGAAACAAGTTCAGCATGACAAGTGATTAAAACAGCATGACAGGTCTTATTTTAAATGTTTGTAGTTACTTACTTCGTTCCAGTTCACTACAAAACCGGCTCCGTGGGAACAGAACACGCTTGAAGATGGATTTGCAAGGTCGGCATCAGGATTATAATTTCGTTCTTCAATCACTTCTTTTTCGTTATGGCAAGGCTCGTAACCAGAAACATAAAGACTTAAGGTGCCCTGTCCTTTTGTGTAGGCCCGGAGATCATTCATGTAGTTTTTCATGGTAGAAACGGGCACTTTTCCCCGGAGAACAGAAAAACCTTCGGTGGTTTCATCAAGAGAACAGGTACCCTGCATCTTATCAAGGTCGGTCATAAAACGGCCAACGGAAGTTTCGGGAATTACGGCTTCATAAGAGTAAACCGGTTCCAGAAGCTGTGATTTTGCATACATAAGACCGTGACGTATGGCCCGGTAAGTGGACTGACGGAAATCGCCGCCTTCTGTATGCTTAAGGTGGGCACGGCCGGCAATCACTTCAATTTCCATGTCGGTTAATGGACTTCCCGTAAGCACACCCAGGTGAGTTTTTTCTTCCAGGTGAGTAAGAATGAGGCGCTGCCAGTTTGTATCAAGAACATCAACACTGAGGTTGGAAACAAATCGCATGCCGCTTCCCCTGGGTAGAGGAGTCATTTTCAGATGAACTTCCGCATAATGGCGAAGAGGTTCGTAATGCCCTACTCCAACTACCGGTTCAAGAATGGTTTCCTTGTAGGCAATGCGACCTTCACCAAATTCAATATCAATCTTGTATCGTTCTTGCAAAAGCTGACTGATCACTTCTGTCTGAACCTGACCCATGAGCATAACGTAAATCTGGTTTTCCTGCTCAGAAAAATCCACCTTGATTTCCGGAAGTTCTTCTTCCAGTTCACGAAGAATGTGAAGCATTTTTGATTCATCAAGGCCTTCAGGAATTTTTACTCCGTAAATAAGGGCTGGCTCCAGGCGGTAATTGGTGACACCCTTTCCAGAACCGTAAGCTTTTCCGGCAAAAGAAGACCGGGGCCCCGTAACTGTACAGATTCCACCAGCAGTCACTTCCTTTACCTGATCATATTTCTCGCCATTGTAAACACGGATTTCGTTTATCTTTTCATCGTCCAGAAATTCTTTTACTTTTAGAACGCCCCCTGTTACCTTCAGGTGAGTAAGTCTGTTTCCCTGCTTGTCTTTGGAAATCTTGTAGACCACCGCACCAAAATCGGAAGGATATTCCGGCGGGATAAAATAAGTGTTCAGCACATCAAGAAGATCATCAATGCCTTCAAGTTTCAAAGCAGAACCAAAAAGGCATGGAAAAACAGTTCTTGATGAAACAAGCCTTGAAAGATCGGCATTGTCTGGACTTTTTCCTTCAAGGTATTTTTCCATAAGCTGGTCGTCCAAAGCAGAAACTGCCTCGTTGAATCCTTGAGAAAAAACGTTGGCTTTTGAAAAATCCACTACCCCTTCTCCAAGTCCCTTCTGCAGTTTCAAAAGGAGCTGGTCCCTGTTTGTATCAGGCATGTCCATTTTGTTTACAAAAATAACGGTAGGAATTTTGTACTGCTTTAAAAGGCTCCAGAGAGTTTTGGTGTGACTTTGAATTCCGTCGGAAGCATTGATAAGAAGAATGGCTCCATCAAGAACAGAAAGTGTTCTTTCCATTTCGGCACCAAAATCAACATGGCCCGGCGTATCAATAAGAGTGATTTTTTCTGAAAGATTGGCCTGCTTTGAAAAAATGGTAATGCCCCGCTGGCGTTCAATAGAATTGTTGTCCAGAAAGGCATTTTTTGTATCAACACGGCCCAGGTTTCGGATTACGCCGGTTTTATAAAGGAGACTTTCGGAAAGTGTAGTTTTACCGGCATCAACATGAGCAAGGATACCGGTAACAAATTTTGAAGCGGCCAAAAGAAACTACCCCGGCAATCAATTTTTCTTTCGTTTTATTGAAAGAATGATAATGCAGATTACAAGAACCACAGGGAAAATTGTTCCAAAGACCATGCCCCGCTGAATATTGTCCCCGGCTGACTGACTTATCTGACCAACCAATCCCGGTCCAAAAGCACCCCCAAGATCACCTGCCATGGCAAGAAGTGCGAACATTGCCGTTCCGCCGGTAGGAAGTTTCTGGGATGAAATGCTGATGGAACCCGGCCACATAATGCCAACAGAAAAACCGCAGACAATACATCCAATAAGGCCGATCATGGCATTGGAAGAAAGGCTTGCCAGAAGGTAGCACACAAGACAAAGACAGCCTGATCCAATCATGAACTTTTTCAGATCAATTTTTTCACCGTATTTTCCGTAGAACACACGGCTGATTCCCATTGAAACGGCAAAAAGACAAGGTCCAACAAGATCACCAATGGTCTTTGAGAATCCAAGGGCGGCTTCTGCATAAGCACTGGCCCACTGTGCCATGGAAAGTTCCGATGCTCCGGCACAAACCATAAGTACAATCAAAAGCCAGAAAAGAGGCACCTTAAAAAGCTGTCCGATTGTCATGCCCTTTCCGTCTTCCACAAGGTGTTCAATTGGACAGGTAAGGAAATTGTAAACGTTGTAAAGTGGAACGATTGCCCAGAAACAGGCCATCCATTTCCAGTGTTCAATGCCCACAAATGTGAAGAACAGGGAAGTAATGAGAATTACGCCTACGCAGCCCCAACAGTAGAAAGAATGCAGAAGACTCATTACCGATTCTTTGTTGTCGAAAGGACAGGCTTCCACAATAGGACTGCAAAGCACTTCAATAAGTCCGCTGCCAATAGCGTAAAGCACTACCGCAATACAGATGCCTGTAAATGGATTTGCAAAAAGTTCCGGCAGAAAGGCAAGACCTATCAATCCGGCGGCGGCAAAAATTTCGGAAGCAACGATGCACTTTCGGTAACCAATGCGGTCAACATATTTTGCACAGAATAAATCCACCACCAGCTGAGTAAAAAAGAAGATTGATGAAATCAGCGCAATCTGCCCAAGAGGAATGCCATAAAAATTGTGAAAACGCAAAAACAAAAGAGGTGCAAAATTGGCACAAATGGCCTGAGTTATAAAACCAAGGTAACAGGCCAAAAGAGTTCTTTTATAGTTTTTCATAGAATTGCTTACTTACGTCTTTTGCAAAGTCTTACGCCTTTTTCATCGGCAATAGTAACGCCCATAAATGCAAGGATGATACAGGCTACAGGCATAAGCCAGTTGAACAAAGCCCATGGGCCGTACTGTGAAACACTAATCTGAAGTGTACTGAAGATGAATACACCGCAGGTATTCCACGGAATCAAAGCTGAAGTTACAGTGCCTGAACTTTCCAGTGCATTTGAAAGTGTTGTGGCGGAAAGTCCCTTCTTTTTGTATTCTTCGGCGTACATTCGGCCAGGTACAACAAGGGAAATGTACTGTTCCGGCATAACTGCGTTTGAAATAACACAGGTGGCTTCTGTAAGTGTAAGAAGTCCAACTGGTCGTTTTGCCAGGCCTTTGATTTTTTCTACAATTACTTCCAGCTGATGAGTTTCTTCCATAATACCGCCGAACATCATGGCGATGATTGTCATGGAAACGGAGAACATCATATTCATAAGTCCGCCGGAATTCAAAAGGCGGTCAATTTCGTAAATGCCTGAATCACAGGTGAAACCGTTCATTCCGCAGTCGAAAATTGATCCCAAAGAACAGTCTTTCTGGAAAATAAGACCGATAACTGCTCCCGAAATAATGCCGATGGTAATACCTGGGATTGCAGGAACTTTCAGGGCAACTGCTACAATAACAATAACTGGAGGAAGCAGCATGACTGGATTGATATTGAACAAGTTTTTAAGAGCTTCCTGAAGTTCCAGAACTTTTGAAACGTCGGCAGCTCCACCCTTGTACTGGGTAAATCCAAGAATTCCGTAGAAAACAATACAGATGGCGTAAACAATGGAGGTTGGCAGAATCATGAACTTAATGTGGCTCATAATATCTGTTCCGGCCATAGCAGGAGCAAGGTTAGTTGTATCCGACAAAGGTGACATCTTATCACCAAAGTAAGCACCGGAAATAATGGCTCCGGCAGTCATACCAGGGTTCATTCCAAGTCCATAACCAATACCCATAAGTGCAACACCCATAGTTCCCATTGTTCCCCAGGAAGTTCCTGTTGCCAGGGAAGTGATAGAACAGATAAGCATGGCGGCAATAAAGAAGATGGATGGTTTTAGAACCTTAAGTCCATAGTAAATCATTGATGGAACAACGCCTGCATTAAGCCAGACTCCAATCAATATACCGATGATTACCAGAATGATAATAGACTGCATGGCCTTACTAATGCCTTTTATCATAAAATGTTCTACATCATTCCAGCTGTATCCCAATATCATAGACATGATTGCGGCAGCCATAACACCTAGAATCATTGGCACATGTGGATCAACTCCATAAACAATGATGCCCACTGACAACATAGCAATTAAAAATACAAGTACAATAGCAGCTTCCCACACCTTTGGCATTCGGGGCTGTTTTTTCTCAGTAGTTTCGTTCATCAATAACCTCGTTCTACCATTGTAACACAGTTCGGCAGGTTTATGTCAGGATGTTTTTATAATCCTTAAATCTTTCTTGAAAGACCCAGACTTTGGCCTTATATTTAAACAACAGGAGTTTTTATGGGACTTATACTGGCAGGGAAATTTAACTCGACTATTGCCTCAAACAATTTTGAATCAATGCTCACGGAAAATAACATCCCTTTTGTGCGTAAAGCCGAGGACCTTGGACTTTTGGTTCACCCAAGTTTCACAGGCGGTGTAAAAATTTATATCAGCCATGAAGACTGGGAAAAATTCCTTCAGCTTTGCAAAGAGATTGATGCAAAACCCGAAGAATTTGCAGGCCCTGACACAGCAGAAACAATCAGTTCAGAAGAAGTAACGCGCACATCAAAAATTGCCCGAATCCTTACATGGATTGCAGTCCTGTCGTTCTTTGGAATCATCTTTATAAATATGACAGGCCTTCAGGAACAACTGCGGCTCATTGTGTCCATAGTCTGCGGAGTAATAATGGGTGGATGTGAATTTGCTGCCCACGTAATCCGCGGAAAGGAATATTCCAAGTTTTAACAAAAACTTTCAGAGGAAATCTTATGAAACGCTCAGTTTTTATTATTAAAGCAGTTCTTATTTTATTTGCAGCACTTCAGTTGGCTGGATGTAAAAAAACTGGTTTTAAAACAAAGGCGCCTGAAATAGAAGATGTTTCTGCCACAAGCAAGCAGATTTTCTTCTATAGAGATGGACTTCGCATCTACGGCAATTTGTATATTCCGGAAGGCGAAGGTCCTTTCCCTCTTGTTATCCTGTCTTACGGTGCAGGGGGAAATCACAATACAACCGACAGTTTTGCAAAACTTCTGGCCACTAAAGGCATTGCTGGTCTTTCCTTTGATTTTATTGGATCAGCATCAAGAAGCACAAAAAAAAGTGACGGTGAAGTAACTGATATGACAGTCCTTACTCAGGCAGCAGATATTAAAGCAATTCTGTACAGTCTTAATGCATTCCCTTATATCGACAAAAACAATGTTTTTCTGTGGGGACACAGTCTTGGAGGATTGGCATCAACTTATGCCGCAACACAGAATCCAAAGCTGGTAAAAGGACTGATTGCCCTTGAGCCTTCATATCAGATGCGGGATCAGACTAAAGAAGCTTTCCCAAATCCTGATGAACTTCCGGACATTATTTACACACCGCTTTACTGCGGAAAAAGTTTTGTTACAGACATGCTCTCCCTGGACATTTATAAGGATATGCCAAAATTCAAGAACAGCGTTTTGATTATTCGGGGAACAGTCAACTCCATTGGTTCTGATGCTCCTGAATATCTGGATCGGGCCGCAGATCTTTTTCCAAAGGTCAGTCAGGTTTCTGTAGATGGAGCCAGTCACACTTTTGATGGAAAATACAGACAGATCATGCAGGACATGACAATTGATTTTGTAAAAGAACAGGTTTCATCAAAATAATTTTTTTACAGTCTTCTGAGCCATTTGTTGCTCAGGAGGCGGTTTATTCCCACAATTGATTTACACACAGGTTCCGAAAGAATGCAAAGGTAAACTGCCCAGAATGGTAAATGCCACACCAGAACCGCAAGCCACCCAAGAGGCAGTGCCAGAAGCCACAAAAAGCCTACGTCCATAAAAAGGGCAAAAAGAGTGTCGCCGCCGGAACGGAAAACTCCCACAACGGAAGTCATATTGAAGGCATCGAAAGCAAAAATCAGGCCGCGAATTATAATGAAAACTGTTGCCATGGAAAGAACTTCTGCTTCCACCTTGAAAATAAATGGCATCAGTTTTGCCAATGGCATAATCAAAAATCCCAGTCCAAAAGCCATGGCCGCAATAAAGAAGCACTGTTTTCTTGCAAGACTCTTTGCCTCATCCAGTTTTCCTTCCCCGATGGTTTTTCCAATAATGATAGCCGTTGCATTTCCGCAGCCAATACAGATTGGGTAAACAAGATTTGAAATGCTGTTCATAATATTGAAGGAAGCAATTACCAGAGTGCCGCTGTGAGCAAAAATGGAAGACTGCATGGAAATTCCAGAACCCCACAAGAGCTCGTTGGCAAGAACCGGCAGACTGATTTTAAGGTAATGGGCAATAAAACTTTTGTCCCGGCAGATAAATTCCTTAGGTGAACAGGCAATTTCGTATTTTCTGAGGTAAGCTCCGCCAGTAACAATAAGGGCTTCCACAATGCGGGAAATGACTGTGGCAACGGCAGCACCAATAATCCCGTGAGCCTTTATAATCTGGACACCGCCAATGTTCACGCCAAAAATAAAAAGATAATTCAAAAGGGCATTCAAAATAACCGAAGTGATTGTAGCAACTGCAGGCAGTTTCAAATGTTCCGTATTTCGTGAAGAAGCGGCAAAAGAAACGTTGATGCCAAAGAAAAGATAACTTGGAGCCACTACCCTAAGATATTTTGCGCCTCTGGTAATAACTTCCACATCATTTGAATAGATGGAAAGGCAGAATTCGGGAAAGATTATGCTCACTGCGGCAAAAAGAGCTGTAAAAGCCAGTGAAAGCTGCAGCATCATGCCTGTGGTTCTGTGAATCCTGTCTAAATCTTTTTTCCCCCAATACTGGGCAATAAAAATCTGGCCGCCGGAAGCAATGCCGAATACACCAAGGCTCATTACAAAAAAAATCTGGTTTCCAAGTCCAACAGCCGCAATATCAACGGCACCAAGCTGACCTACCATAATGGTATCCAGCATGTTCACAAAGGAAGACAAAAAGTCCTGCAGAATGATTGGAAATGCAATTGTAAAAAGGGGTTTCAAAAAAGATTTATTTTTCATTGAAAGAAAATTTATATAGGATTTGACATTAGGTCAATTGGTGATAAAATGCACGGGTGGTTTTATGCTGATTGTTCAGATTACCTTTCATGAATCTTTAACATTACTAGTAAACGATTTAATGTAGTTTAGTAATTGGATTAAATGTTGCATATTTGACGATAAAAAAATGTTATGTTATATTAAAAAAGGAAATGCCCAAACATTTGGTCATCTCCACTTATTGAACTAAAAGCCGTCCAATGTTTCGAATCTCTGGGCGGCTTTATTATTTACTCTTTTCTATCGTGTAGGTAGGAGAGTAATGCTATAATCATGCAGACCACAGTTGCTACACAAGCAACAACCGCAATAACTCTGTCAATAATCATAACATAGCCTCCCTTGATCAAATTTCAGCAAATGCTGATTGAGTTTGGGAGACACCGCCTGTTTAGGCATTTCCAATAATCAAATAATATTATATTACTTGCAGTATGTATAGTAAATATCCATATGCACTTTTTCACGATTATATTATGACTTTACGGTAAAATTTAAATTTTTGCTTTATAATAAAAAAGAAATAAATATCTGGTTGGAAGAGAAAATAAAGAAATGATTAAAGCCGTTATTTTTGACATGTACGAAACTCTTGTCACTTTGTATGAATCGCCTATGTATTTTAGTAAGGACATGGCAAAGGATGCTGGAATTGGAAACTGCAGCTGCCTTGAATATGAAAACCGCACAGGCCACCTGGTATTTAAAAGATGGAGTTAATCAGCCGGTTTCGAGACTGGAAGGATTCATTCATTTGGAATCGCCGCTGGAAGTTATGGAGTTGATAAAATAAGTAAGTAGATTTTTTTGAGGAGAAATAAATGCCACACGTAGAGATTAAATGCTATTCAGGTAGAACTGATGAACAGAAAAAAGAATGCGCTGAAAAAATTGCAGAAGTACTTGCTCAGACTTGGGGCTGCAAAACATCAAGTGTTTCTGTTGCAATCAAAGATGTAGATCCAGAAGACTGGAAAGAGAAAGTCTGGGATGCTAATATAGTTCCAGATAAAGACGTACTTTTTAAAGAGCCAGGGTATAGTTGCGAGTAGTTTGAAATAATAGGGAGAATAAAATCGTTATGAAAGTAACAATCAAAAATATTAGAAATCTTTTACTGCTGAGCCTTTCAGTGTTTACCTTAATGATTTCTTCATGTGCTTCAACTAAAAACCTTCAGGAAGAGGAAGAAACTGAAGACACATACGTTTTAGGAAAATATGCCGGGGTTCCTCCACAGTACAGAGCCATCCTTCAGGAACAGGAAGAAAAAAACGCCCGCCTAAAAGAACAACAGGAGAAAGAGGAACAGGGTGTTAATTAAAGGTGCTCATAAACAACTATCTCTTCATGAATTGCTTTTCCAGATGATTCTAGACTGTCTAAATAATTGTTCAGGTTATTCATAAGTTTTTTATATCTGGAAAGTGTGCCTGCATTCCTTCCGCAGTTTTTACGGTCCATTGTTTCATTCGGTTCGTATTTTACTGGAATATCATATAAGTCAAATTGTTCACGAGTAAGATCAAAATAATGACCATCAATTTTATTGAAGTAATGAGTGCTGCCATCATTATTTCTAATTCTATGTATTGTTCCTCCAAACATATCAAATACAATCATTGCCGTAACTGCACATTGTCCGTATGAACGGTCTCCTTCGTTCCATTCAGCTTGGCAACTTCGGTATGCAGTTTCTTTGCTCCAAGATTCATAAAGAGCGTTATATAAATCGCCAATTGTTTGAATATGAGGATTACCAGAGTTGATTCGTTTGATATCTTTGTGATTTTCGCCGTAAAATAGCATGGGTTATTCTCCTAAGATTTCCTAGATATATTAAACATTTTCCTCATTTTGACTGATGTATCAATTATCCAATCAAATTGTGACTTCCATTTAGATTTTATTTATCCGTACATACCTTTTTGTATAGGTTTTCACAAAAATTCGCTTCTCCAAGAATGGAGATTTATTATTTCTTTTAAATATTGTTGTTGATCATTACATAAAAAAAGATGCATTCTTAAAATGCATCTTTTAATTCTATTATCTAGTTATATATAGCTTGGAAGCATTAATTCTCGAATTAGTTTGCATAGCCATAAAATCAGATATTACACGTTGAAAAAAATTTTCATTTTCTTTTTTTGATTCTTCGATTTCTGCCGGAGTAAGTTTGTTTTCTAGTTGTCCAGTTTCTAACTCAACAGAAAAGTCTTCTCCAAAATCCAACTCTCCTAAGATCTCCATTCGTTCCATTCTCCCTTAAGGTTATTCTTATATGGCTCACATAAGAAATTCTTTTTCAATTTTTCAGTTCCCTGAAAACTAGAAGCATCATTAATAACTATTTTATTATCGTCAATATAATAAAGAATAATAGAGTTATATGATGCATCACCTGTTGCATCTATTATTAATACTCCATTAACTTGATTATTATGGTAGTGTTCAATCTCATATAGTTCACAAACCCAAATAAACTTTGGAAATTGGGTACGAACTATACGTTGTTTAAATTGCTCATCTAGTATATCACTTTTTCTAATGAATGTCTTGTAGGATGTACTAGAAGTCAGGAATAATCTTGTAATCCATTTGGAATTAAATATTTTTAAGCCAATTTTTTTATTTTCAAAAATATTGGAAACAAGTTCCAATACAACTTTAGCATCCATAAACATATGTTTATGAAATGGAAGAACAAAAGAGCCTAATTCGCACCCATTCCATTCCGCTTCAGAATAGTTTGCAGCTGGATCTGTAATAGGGATAATCTCATAAGGAGGCTTATTATCATCCATTACAACAAAATCACGTTTATAATTTGATACATCAAGCCATGTATTTCCATTATTTTTCATATCAGAATAAATAAAGCTTGAATCTACTTCTTGATGACCAATTATTACAATTGCGTGACCTATCTTTTCATTGTGTATAGAGGATATGACTGGCATGCCGGATTCTATATATATATTTAATAAATTAAATAATTCAATTTGTAATTTTGTACAGTCGCTGCCTGTTGTAAGATCTTTTAATAGTGTGCTTTTTGATGAACCTTTATCAAATGTGGTATCACATGTATATATTAAACAATTTTGACCTGTAGAATTTAAGCAATTTGCTAATTCATCAACAGTCAAACCTTTTGAAGGTAACAATCGTCTATTTGATGTATTTGTGAGTATTTTTATTATATCAGATGGTAAAAATGTTTTATAATTTTTATACTTTTCCCCAAAATATTGTAATAACACCCATAGAGCACTTTCTGCACAGGTATGTGTTTCTGCATCCTGAGCAACATATGGGAATCCATGCACTTCCAATTTTTGTCCAACAAGATTAACTTTTTCATTAACTAAACAAGTGACAAATGGATGAGTTTTTAATGCTTTTGGACTTATTATTGCTCTTCCAAGAGGCACTTGTTCTAACGGTCTTATTATGAAATATCCTGAATAATGCCATTTAGAATCTTGAGTAGGTGAAAATAAATGGACTCTTATACAATCTCTTTTATAATCCGAAAGTTTTCTAGAATAATATAAATAATAACTGTCTCTATAATGTGAATCTACATAAGGATATTCTATTTCTAATTGAATATCATCTATCAAAGAATCCAATAAATTCTTAATTTTTGTACAATTCATTTTTTCTTGAAATGGTTGTACCTTGGAAAAAAAATCTTTCTTTGTTGCTTTAATAACTTTAATCTCGTCTATCTCGTCCTTTTTATCATCTTTCATATATTAATTTCCTTTTAAATGATAATTTACTATTTCCAATGATTTTATTGTATTCTCAATCATAGATACTATCCTTTTTTGTTCTTCTAGTGGTGGAAGAGGAAATATAGTTTCCTTCACAGTATCTGACTTCAAGTTTTTTACTGTTGACCCTGCTGCGACAAAAGAAAAAGCTGTATAGATAAAATCAGAACTTAGAGAGTAATAAAGGAAATCACTGTCAATTATTTTTCCAATATCTGCAAAAACTAACCAGCCGTCATGAATACATCCATTAACTTTAAGGATATATGGTCTTCCAAAACTCATAGAATTAGTTAGCAGAAAATCTCCAGAGTGAACAAATCTAGAATGCTTTATTCCTTCTGGTTTTATTTTTTCTCGTACAGAAGTAATATATTTATCACCTTCTTTAGTGTCTCCAATTTTAATCCAGTTCACTCCATTTTCGTCTTCAGTTATAAAATCTTCGATTGGTCTTGGAGAACCACCTCTAGCAATATTTGCAATTTCCTTGATTTTACACCAACTCCAGCTCTCTGGAATCTCAAATGGTACTTCTATCTCTTCTTCTGAACCGTCTGCTTTTCTTTCGAGCCATTTTCCATCAGCGGATTTATAAATGTATGAATCGTTTTTGTCTCGTTTGAGTTGGCCGTTGGCGATTTTTTCTTCTTTTTCGGCACGGAGTTTTTCCAGCATTTTTGATGCTGGTTCATCTGCTTTGTCCTGTGGAACTAGTTTTCCGTGGATTGCGAGGTCGAGGATTTTTGATTTTGTCTGTTTGATGACTGTTTCTAAATCTGTTTTATTCTGTTCAACAGTATCTATGAGTGCAAAAACTCGTTCTATTTCTTCTACTATGAGTTTCTGTTCTTCTAGTGGGGGGAGAGGAATCATGTATTCAGAAGCTGTCGAAATAGTAATTGTATCAACAGTAGTTCCATTTGAATGAGCATAAATTTGTGTCTGTAAAAATGGAGATTCAATAGTTTTCTTTAACCAAGAAGAATTGATGTCTTTTAATAATGGCGAAAACTTTATTACACTTGCATCTTTATAATAAAAACAATCTTCTTCCCTAACTATATAGATTTTTCCAATAGTTCCTACTGCAGAAACCATTAAATCACCAGGTTTAGGAATTCCATAATTTTGTTTTAATGACTGATACATTTCATTTGTGATAAATAAGTCATCAATTGGTTTTTCACCATTTGCTAATTGAGCGATTTCTCTTGCTCTAAAGAAAGGTATTCCTTCTGATTTCCAATCTTCTTTTAATACTCTTTTGGCAGAGGAAATATCAACTATATCTTTTAATCTACACCAACACCAGTTCTCAGGAATTTCAAAAGGAATCTCATCTTCTGAAATAGGAGCTGATGGGGTTTTAGGGGCTTTGCCCCTAGGCGAAGGGGTAGTCCGTTCGCTATCGCTCACTACCGAGTTTCTTTCAAAAACTCGCGACGCGAGGGGAAGAGTCGCTTCGCTAACGAGTTTTGTTTCCGATTTTGATATATCGGAAAACAAAACATCGCTTTCCCCTCTTATTCTTTCCAACAATTTTGAAGCTGGTTCATAGCCAGGAGTGGTTTCGAGAGCCTCAACCACCGCTTTATCTAGAAGTTTTCCGTGAATGGCAAGGTCTAATACTTTCTGACGAAGGAGTTTTGTGTTCATTTATTGGACCTCACTTGAATTTTTCTGAGAATGTGTTATATTTGAAGTATCGACGTGAGGTGTCTTAGTTGCCCTGTCCGCTGTATTTTCAGCCGCGTCACTCAGGCCTCTGAATCTTTCAGAGGCTTTATTTATTTCATCCAGTTCTATTGAATATATTCTGTGACCGTTTGCAATTGTTTCTTTTACAGTAATCAAAACATCACAATCTTTTCCATTTGAAAGTCTGCCTGTTGAAACAAATCTTTTTATGGAAACTATATTTGGGTCATCTGGATTTTTTAAATTTTCATGTGTAAAAATTAATGAAGCTTCTTCGTACAAACTTTTTATTTGTGCAGCAAGTTCAAAATGTTCTTGTAAAGTAAAGCCATTGTTTTTGGACTTTTCCAATGCTTTATCACTTGTCATTTTATCTACTGAATGTTTTGAAAGATTTGCTTCTATTCCTGTTTGTTTATTCAGGATTTTTCCTAAATCGGGTTTGAGAATTTCAAATAGTTCGTGTCGTTTATAACTTGCGTAACCCAATTTTTACTCCTCAATTCCAGAAAGAAGAGTTGCAAGTTCATTTACTGCATTTGAGATGTTTGCAGATTTTTCCTGAATTGTTGCAAAGAGTTCCTTAAGTGTTACATCCTCAAGGTCATCTTTATCTTTAATCCATGTAATATCAAGAGAAGTTTTATCGCGGGCAAGAAGTTCATCAATTGTAAATTTGCGCCATCTGCCGTTTGGATTTTCTTCTGAGTAAGTTTCTTTTCTGTCTTGAATATGGCCTGAGCAGTAGCAGTTTACAAAATCATCAAGGTCGCTGCGCTTAAGTGGTTTTGTGGCAAGGGTATGTTTGATGCCTGTTCTGTAATCGTAATACCAGGTTTCTTTTGTTTCTTCGCCTTTTGTAAAGAAGATTACATTTGCTTTTACTCCGTTGGCATAGAAAATACCTGTTGGGAGACGGAGAACTGTATGGAGATTATATTCTTTAAGCAATCGTTTACGGATTTTTTCACCAGCTCCATCTGCAAAAAGTACGTTATCTGGAAGAACGATTCCTGCACGGCCATTGTTTTTAAGAAGAGCCATAATGTGCTGAAGGAAGTTGAGCTGATTGTTTTTTGTTTCAACAAAGCCAGTTCTGTTGATTTCGCCGGCTCCTGCAGGTCTGTCACCAAATGGCGGATTTGCAAGAACTACATCTACCAATGAATCAGGGTCTTTTTCAAGAGAGTCTTTACATTTGATTGGTGTGGAATCTGTACCAATATCGTGAAGGTACATGTTCATTGAAGCAAGAGTTACAACCAGGGCTGTATTATCAAAACCTGAGATTTTACTTTCTTTAAGGTTATTAAGGTCATCTTTGTTTTTAGCCTGCGGTTTCATAAAATCATAGGCTGCAAGAAGGAATCCGCCTGTACCACAAGCAGGGTCACAAACTGTTTCTGTGATTTTTGGAGCAACACATTCTGTAATGGCCTGAATAAAAGGACGAGGTGTGAAATACTGGCCGGCACCAGATTTTTTATCCTGTCCGTTCTTTTCAAGAATGCTTTCGTAAATGGCACCTTTAAGGTCACCATCCATAAGCCATTGTTCTTCATCAATCATATCTATGAGTTTTTTAAGATGAACTGGTGTTGAAATTTTATTCTGTGCTTTTACGAAAATAGATGCTAAGATTCCACTTTCGCCACTTAAAGTATTAAGGATTTTATCATATTTCTTTACTAAATCTTCACCTTTGATTTCATCGTTATGAATATCATCCCAACGGCAACCTTCTGGCAAAGCACTTTCAATTCCACCAAACTCCATATTTTCTTTATCCATTTTGATGAACAAAAGATATGTAAGCTGTGTGATGTAATCTGTGAATCCGACACCTGCCGAAGCAAGAACATCTGCCATGTTCCATACTTTTTTTGTAAGTGTCTGCTCTGATTTTACTGTTTGTTTTGCCATTTCTATGCTGCCTTAATCTGTAATAAGAATTTAGAGAAATATGTTAATTCGCTGTCGAAATTCTGATTTGTAAAGATTTTAATTCCTTCCATACAAAGCTGTTTATCGTATGCGAAAAGTTCCTGCCGAGTGATACAACCCATTTGAGAGATGTAGTTAGCTATTTCACGAAGAACGTTTATCTGGTCTTCTGTGAATTCAACATTCTTTTCATTACCAGCATGGCGGCCAATATAAAGACCAAATCTTTGACCTATTATTCCATTTATTGCCTGTAATGTATCTGTTTTCTGATATGCAAATCTTACAAGCTGAATAAGATTTGTAAGAGTCTGTTTTTCATTTTTATTCTTTAATGGAATAATATGTTTGTTTGGTAACTGGCCATTTGAACTTAAAGTGTTATAGAAATCCCAGATAAACTCAGGGCGCAATAATGGGTCAGTTGCTAACAGTTTGTTCTGCAAATCTATAAGCATTGCATTTGTAATAACGTTATCTTCATCATTGTAAAGGATACGAAGTGCTTCAATATCATCACAATGTTGATTTATATATTCTTCAAACAATTTTATATGAGGTTCTGCCGTCTCTACTGAGAAATCACTGAATGTAACTTCGTCAGTACCTGGTCTTAAGATTGTATAATAACCATAAGAAAGTTCCAGCAATTTATCCCTAACTTTTTCGTGGTCAATTACAGGAGAGACAAGTTTTCTTCTTTCTGTATTTGCATCCTGATTTGATATAAATACTGGAAGTGTATCAAATGCCATTGCATCCAATACATCAGTTGCAAACTTTACCAAAGGTTCTTTAGCTAATACCGCAAACTCATCAAGATGTTTTTGGTACTGAGTATTTTCAAGTTTCTTATTTATTCTTGCACAGATTTCTCCGAACAATTCAATGTTTTCATCTTCCAGATTTCCAAGTGCAAGCAATTCCATAAGATGTTCAAGTGTGATTTTTTTAGGGCCAGGTTCCGTTCCTGGTGGTGTTACTTTTGGAATTTTCTTTTCACTTGTGGTAACTCCTACAGCATCTATAAGATAGAAACAATCTTTTGTATCTGCATTTGGAGTTACTGTTCTTAAAACGTCATCATCAATACTTCTGCAACCACGACCTTTCATCTGTGTATACAAAACTGATGAATGAATATCCCGCATGAATACAAGAACTTCCAAAGGTTTTACATCTGTACCAGTTGCAACAAGAGTAACAGTTACGGCGATACGGAAATCTTTTTGAGTTCTAAAATCATCAATAAGTTGGTTTGTATTTGAAGTTGCTTTACAAGTAATTTTTTGAACAAAGTGGTCCTGATCTAATAATCCAGATTCCAGTTCATCCTGGAATACTTCTTTTATAATGCTGATTATGAGATCTGCATGTTTATCTGTTTTAGCAAAAAATAATGTTTTTGGAAGATATTGCCAAAGAGGTTCACGGTCTGTAAATAGTCTTGTGTAAACAATATCCTTATATTCCTGAACAACTTTCTTTATTTGTTCTGGAACCATTACGCTACGGTCTACATCTTTGCTTGTAAAATACTGGTCTACTTCCTGCTGAACAACAAGTTTCTCGCTAGTCCTATTTTTTGCTTCGATGATTCTTTGACCCTCTGCAATTTCACCACCGTTTTCAGTAACATCAGTTTTGATTCTGTAAATACGAGGTGGAACATTGATACCATCAATAAAAGACTGTTCCTGAGTATAATCGTAAGTTGCTGAATAATTTCCATTTACATCAGGCTGCAAATTAAAGAAAGCATAAGCCTGAGGTGTTGGAGTTGCTGTAAGACCAATGATTTTTGCTTTGTCAAAATATTCAAGAACTTTGCGCCAGCGTTTATAAATAGAACGGTGACATTCATCAACAATAATCAAATCGAAAAAGTCTTTTGAAAGTTTTACATCTTTTCCAAAATCAATTTCATTTCCGTCTTCATCTTCAGCATTAAAGAAGTTATCTTCATCATTCTGATCATCTGCATCGTCATCAGCATCTGTAAAATTCTGACCTGTAAGAACTGCAAATAATCGTTGAATTGTTGAAATGCAAACCTGTGTATTTTTTATACCATCAAGTTTCTTAAGTCTTTCTACTTGATATATATTTGTAAAATTCTGTTCGCTTTCTGTAAGTTTGAACTGAGAAAATTCTGTAAGTGTCTGTTTCCCAAGATTATTTCTATCTACGAGATAAAGAATATGTTTTACAGGTGTATAAGTTAATGCTCTGTATGAAAGCATACAGGCCGTAAAAGTTTTACCAGAACCAGTAGCAAGATTCAGTAAAACTCTGTCCGTACCATGCTTGAATTCCAGTTCAACAGTTTGAATTGCATCATGCTGACAATCTCGCAATTTACCAGGTGCAGCTTCAAGAACTCTTGGAAGTTTTGCAAAACCATTATCAGAAATATCAGAACCTGCTAAATCAACAAGTTCTTTAGGAGTTTTCATTTCTGCTAATTCAATATATTCAGCTTCTTCATCTCTAAGATCTTTAAATAACAGAGTTTCTCCATTTGAAAGAAATACAAATGGAAGTGGGTTTTTCCAAATAGGATACCAGTCTGGAACTGACTTTGTATATTTCTGTGCCTGTTCAGCCACATCAACAGAAAGTTTCTTTTCTTTACGTTTTGCTTCAAGAACACCAATAACTTTTCCACCAGCAAAGAGCAAATAATCTGCTTCGAGGTTTCCCTCAAGAAGACCTTCGCAAACTGCACAACCATTGTATAAATCAGAATACTGATTGCGGTTGATTACATCCCAGCCTGCTTTGAGTAATAATTTATCGATTTTTGTACGAGCTTTTTCTTCAGGTTTAAGTTGAGACTTTTGCATAAACTTTCTCTGCATATAATTAATGATTCTATTATAACATAAAAAATGCCATATGACAGTCTACAAATTCCCACTCGTCAATTAATATCAGAGGAAATACAATCTCCAACTGCAGTCTGCTGGCTATGGTGTGTATGCATCAAACTTTTATCTTATGATGGAACTGCTGAAATGACAGAAATTTCATCTCACACAGAAAACATTACCGATGCCACATCCGCCGGAATTGAAGGTGCCAAGGGCAACAAACTGAACATGATTGATATCAAAAATGAAGTAAGCGTGTTTAAGCTGTAAATTGCAGGAGTGAAATACTTTCAAATGAAGAAATCAATTTTCTTCCTGCATTTTCATTGTATCTTTTGCTGTCCTTGAATATGCCATATAAGAATAAGTTCCATCTTCGTGAGGAATTGCACTGTAATTCTGAGGGTATAAACCATTTTCAACATCTGCAATTTCTCGCATTTTTTCTGATGCAAACTGATCTATATCCCAATCTGTAACTGGTGTTTTATAAAGATGCGAAATATTCAAATCTGGATTCGTTTCATATTCTGAAAGTAAGTAATCTTTATCCCCATCTATTATAAATCGTTCATACCAAAAGCATTTAGTCGTCTTATCATAAATGGCAACTTCTACAATATTGAGAAATCTGGAAGCAACTTTATCATTTAGAATTGCTTTCATTTGTACTTTGTATTTCTTTGATTCGTAGTTTTTACGGGCAAGATCTTCAGCAGAAAGAAATCCTGTATTTATGAAAATTACTAAAATTAAAAAGATTATTTTTCTAAATTCCATGATTATAATTATAGTTAATAACATAAAATCGTCCATGTTTTTTAGAAAAAAGCAAAAATAATATATTTCTAGTGTTATAATTAGCTGATGAACAGTTTTCATTTGAAACATTTGTTTCCTGTCATAAGTAATTTCTCAAAATCAGATTTAGTTCAATTAGGCGATTATGTTGCAAACTATATTTTATGTGAAGACCGATATTTTTATTGTCCTGCATGTATAGATACTGAAATTAAAAAAAATGGTCACATCAATGGAAAGCAAAGAGGGGTCTGCATAAATTGTGGCAAAAGTTTTAATTTAGGTCAGCCATCATTAATGTATAAATCTCGCCTTCCAAAAGAACTTTGGTATAAGTTTATTGTGGAAATGTTTAGTCTGGCTTATACAGATAATCTTGCAGTTCCAAAGTTTGAATATATTAATAAAAACACTTCTACCAGAATGTATAATCGTTGTTTAGATAGTCTTTATGAATATGCTGAAGAACTTAATGACGATATGAGTGATATTATTAAAACGTTTACAGAAGAAAATTATTTAAGAATAACCACATCTTTAAAATCAAAACAAGCACTAAATAACTAGGAATAGTTCTCGACGAATTTTCTATATTATATATGGAGAATTTATATGAAAACTATTGAAAATAACATTTTACCTCAGTTTGCGTCGGCAGAATTTATTCCATCAGAGGAAATAAATTCTGTAATCTTAAAAGCTCAGGGTGGTGATTCTGCTGCATTAAACAGAATTATTTCATCCTGTCAGTATTTGGTTTTAAGTGTGGCAAAAAAATCAGGCATTCTCTCTTATTCTAAAGGTTATGAAGATGATGTTATTAGCAGCGGTAATATTGGTCTATTAATGGCTATCCGTAATTTTAATATGGCAAAAGGTATAGCTTTTATTCCTTATGCAAAAGTTTGTATTACCGGTGCAATTTATGATTTTTTAAATTCTAATCATCAGATTCATTATTCTAAAAAAGTTATTCAAGATTTAAATAAATTATCTACAAAAGGTGATAAAGCACTTCTTTCAGAAAAACGCAAAGCGCAGCTTTCTGCAGTTGATTATAAATTTGTTCCTCTTTTTTCTAAAAATGGTTCTGGCGATGAATTTAACATTTGTGATACAGAAGGTATGTCTTTTAATGAAACTCCAGAAGTTCAATACATCAATAATGAACAAAAACTGGCAGTGTTGCAATATCTCTCAAGATTATCTGAGCGCGAAAGATTTATTATCACTAAACACTTTGGTATAGATTGTGATCTTCTTTCTTATCCAGAAATAGGGGAACTGCTGAACATTTCAAAACAACGTGTTTGTCAGATTTATCAGAGGGCAGTAAAAAAAATGAAGCGGGATAAGCTAAATGCAGAGATTTGTGATTTTGTAGCAGCCTAAACAAAAATTAGATTTATATGTTAGAATAGATTATATACTGGAATTTGGGAGATAATATGTCAAATATTAAAGTTGAAGTAGAGTTTGTTTTTAGTAAAAAATTAAACTTAACAAAAGATTTTCTGGATAAGGTAATTGTAGCTTTTGAAAAGGAACCTGTAGATGATTCAGATATTATGTTTCTAAAAAATTTTCACAAACTGGCAAAAATTGAAGGGCATGAAATAAAAGCCATTTTTGAAGACGAAGGTTATTTTGGGACTGTATATGAATGGGCATTCAGCAAAGCTGAGGATGTATCAAAGGCTTTTCCTGACTTGAAATTTGGTTTTAAATTGAAAATTACATATCCTGGTGATTATGACAGTACACAGAATGATTATTACATTGGATTTTGTAAGGATGGCACTTGTTCTCTGCTTGAGTCTGAAAATTATTATGACCCTTTAAGTGGAGAGTGGAATGAACACAAGGAATTTGATTTTCAATACTACCACTTTTCTGATTTAGATTAATACACAAATATACTAGACGTTTTATAAAAAGAGGCTATCTCTAATAAAGAGGTAGCCTTATGAATATAAATTCCAGTTCTTCAAGCATAGATGAAGCTTTCTATTTTATTGAAACTAGAATTAGGCATCGTCCTAAATTAGTAGAATTTCCAGATTTTCTTGCGCCTTTTAATATCATTACAGATGGCTTTAAACCTGGTGAAGTTACTGTTGTAAAAGGTATTAAAACCGATGAATTTTTTACTTCATTACTTCATGATTTTGTAATCAAAAATAATATTTTTACTTATATCATCTCGCAAAAATATTCTGAATGTTTCATTGGTTTAAATTTACTAAAATATGAAATGGCAAAATCAAATCGTAATCCTTCTACTTTGCATAGCATGTATGCGGGCTGGTATGATCAGGACGATTTTGAAAATTTAAAAGCCGAATATGAAAAAAATCATAAAACGCTTCCTTTTGTTACAAGCCGTTTTTTTGAATACAACATCGAAGAAATTTGTGAAAGTATCCGTAATTTTATTCAAGCTTATATCCAAAATGATGATTCAAAAAGAATTGTAATTTTAAGCGACATTGCATTTGAGGATTTAAAACAGATAAAAACTCTGGCAGAAGTTTTTAATTTTCCTGTAATTGTTTTAATGCCAGACGAACAAAAACATTCACCTTATACTGATTGCGAAATTAATATAAAAAAAACGACATATCTTACTGAGCTATCTGTAAATATTAAAAATTTTGTAACACTCCAGGAAGGTGAGGGAGATGTTAATTTTGATAAATCTCTTATGGCCTTCATTGCTGGTAAAGAAAATTGCGAAAATACAGATGCAATAACTCAAGATGAAATTAATGAATTATTAAAGTAAAAGCACTAAATAACTAGGAATAATCCTCGACGAATTCTCTATATTATATATGCAGGAAAAAGGGTTTTTTCCAGGTTCTTTGACAATTTAAGGTTTTTATTTATCGTTTTTTTAATCGTAAGGAGTTATTTTATATGGCTAAAGAGATTCAATCATTACCAAATCTGGACCAGTTCTTAAACAATTTTACAAACAAGTATTCAATCCTTTCAGAACAAGGCGGAACATATTTAATACTTTTCGTTTATTCAGATAAATCAGATACAGAATTCAATAATCTTATTTCTGATCATTTCGATAAAGTTCTCAATTTTTCTTCAGATTATTACAAATTCAGCGAGTATTATATTAACTATTCAGAAAAATTTATTTTTTACAAAGTCCGTAAAATTCCTTCGAATACTACTACCAGTTCTTCTCAATCAAAAATTAATAATCTGGCTCAATTCAAAAACAACTTTCTAACTATTCAGGCTCCAGAAAAGTCTATTCACTTTTCTCAAAGTTCAAAAAACAAAACTTCAGTACATTACTCTTTATCCTATAAAGATTTAGATTCAAGTACTTTTAAAACAAAAATTGTCGATACAGCCAAAACAGTATCAACTTTTAATCCGCCAGATTACATTCTATCAATTTTTAGTTCCCGCGTAAAAGATTCTGAAATTTCAGTTTTGTGGTCAGAGTAAAATTCTATTCCTGCTGGTTAATAAACACCAGCAGATTTTTTAGGAGGTATAAGTGGAAGTAAATCTTTTTGAAATTGGCATACGATTTTGTAGTCTAAACGGATTATTTCTTATGTTAGGAGCAAAAGCAACCTGGAATTCTTATCTGTCCAGACATGAAGAATATGATGAAAGTTGTAAAGATAATATTTCCAAGCATTTAGAAGAATTTCCAAAGGAAATAAAAACAATTCAAAATATGTTCAAGCAGTATTTGTATGAGAAAGTTTATATTAAAGAAATGCTTGTAGCGCCAGAACAACGGCCCGAAGAAAAAAAACAAATGCTGCAGAGGCTTAAAAAGTATGTAACTCAAAATAGAAAAAATCTTAATGACATAAAGAAATATTTTGCCCCTGAAACTTTTGAACAAATTGAAAACTATTTTTTTGATTATAAAAATCTTATTCGTCAGTATTTTTACATTATTCGTTATAGAAAAAGTGATATTGAACGAATTGAATGCCTTAGGCGGAAGTTATGTTTTTCAAAATTTCTATCAACCGAAGAAATCAAACAAATTGCAGCAAAAAGAAAAGAAGTTCATCCTGGCAGCACAGATTCAATTTTTGAATATTGCCGCTTTCAAGTTGGAATAGGTCCACAGAATGTTTCTAAATATGTGATTTATAAAGATGGCGTAGTAGTTCGTTTTTTTGGAAGATGGATTGGCTCCTTTGAACCATATTTTTTTGAAGAAGAAAAAATTGCTGACAGCAAAAAGATTGTAGAAGAAGTTTTAGAAATCATAAAAAATAATGAAGAAATTCTACAGAGCTTACCAGAAAAAATAGATAATCCTTATTGTTTTGACGGGGGATATGACATTATGAGGATTGGAGATTTTTCATTCAATGGAAATAATATGATTTTGTCTGGAATGGCACTAGACTTTGCCAAAAATAAAGAAGATGAATTTCATAAGAAACTTTATGAAGTAAGCAGAATTTTTTACGAGCTTAAGGAAGCGGTAAATCAAAATAGAATCCCATTTTTGAATTAATTTGTGGTACGATGAAGGAGAATTTGAAATAATAAATAGCTCACTTTTTTTATTTAGAAGAAGTTCTATTTTCTTCTAAAGCTATTTTTGCTTCTAATGGTGTAAATTCTTTTAATGGGATAGTTGAATCTGGTACACTAAAAAAATCAATTTCAGGAGGCAAATCTGGAATTTTATGATTATTTAAATAGAGATTTATTTCAGTTTGTTTATCAATAGGACTGAATTCATATAATATTTCGCGTTCCTTAAATGTTCTACCAAATCTATGTTTATTATTTTGAATCCATTCCTCAAGTTTTTCTTGTATACATAATTCTGAAAGAAGATCATTGTATTCATCAATATACACACAATTTACTTCGAATACTTTATCAAGAAATTTATAATAACAATCATTGTGTAATTGGGATTCGTGCCCAGTAAAAGGATCAAATATTTTTGGTGTATAACAAGTCATCCATGGAGCAGAAAAAAGTAGGGGATTTTTTGTTCTGTTTTCAAATAAGTGAGATAATTGATAATTAGCAATGACATCATCATTTAAATCCATTTTTTTTGAGTCTTGATAGCGAATAAAACCTGTTGTTTTATTGATTACATCTTGTGGTATTTTATTATTATCAGGGTCTGTTTCTACAGAGAATTTTTCGCTAAATAAATAATTTATTAATTCAATGTAATTCTTTGATGATTCTGAAAGATTGCTATTTCTTCCAGCTGCACGTATATACAAGGTTTTTTTTTCTACAAAATTACCACGAGCAATCGCCTTTATATCTTCCCATTCTTTTCGAACTCCTTTTTCATTAAACTCTATGGGAAATAAGATTTTTTTTAAATTCCACTCAATAAAATCTTTTTCTGCAATATTAAAACTATTGAAAAAATCTGCATATGAATCGTACAACATTTCTATATTTTCTCCGTATATGTTCGATTATACACTAATATATATATAAATTGTTATCAATCTAGACACTCTAAAAATTCAATCTATAATTATCCTTATGAGCAATAAACTAAAGAAATTTTTTAAGCATCTAAAAAAACGGGATTTTTTTCGTGGAGCTGCTATACTCTTCTGGAAGATAGAAAACGGTAAAAAGTACGTTCTTCTGTCCGAGAGAAGCTGTGGTTATGGAAAAGGTTATTTCAGTAATCAGGGTGGACATCAGGATTCTGTAGATTTTGAAAATAATAAATGGCTATACTTAAATACTGCTGTTCGAGAGGCCGCTGAAGAAACAAAAATTGTTCCTCAATATGGAAAATATGCTTCATTATCTGATAAACAGAAAGCACTTCAAAAAGCAAAGGCATTTTTTCTCGAAAATCCAGATTTCAAATTTAAAACAAAACCAATAAGAAATTTTAATATTGTTGTCTATCATCATGTGACTTATGAATGTAAGGCAACAGGAAAAATGGCAGATGAAAAATGGTATGCAGAAAGCCACGAAAGTACGAAAGGTACAATGGCCTGGTATGCACTAGATAATCTTCCAAAGAAAATATTGTTTGCTTGCAGATTAAATATCTTATACATCAGAATCTTTTGTAAATAATTTTTTCGGAGATAATATTGAACGCAAACTTAGCAGATATTTTTAAAGATACACAAAAGCAATACATAACAAATCCTATTTTAATTCAGAGCTGTGATGAAACTCGAAAAAATGCAAAATTTTACGCAGAAGACGATGCAATAAACTGTGAAAAAACTCGCTTTCAGGAAAAATGCAAAATAATTGTTTCTAAAAAAAGATCATTCGAAGCGGCCGCAAACTATAAAGGTCAAAAAATTGCAGTTTTAAATTTTGCAAATAGTTTTTGTCCGGGTGGTGGAGTTATTCACGGTGCACGCGCTCAGGAAGAATGTCTTTGCAGATGTTCAACTTTGTATGACAGTATTTCGTCAGATTATATGAATAAAAACTTTTATGAAAAACATTTGATGACTGATGATGAACTTGCTACTGATGACATTATATATTCTCCTGGAGTAAAGGTATTCAAATCTGATACAGATTTTCCAGAAATTCTTCCGGAAAATGAATGGTTTGACGTAGATATAATAACCTGTGCTGCACCAAATATTTATGTCGGCTGGAATGAAAAATTAAACATTGGTGATGAAGCACTTTTTAAAATTCACGAAAAACGACTTAGAAAAATCTTAGATGTAGCTGTTCTGAATATGGCAGATGTAATCACTCTTGGAGCATTCGGTTGCGGGGCATTTGGAAATCCGCCTCAGGTTGTTGCATCTGTCGCAAATAAAGTTTTAGAAGATTACAGATTTGCTTTTAAGTCTATAGAATTTGCAATTTATTGTTCAAAAAGCAAAACAGACAATTTCGATGTGTTTAATAGAATTATAGATTGTATATAGAGTAGTCAACTGGTGATAAATTGTCACTAGTGAAAATGCCAGCACAAAATGGAAAATATGTAAATTCTTGACTGGGGGTTCTGGACTAAAGCGGAACGGGATTTTGCAAAAGAATTTTACGGCTCCCGGAAATATAAATAATGTTTCAAATGCTGCTGTTGAGTATTTGACGGTGGTGGAGTGTTATGTTATATTAAAAGAAAGGAAATGCCCAAACATTTGGTCATCTCCACGTTGAACTAAAAGCCGTCCACGTTTCGAATCTCTGGGCGGCTTTATTTTTTACTCTTTTCTATCGTGTTGGTAGGAGAGTACTGATATAATCATAACATAGCCTCCCATAATCAACTTTCAGAAAGTTACATCAGTAACTAACTGATTGAGTAAGGGACTGTGAAAAAATTGATGATTTATTGAGTTTTAACTGGTGTTTAATATGACTACTGTTTCATCCACTGATTGGATTCAACCATTTTAAGATAAATTTTTATATTTTCTTCATAATCAGCAAACTGTTTTGAAACAACCGTGCGAATCGAGTTATCTTTTATATTGTTGTTTAAAATATCCTGCAGGCCATTCTGGGAATAATAAATGTAATCTTTAAGATCCTGAGCAAGGGTTTTTGGATATTTAAAATCTTGTGGACCTTTTAAGTAATCTGCTTTGTTTTTTATTGGGCGTTCTTTGAATCCCATTTTCTTGAATTCTGGAACTTCGTAATAATAGTGAGCTGTGCCAAAGCATAGAAGAACTTTTTCACCTTCTTTTACGGTCTTCAATTTTTTCTGAATATTTTTCATCATTTCTTTATCGCGTTCTGGCCATGTACTGTTCTGAAGCTTAGGGAATTCATCATCAATATACCAGTAATCAATCATTTCTACTGGAATATTGTGTTCCCGTCCGTAGGCAAAAAGAAAGCGCATTTCCATAGGACCATCTAAAACGCCATATTTCTGATAGGTATCTTCTCGTGATTCAATGAAAATATAATCGGGTTTAACATTTTCAATAATATTCTGGAGATGACGCAGGGTATATTCTTTATTCGAAAAATGTGCACCGTGAATAGTACCAAGACAATAAAGCTCAGATTTGGTTGGAGTTTCCAGACAGGAAAAAACATCGGAAAAATTTGTTCCTGAATGAAGTAACGGGCCTTTTTTACTGCAGCCGGTAATACCAAAAAGTGCGAATAATGAAATGCAGTTAAGTATTTTAGTAAGTTTCATATATTACTTTCTCCGGAATAAAATTAGTATATAATGAGTAGAGATGAATTGTCAAAATTGGGGGTCGGGAAGCCAATGGAAATGTTTTTAAGTAAAGGACTGTAAATGGAAAAAATATTCAGTATGTTGTTTTCAAAAGTTTATCCTTGTTTGATTGCAAAAGCTGAAGAAATCACAGAGCCTTTGATGCAGGAAATCAGATACCTTGATAAGCTGGTAGATGAACTGGCAAAAGGTAAA
>JAKSTP010000021.1 GCA_024402505.1 Treponema sp.
AAATATATGGCAATTACATGGTCAAATGCAGACAGCCTTTCTTCATGGAAAAAACTCATGAGCCTTAAAGGTGTTTCTGTAAAAGAAGCTTTAAGTGCACCTGATGCCGCAAACCGCGTTGCATCTTACAGTGTAAAAATGGGTGGCGGACTTACTTACAACTACGCCGCAAAACAGGTAAATGATTCGGTTCTTGCTGAACTTAAAAACCTGGCAGAAGAAGCCCAGCTTATTGAAAAATACAATGCACTTTTGGACGGTGAAATCATCAACACTGGTGAAAAACGCATGGTTCTGCATCAGCTTACACGTGGACAGCTTGGAAAAGATGTAATTGCCGACGGTGTTAATAAACGTGAATTCTACATCAAAGAACAGAATCGCATTGCTGATTTTGCCAACGATGTTCACAATGGAAAAATCCTTAACGAACATGGTGAAAAATTCACATCAGTTTGCCAGATTGGTATTGGTGGATCAGACCTTGGTCCTCGCGCCATGTACCTTGCTTTGGAAAACTGGGCAAAGAAAAACAATACTTTCAAAATGGAAGCAAACTTCATTTCAAACGTTGACCCAGACGATGCTGCCAGCGTAATGAAGAAAATTGACAAAGCCCACACAATCTTTATTCTGGTTTCAAAATCAGGAACAACTTTGGAAACACTTACAAACGAAAACTTTGTAAAAGACTTCCTTAAAAAAGACGGACTTGATCCAAGCAAACACATGATTGCCGTAACAAGCGAAACTTCTCCATTGGCTCACAACCCAGACTATCTGGCCGCCTTCTACATGGATGACTACATTGGTGGACGCTATTCATCAACTTCAGGTGTAGGTGGAGCAGTTCTTTCTCTTGCTTTCGGACCAAAAGTATTTGCAGACTTCCTTAACGGTGCTGCCGAAGAAGACAAACTTTCTTTGAACAAAAATGTTCTTGAAAACCCAGCTCTTCTGGATGCCCTTATTGGTGTTTACGAAAGAAACGTTCAGGGTTACCCTGCAACAGCCATTCTTCCATACAGTCAGGCTCTTTCACGCTTCCCTGCCCACCTTCAGCAGCTGGACATGGAATCAAACGGAAAATCAGTAAACCGCGACGGTGGAAAAATTGATTACGTAACTGGTCCTGTAATTTTTGGTGAACCAGGAACAAACGGACAGCACTCTTTCTACCAGCTTCTTCACCAGGGAACAGACGTTACTCCACTTCAGTTCATTGCTTTCAGCGAAAATCAGACTGGTGATGATGTTGTAATCGAAGGTTCTACAAGCCAGGTAAAACTCTGCGCCAACGTTACAGCTCAGATTGTAGCCTTTGCCTGCGGTAAAGAAGATGCAAATCCAAACAAAGCTTTTGCCGGTGAACGTCCATCAAGTCTTATCTACGGAAAAGACCTGAATCCAACTTCACTTGGTGCCCTCCTTGCCCACTACGAAAACAAAGTAATGTTCCAGGGATTCGTATGGAACATCAACAGCTTCGACCAGGAAGGCGTTCAGCTTGGAAAAGTTCTGGCAAAAACTGTACTCAGTGGAAAAATGGAAGGGGCTCTTAAGGCTTTCGCAGATCTTCTGATTAAATAAAAAAGACTGATTTTTTCATCTTTCAAAAAGGTGATTAAAAGCGGGTCAAAATGACACGAAATGGTACTTTTCAAAAGTCGCTGTGTCATTTTGACCCTTATTTTTTCTCCAAAATCTCAAAGTGACTATTTTGACACACTTCCTATAATAAAATCCTTTTCAAAAGGCAAGGAAAAAAAGAAATTTTTGTTAATTTTTTGAAATTTCTCGGAATTCAGGAAAAATTCCATAAATTTACAAAGAATTCTGTTTTTTGCCTTATAGTTGGCACGATACTTGCTATATATTTAGTGTAATTTATTTGCCTGGAGGCTTAAAATGAAAGACGAATCAGTTTTGGGTATGTACCTTAAAGAAATCAACAAAATCCCACTCCTTTCTAACGAAGAAGAAACTGCTCTTGCACTGGCTGCAAAAAAAGGTGATCGCCTTGCAAAAGATAAAATCGTAGTTTCAAACCTCCGCTTCGTTGTTAATGTTGCAAAAAAATACCAGAACCACGGTATGGAACTTGAAGATCTTATCAGCGAAGGAAACATCGGGCTTATGACTGCTATCGATAAATTCGACGTTTCAAAAGGCTATCACTTCATTTCATACGCTGTTTGGTGGATCCGTCAGAGCATTACAAAGGCCATTTACGAAAAGAGCCGTGCAATCCGTCTGCCAATGAACCGCGTAAACGAACTTGTTCAGATTGATCAGGCCCGTAAAACACTTATTGGGAACTTCTCAGAACAGGAAGAAATTGAAGAAATTGGAATTCTCTGCGGTATGACTGCAGCCCATGTTACAGAAATGATGAATATTTCACGGGAAATGATTTCACTTGATGCTCCAGTTGGCACATCTGAAGCTGATTCTGTTGTTGGAGATTACATTCAGGCCGATGACCGCACAAGCCCAAGCGCAAATGCCATCGACAAATGCATGGAAGAAGATATCAACAGTGTTCTTGAAACACTTAAACCTAACGAAGCAAAAGTTATCCGCCTTCGCTACGGTCTCAACGGGGCAAAACCACTTTCACTCAAAGAATGTGGCGACGAATGCAATCTTACAAAAGAACGCATCCGTCAGATTGAAAAAACTGCTATCGTAAGAATGCAGCACCCAACAAGAAGCCGACGCCTGGCCGACTATCTTGCTGCTTAATCAGCATTAGAACAATCCGCTGATAATTCCATCATCATCTACATCGATGTTTTCTGCTGCCGGTACTTTTGGAAGTCCCGGCATTGTCATTATATCGCCTGCAAGAATAACTACAAAACCTGCACCTGCGTAAAGCTGTACGTCTCTTACCGGGAAGATGAAATCCTTTGGAGCACCAATAGCCTTTGCATCGTGGCTGATTGAACTCTGGGTTTTTGCAACACAGATTGGAAGATTTCCGTAGCCCTTGTCCTCGTATTCTTTAAGTTTTTTAAGGCTGGATCCCTGGAATTCAACTGATCCTGCACGATAAATTTCTTTTGCAAGAGTTTCAACTTTCTCTTTGAAAGTCATGTGATCTTCGTACATGAAATGGAAGTTTGATTCTTCTTCACAAATGCTGACTACAGTCTTTGCAAGTTCCCGAGTTCCACTTCCGCCGAATTCCCATCCTTCAGAAAGAACAGCTTTTGCGCCGTAAGCTTCACAAAGATCTTTAAGTTTTGCAACTTCACGGTCTGTATCAGTAATGAACTTGTTTACGGCAACAACGGCTGGCACACCGAATTTTTTGATATTTTCGATATGTGTGGCAAGATTTTCAAATCCTTTTTCCAGTGCAAAGAGGTTTTCATCAGCCAGTTCTGTTTTTGGAACACCACCGTGCATTTTGAGGGCGCGGATTGTTGCAACAATCACAACGGCGTTTGGAGCAATTCCGGCAGCGCGGCACTTTATGTCCATGAACTTTTCGGCACCAAGGTCAGCGGCAAATCCTGCTTCTGTAACAACGTAGTCACCAGTAGCAAGAGCCGAAAGTGTGGCGTTCACAGAGTTACATCCGTGGGCAATGTTAGCGAAAGGACCGCCGTGAACAAAGGCAGGTGTTTTTTCCAGTGTCTGAACCAGGTTAGGGCGGATGGCATCTTTAAGTAGGGCAGCAACGGCGCCAGTACAATTCAGCTGACCAAAAGTAACATCTTCCTTGTTGTAATTCTGTGCAATTACAATGCGGGAAATGCGTTCCTTAAGTTCTGTAATTGATTTTGAAAGACAGATGATTGCCATAATTTCAGATGCTACGGCAATGGTAAAGTGATCTTCACGAGGAACACCCTGCATTTTTCCACCCATACCAATAACGATGTTGCGGAGGGCACGGTCGTTCAAGTCAACACAGCGTTTCCAGCTGATGGTGCGTGGATCAATATTGAGGGCATTTCCCTGCTGAAGGTGATTGTCGATGATTGCGGCAATAAGGTTGTTTGCAATAGAAATGGCGTGGAGATCACCTGTAAAATGGAGGTTGATATCTTCCATTGGAACGATCTGAGCGTATCCACCACCACAAGCACCGCCTTTTACGCCGAAACAAGGTCCTAAAGAAGGTTCGCGGAGTGCTACTACGGCTTTTTCTCCGATTTTTCGAAGACCGTCGGCCAGCCCGATTGATACAGTAGATTTTCCTTCCCCGGCAGGTGTTGGAGTAATGGCAGTAACAAGAATCAGTTTTCCCCGTTTAGAAGGATTGGCTGCTCGTTCCTGAAGCTTGCGCAGAGTTGGCATTGTAAGTTTTGCCTTGTAGTTTCCATAAAGATCCAGGTCCTCTTCCGAAAGCCCGATTTTCTTGGCAACTTCTGTAATTGAAGCCATTTTGTTTTTCTGTGCAATTTCAATATCCGAAAGCATAGGTACTCCTAAAATCTCCGTCTAAGCGGCAGATTATGTGAAATGTTCTACCATTATAAACAGATTTTTAAATAAAAAAAAGACTTCCGAAGAAGTCTTCTTTCGTCATATTAAGATAGTTCTCATTCAAGAGGGACAACTTCTTCTAATACATCAAAGGTGACTTCCCCGGTTGATTTTGTGTAAGTAGCGGTTTTCTGCCAGTCACGCTTTTTAGGGTAGCCGTCGTCTTTAAAACCTTTCAGCAAAATGACAATAGTATTTTCATCTTCCGTAATTTTATCGATTTTTGCAGACATTACAAAAGGGTCAGTTTTTGTACCTGGATAATACTTTTCGTTTGCAACATACCAGTCCATCCATTCATCTTTTACGGAAATATTGAATTTACGGAGCTCCATATTCATTTCATCTTCCAAAGCCTTGTTCAATCCGGCAAGCTCTTGAGCCTTAAAAACCGGCACCTTAAGTTCCACTTTGGAAAACATGGTATCGCAGCCAATTTTCTTTGTTTTGTACCTTGATGAAAGTTTCCCTTTGCAGGCTGAAAGAAGCAGTGTTCCCAGTAAAGCAATTAATACTGTTTTTGTCATCAAGTGATTTTTCATGAGTCTATTATAGCACAATTGCTTATGTTTTTTAATAATTTTTCCAGTGCTCCCGTATCTAAAGGGATTCCACAAAGAAAAGACACGCCGTGCAACTTGTACCACTGGGAAACATACTCTTCCGTGGTAAGTTCGTGTGGACAAATTAAAGCACGGCGTGCCTGACACTTTGGAGTAATCTCCAAAATCATCTCTCTCGCCATGGAAAGATCTGTTTCTGCAGCCACAGAAGCCTCTCCTGTAAAACCATTTTCTTTTTCAAGAAAGGTTTCCAAAGCAGAAAACTTCCTAATAACCTTTTGCGTAAACGCCAGCACCTTTCTGTCATAATCCCGCTGAGCCAATTGTCGGGCAAGTTTCATGTCCTTTGCGTTTCTCTTAGAAAGATAACGCAGTTCGTTACTAACCTTATCTTCAAACCAGTACTGGCTAGTTCCGTAACTTACACAAACCCTCAGGTGGCCTTCAACGCCATTTTTCTTTAACGAACACCTGGCCTTCTCAGTTACCTGCAAAAAATAGTTTTTGACCTCCCGCAGTCTCCCATACATAGCAAGAAAACTCTCTCCTTACCTAATGTATGTGTTTCAATGGGCTTTTTCGGCAAGTTGAAAGGAAATTTTTTAAATTTTATTCAATTTTTATGAAGATTTAGTCTTTGTTTTTTAAAGGGTTAGGTCACCTTCTTTAATCCAGCCAAGCTTACGGCAAATTTTTCCGAAGAGCCAGCTTAAAAGGCCTGGGAGTATAAAACAGACTAAAGCAAGTCCTGTCCAATCCCAAGCCCCTGGATTAATGGCAGAAGCACCGTGCATTATGGCAGTTTCCGACGGAGAGTACCATCCTGTTACAACGCCAATCTGGCCTACAAGACCGCAGGTTCCCATTCCAGAACTTACAGCTGCACCGTTCATCTCCATTTTGAAAACGCAGGTAGCAATAGGACCGGTTATTACGGAAGCAAGAACTGGCGGAATCCAGATTTTTGGATTTTTAATAATGTTCGGCATCTGAAGCATGGAAGTTCCAAGTCCCTGTGATAAAAGACCAGACCACTTGTTTTCGCGGAAAGAAAGGACTGCAAATCCTACCATCTGAGCACAACATCCGGCCACAGCGGCGCCACCGGCAAGTCCTGTAAGTCCAAAAGCAGCACAGATGGCGGCAGAACTGATTGGAAGTGTAAGAGCCACTCCAATCACCACAGAAATTACAATGCCCATTGCAAAAGGATGAAGAGAAGTTGCCCAGACTAAAAGTTTTCCTACCTGACTTGCCGCCATTCCAATATAACGGGCAGTAAGAACAGTTAGCAGGGCCCCGGAAAGGATAGTTACCAAAGGAGTTACAATAATATCAACCCGGGTCTTTTTACTAACAAGATTGCCCATTTCGGCAGCAACAATGGCGATAAAAAGAACTGCCAGTGGTCCTCCAGCGCCGCCACTTACGTTTGCAGCAGCACCACAGGCCGCCAGCGAAAAAAGCACTAGAGCCGGCACTTTCATGGCAAATCCAATTCCAATGGCCATGGCGGCCCCAACTACATGGGCTTCCGTTGCAAAATTTCCTGCATCCACCAGAAAAGTAAAAACTTGATTTGTTCCAAGGCGAAGAAGCTGCTGCCCCAGAGTTTTGATGATTGTTCCAATTAGAAGTGAAGAAAAAAGCCCTTGTGCCATACCACTCATGGCATCAATTAGATAACGCTTTACGAATTTGTTCATAATGCCCCCAATCGCACTTTCCTTTTAGCGCGAAGATCAGTTTGATTTCTGCCATGCGGTCCTTGGGGCATTTTTCGTACTTATACGGGCAGTTGATGTGTAAAAAAAATCTACAAGAAATCCATTTTTTTGACAAGGGCAGGCAATCTTCCTATAATAAAACCATGAATACAATTCCAACACGCGATCAGATCCCCGCAAAAGATAAATGGGATCTTTCATCAATTTTTGAAAATGACGAAGCCTGGGAAAAAGCTCTGGCAGAAATAGCTTCTTACGGCGAGAAAATGGCTGCTTTTAAAGGCCATCTGGGTGAAAATCCACGAAACCTTCTTGAAGCATTAAAAACTCTTGAAGAAGCTGAACTTAAAATCGAGACAGTTTACCATTATGCAAGTCTTCAGCATTCAGCCAACGAAGAAGATTCCGCCGCTGCCGACAAAGAAGGCCGTGCACTTATGGCTTATTCAAAGTTCGAAAGCGAAATCAGTTTTTTTGAAAGCGAACTTCAGGAAATTAATGAAGAAGAGCTGCGCATGTGGATTGAAACACCGGTTTACAAAGATTACAAGGTGTTTATTGAAAAACTTCTTTATGTAAAACCATACATTCTTAGCGAAAAAGAGGAACGAATCCTTTCTTTGCAGATGGAAGCTTCTCAGACCGCCGACAACGCTTTTTCGGCCCTTACAAATGTTGATATCAACAAAACTTTCGGCATGGTAAAAACTGCCGACGGCGAAAAACAGCTCACCGAAACTACCTGGTCAGTTTTCATGGACAATCAGGACAGATCGGTTCGAGAAGAAGCTTACAAAAAGTTCTACGGAAAATTTGAAGAACATCAGAATGTAATTGCAAATCTTTACGCCGGTTCAGTAAATCAGGATATTTTCATGGCCCGTGCCCGAGGTTACGACAGCGCACTTCACGCAAGTCTTTACGGAAACAAAGTGCCTCTCAGCGTTTACCACAATCTCATCGACTGTGTTCACAAAAACCTGGCTCCACTTCACGAATACTACGAAATCCGAAAAAAGGCTTTGGGATTGGACGAACTGCGCCACTACGACGTTTACGTTCCTCTTGTTAAATCGGTAGATACACACACCACTTACGAAGAGGCCGTGGAAATCTGCCGCAATGCCCTGGCTCCCCTTGGCAAAGAATACACCGACCGCCTGTGCCACGGCCTCTTAAACGGCTGGGTTGACCGCTACGAAAATGTTGGAAAACGAGGCGGTGCTTTCTCCAGCGGCTGCTACATTGGAAATCCTTACATTCTTTTGAACTATAAAGAAGATGTAATCCGGGATGTGTTTACCATGGCCCACGAAGGCGGTCACTCAATGCACTCCTGGTACGCAGTTCACTCAAATCCTTTCATGAGTTACGATTACACCATTTTTGAAGCTGAAGTTGCATCTACCTTCAACGAAGAATTGGTTTTTGAATATCTTCTGAAAGAGGCAGAGAAAAAAGGTGATAAGAATCTTAAAGCCTATCTTCTTTCCATGCGTGCAAGTGATATTCTGGCCACCCTTTACCGCCAGACCATGTTTGCAGAATTTGAGCTGAAGGCCCACGAATTTGTTGAAAATGGCACACCACTTACAGCAGAACTTCTTCGCAAAACTTACCGTGAACTTCTGGAACTGTACTTTGGTCCTGCCATGCATTTTGAATCCAATTCCGACATGGAAGGATTGCGCATTCCACATTTCTACAGCGCCTTCTACGTTTACAAATATGCTACAGGAATTTCCGCTGCCCTGGCACTTAGCCGCAGAGTTTTGAACGGCGGAGAGCAGGAACGGGAAGACTACTTCAAATTCCTTAAAAGCGGTGGTTCACGCTACCCTATTGAGGCTCTTAAAGTAGCCGGCGTAGATATGGAAAGCACAGAACCGGTTCAGGCAGCCTGCGACGAGTTTGCCCGCATCATCAACGAACTTAAAAACATTCTGTAAAAACTCCATGATAAAAGCTGTTTTATGGGACATTGATGGAACACTCCTTGATTTTCTCCTTTCCGAAAAGGTGGCTATCTCGGCGTGTTTCCAAAAATTCGGTTTAGGCCAATGTACCGACTCCATGATAAAACAGTATTCCGCCATCAACGTAGGATTCTGGAAAAAGCTTGAAAGGGGTGAAATGACAAAGGCTGAAATACTTGTAGGAAGATTTGCAGAGTTTTTCAGTCAGATTGGAATTGATCCTTCCATTGCCCCGGCCTTCAATGCCGAATACCAGATCCGACTTGGTGACACCGCCTGTTTCCAGAAAAACGCCTTTGAAACGGTAAAAGCCTTGCAAGGCAAAGTGATGCAGTGCGCCGTAACAAATGGCACCAGAATTGCCCAGGAACGGAAACTTGCCTTGTGCGGCCTGGACAAAATACTGGATCAGGTTTTCATTTCTGAAATTGTTGGTTTTGAAAAGCCAAACCCCTGTTTTTTTGACCAGGTGTTCAAATGGATAAACAGTGCCGCAATCAACACTTCCTCAAAGAAAAGTTCCATTAAACCTTCCCAGATGCTTATTGTAGGCGATTCACTTACCAGCGACATTCTTGGCGGGGTAAATGCGGGCATAAAAACCTGCTGGTTCAATCCTACCGGCGTTAAAAATCCCCAACCGGTTCCGGACTACGAAATTTCTGATTTAAGCCAGGTCCTTGATATTGTAAATTAACTTGCCGAAACTAAGGCTCTTTTAGTATTTTTAAAAAAGGAGTACTAAAGAACTATGGCAAAATATCAGTTTCAGACAGAAGTAAACCAGCTTTTGAAACTTCTGATTCACTCACTTTATTCAAACAAAGACATTTTCCTTCGGGAAATCGTTTCAAACGCAAGCGACGCCCTGGACAAACTCAAATATCTTACAGTTTCAGACGAAGCTTACAAAAACATCGCCTTTGATCCACGCATCGACATTACTTTCTCGGAAGCCGACAGCACAGTTACCATCCAGGACTGCGGTATCGGTATGAACGAAGACGATTTGAACAACAACCTGGGTACAATCGCCCGTTCCGGAACAAAAGCCTTTATTGAAAAACTCAGTTCTGACGCTTCAAAAGATTCAAACCTTATCGGGCAGTTCGGAGTTGGTTTCTATTCAGCCTTCATGGCCGCAAAAAAAATCGACGTTTACACTCGAAAAGCTGCCGGCGACGGAAAAGTTATGCACTGGTCTTCCGACGGTACAAACTCTTACGATATTGAAGAAATTGCCTGCGATAGCGAAATCGGCGTAAAATACGGTTTCAATAATTCTGCACTTTCCGGAAGTGCCATCGAAATCCACTTAAATGATGAAAGCAAAGACTATGCATCACGATGGAAGATTGAAGAACTGATCAAACGCTATTCCGATCACATTGCATTCCCAATCTACCTGCACTACGAAAAGAAAAATTACGACGACAAAGGAAACGTTACATCAACAGAAAACAAAGTTGATCAGGTAAACTCTGCCAGCGCCCTTTGGAAACGTTCAAAATCTGACCTGAAGGCCGAAGAATACAACGAATTCTACAAAACAATCAGCCACGACGGACAGGATCCACTTCACTACGTCCACACTCACGCCGAAGGAACTCAGGAATACACAACACTGTTCTACGTTCCTGAAACTGCACCTTTCGACATGTACCAGGCCGACTACAAAAGCGGTGTTAAACTTTACGTAAAACGGGTTTTCATCACCGACGATGACCGTGAACTTCTGCCAAGTTACCTGCGCTTTGTACGTGGTATTATCGATTCTGAAGACCTGCCATTGAACGTAAGCCGCGAAATCCTGCAGCAGAACCGCATCCTGGAAACAATCCGCAAATCTAGCGTAAAAAAACTTCTTTCAGAATTCAAAAAGATAGGAGAAGCCGCTGATAAAGCTGCCAAAGTTGAAAATCCAACAGACGACGATAAAGCAAAAATGGAAAAATGGGCCAAGTTTGTTAAGAGCTTCAACCGCCCAATGAAAGAAGGTCTTTACGGCGACTGGGAAAACAAAGATGAAATTGCCGAAATCATCCGTTTCAAATCAACCGACGAAAGCGGAACCGGCGACAAATGGACAAGCTTTGCCGATTACGTTCAGCGAATGAAGCCTGATCAGAAAGCCATCTACTACATTACCGGAACTGACGAAAAGAACCTGCGTGCAAATCCTCTTCTTAAAGCCTACACTGCCAAAGGTTTTGAAGTTCTGATTATGGCCGATGACATTGACGACATTGTTATTCCAAGCTATCAGAAGTACAAAGACTTTGAACTTAAAGCTGTAAACCGTGCCGGAAGCGACGAAGACCTTGGAACCGACAAAGAAGCTGCCGAAAAGAAAGAACAGGAGTTTGGTGCTACTATTACAAAAATCAAGAACGTTCTTGGGGACCGCGTAAAAGAAGTAAAACTTTCAAAAACTCTTACTGCCGAAAACCCATCTTGTATTGTAGTAGACGACACAGATCCTTCTTACCAGATGATGCAGATGATGCGGGCCATGGGACAGGAAGTTCCTGAACTGAAACCAATTCTTGAAATCAATGCCGATCACCCGATTGTGGCAAAACTCAAGGATGACGATTCAAACGTTGCAGATGTTGCAGAAGTTCTTCTTGATCAGGCCATGCTCATTGCCGGCGCCGAACTCAAAAGCCCAATGGACTTTGTAAAAGCCATGAACAACCTGCTGAGTAAGTAAAAAAACACTTTATTTTGAGGGAAAGAAAAGGTCTGTTTCGATACGAAACAGACCTTTTGGTTTTAAATCGCGCCCTTAAGTACCTTATCAAAAGTCAGCAACGGAATATCTAACTGGCGGCTTAAATCCAGGTAAGACGCATCGTAATATGTAAGATTCTTTTCATGAGCCAGTATCTGGATTCGCATTATATCTTCCGTGTCGTACTGTTCTTTTGTTACCACCGGAAGTTTTTTCAAATCACCTATAATGTCATTCACAAGACTGACAGTCAGTCTTGGATTCTGGTCATCTTTTCGTGGTTTTGAAGCATTTAAAAGTACATTTCCAATTTCATACCAGAACAACTGAGGAACAAAAATCAAGCCATTTTCTGATACAACTTCTAAAATTGTTTCTCTGGCCTTTTCATATTCTGTTTCGGCTGAATCACCAATCAAAAAAGCTGCAAAAAACGATGTGTCTATTACATAGACCGGAAGTTTTGAATCAATATTTTCGGCCGTCATTTTTCATCTCCAGAATTTCGTCAACGGAAAAACCTTTTTTTAATTTTTCAGTGCGCTTACAAATCCGTTCAAATGCTTTCATAGCATCAGTTTGTTTTGCAGTTTCCGTACTCTGTAAAATTGCAACAGATTTTCCATTTCTTGTAATGGAATACGAAAAACCTTTTTCAACATTGCGCAGAAGTTCCGAGAATTTTGTTTTTGCATCAAAAGCACCTATGGATAACGTCATTAATTTCATACCTCACTTAGAAGATATAAAATTTTTGAAGCAAATTCAACCAGTTTATAGACTAGTTTTAACTTATTCACAAAAAAGTTGAAGAATTCTGTCATAGGTGCAACTCTCCTTATGCACGTATACGCTTCCGTCGGGAACCGTACCCGAAACCACGACAGTCCCGCTGGAAGTTTCACTGCGAGAACCGCGCTTCGCTTGTGCGGGGCATGGTTTGGGCACGAACCCCGACTCCGCGTATACGGAATATACAATAAAGCACCTATGCCAGAATTCCTCACTCTTAATTCTTATAAATTTCCTTAAAATTTTTGAACACTTCCAGAGGCATTGGTCTGGCGTAATAAAAGCCCTGAATAAGGTTGCAGCCCATTTTTTCCATCATCTGGGACACTTCTTTTGTTTCAACGCCTTCCGCAAGTACTTCAAATTCGTTTTCACGGAACATGCTGGTAAGATTTTTTAAAAGAAGATTGTTCTTGCTGTTACTGTTTTCTGTCATGTCTACCAGGGATTTATCAATTTTGATTTCACTTAAAGGATAATTGATTACCTTACTCATGTTTGAGTAACCGGTTCCGTAATCATCCAGGGCAAATTTGAATCCCATGTCGGCCATACGGGTAATAGTTCTTTGGAACAACACTTCATCTTTTACGTTTTCAGTTTCCGTAAGTTCAAAACAGATAAGCCGTATATTTACACCTTCCTCTTCAATTATGCGCACCAGCTGATCCACCAGATTAGTCTGCATGCACTGCACCATAGAAAGATTAACGTTCACCTGTTCGATTGTAGTATCTTCCAGATGAGCTGCCTTTATAAATTGACAGGTTTTTCTAAGGGAAATTTCACCAATCTTCAGAATATCACCGCTCTTTTCTGCAATACGAATAAAATCCAGCGTTGGAATGAATTCTCCGTTGTCACCTTTAAGGCGCAGTAAAGATTCTGCTCCAGTAAATGTTTTTGTTCGAAGATTGTAAATTGGCTGAAGATAAACTTCAAATGCCTGTGATTTTATGGCTGCCTTCATTCTATTCAGAACTACAAGATCGGCCAGATATTTTGTTACCAGTGCATCATCAATTTCGCAGTACCGGGCAACTTCCATGTCCATATTGTTGATAACATAGTGCACCAGATTCAAAATATTTTCCGGAGTATCACCTGGATTATTATTAAGCCGTTTTTCAATTTCAGGCACATTGTGAATCAGGATTGGCAAGAACTGGAATGGAGGATCAATTTCTGTTTCAGTGTCACCTTCCTTCAGATGCAGGGGTTTGTAAAGTACATCCCGGGATTTTTCAAGAAGGTAGTTCATCTGCTGCTCATCGGAACAAATGGTACAGTAACAGCTGGAAAATACGTTGAAAAGCACCTTTGTGGTTGTACCAGTGCGTATATTCTGCCCCACTTCCCGTGTAAGGCGGTAATGTTCATCAATTCCAAACTGATTTTTAATTGTAGAAGAGTTTTTAATGTAAACAAAGAAAATCGAAAAATTCTTGTGGCTGGCATCTTTTAAATAAACTGCTTCCTGGAAGGCTAAATAATTGTAACAGCCGGTTTTTGCATGAATCAGTTCAATAGGACTCTGAAGTGTAATCATGCAGCAGATTAAGGTGATTGTTACGGCAAGTCCCATAAGGTTCAGCTCAGGTTTTATGTACTGGGCAACCAGTGACAGGGTAATTGAAACCGTATAAATGATTACAGTCATTTTCTTTTCACGGCTGCTGGCACCTTTTACCCTGAGCATCTGAATAAAGGCCATAATAACAAGTACAGCCCCTACTTCGCAGATAAAAGTAAATCCGTAACCAAGATGACGGCCCTTTTCATCAACATAAGCAACCCAGTGGGTAACAGGATTGGTCAAAACAATAAGAATTTCAAAAATGGTAATTGCAGCAAGCAGCGATTTTCCAATATTTTTGACATCAACTTTTTTATGGTTCAGTGAAAAAATAAAAAGATAAAAAATCAGAACCATCAGCACAATGCCAAGATAATGAACAACAGTTACTATTTCAAAAACTACGGCATTTATCTGATTCACGGAAAAGAACAGTTCTGCCAGATTCAGGATGCACACAAGGCCGCAACACAAAAGCTGTCTGTGAAAAAGCTGGTTCTTCCATGTTGGAAACCTTTTGTAAAAAAAGTTAATCAACAGAAGTGTAAGAATAACCAGAAAACTGGCAATGTCGTATTGGTAATTAAAATCTCCAAACATGGTTCAAATATTATATCATTTAAAAGCAAAAAAAGGGACTGTCCAATAAGTAATGAGCGCTACACTAAATTTGGTGGTTTCGATAAACTCAACCACCGTAATGCAAACTTATTGGGACATCCCCTTTCTAAATCATAAATCACCTGATGATCAGGAAGGATTTAGTTTTTTGTAAGATCCAGGTTTACGCCTACAAGACCAACAAATGCACCTGCTTTGGCTTCTGTTGTATCTGGGTGAGCGATAAGCCATTTGTTGCGTGCCCAAAGAAGTTTGTCCTCGAAATCTTTTTCTTTGAGTTCTGGTTTTGCAGTATTTGTATCTTTTGGAAGGATGATGATTACGCGGAATCCTTCTTTGCTAACTTCACCGTTTTTAACTCCGTTACATGGAGCGTAGTGGAGAGTTGTTTCGTAAATCTGAACAACTGTTCCGGCTGGTACAAGGAAGCATTCTACAGCGTTTGTGTTCAATTTTCCGTTTTTAACTGACTGAAGTGGTGCAAGCATAAGAACAACGTCTGTTGTTGGAATGTTGATTTCGCTTCCACGGTGCCATTCAAGACAGTTCAATTTTGTGTTATTACCGTTACAGTAACCAATCTGAACTGGCATTCCACCGTAAGCATTTGTTGAGAAGTCAGCAGCAGAAATAGCTTCCAGATCTGCATCACCTGGTTCGTAAATAACTGCATTTGCAGGACATTCTGTTTTTTCTTCCAGTTTTTTCAACAGAGCAGCTACATCGTAACCCTGAAGAACTTTACCGTATTTGTCAAATGAGTGGCTGAATACTGATTTAATTTTCATGATTTATTACTCCTAAGTGCGGGAGATCCCGTAATTATGTTTAAAGTCTATCTTATATATTGCAGTTGTCAAGGGGGAATTTTACCTATATAATAGACTCGTGGCAGAACTATACATTGTTGGAACTCCCATTGGAAATTTGGGTGACATTACTTACCGCGCAGTTGAAACACTTAAAAATGTTGATGCAATTGCCTGTGAAGACACACGACACACACTCCAGCTGCTGAATCACCTGGAAATCAAAAAACCTTTGATCTCCTGCCGTGCCCAGAATGAAAGAACTGCCAGCGAAAAGATTATTGATCTTCTTCGGGAAGGAAAATCCGTGGCTTACGCCAGCGACGCGGGAACACCGGGCATCAGTGATCCTGGAGCCGTTCTGTGCGACTGTGTTCGTGAAGCAGGATTTACCATTGTTCCAATTCCCGGTCCAAGTGCCTTTGCCACATTGGTAAGTGCAGCCGGATCCGGTGGAAAAACCCTGATTTTTGAAGGCTTTCTTTCGGTAAAACCTGGAAAACGCCGTTCAAGACTTCGGGAACTTCTTGCAACGGGAGACGCCGTAATTGTTTACGAATCTCCCTTCAGAATTGTTAAACTTCTTACGGATATTGCCGATATTGATAGTAAGCGGCGGGTAGTTGTAGGAAGGGAACTGACAAAGCTCCACGAAGAGATTGTCAGCGGGTCAGCCGAAGAGTTACGGGACGATTTTGCAGGACGCTCCAGCATTAAAGGAGAGTTCGCAGTTTTCATCTCCGGAACTAAAAATACTATTCAGAATTCTGATGAATCTGCCGATAATTAAAAGGTAGAGGGGTAGGACGATATGATGATTGACAAAATTGGTGGAATTAATCCTCTGAACAACGTGCAGAATACTCGTAAGACTGCCAGCGTTTCCAAACCAGCTTTCGAAGCTGATGAAGTTTCAGTATCACCTGAAGCAATGGCAAAAGCTGAAGAGTATTACCTTTCAAAAGTAGCTGCCGAAACACCAGACGTTCGTGCTGACCGTGTAGCTGAAGTGAAAGCAAAAATCAAAGATCCGTCATATTTGAATGACGCTGTTATCAAATCTGCAGCTGAAGGAATTATGGCAAGTTTTGGTCTCTAAGCCAAATCCCTGATTCAAACTAAAATTCAAATTAATGTAGAAAAGGGCGGAACCATGTTTCCGTCTTTTTTTATTGGAGAAACAAATGTCTGATTTTATTTTCCGTATGTCACCTAATATCATTCTTGGAAGTTATTCTTTGAGCCGCCTTGGACAGATGGCTTTGGAATACGGTACACGTTATCTGGTCATCATGGACCCTATTCTTTCAGATCTTAATCTGGCCGAAAAAGTAAGCACTTCCCTGGATGAACGAAAGATTGAATGTATTAAATACGGAGAACTGACAGAAGGTTCATCAACAAAAACTATCGAAAGAGCACTCTCTTTGGCACGGGAAGGCCATGTTCACGGTGTAATTGCCGTAGGCGGAAAAAAAGCCTTGAATATTGGACGTGCTGTTGCCGCTTTCTACAACGAAATCCACGATCTTTACAGCTTTGTTGACGGTGCTACTCCAAACACCACTCCTCTTCCATGTATCTGCGTTCCATCAACCTACACATATCCTTTTGTATTTACAAATGAAATTCCTGTAAAAGATGCCCGATCAAACCGACAGGTTATCCTTAAGGTTCAGTCAAACATCTGCCGCCTGTGTCTTGTTGATCCAAACATGATGCTCACTTTTACAAAGAACCAGAAAATGGCTATCAGTCTGGAAACAATTGCCATGGCCATGGAAGCCTATCTTTCACAGAAAGCCACTTTCTTCAGCGACATGTTCGTAGAAAAAGCAATGCAGCTTATGTCTTACGGCATGGATGGTTCCCCTACTCTTGAAGTTACCACACCAGAAGAAGTACTTCTTACTCAGGCAGGCTGTATGGCTTCAGTTGCCGCCGCCTCAAGTTCCCTTGGAGTTGGAAGTCTTCTTTCCCTTACAATCAATGCACGTAACCGCCTGTCAAAACCACTGGTTTCATCAATTCTTCTGCCATACACTATTGAAGATGCAATGAAATATAAGGTGGACCGTCTGGACAAACTGGCACACATTCTCCGCTATGCCGATGAAGATACTCACGGTGAAGATGCTGCCCAGGCCTTTGCCGAAAATGTAAGACAGCGTCTGGCTCAGGAAAACATGCCTGCCCGACTGAAAGACCTTCAGCTTACAATGGAACAGCTGGCTTTGTGTGCAGAAGATGCAGGTCAGATTGAGATTGTAAACAAACTGCCTCGAAGCATGACAAGCGACGACCTGTTCGAAATCATTAAAACTGCATACTAAAATTACTGCACACCTGAATTACAGCGGTCCGCACTAGGAGACTTGGCTTTGATAGATCCACGGAAACTTTTTCAGCTGGAAGGCGGTCAGAAACGACGAAAACTGGCATTGACCTTTGGCGCACTGGAACGGGATATTAACGGAATGGCAGAAAAAGGGATGGAATACACCTTTTCTTCCATGACCCGTGCCGACTACACAAAAGAGATTACTAAAATCCTTCTGAAGGACCCAAAACTTACTCCCGAAGCAGCAGAAGAACTTGAAAATCTTCTTAAAGCAGAACCTTTTGATGAACTGGCTCTCTGCAATCGGGCACGGCATCATCTTCTGGCCATAATCGGAACTTTTCCTGCAGAATGGGACCTGATTATTGCACCTCACGCAGCACCTACCGACGAAAACGGACTTGTAGTTAAACGGGACTTTTACCCGGGAGTTTGTGTTTACGCCGAAGATATCCGATCTCCTTTCAACATTGGATCCATCTTCCGTACTGCAGAAGGCATGGGGGCCCACAAGGTTTATGTTTCGCCTTTCTGTATTGATCCGGAACAGCCTAGAGCCGTTAGAAGCGGAATGGGATGCATTGAAACTATGGGGTGGGAACGTCTTTCACTGGATGAACTGCCAGAAGATCTGCCGGTTTTTGCGCTGGAAACAGGGGGCACACCAATAGACGAATTTGTTTTCCCTGAAAAAGGCATCTGTGTAATTGGATCGGAAGAACTGGGAGTTAGTCCACAGGCACTGAAACGCTGCACCTACGGAACTGTTACAATCCCTATGAAAGGATTAAAGGCCTCCTTAAATGTAGGTGTGGCCTTTGGAATCCTGATGGAAAAATGGTGTGAAAGTCTGCGGACAAAAACTGCTGTTTCTTCCACACCAGATAAATAATCTGAATTTCCGGCAATCTACATTATTACCAGGACTCTGGCTACGTAAACTACCTTTGTTTCTTTGTTGAAGCCGAAGAAAACACCGAAGCAGGATGTTTTCATAAAGCGAACGCCTTTTGAAATCCAAGGTTCTTCTTCGTAAAATGGATATCGTTCCGGCAAGTTTTCAAGGCCCTTGATGTGAGTTTCAAGTTCTGCCAGAGCCACCGGTTTTGTTCCCCGGAAATTTTTGAAGATTGTTTCCAGATCTTTTTCTGCCTGTGCTGAAAGCTTTACTGTATATTTTATCATACTCGTTTCCGTTGTTAGTTGTGCAACTGGGCAAAAATTGTACCGGCAGGAATTGTGCGGCCTTCTTTAATGTCATCAAGACCCTTGTTAAGCTCATCTTCAAACTGTGCTTCAGTCATTGGATCTACTTTTACGTTTTCTTCAGGAAGTTTCAGGCTGAATGGAATACCGCGGTTCAAAATAATCTGTTTGTACATAAGAGTAATAACTCCCGAAGCGGTAAGTCCCAGAGAATCAATGATCATTTCTGCTTCCTGTTTTAGTTCAGGATCGATTCTGCAGTTAATACTTACAGTCTTTGCTTTAGCCATAATAGCCCCCAAAAATGTAAAAAATGTCTATTTATTATAAACCCATTATCCCAGTTTTTCCAGTTTTCTGTTCAGCTCAATCATACGGGCATGAAGATGATGATCTACGGCCTGGTGTTCAATTATTCCCAAAGCTTCGTTGCCGGCACCAACAATAGGCACTGCATCAATATCGTGTTCCTCGTAAATCTTATAAACTTCCGGAACAGGCATTTCTGGTGCGCAGGTTACAACAGGACGGTCCATAATATCTACAGCCAGCATGCTTTCTGCAAAATCCCCAAGCTGCATAACTTCCTTAAGGTGTTCCAGGGAAATAATACCGATGAGCATACCCTTGTCGTTCCGGACAACATAATTCAGGTTTGGAGTGTGACTGAAGGAATCAAGGATTTCTGCAATGGTAGTTGTTTCTTCCACAATGGCAGGTGAATCCTTGGAACAGACGTTGCTCTGGCCCCACATAATGTCCTGAACCCGAGTATTTTTTTCGATATCTTCAACTGTTACGTTAAGACCAACTTCTCCGGCTTTTGTAACTCCCATTTTTACGCAGATTGGACCAAGAAGCTGAACAATGAAGGTGGTAGCAGTAATAATCAGAAGGATCTGAGGCCCGATTGTGTCCGGGAAATCGTTTCCTGCCGCAATGGAAAGACCAATGGCAACTCCCGCCTGGGAAAGAAGGCAGAAAGGCAGATATTTCTGAACGGTTTTTGGTGCGTGGGTAATCCAGGCCCCGAAGGTAGATCCAATGGATTTTCCAATTGTGCGGCCAGCTACGTAAAGCAAAGCCAGCAGTCCCAGGAAAGGAGTAATAATCCAGATGTTGAGTTTTGCACCTACAAGAACAAAGAACAGAACGTAAACTGGCGGCGTAAATTTTGAAACCAGATTGAAGACGGCTTTTGTTTTTCCACGGCTGAAGTTTATCATGAAAAATCCCAGGGACATGGCTGCAAGAATATTATCAAAATTGAAGATTTCGCACACGCCTGTACAAAGGAAAAGGGAACCGAGAGCAAAAGACAAGGTTCGTCCTTCATCGTTTACAATGTGTTTTAAAATACGGCTCAATACAAACCCACAGGCTACCCCAATGGCAATGGAACCGAAAATATCCCGGGCAATGGCAAGAAGCTGGATTCCAAAAGATGCAACGTTTCCGCCCAAAAGGTTTCCTGCAATTGTTGATGCCACTGTATAAAGAATAAGGGCAACTGCATCGTCCATGGCCACAATACCGTAAATGGTAGTTGTTAAAGGTCCACGGGTTCTGTATTCCACAAGAACATCAGTGGTAGCGGCAGGAGCTGTAGCTGCACAAATGGCACCAAGAATAATTCCAAGGCTTACGGCCAGAATCACATTCTTTGTAAAAAGCCAGACTACCAGTGTGATAACGCTGCTTACAATAATGGCAGGTACAATTGATTCAAAGATCAGTATGCTTACAAACTGCTTTCCGTATTTTTTAATGGTTTCAATCTTCAATTCTCCGCCAACAAGAAAACCGATCATGGAAAGTGCCACTGTAGAAACCGGGTTCATGGCAGAAATAACCGCCGGTTCCAGAATGCGGAAACCAGAACTTCCAATAAAAATGCCGATTACAATATAACCTACAACCTGAGGAATCTTAAGTTTCTGAAAAAGCCATCCACCAACGGCGCCAAAAAACATGATGATTCCCAGAAGAAGAACAAGCTGTGTTCCGTAAAGCTGCCAGAAATGCAAGCCCTGTGGAATAAGATGTGAAATAGGATTATCCATAAAACAAAGGTACTCCGAAAACTTACTTCCATTTTAGCGAATTTGAAAAGCCTTGTCATATCTGCTATAATTTTTGGACATTTTGGACTTTTTTGGAGTATTAATTATGAATGAAATCTTACCTGAAGCTACCATTGAACAGATCAGCACTTTTACAAAATGGATTAAAAGTTTCCTTACATGGGATAATCTTTTGAAAGTTGTTATTGCCGTTGTTGTTCTTCTGGTATTGTGGATTATTTACCGCCTGGTTATTCGCGGAGTTAAACGTGTTAAATCAGAAAAAATGACACTCAACCGCCAGCAAATGATTATGCGCGCTATAAAATACGCCTACTGGATTCTGGTTGTTATGTATGTTCTGAGCCTTTTTGGTGTAAAACTTTCCGCCATCTGGGGTGCAGCTGGAATTGCCGGAGTGGCCATTGGTTTCGCCGCCCAGACTTCTGTAAGCAATCTGATTTCAGGTCTGTTTGTTATTACGGAAGGTTCTCTTAAAGTTGGTGATTTTATTATTGTTGACGGAGTTTCAGGTATTGTTGATGAGATTAAACTGATTTCCATCCGCATTCACACTCTGGACAATCAGATGATTCGTATTCCTAACAGCAAGATTATTGATTCAAGCATGACCAACAACTCTTACCATTCAAAACGCCGTATGACATTGAACGTAAGTGTTGCCTACGATACAGACATGCCAAAAGCCCTTGAAGCCCTTGAAAAAGCCCCTGGACTTTGCGACAAGGTTCTTACCGATCCAGCTCCTGCCGTATGGTACGACGGTTTTGGTGCCAGCGGAATCAACATGACAGTTGCCTACTGGTTTAACTCAGCCGATCTTGTTGCAGCCAAAAACCAGATGTACTGCGCCATGAAAAAAGTGTTTGACGACGCAGGCATTGAAATCCCTTACAACAAACTGGACGTAAATCTTCTTAAATAGTATTCTTCTTACCTGATGAATCAGTTTGACGAATTAACATGGCAGGCAGTTTTGGGCCTCTATCCTGAACGCAAATATTCAATTTCCGAATATTTTGACATTCTGAACGGAGACCAGGAACTGCCTGACTTTTTAAATAATTATCTTTCCCTTCCACTTATGACCCGCCTTAAAAAGATCGGGCTTTTGTGCGGAACCGACTGGACTCCCCTTTACAAGAACCGCTTTTATTATTCCCGATACGATCACAGTCTGGGAGTTGCCCTTATTGTGTGGCATTTTACAAAAGATAAGGCACAGACTCTGGCAGGGCTTTTCCACGATATTTCAACGCCAGTTTTCAGTCACGTTGCAGATTTCAGAAAAGGTGATGCCCTTACCCAAAGTGCCACTGAAGCTCCCAATGCCATCATGCTTAAAGAAGACAAAGATCTTCCAGGGCTTCTTGCAGAAGACGGGCTTACCCTTGATCAGATAAGCGATTATCACAAATATCCTGTTGCCGACAATGAAATTCCCCAGCTTTCTGCAGACCGCCTTGAATACATGTTTCCTTCGGGCATGGCTTTGGAAGGCAGCTGGACCATGGAAGAAATCCGCCGGGTTTACAATGACCTTGCAGTTCTAAAAAATGAAGACGGAATTGATGAACTTGGTTTTCAATCCATGGAAGAGGCCGAACTTTACTGCTACCGTTTTGCAAACACAGGCCATATCCTTCAGCTGAACGAAAACAAACTTACCCTGCAGCTGCTAGCCGAAGTGTGCCGTCTTGCCCTTGAAGCTGGTCTTGTATGTGAAGAAGATTTTTTTGTCCTTGGGGAAAGTGATGTAATGGACCGTTTTGATGATTATGCCCGCCGCTTTCCAAAAGAAAAGTTTTCGATTTATTACCGTACCTTCCGCAGCATGACTTCCATTGAACACACAGAAGCTGCTCTTCCGGCTGAAACTCATTTTTGCGTCAACCTTAAGGTAAAACAGCGCTACATTAATCCTCTGGTTCTTGTTGATGGAAAGCCACGGCGCCTTGGTGACGTGTCGGAAAAAGCCAGAAAAATTATCGACGATTTTTTAACTTACAAAGACACGACATTTGGGTGCGTAAAACTTGTATTTTAAAATGCCAGCTGGACCTTTTTTTTTGTTTTTTCACACGGATTTGTTCGCTCCTACGGAGCTCACGTTTGTTTAAGGGTGTTTTTCAAAAAATCCCGCGAAGTCCGTAGGACGGAGCCAATCCGTGTGACCTGAAAATAAAAACTTTTCCCCTTCTCTGAATTTACATATTTTTCTTACAGATATCTGCAAGGGGACAATTTTCGCATTTGGGATTTCTGGCGGTACAGGTGTATCGGCCGTGAAGCAGAAGCCAGTGATGGGCGTGGTAGGCAAATTCTTCCGGAACTTTTTTCAATAAATCTTCTTCCACCTTATTTGGTGTAGAACCGTCAGAAAGGCCCAGTTTGTGACTTACCCGGAAAATGTGGGTATCCACAGGCATTGTTGGCATTTTGAAATAAACGTTCTGCACAACATTGGCGGTTTTTTGTCCTACGCCAGGAAGACTCATCAAATCTTCTTTGGATTGTGGAACCTGTGAATTAAAATCGGAAATCAGTTTCTGACTAAGGCCTATTACGTGCTTTGCCTTGTTTTTGTAAAGGCCGATGGAACGAATGTAAGGGATAAGACCTTCTTCTCCAAGGGCGGCCATTTTTTCTGGAGTGTCGGCCACAGAAAAAAGATCTTTTGTTGCAAGATTGACGCTTTTATCGGTGGCCTGAGCACTTAGAACTACAGCAACAAGCAGTGTAAAGGCATTGGAGAATTCCAGTTCAGGTTTTGGGTCCGGGTTTGCAGCACGAAGCCGAGTGAATATTTCCTGAATTTCAGAAGGATTCAATTTTTTCATAATAAAACGAGAGATCAATGTCATCTCGAGCGTAGTCGAGAGATCTCTTTTATAAAAGATTTCTCCACTTCGGTCGAAATGACATATAGTTTATCGGCATGCCACTTCGGTCGAAATGACATATAGTTTATCGGCATGCCACTTCGGTCGACAATTATTTTTCTAAACAGGCAGTCTGTTATCTCTATTTACAAAGGGATTTCAGGGAATCGGCTTTGTCGGTTTTTTCCCATGGGAATTCAGGGCGGCCGAAGTGACCATAGCTGGCTGTTTTTCCGTAAATTGGGCGTTTCAACTGGAGAGTGCTTACAATTCCGGCAGGTCGGCAATCGAACACTTTGTCAACGGCAGCGGAAATCAGTTCTTTTGCCACTTTTTCTGTGCCGAAAGTTTCTACCATGATGGAAACAGGTTTTGCAACACCAATGGCATAAGCAAGTTCAACTTCTGCCCGGTCTGCAAGTCCTGCTGCAACAATGTTCTTGGCAATATAACGTGCCATGTAAGCTGCAGAGCGGTCAACTTTACTTGGATCTTTTCCAGAGAAAGCACCACCACCGTGACGGCCCATTCCACCGTAAGTATCAACGATGATTTTGCGTCCAGTAAGACCAGAATCTCCGTCAGGACCACCTGTTACGAAGCGGCCAGTTGGGTTGATGTGATATTCTGTGTTTTCATCAAGAAGGCCTGTTGGTTCAAGAACAGGTTTAATGATTTCGTTCAAAATTGTTTCACGGATTGTTTCGTAGGATACTTCTGGATCATGCTGATGAGAAATAACAACGGCATCAATGCGAACCGGTTTGTGTCCATCATACTGAATTGTTACCTGAGATTTTGCATCCGGGCGAAGCCATGAAATTTTTCCTTCGTGGCGAAGTTCGTGGGCTTTCAAAAGCAGCTGGTGTGAATAATAAACTGTGGCTGGCATAAGTTCAGGTGTTTCGTTACAGGCGAATCCGAACATCATACCCTGGTCTCCGGCTCCCTGTTCACCTTTGTTTTCTACACCTTCACCAACAACACCCTGGTTGATATCGCTGCTTTGAGCGTGAAGGCGGTTCATAAACTCACATTTGTAACCGTCAAGACCAACGTCATCAGAAGTATAACCGATGCGGATAGCCACATTTCGGGCAATTGTTTCTGCTTCGGCCATGATTTTCTTTACATTGGCTTCCTGTTCTTCTTTTGAACCTGTCTGAAAACCAATTTCTCCACCAACCAGAATAAAGTTTGTTGTTGAGAAAGTTTCGCAGGCTACGTGAGCAGCAGGATCAAGTTCAAGACAACGGTCAAGAATGGCATCAGAAATCTGGTCACAAAGTTTGTCAGGGTGACCTTCACCTACTGATTCTGAAGTAAACAAGTAATGATTTTTTGGTAAGATAGTCTTCATATGCGACTCCTTTTTAGCAAGTTTCAGGACTTTTATAAAATCCTCTTCCGTCTGCAATTTGGATAAATCACGGATAGAAATGTCATCTAAAATATACTATTTTGGCCCAAAAATGGCAAGTAATTGAAAAAAAACACCTATTCTTCTATAATAAATGAACTATTTTTATAGATTAAAAACGAGGACCAATATGCCAAAAATTGAAGTAAACGAAAATCTGTTCTTCCAGATGATGGGAAAACGCTGTGATTATAACACTCTCGAAGATTTACTTCCTTGTGCTAAAGCTGAACTTGATGAAAAACCTGATATGAGCCTCCCAGAAGAAGAACGCTCAATCAAGATTGAATTAAACGATACAAACCGCCCTGACCTTTGGTCTACAAACGGTGTTGCACGCCAGCTCCGGATTCACGCCGGTGGAAAAACTGCCGACTTTGAATCTTTCATGAGCCGTAAAGGAAAAATCCTTGACTGTGCAGACCGCATTGTAAATGTTGATCCTGAACTTAAAGATGTTCGTCCTTACATGGTAGCCTTCATGATTGCCGGAAAACCAATTGACGACTGCATGCTTAAAGATATTATCCAGACACAGGAAAAACTGGCCTGGAACTTCGGACGCAAACGAAAATCAATTTCCATGGGTATTTACCGTATTGATCAGGTTAAATTCCCTGTTGAATACCACGCTGTTGATCCAGATAAAACAAGTTTTGTTCCACTTCAGTGCACAGAACCAATGACCTGCCGACAGATCCTCACTGATCATCCAAAAGGAAAAGACTTTGGCTGGATCCTCCAGGACATGAAAAAATTCCCACTCCTTTCTGATGCAAAAGGTGAAGTTCTTTCAATGGCACCAATCATCAACTCGGCAACACTTGGAGCTGTTCAGGTTGGAGACAAAGACCTTATGGTAGAACTTACCGGTGACAACATCGAAAACCTTATTCTTTCTGCAAATATCGTAGCCTGTGACTTTGCTGATGCAGGTTATGAAATCAAACCTATGATGTGTAAACATCCTTACGACACAGGACTTGGTAAAGACATTGTTGTTCCTTACTACTTCCAGCAGTCTACATCAACAACACTTGAAGCCGTAAACAAACTCTTGGGTTCAGACCTGGATCTGGCTACTGTAGTTGATGCACTTACACGCATGGGAAGCAAAGTTGAAACTGAAGGAAACAAAATCACTTTGTGGCCAGCACCATACCGCAACGACTTCCTCCACGAAGTAGACATTATCGAAGATGTAATGATTGGTATGAACCTTTCAACTTTCAAGGCACAGAAACCAAACTCATTTACAGTTGGACGACTTCTTCCACTTACAGAATTCAGCCGCAAAGCAAAATCTTTGATGGTTGGTCTTGGTTACCAGGAAATGATTTTCAACTATGTTGGAAGCAAAAAAGATTACATCGACAACATGCTGATTGATGGTTCTAAAGTAATTGAAATTGCCAACCCAATGAGTGAAAACTACCAGTTCATCCGTCCTGAAATCATCTCATCACTTCTCCGTGCAGAAAGCGGATCAGGAAATGCAATTTTCCCACACAAAGTATTTGAAATTGGTAAAGTTGCTTACCTTAAAGAAGATGAAAACACAGGAACAATTACACGCCAGCACATTGGTTTCCTTACAGCCGCAACAAACGCCAACTTCAACTCACTGGCAAGCGAAGTTTCATCACTTGTTTACTACCTTGATCACGAATACAAAGTAGTAGAAAGCAATGATCCACGCTTTATCCCAGGACGTCAGGCAGCCCTCATTGTTGATGGAAAAGAAGCCGGCGTATTCGGTGAAGTTCATCCACAGGTACTTGAAAACTGGAATATTACAGTTCCTTGTGCCGCCGGTGAAATTGATCTCGAAGCACTTCTGTAATTTATAACACTTTAATTAAGTGTCATCTTATGAACCTGCCATTCTGAATTCATCGGGATGACAGGTTTGTTATTTTGAAGGATTTAAAAATGAATAACGCACCTGCCGAAAACAAAATGGGCACAATGCCTGTTTTCAAACTGATTTTGAACATGTCACTTCCAATGATGTTTTCCATGTTCATTCAGGCCATGTACAACATTGTAGACAGTTACTTTGTTGCTAAAATTTCTGAAAATGCCATTACCGCTGTATCCCTTGCTTTCCCTGTTCAGAACCTTATGATTTCCTTTGCAGTTGGTACCTCTGTCGGTGTAAACGCACTTCTTTCCATGCGACTTGGTCAGAAAAACCAGGAGGAAGTAAACAAAGCCGGCATGAACGGTATTTTCCTTGCTATTGCCACTTACGCTGTATTTGCTGTTCTTGGCATTTTCTTCCTTAAATCATACTTTTACAGCCAGATTGATATTCAGGAAATCCGTGATTACGGACTCACCTACATGAACATTGTTCTGTTTATGGGCTTTGGATGCTTCAGTTCAATCATGTTTGAAAAGCTCCTTCAGTCAACCGGTAAAGCCACTTTAAGTATGTGGAGCCAGCTGGCAGGTGCCCTTACAAACATTATTTTAGACCCACTAATGATTATGGGAATTGGACCTTTCCCTGCCATGGGTATTGCCGGTGCCGCCTGGGCCACTGTAATTGGTCAGATTCTTGCCGCCATTGTTGCCCTGTGTCTGAACATCAAATACAACAAGGAAATTCAGTTCAACTGGAAGTCTTTCCGCCCTGACCTCAAGGTTATTGGGGCAATCTACAAAGTTGGTATTCCATCAATTGTACTCAGTTCCATTGCCAGCGTAACAACAACTCTCATCAACATGATTCTGGGAGCCTTCTCATCAACTGCCATTGCCGTTTACGGACTTTACTTCAAATTGAACAGTTTTATCTTTATGCCGGTATTCGGATTGAACAGCGGAATTGTTCCTATCATTGCTTACAACTACGGTGCACAGAATTACAAACGCCTTACATCTTCCATTAAACTTGGGCTCACAATTGCCTTTGGAATTATGGTTGTGGGAATGCTTATCTTCATGATTATTCCAGGACCACTTTTGAGCCTCTTTGAAGCCAGTGATGATATGCTTGCCATTGGAATTCCAGCCATGCGCATTATTGCTTCAAGTTTCTGTGGAGCTGCCATCGCCATTGTTCTGGGATCAGTTTTCCAGGCCTTAAGTTCCGCCATGCTCAGTATGCTGGTTTCTGTTTTCCGCCAGGTTCTGGTTCTTACTCCTGCAGCCTATTTCCTCTCACTTACAGGCAACATCAACAACATCTGGTTCTGCTTCCCAATTGCCGAGATAGTGTCGGTGTGCCTGAGTTTGATTTTTTATAGAAAGATATATAGAGAGAAAATTTTGCCGTTGAAAACTGTGAAATAAGTCAAAAGTATGTGGCGCAAGAGAAACATTGTAATGTAAATACTTGAAAAAAATTGATATATAAAAATATCATTTTAAAAATACTATTGTTATGATAGCAATATGAAGTATAATTTTAGAATATGAGATACATTGGTAACAAAGAATCAATTTTGGAAGAGATAAAAATAATTCTTGAAGAAAAAAATCTCCTGAACAATGATTTAACTTTTTTCGATGGTTTTTCAGGAACAGCAACGGTCTCTTCCTTTTTTAGCCAATATTATAATATTGTTTTTTGTGACAACATGTATTCCTCATACGTATACTCCTATGGTCGTTTGATGGCTCACACTTGTACCTTCCATGATTTAGGATTTGACCCATTTACTTATTTTAATTCCAATGAATTTTTAGAAGATGGTTTCTTTTCAAGGAATTATTCACCACAAATATCAGGACGTATGTATTTTACCGATTTCAATGCAGGAAGAATAGATTATTTTCGCAAAACAATTGAAGATTGGAAGAATTCGGCAAAAGTTTCAGGCCATGAATACAATTATTTGCTTTGCTGTCTTTTAGAATCTGTGTCCAAAGTTGCGAATGTTGCAGGGGTCTATGGTGCTTTTTTAAAAAAGTGGGATCCTAGAGCTCAGAAGAAAATCACTTTTATAAGCCCTCCTGTATATCATAATCAAAAAAAACATGAAGTCAGAGGGTTTTACGCGGATATTGAAGAAATAAATCCTCAAATTGATTGTGATATCCTTTATCTTGATCCACCGTATACCAAGAATAAATACCCAGTTCAGTATCACATTCTGGAGACTTTATCTAAAGATGATAATCCAAAAATAAAAGGTGTAACGGGGGCTCGGGATAATTCAAATATTTCTACCAATTGGTCACAACCAAATAGAGCTGAAATTAGTTTTGTACAAATTATTGCCGAAACAAGGGCTAAATATATTCTTTTTAGTTATAGCAATGACGGAATAATGACTAAAGATTTTATCACAAATGTACTCAAGAGATATGGGAAAGAAGATACATTTTTAGTAAAAGAAATTAACTACAAAAAATATCGAAACATTAAAACGAAAAACAAAGAAGACCACTTTGAATATTTGTTTTATATAGAAAAGAAAGACGAAAAAGATATCCGTTATATTTGTCCATTAAATTACATGGGTGGAAAAGGTACGTTACTAAATGATATTTTAAAATACGTTCCAAAATGTGAAACTTTTTATGACATTATGGGTGGAGGATTCAATGTGGGTGTTAACATTCGCTCAGCTGACCATATTGTTTATAATGATTGTAATTATATTGTCAGAAACTTAGTTGAATTATTTAAAATTAGTGATACCTATACAATACTTACTTATATTGAGAAAACTATCAAAAGAAATCAATTAGAGAAAAAAAACAAAGAAGCTTTTGTTAAATTCCGTAATCTCTGGAATACAAAATTGCAATATACAAATGAAAAATATCTATCTCTTTACGTATTGGTAATGTATGGTTTTCAGCAACAATTACGATTTAATTCTAAAAAAGAGTTTAATAATACAGTTGGTGAAAGTGGATATAATGATTCGATAAAAGAAAAAATTATTAGTTTTTCACATAGATTAAAAAAAGTAAACTGCTCTTTTTCAGAATTTGATTTTGAGGATTTATTCAGTTCTATAAAAGAAAATGATGTTGTTTATATAGATCCTCCTTATTTAATCACACTTGGGAGTTATAATGACGGAAAACGAGGTTTTAAAGGGTGGACAAGTAGTGATGAAAATAGGTTGCTTAACTTTGTTGATAACATTGTGAACAAGAATGCCAAAGTATTAATTTCGAATGTTATTTATCATAGAGGGAATACCAATAGATTATTAAAGTCATGGGTTGAGAGTCATAATGTAAAAATGATGAAATATGACACAAAAGGAAGAGAGGAGGTTTTAATTATATATGGATGATATAGTTCATTTTAGTATCGAAAGACGGGCCGCACAGGATTCATCACCTAGTTTTGATTCCTTTATAACAGATAATATTCTTCGTGATATAGCGAAAAGAATATTTAATACTGAACGTTATACGCTTGAGTGGATTGAACAAAGAAATGTTGGTCGAACTATAATTTGTTCTTATAACAGCAAAATAGCGTTTGTAACTTTATCTCCATTTGGAAAAATACAAGGACGAAATTATTTTTTTCAAAGTATACCAACAAGTTTCGGACGATATGTAAGCTATATCCGAGACAATAAAGTTTCTGAAGCATCATTTTACTTCTACTTCCTTCCATTAGAGGGTAATATAAAAACAGATTATTATAAGTTTATGTTTAAATTAATGCAGACTGCATCAATCAAATTATTGAACGCAGATGTCGCTTTAGGAAACTATATCCCACAACAGTTTTTTTCGGTAAAAGAAATTATAAAAGCCCGAAATGTTGCTAGATTACAAAATTCAGCTAATAATTCAACTTATGTCACTGACGAAGGAGATGAATATCATATATATGGGAAAACATTTGGAGCTAATTCTAAAGAAACAGTGCTTTTATGTATAGCAATGAGTTTTGTTTCTGAAAAACCTATAAAACTATTTCAAATACTTGATAATGATTCAGAAACATTAACATCAAATGATATTTCTACAATAAAAACAGTAAATTCCAATTTAATTGAAATAATAGATGATTCTTATACTTTTGACAATGATGTGCCTGGAGCTGAAAATCAGGACAAACTCAGGAGTCCTAGATTTATATATAACCTGTTTGTTAAATATGGTAATAAAAAATGTGTATTATGTGATTGTTCAGTAGAATGCATAATACAGGGAGCACACATCTATTCTATTTCATCGATTCGAAAAAACACTAAACTAAATCTCGAAGAAAAACAGAAGATGGCAATTGACGGAGATAATGGTCTTTGGCTTTGTGAAAATCATCATAAACTATTTGATACAGACACAATTTGGTTTGATGAAAGCAATCTATCTATTAGTACTAGACTAAATCAGGCTGAAATTGATTTTATCAATCAGATTACTCCATATAAAAAATTAAAATCAGAAATTTTTACTGAGAAAACCCAGGAATATATACTGATGCGTAATCATAATTCAGGGTTATAAAAGAAGTAATAGTATATCTAGCCATTTTAAATTTGACAGATAGCTATATTTTACATTATACTATACTTATGACAGTGCCTTTGTATGATGTAAAAAATAAACTCAGTGAATATGTTCTTATTGCACAGAATGAAGAGCCAGTGCGAATCTCGAAACATGGGAAAGATGCAGCGGTTTTAATCAATGTAGAAGAATACGATAATTTTGTTCATCAAAAATCTTCCGCATTTTATGCCAGTTTGGAAAAATGGTTGGAAGAAAATCCTTCTACAGAAGAAAACACTTTGAATGTTGAAAATGCATTTGGGGCATTTAAAAACCGGCCATTCGTTCCTAGACAGAACCCATTTATCTACAACGAGGATGAGAACTGATGGCAAAAAATATTTATCTGCTTGATACAAACATTATTTCGGAACCCGTTAGAAGGTCACCAAATTTTAATCTGCTGTCAAAACTCAAAGAAAATGGTGATTTCTGCTGCATAAGTTCTATTACCTGGCTTGAATCACTTTATGGTATGAATACAATGCCTGAAGGAAAAACAAAAGAAAGAATTCGCAGCTATCTTCTTAATAAGATTCACCCATTTCTTCCAATCATTCCATACGATGAGCATTGTTCATTTTTACAGGCAGAAATACAGGCTCAACTTAAAGAAAAAGGAATTACTATTCCAGACTATGATATGTTGATAGCAGCAACTGCACTGGCAAACAATCTGATTTTAATAACCCATAACACAAAGGATTTTCAAAATATCCCAGGGTTGATGTACGAAGATTGGATTATTTAAAAGGGTGCTTTTTTCTTGCCTGCAGGCCGTTTCCTTAGTATGTTTGGGGTATGGATTACAGCAAATTTACTATTAAATCACAGGAAGCTCTTCAAGAAGCATCTTCTTTGGCCATGCAGAACGACTGTCCGGAAATTGGGGCAGCACATGTTCTTCTGGCACTTTTGAATCAGGAAGATGGTCTTGTTTCTCCAATTGTAGAAAATGTAGGTGTAAATCCTGCAAAACTTGCACAGGATGTACGTTCACTTCTGGACTCGTTGCCTAAGGTTTCTGGCAGCGCAAATGTTTATATGAGCCAGGATCTGCAGAAAATTCTTTCAAAAGCGGAAAAGGAAATGGCTGCTTTGAAGGATCAGTATCTTTCCACTGAACACATTCTTCTTGCCATGACAGAAAGTTCCGGAAGCACAGGAGATCTTCTGAAAAAGAATGGCATTACTCACGATGCAGTTTTGAAGGCATTGAAGGCTGTTCGTGGAAATCAGAGTGTAGATTCCAACGATCCTGAAAGCAAAAGCCGAACATTGGAAAAATATACCCGAGATCTTACAGCTGCAGCCCGTCAGGATAAAATTGATCCGGTAATTGGCCGAGACGAAGAAATCCGTAGGGTAATGCAGGTTTTGTGCCGTCGTACAAAAAACAATCCGGTTATTATTGGGGAACCGGGCGTTGGTAAAACTGCCATTGTTGAAGGATTGGCACGCCGTATTGCCAGCGGTGATGTTCCGGAAAGCCTAAAGGACAAAAGGCTCCTTTCTCTGGATTTAGGAAGTCTTGTGGCTGGTGCCAAATTCCGAGGTGAATTTGAAGAACGACTTAAGGCGCTAATTCAGGAAGTAACAAAATCGGAAGGGCAGATTATCCTTTTTATAGATGAACTTCATACACTGGTAGGTGCTGGTGCCACAGAAGGCAGTATGGACGCCTCGAATCTTCTGAAGCCAGCCCTTGCTCGCGGAGAACTCCGTGCAATTGGTGCCACAACCCTGGACGAATACCGTAAGTACATAGAAAAAGATGCTGCACTTGAACGCCGGTTCCAGCAGGTTTACTGTGCAGAGCCTACTGTTGAGGACACAATCGCCATTCTCCGAGGCCTGCGGGACAAATACGAAATCCATCACGGGGTTCGCATTGAGGATGAAGCTCTGGTTTCGGCAGCTACCCTTTCCAACCGTTACATCACCAACCGTTTTATGCCCGACAAGGCCATTGACCTTGTGGATGAAGCAGCCAGCCGACTGAAAATGGAAATTGAAAGTCAGCCTGTAGAACTGGACCGTCTGGAACGAAAAATTCTTCAGCTTCAGATAGAAAAACAGTCTCTTTCTAAGGAAGACGATGCTGCATCAAAAGAACGACTTGAAAAACTGGAAAAAGAACTTTCGGAGATTTCAAACCAGCGGGACGCCATGAAACTTCAGTGGCAGAACGAAAAGAATACCATCAACAAAAGCCGGGACCTTAAAAGCGAACTGGAAAAGGCCCGTTTTGAAGAAGAAAAGTTTACCCGGGAAGGAAATCTTGAAAAGGCCGCCGAATACAAATATTCGATCATTCCGGGACTGGAAAAAGAGCTGAAAGAAGCCCTGGCCAATGAGAAAAAGCCTTCCGAAAATGCCGGTGGAGTTTCCAACAGCCTTTTGCGCCAGTCAGTTACCGAAGAAGACATTGCAAAAGTAGTTTCTTCATGGACGGGCATTCCTGTTACAAAAATGATGAGTGGAGAAAAACAGAAGTACTTGGAACTGGAAAACGTTCTTCACAAGCGGGTTGTAGGTCAGGAGGAAGCCGTACAGGTTGTAAGCGATGCTATCCGCCGAAACCGTTCAGGACTTTCTGATCCAAACAGACCTTTGGGAAGCTTTATGTTTATTGGTCCTACAGGAGTTGGAAAAACTGAGCTTGCAAAAACATTGGCCGACTTCCTGTTCAACGACGAAAAGGCCCTTACCCGAATTGACATGAGTGAATATATGGAAAAATTCAGTGTGACCCGTTTGATTGGAGCACCTCCAGGATACGTTGGTTACGATGAAGGCGGTCAGCTTACAGAAGCAGTGCGTCGCCGTCCATATTCAGTCATTCTTTTTGATGAAGTAGAAAAGGCCCATCCTGATGTTTTCAATGTGCTTTTGCAGGTTCTTGATGACGGCCGACTTACCGACGGACAGGGACGTGTTGTTGATTTTAAGAACACCATCATCATTATGACAAGCAACCTTGGAAGTGACCTGATTCTGGAAGCTGAAACTGCCGAGCAGATTAAAGCAATTCGTCCGCAGATAGATCAGCTTTTGTTTGGTCACTTCCGTCCAGAATTCCTGAACCGAATCGACGAAATTGTCATGTTCAATCGACTTGGAAAAGACCATATTCGAAGCATTGTACGCCAGCAGCTGGACCGTGTTTGTCACCGCCTGGAAGACCGCCGCTTAAGCATTTCCTACGATGATCAGGTGCTGGATTTCCTTTGCGAAAAAGGCTACGAACCTGCCATGGGAGCCCGCCCAGTAAAACGAGCCGTTCAGAATTACGTGGAAAATACTCTGGCCAGAACTCTTCTTGGGGGAAATATTACGGAAGGCAGCGTTATTACTTTGATAGTAAAGGACGGAGCAATTCAGGTAAATCTTTAATCTTAATTTTATATCACCATTTCTGGCGAATTAACACCATTATTACCGTTTAATTCACTTGTATCCGTGAGTTAAACGGTATATAATTTTCTTGTAAGAGGATTATATGGATTTTAGATTCAGCTCAAATGAAATTATTTGTCAGGAAATGGGAAAACGAATTAAGGATTACCGTATTTCCATGAATCTTACTCAGGCCCAGCTTGCCGAAAACTGCGGGATTCCCAAACGAACAGTTGAAAGAATTGAAAGCGGTGAAAACAAATCTATAGATAATTTCCTTGCAGTATTACGGGCACTGAATCTTCTTGGTAAAATTGATTTTCTTATTCCAGAACAAGAACTGCGCCCAACTGATATAGTTTTCAACAAGCCGGTAAGACTTAGGGCTTCTTCAAAATCAAATAAATCCACTACCGTAAAAGGCATAATCAATTGGGAGACTGACAAATGATTCATGCAGAAGTAAAACTTTGGAATAAAACTATAGGTGCTGTTACCCAGGATGAACAAAGTGGCCGCATCAGATTTAACTACTCGGACGACTTCATAGAATTTGCATCTCCCAGGGGAATACAGCTTTCCCCCATAACCATGCCCATTAATCGCACAGTATACGATTTTTCAGAACTGGCAGACAGCGGCACTTTCCGGGGACTTCCAGGACTTCTGGCAGACTCCATGCCCGATAAATTCGGTAATAAGATTATAAGAAAATACCTTGAAGAACGGGGTATAAACGATGATGATTTCGGTGCAGTTGAAAGACTTTTGTACACCGGGCAACGAGGCATGGGTGCCCTTGAATACGAACCTGTCAGCAGTTTAGTAAAAGAATATGAAGATTCCATTGATCTTGAAAAACTTGTAAAGTGTGCTTCGGATATTCTGGCGGAACGTGAAAATTTTAAGTTGAACAGCGATGAAGTTTCCATGAGTCAGATTCTTGCTGTGGGAACTTCAGCTGGTGGAGCCCGGGCAAAAGCGGTAATTGCGTGGAACCGTGAAACAAATGATATAAGGTCTGGGCAGATTAAACCCCTTCCCGGATATGAACACTGGCTCATTAAGTTTGACGGTATTCAGAATAATAAAGATGAAGGGGATCTGGAACCTGATCCAAGATGCCTTACCCGCATAGAATATGCTTACTATCTTATGGCTCAGGACTGTGGTATTCCCATGATGCAGTCTACACTAAAAGAAGAAAATGGCTTTTATCACTTTATGACAAAACGATTTGACCGTACCGACCAAGGTGAAAAACTGCACATGCAAACCTTAGGAGCCATTGCACATTTTGACTTAAAAAATAATGCGGGAACAAATTCCTATGAACAGGCGGGTTATATAATCCGGCGTATGGAACTGGGCCAGAAAACTCTTGATCAATTTTTCAGACGGGGAGTTTTCAATATCTGTGGAAGAAATCACGATGATCACGTGAAGAATACCTCTTTCCTAATGAATAAACAGGGGCAATGGTCTTTATCACCGGCTTATGACCTTACCTACTCCTATAAACCAGGAGGACGATATACAAATACTCACCACCTTAGTCTGAACGGCAAATTGGAAAATCATACACTGGAAGATCTTCTGGCTTTTGGAAAAAGTCTTGATATTAGGGAAGGAAAAGCAAAAGCCATTATTTCCGAAGTACAAGATGCTATTTCTCAATGGGAAAAGTATTCCAATCTTGCAAAAGTGCCTGAAGAATTATCCAGCATAATTGAAAAACAGCACATCTTTTTTAATTTATAAAAACGCCTTCCTGCTACTACACAAAATTGCAATAGCATACTAGAATACAAGTTAAGAGGATTATATGAAGATTATTTCATCCATTTTTTATTTTGAAGATTCTGCTTTTTCCGGCGTAAAAAAGATTGCCGAAAAAGTTATGCATGATATTGAGCTTGTTACCGGAAAATGCCCTGCTAAAAAAGACCTTCCGGCAGGTGCATCCCTTTCAGACCTTGGTGAGGGCGCCGTAGTTTTTGGAACCATAGGTAAATCGGCTTTCCTGGACAATCTTTCTAAAGAAGGTACCATTGACCTGAGCGAAGTTGAAGGGAAACGGGAAGTTTATCTTTTCAAGGTGATTGGAAATTCTCTGGTAATTGCCGGATCAGACAAACGTGGTACAATCTACGGACTTTTTCATCTTTCTGAACTCCTTGGTGTTTCTCCACTGGTAGACTGGTGCAATATTCTTCCTGTTACTAACAAAGATGCAGAAATTGTTGATACAGACAGTTTTGCTTCAAAAGAACCAAGCGTTCGCTTCCGAGGTTTTTTCATCAACGACGAATGGCCTGCTTTTGGAAACTGGTCGCTTAAAAACTTCAAGGGCGTAAATGCAGACTGTTACGAACATGTTTTTGAACTGCTCCTGCGCCTTAAGGGAAACTATCTGTGGCCGGCCATGTGGGCAAGCCGCTTTTCCGATGACGGACCTGGCCTTGCAAACGCCGAACTTGCCGACGAAATGGGCGTTGTAATGGGGGCTTCTCATCACGAACCTTGCTGCCGTGCCGGAGAAGAATATCGCTATCTTCGGGGACCTGGATCAATCTACGGGGACGCCTGGAACTTCATTAAAAATGAACAGGGAATCACTAAATTCTGGGAAGACGGCCTTAAACGCAACGGAAAATTCGACAATGTAATTACTGTTGGTATGCGTGGAGAAGCCGACACTGCCATCATGCAGAATGCCACTCTTAAAGACAATATTGATCTTTTGCGTAACGTTCTTAAAACCCAGAACCGCCTTATCCGTGAAAATGTGAACAGCAATCTTGAAGAAGTTCCACGCATGCTGGCACTATACAAGGAAGTTGAACCATATTTCTACGGCGACGAACATACAAAAGGTCTTATGGACGATCCTGAACTGGATGGCGTTACACTTATGCTTTGTGACGACAATCACGGAAATCTTCGCACTGTACCTACAAAAAAAATGCGCAGTCACAAAGGTGGCTACGGTATGTACTATCACTTTGACTACCATGGTTCCCCTTTCAGCTACGAATGGATTAATACAACTCACCTGGCAAAAGTTAAGGAACAGATGTGTGCCGCTTACGATTTTGGAATCCAGGATCTGTGGATTGTAAACGTAGGTGATATTCTTACAAACGAATTCCCACTCAGCTATTTTTTGAATCTGGCCTACGATTACGAAAAATATTCCGATTCAGAATACACTGTAGAAAAATATACACGGGCCTGGATTGCACAGCAGTTCCCTGGATTCACCGCCGAACAGCAAGATGATATTTACTTTATCATCAACGGTTATACAAAACTTTCTCACCGCCGCCGAACAGAAGCTCTTACTTCAGAAACTTACCACGCAGTAAATTATGGTGAAAGTGATGAAACACTTGCCTGGGCTCAGAATATTATGGACCGTGCAGAAAAACTAAAGAAACACCTGGCTCTTAATCCACTCAGAAAAGATGAGATGAGCGGTTTCTTTGCCCAGGTTTACTATCCTGCCATGGGAACAATGAACGTGCTTAAAATGCAGCTTCTTGCCGGAAAAAATCACTGGTACGCCGAAAAAGGCATCTGGGCTGCCCACGACTTTATTCCTGAAATTGAAAAATGCATTGATTTTGACCGGGCTCTTGTTGCCGAGCTTGATAAAGTTGACGGCGGAAAATACTACGGTCAGGGCTGGAGTCAGCATGTAGGATTCAAGCACTGGAACGAAGAAGAAAATCAGTATCCTGTTTACCACACTTTCCGCGCTCCAGATAAACCTCGTCTTATTGCATGGCTTGATGGTGATGATATGACAAGTTCTGGCCTTGACTGGAACCGCCGTCCTCTGGTAAGTTCAGCTTTCTGTGATCCTGACTGCACTTCTTTTGCAGTAAATCTTGCCAGTGGCCGCCCGGACACAGTACCTTTCCGCTTCAAGGTAGACGCCGACTGGATTTCCGTTACCAAAATGGAAGGTGAAGTGGGCGGTAAAAATGGTATTGAAAAAATCCTGATTGCCGTAAATCGTGAAAAACTTGCCGGTGCAGCAGAAAAATCCACTACCGTTTTCATCGAAAATGATGATAGAAGTGCCGGTGGTGTACGCATTCCGCTTATTATCAACGCAGATACTCTTAATGCCGCTGATTTCCCGGAAGACACAATCCTTCAGAAAGGACCATTCATTTCTATTGATGCAGAACGCTTCAACGAAAATGTAGCTGGCACAGACACTGAAGGAAACGTAACCTGTTTTGAAGTGCTTCCTGACTATGGAAAACTGAACTCAGGTGTAAAGGTAGAAAATGTTACATCTTATTTCCGTGAAGATTTGAAAAACGCACCTTGCCTTAAATACAACTTTGCTTTGGCCAGTGCAGGCAACGGTATTCTTAAGGTGGATTTCTACATGAACCCAAGCAATCCTGCAACTCAGGACAATTACTTCCGCTTCGGTGCAGCCTTAAACGGCAAAAAAGTGCTTATTGATTGTGTTGATAAAGATTTCCACGTTGGTGATAACCAGGAGCCTTGGGGAACCGATGTTACAAACAATATCCGTGTAAAATCAGCCTACTTTGACTGCAAGGAAGGCCTGAATACTCTGGAAGTATTTGCCGTTACACCAAATTTTGTTCTGGAAAAAATTGTAATGTACACCCAGGATAAAGAACCGCTTATTAAGGAAAGTTACCTGGGACCAAGATAAAAAATCTCTCTGTCATGCTGAACTTGATTCAGCATCTGATAATCCAGGTAGATCCTGAAACAAGTTCAGGATGACATATCGGTTGTTCAGGGTGACATATCGGTTGTTCAGGGTGACATATCGGTTGTTCAGGGTGACAAAATGCGGTGGTTGAGCTTAACCACCGCATTTTTTTTATTTTGTAGAGATTTTTGAAAGTGGGATTTTAGCTGAATATGAAAGTGGTATGTCATTTATGTATTTCAGCTCAGTAAAACTCAGTTTACTGTCCACAGAAAATTCCGGATCTTCACCGCTTTTATTTATCATCTGAACAATGAATTTTCCCATCTTAAGTGTATTAAGAGTGGCAGTTACTGGAACTACGTTTGAATTTGCTGTAAGTTCCTTTTCCGAAAGTGCCAGGTCAATCAGATCACTTGAACCAGACTTAATGGCACAATTATCCAGATTACATTTCCATGAAGAGTTGCCTTCATTAGAAACGTTCAGATCAAAAGTAAACTTAAAGTTCAAATCAACTCCACTCAACAGTGCTTCAGTAACGGATTTTCCAGAAATAATCTGGGCCGCAACAGAAGCAGCTTTTGTTACAGCCATTCCACTGTTCTTAAGCATAGAAGTAAGTTCCGAAACTGAAGGCATAACCAGTCTTGCATTTGAAACCGAAAAATGTGGCTTGAAAACTGGAACTTCAAAATCAACATTAAAAGGTAATTCCAAAGACGAAAGATTTGCCAGAGGAACTGCACTCAAATCAAGATAAGCTGCACCTTTTACTGCAAATGGAAGAGACTCTTTTCCATCAGTTTCTTTTGCAATCTTCAAAATTGTTTCATACGGAATTTTAAAAGTAAAAGTGTTCTTTCGATTTCCTCTTGCCTCAACTTTAATTCCGTTGTCGGTTGTAAGTTCTGCATAAGTCAAATCTGAACAATTGATTGAAGCATCCACCTTCTGAATTGAAAAAGAAAGTGGATAGGGATTTGAAATGGAGTAATCACAAGTAAAAGTAATTCCTTCAAAATCCAGCCCTTTGATTGCAACAGACTCCATTTTAATTTCAGGGGAGTAGCCCAGTTCCTTCAATGTGGAACAGGAGAATGTTGTAAGTGCAAGCACCGCTGCCAGTACAATTAAAATCCTATTTTTCATTTTCATAATCTTACTCTTCATAACCATTTGGATTGTTAGACTGCCATCTCCAGGAGTCTTCGCACATTTCCTTAATACCGTGCTGAGCTTTCCATCCCAGTTCCTTTTCGGCTTTTGAAGGATCTGCGTAACATGTAGCAATATCACCAGGGCGGCGTGGTTTAATTGAGTATAGAATCTTTACACCGTTTGCTTCTTCAAAATTGTGGATGATATCCATAACTGAATATCCGTGGCCTGTTCCCAGATTGTAGATACAAAGTCCTGCTTTTTCTTCAATTTTTTTGAGCGCCTTAACGTGGCCGCTTGCAAGATCAACTACGTGGATATAATCGCGAACACCAGTTCCATCTGGAGTATCGTAATCGTTTCCAAATACACCCAGTTCCTTAAGTTTTCCAACGGCAACCTGTGTTACGTAAGGCATAAGATTGTTTGGAATTCCGTTAGGATTTTCTCCCATTGTTCCCGATTTGTGGGCCCCGATTGGATTAAAGTAGCGCAGAAGAATTACGTTCCATTCAGGATCGGCCTTCTGCATATCGCTTAAAATCTGTTCCAGCATGGATTTAGTCCAGCCGTAAGGATTGGTGCACTGACCTTTAGGACATTCTTCTGTAATTGGAATAAAAGCCGGATCACCGTAAACTGTTGCTGATGAAGAGAAAATAATGTTCTTACAGTTGTGTTTTCGCATTACATCAACCAGAGTGAGAGTACCTGAAATATTGTTTTCGTAGTATTCCCAAGGTTTTGAAACTGATTCTCCAACTGCCTTAAGACCTGCAAAGTGAATGACTGAATCAATTTTTTCTGCATCAAAGATTTTGTTCAGGGCTTCACGGTCAAGAATGTCTGCCTTGTAAAATTTCACTTTTTTTCCGGTGATTTTTTCTACTCGCTGAAGAGAGATTTCACTGGAATTTGAAAGATTATCAAGAACAACTACATCATAACCTGCATTCTGAAGTTCAATGACTGTGTGGCTTCCAATGTATCCGGAACCGCCTGTTACTAAAATAGACATATAAATCTCCTTTTTGTTTTGATTTATATTAACCCCGGTTTTTCCATTTGTATATCGTTTATTGTTTAATCAATATGTAATTTTGTTGCATTTTACTCGAAAAAAGTTGATAATCTAACCAGGAACTGCAAATGACTGCCAATGCAAAATCAACAAAACCGGCCTCCTCAACTATTTCAACTGATGAAATCCTTTTTGAAATTCTTGAAAGTCAGCTAAAAACCTATCCAGCCTCAAGTGCAGTGGTATTGGGAAGCGGCACCCAGGATTTTGGAAGACCAGTAGGATTTCCGGAAGGGAAATTCAAATCACTTCAGATGGTGGACATAAAAAGACAGCAGGTGGTAATTTCCAAACTTCGTCAGGCCGATCTTCTTGTTACCAATCTTCTTCTTGAAAAAATGGGCTATGATTTTTTCCTGAACATTACATCAAAAGTACGACCCCAGTTTATCTGCTGCAGTTTTCACGCCCACAATGCCCTGAATATTTCGGAAGATGGACTGGTTTCCAGACTTTTGGAAAGATCTTACGAACTGTTCAGCCGAAATGAAAGGTCTTTGCCCAACGGTAAAATACTTATCCAACTTGATTTTATTATTTCAAGTTCCGCATCCACATCTGCAGAGCCGGCCCGATCATCTTACCGTGGTGAAAGAAAAGAACTGGTTTCACTTTCGGCCTTCAACGTTGGCTTTCAAAAATGCGATCCACTTCACCAATGGGGTCCTGCCACCCGCGATCATTACGTAATCCATCTTGTTGTTTCAGGTTCAGGCACTGTTGAATTCATGGGAAACAAGGCCCGTCTTTCTTCCGGTGACTGCTTTATCTGCTATCCGGACACCGAGTTTTCCTACTGTGCCGATAAAAAAGATCCCTGGGAATATGCCTGGATTGGTTTTGATGGTACCGACGCCGCCATGATACTGAGTTCCACTGATTTTACCCGCGATGCGCCATTTATCCGCCAGATTCCACATTATTCCGAAATTTTGGAAAAGATTCGCAATATTTACGAGGCTCGTGGCAATGGTTTTTCGAACACCATCCGTATGACTGGCCTTTTGTACCAGCTACTTTCCCTTTTCATAGAAGATTCTGTAAAGGAACCTGTATCTTCGGTAGCACAACTTTACGTTAAAGCCGCTGCCAAATACATTTCCGAAAACTATGGCGATCCATTGAGCATTGAAGATATTGCAGATTATGTTGGTGTAAGTCGAAGTCAGCTTTTCCGAAGTTTTGAGCAGGTAATGGGCATATCACCAAAGGAATATCTTACTGATTTCCGCATTAAACAGGCCTGCCACCTTTTGGAAAGTACCACTCTTTCCGTTACGGCCATTGCAAACTCCCTTGGTTTTGATAACAGCCTTTATTTTTCAAAAGCTTTCCGAAAAGCCAGAAACCAGTCACCTACTGAATACAGAAAAGCATCTTTAAAATAAGATTTTTTGAGCTTTCTGTGGTAAAGGGCATATTTTTTGTGAGTTTTTGCGAAAAAGTATGCCCAATATAAGATAAATGACATTACTTTTTAAGACAAATATCTCGAACGGGCATACTTTTCTGGAGTTTTATCAAAAAAGTATGCCCGATTTTCAAGAAACATGAGTTTTCATAATGATAATCCATAATATCGGGCATACTTTTGCCAGTATTTCCTAAAAAGTATGCTGTTTTCACAAAAAAACTTCAGCGGTTTAGTGTTTTTCTTGACTTAAACTTAAAATGTAACTAATTTTTATTAAGAGAGAGATTATCATGCAGAGTTTACTCATTTTTATTCAGAAAAAATTGGCCGAGATGTCTGAATATATCCGAATGGCCGAAAAATCATTGTTAAATGCACCGCAAAATGAACATTTACGGATTGTTACACGCAACGGCAAGAGAAATGGACATAGAGTGCAGTTTTTCCTTGTTTCAGACAGACATAATCCCAACGGAAAATACCTTAAAAACAAAGAAAGAAATATTGCCAAGCAAATTGCACGTCGGGATTATGACAAAAAGGTTCTTCGCAGGGCAAAAAAATTCTCAAAAGCCTTAAATTCCTTTCAAAAAGAGCTGCTCGCTTATATGAAAGACCCTTGTAGCGAAGTATTTTCTTCAAATCCTGCTAAAAGACTGCTGGCAAATCCATACATTTCATCAGATGAAGAGTATCGGAAAAATTGGGAGCTCAAATCTTACAAAAGAAAACCCTTTTCCGAGAATACCCCGGCTATTTATACTGAAAATGGGGAGCGGGTTCGGTCAAAAAGTGAAAAAATAATAGCCGACAAACTGACGCAATTAAAAATTCCATATCGATATGAGTGTCCACTTCGGCTAGAAACTCAAGAAAGAACAATTCACCCTGATTTCACTTTGCTGGACATAAAAAATCGGCGGGAAATAATTCTTGAACATTTTGGCCTAATGGACGACGTAAATTACAGTCAAAGCGCAGTTAAAAAAATCAACCGCTGTATTCTTGAAGGCTTTGTGCCTGGAGAAAACCTGCTTTTCACCATGGAAACACAGGATTCACCACTAGACACAAGGCTTCTGGTAAAAATCTTAGAGAATGCTAACCTGGCATAATAGACTGTCATTGGCAGACCTTCTTAATCTTTGTCGTAGTTTACGGTGCCGTCGGCGTTGAAGAAGTCTTCTACCGAAATTATTGGATTTCCTTCGGTTCTTCGACTGTAGATGGTTTTGTGAAGATTTATCAGGTCCTTTCGTTCCTGCACAAAAACCGGGTCGTGATCCAGGCAGACGTATCGGCAGGGGATTTTTTCCAAAACTTCTATTTCGGCCTGCAAAAGCTGAACATTGTATGTGTGATTTCCCTTCCGCTCTTTGGAGTAAGTTCCATCGCCCATAAAGGCATAATCACCGGCCAGCAGACACAGGCAACCTTTGGCGTGGCTTGAAGGCAGGACAATCACTTTTACATCACCGAAATCTGTATCTGATTCAAGGACAGTGCCTCGCCAGGTGTATTTTTTTGTATGGCGGGAAACATATAGTTCATCGTATTTAATTTTTGCAAGATTCAGGGTGTGATCGGGATGCCAGTGGGAAATCACCACTTTTTTAGGTCCTTCCACCTGGTTGATGTAATGGGCTGCTTCTTTTGTAAGGCCAGTGTCAAAAATCCAGGTACAGCCATCACCTTTTATAAAAACTACCTCGCAGGAAATAGGATTCCGGCTTGAAGGCAGGTAAGAAATTTTGTCGGTTATTTTGATCAATTTGCTCTGTGACATAAGGTCATTATATTGAAAAACAAGGAACTTTACACGTATATCGATTTTTTCCCCAAAATCTGCCATAATTCTACCCATGGCATTTGTACAATTTTCGAAAGTTTCCCTGGCCTTTGGGGATCGCGACATTTTAAAAGACGTAACAGTCAATCTGCAGAAAGGCACAAAAGCAGCCCTCACAGGAGCAAACGGAGCTGGAAAATCTACTCTCATTAAAGTTATGGCTGGTCTTGTAAATCCTGATTCAGGTGACCGGGTTGCCCAGAAAGATGCCCGCATTGCCTATCTTCCTCAGAGCGGCCTTACCCACCACGGATGCACCCTTTTGGAAGAAGCCGACAAAGCCTTTGAATTTGGATACGAACTTCAGCGCAAAATTGATGAAATTGGTGACGAACTTGCAAACAATCCTGCCAACACAAATGCCCTTTTGGAACGGCAGGCTACCTACATCACACAGCTGGAAGAAAGCGGATGGCATCGTCGTCAGGCATTGGCCGAAAGTGTTTTGCTGGGACTTGGTTTTAAGCGAAGTGATTTTGAACGTTTTACCGAAGAATTTTCAGGCGGATGGCAGATGCGAATTGCCCTTGCCAAAGTTCTTATGACCGGTCCTGATATCCTGCTTCTGGACGAACCAACCAACTATCTTGATATTGAAGCACGCAACTGGCTGGAACAGTTTTTGCAGAACTTTCCGGGGGGATTCCTTCTGGTTTCCCACGACCGCTACTTTCTGGACGTTACCATCAATGAAGTTTACGAACTTTTCAACGGCGACCTGAAACGATACCCGGGCAATTTCACCCATTACGAACAAGTTCGTGAAGTTGAGCTGAAAACACTTATTGCCGCCTATGAACAGCAGCAGCAGGAAATCCACAAACTGGAAGATTTCATCAACCGATTTGGATACAAGGCCACCAAAGCCGCCGCCGCACAGGAACGCCAGAAAATGCTGGACAAGATCCTGGCTCAGAAAATTGAAATTCCTGAAAGCCTTAAAAAGATTCACTTTACTTTCCCACCTGCCCCACATTCAGGCCGCCTGGTCCTTCGCATGAACGGCATCACCAAAAGCTACGACGGAAAGCGCAATGTTTTGAACAATCTGGAAATGATTCTGGAGAACGGACAGCGCCTTGTTGTAGCCGGACGAAACGGTGAAGGTAAATCAACACTTTTAAGGATTATTGCAGGGGAAGATGCTGATTACAAAGGTACTTCCGAACTGGGTGCCGGCGTAAAAATCGGTTACTTTTCTCAGGATAACGCCGAAACCATTAAGGGCAGTCAGACAATCCTTGAATATCTGGAAGATGAAGCTCCTCTGGAACTGATTCCAAAACTCCGTGACATGCTGGGAGCCTTCCTTTTCCGTGGCGACGACGTTTACAAATCACTTGATATGCTTTCCGGTGGTGAAAAAAGCCGTGTTGCCCTTTTGCAGCTGCTTTTGCGCCCTGTAAACCTTCTGGTACTGGACGAACCTACCAACCATCTGGACATGCATTCAAAAGATGTTCTTCTTCAGGCCCTTAAAGATTTTGGTGGAACAGTAATTTTCGTAAGCCATGACCGTGGATTTATTGAAGGACTTGCCAACCGGGTTCTGGAACTGAAAGACGGAAAATACAAATATTTCCCTGGCGACTATCAGTATTACATGAGTCAGGTGGAAGCAGAAATAAACGGAACTTCAGCAGAATCAAAAACTGCCCCTCAGGCCACCCAGGCCCCGTCAAGTACCGCCAACTCATCCCAAGTTTCATCTACAGGCGAAGTGGACCGATCAAAACTTTCTTACGAAGAACAGAAAAAGCTGGATGCTGAAAAACGTAAAAAAGAAAAAGAGATTGCAAAAGCTGAAGAACTGATTGCCCAGCTGGAAGAAAAAAAAGCTGCCCTGGAAGCACAGATGGCAAATCCTGAAGTTTATTCCAATGGTGAAAAAGCAAAGGCAGTTCAGGCCGAAATTGACAGAGTTTCTGCCGAAATCGACACAGCTACAGAAGCCTGGGAAGCACTGGTGATGTAAAAATCATTACTCTGCCTTGATCACGACCCGGTTTTTGTACAGGAACGAAAGGACCTGATAAATCTTCATAAAACTATATTCAGCCGAAGGACCGAAGGAAACCCAATAATTTCGGTAGAAGACTTCTTCAACGCCGACGGCAGCGTGAACTACGAAAAATAGAAAAAGTGCACCTTAACGGGTAATTATAATTCGTGTGAATAATCAACAAATATACTTAAGATAGGAATACCTTACATTTTTCTGTTGAACCTGGGCATATTTTAATGTGGTGTCTATTTTTGTATGACCAAGCAGAACTTGTACCTGTTCTATAGGCATTCCTTTATCGATGGCTTTAGTGGCCATGGTTCTTCTAAATTTATGCGGATAAGCATTTATATTGTGTAATTTTCCACATTTTCTAATCAGTCGTTCTACCTGACATATGGATATTCTTTGTTTACCATGTTTAGTAGTGTATTTTCGTTTTGAAACAAACAGAGCCTCATTTGTGTCGGGTCTTGAATCAAGGTATTTCTTCAAACTAACTTTGGTTTTGACATCAAAATATATGCGCCTTTCTTTATCGCCTTTTCCGTGAACGATAGCACTTTGGCTTTCAAGATCTAAGTCATTTTTGTTCAATGCGACCAGTTCTCCTACCCGTAAACCAGAAGACTGCAGTAAATCAAAAATTGAAAGATTTCTTGCGTCGTTTGCCACTGATTCTCTCATTGTTACAATTTCTTCATCTGAATAAACAGATTTAATTGTTTTAGGAATTTTTATTTTAGATATTCGTCTCATCGGACTTTTTAGGATATAATCTTCATTTTCAAGCCATTTATAAAAACTAGACAGAATTCGTCTCATATTATCCAGAGTGAGTGCAGAACACTTTCGAATCTTCTGATAATCGTATAAATAGGAACGGATATCCTCTGTTGAAGCATATCTTATGTTGTTTATACTTTTTTCAAAGTTCCTTAGTACCTGCTCATAATATTCTTCTGTTCTTGCGGCTCTTCCTTCTGATCTTTTAGTAAAAATGAAGAGATTAATAAAGTCTTTTTTCGTGTTATCTTTATCGATATTAAAAACATCAATCAGTACGCTTTCCAGTTGTTGCAATTGGTTAGGAGATAAATCCTTTACCATTTTACTTTTAATTTCTTCAATAATTGTCATATTCATTTCATTCACCTCAAGTTTTTTTTCGGATTAGAAAGAATATTTGTTTATTTAAGAATGATTTATTCCGCTAAATTGCTATTTGATGGGAGGAATTTAAACCTCAGTCTTTTTCTTTTTGAAACCA
>JAKSTP010000022.1 GCA_024402505.1 Treponema sp.
AAATGCACCTCCTAAAATTGAACTTTATTTGTCCAACTTTAGGGGTGCACTTCACAGGAAGCCTTTCTTCAAATTGATAAAAACTATCGTGCGTATTCAACGATTCGTGTTTCGCGAATCATTGTAAGACGGATTCGTCCAGGATAACGCAGGTCTGTTTCAATCTGTTTTGCAATATTTCTTGCCAGATCTTTAACTTCACTATCAGGTACTTTTTCGTTGTTTACCAGAATGCGAAGTTCACGACCAGCCTGAATTGCATAAGCTTTTTCTACGCCTGGGAAACTTTCTGCAATAGCTTCAAGGTTTTCAAGACGTTTTGCATAATTGTCTACGGTTTCGCGGCGGGCACCAGGACGTGCAGCAGAAATAGCATCGGCAATCTGTACAATAACTGCTTCAATGCTTGTAGCTTCAACATCATTATGGTGAGCGGCAATAGCATTAACAACTTTTGGATCTTCACCCATCTTGCGGGCCATTTCGGCACCTACTTCTGCGTGGTTCTGATCACTGTCATTTTCTGCACCCTTACCAATATCGTGAAGGATGGCAGCTCGTTTAGCAAGTTCCCGGTTTACACCAATTTCTGCAGCAAGCATAGAAGCGGCCATGGCAACTTCTTTTGAGTGGTTCAGAACATTCTGACCATAACTTGTGCGGAAGTACAAACGTCCAAGAGCACGAACACCTTCAGTATTCATATTGTGGATACCAAGATCAAAGAGAGCTTTTTCACCTTCTTCATAAATCTTGTTCTGAATTTCGTGTGTAACCTTCTGTACGATTTCTTCAATGCGTGTAGGATGAATACGTCCGTCTGAAATAAGGCGTTCCAGAGATTCCTTGGCAATTTCTTTACGTACAGGATCAAAACATGAAATTACTACGGCTTCAGGAGTATCGTCGATAATAATATCAACACCTGTAAGTGTTTCCAGTGTACGGATATTGCGTCCTTCACGGCCAATAATACGTCCCTTCATTTCATCACTTGGGAGTGAAACTGTAGTTACAGTAATATCACTGGTTGTTTCCGGTGCAATACGCTGAATTGTAGTAATAAGAACATCTTTGGCTTTTTTGTCGGCAGTAAGCTGAGCTTCCTGTTCGATTTTGTTGATAAGAGCCTGAGCATCATGACGAGCTTCGTTTTCCAAATCCTTAATAATAAGTTCTTTGGCTTCCTGGGCTGTCATGCCTGAAATTTTTTCCAGTTCTGTGCGGTAAAGTTCTTCCTGTTTGGCCAGGACTTCTTCTTTTTTGCTAAGCTGAGAAGCTTTTTCGGCAACTTCCTTCTCTTTTTTGTCGAATTCAGCTGCGCGCTGGTCCAAAAGTTCTTCTTTTTTGTTTACGCGGGCTTCAAAACGCTGCACTTCAGCACGTCGTTCCCGGTTCTCCCGTTCCTGCTGGTTGCGTTCTCGAATGAGCTCATCTTTTGCATTTAAAATAATTTCTTTTTTCTGTGCTTCAGCTTCTCTGATGGCGTCCTGCTTTACGCGTTCGGCCTTCTGCTCAGAAGCAGACAATTGAAATCTGGCATAAATCCAGCGAATAATCCATCCAAGTACAACACCTGCAACAGGGAGAACGATGTACAAAATCACATTAGTCATCTTTTTTCGTCTCCAAATGTAGGTCAACCTTCCAAACTATCTGAATATCAAAAAATTTGGAAAATTTCCCCTAAATAATAACCGATTACAAACGTATTGTCAAATAGATATATCCAAAAGGTCTATTCTTTCACTATCATAAGGGCATTTATCTGGTATTCTGGAAGATAGGTTTTCTTTGTTCCAGTCTCAAACTGCACTTTTATTACAAACTCACCTTCGTTAAGGTAACGGTCTGCTACTGCGCCATAACCAAAATCATCGGAATAAACCCGGGTTCCCTTCTTCCATTTTTCGGCGAACTCAGTTTTATCACCAAATTCTTCACGGGTCTGAACATAAGTACCACCGCCGTCTTCACCATAACCAATTTTTGCATTTGCCGATGAAAAAGAAAATGGTTTTTGCCCGATAATCTTAAATCCTGCCTGACTTTCTTTAATGAAAATACTTGGATCCATAACTTCTGTACGGCCAAAAAGGGCACGCATGGCACAGCTGGTTACATAAAGCTCGTTCATGGCCCGGGTAATGCCAACGTAAAAAAGTCTTCGTTCTTCTTCAAGCTCATCGCCGTATTTATCCCGGCGGGGAAATGTTCCTTCTTCTAGGCCGGTAATAACAACTTTTGGAAACTCAAGTCCCTTTGTATTATGGAGTGTTATAAGTGTAACACCATCCTGGCTTTCTTCATCATCCTGACTTTCACCAATGGAACGATCAAGGTTTACATCATCAAGAAAAGAATTAAGGCCTTCAATGGAACAGTCATAAGGAATACCTGCGTTTACAAGTTCTTCAAGGTTCTGTACTTTCTGAGTGCCTTCACTCTTATCTTCTTCCCGGTAATATTCATCAAGTCCCGTAACAGCAATAACCTTTTTCATAAGATAAGAAAGTTTTTCTTCCTGCACAAAACAGTTTCGAAGGCTTTCCATCTGCTTTACAAATTCCTCTGCCCCGTCATGGGCTTTTTTGGTAAAGGAAACAGAAACTGTCCTAGTCACTTCTATATAATCCACATTGCCTTCATCATCATTCTGCATTTCCATAAGAGCCATTGATACAATTTTATCCTGACTTTTCAGGCCAATGCCGCGAACTGGCTTATTTACAATTCTACGGAAAGAAACTTCATCTTTTGGATTTGCAAGAAGGGACATGTAGGCAATTACATCTTTTACCTCTTCCCTTTCAAGGAATTTCAGAGAACCAACAACTTTATAGGGAATCTGGCGGTGAAGAAACTCTTTTTCAAACATACGGCTCTGTGCATTGGTTCGGTAAGTAATGCACCAGTCGCTGAAGGTACCGCGGCCGGCTTCCACCGACTGACTTATCATATCTGCCACAAAAAGGGCTTCAGCATCCTGATTGGGAAGGAAAGCAAGAACCGGTTTTTTACCTTCGCCTCTTTCTGATATAAGAGTTTTTCCAAGACGGTTCTGATTCCGGCTTACGGCAATGGAAGCACAGTCCAGAATTTCTTTTGTGGATCGGTAATTTCGTTCAAGTTTAATTACATCAGTTCCAGGGAAAGTCTGGGAAAAATTAAGGATATTCTTTACTTCAGCACCACGGAATGCATAGATAGACTGATCATCATCACCTACGGCACACACATAACAGTCATTTCCTTCAGAAACGCCGGAAAGTGCTTCAAGAAGTTTATACTGAGCAATATTTGAGTCCTGATATTCATCAACAAGGATTACCTTAAACTTTCTGTGAATATGATTCTTAATACCCTCATTGCGCTGCATTGTAAACACCGGCAGCATAATAAGGTCGCCAAAATCAACGTTACCTGTAGCACGAAGACGGGTTTCGTAAGCTGCGTAAATACTGTTTATATCAAGTTCACTTCCTAAAATAGAAAGATCGTCTTCCGGTGTAAGAAAATAATCCTTGGCAAGACTGATTTCATGGGCTGCAGTTTTTGCGGCCTTTGCGGTAAGTGATGGAACGGCATTTTTTATAAGGGTAGCACAGTCTTCATCATCATAAACCGTGAAGTTTGGAGAGATACCGGCAGCAGGAGCATACTGTCTTAAAAACCAGGCACCAAAGGAATGGAAGGTTTTTATCTGAGTTTTCTGAGCCCGTTCATCCATGCGTACAGCTCGTTCACGCATTTCATTGGCAGCCTTTTTAGTAAAGGTAACTGCCAGAATGGAACGGGGATCCACATTGCGCTGAGAAATAAGCCAGGCTATTTTTGTGGTGATTACGCGGGTTTTTCCAGAACCAGCGCCTGCAAGAATAAGAAGAGATTTCCCTTCATGAACAACGGCGTCCAGCTGTTCAGGATTCAAAAGCGAAAGATAATCGTCCAATGCCATAGATTATTATTCTACAATCAAACGGGCGTCTAAATCTACGCCGGCAGTCCCCAAAATGGAGGCAGAAACAACTTTTCCTTCTTTTATAAGAGAAGCTTCTTTTGGATCATCGTTTTCATAACGAAGAACAATACTACCATCCACATCAGGAGCCTGAAACCATCCACGTCCAATAGCAATACCTTCATCTTCATTTGGAATGATTTCTTCTATTAAAACGCGAACTTTTTTTCCGGTAAATCCCTTGAGCTTTTCAAAAGTAATCTCTTCCTGAATGCCGTGAAGAATGTCGGCTCTTTTCTGGGACTTTCTATAGGAATTCTGCTTTTTCATATTGTAAGCAGGAGTATCATCTTCCCGCGAATAGGCAAAAGTACCCGACCAGTTAGGAGAAATTGTTTTCAAAAACTTTACTGTATTCAAGAAATTCTTTTTACCTTCTCCAGGAAAACCTGCCATAAATGTAGTTCTGATTACCACATCAGGAAGTGCCTGGCGGATTTTTTCTATCATGGCAGCGTAACTTTCGGCAGTACCTTTGCGGTTCATTGATTTTATAATCTGATCGTCTCCGCTCTGGAAAGGGATGTCAAAATAATGAAGGATTCTTGAATCTTTCTGCATAAGAGGAAGAATATCCATTGGAAAGTGATCCGGATGGATGTAAAGAAGACGGATTACAAAATCACCTTCAGTTTTGCAGATTTTTTCCAGAAGCAGCTTAAGGGGAGAATCACCAGAAGAATTTTTACCTTCTTCTTTAGTATCTGTTTCACCGGTTCCGTAAGCAGCAAGATCCTGCCCAATCAGGTTGATTTCATAAACACCACGGGCAAGCAGTTCTTTTATTTCGGCAATAATTTCCGTCATTTTACGGCTTCGGAGTTCACCGCGAATAAGTGGAATTGCACAGAAAGTACAGTGATTTGAACAGCCTTCCGTGATTTTTACATAGGCAGAACCGGCAAAATTATTGATAAATGGTCTGTCTCCGCCGCAAACACTGTTCTGTGGAGCCTTCATTTTTGGACGGCTGCCTTCCATTGTTTTTTCCACAAAATCTACAATATCAGAAAGTTTTCCGTTACCAAAAATACCGTCCATTTCCGGCATGGATTTATCAAAGAGGTCGGCATAACGTTCCGAAAGACAGCCTGTCATAACAACTTTTTTGTCAGGATAGGCTTTTTTTGCATCGTAGAAAGAACCAAGACTTTCTTCTTTTGCAGACTGAATGAATCCGCAGGAATTTATGATGATAATATCTGCAAGTGAAGCATCATCAACACGTTTATGGCCGGCTTTTTCAAGGTGACCAATAAGGATTTCTCCATCAACCTGATTTTTTGCACAGCCATGCTGATCAATAAAAAAAGAATATGATTTAGAACTAGTCAAGATCTACTACCACCAGTTTATATTTTCCGTCTGTATCACGAACCCACTTAATATCCTGAACACCTACTTCACCAGACTTACCAATTGGAAGGTCTTTAGAAACAGAACCGGCAACTACAGTAAATTTAACTGCATTTGTGTTGCTCATCCACACTCGGATACCGTTCTGGGCAGTGGCGGTAAATATTTCACCGTTAGCAAAGTAAGTTTCTACAGAATCGTTGCGGTCAACTCTGTCGCGGAAAAGACAGGCACCTCGGAAAGAAGCATTGAGGGTAAAAGGATAGGCCCGGTTATCTTCAAGAATAACAGTCTGTGTATGCTTTGTAGTTTCTGCATCATTCAATGGAATTTCTGCAACATTTACTTCGCTTAATGCAGGTACCCCGTGACGGAGAATTACACTGATTTCAGCACCGCGACGTTCATCGGTAGCAGAAATGTCGGAAACATAGAGAATCAGATCTGAAGCTCCGTCACCGTTAATATCGTATTCTGCTTCTTCAGAAAGTTCTGTATAGAAAACTCCCCCTGGTGTATCAAGAGCAAAGTCTTTTAAAGTACTTTTTACTGTAAGAATGATTTTGCCGTTTTCCGATGGAACTACCAGCTGATCTCCTTTGTAAAGGCGGTTTGTAAATTTTGAATTATCCAGTTCATATTTTCTATACTGATTAGTTCCATCTATAACGAGAGTTTCATCAACAGGTTTTGCTTTTTTGAAAACAGTAAACCAAAGTGTAATTCCAGTTCCTACAAGAATGAGAACCAGAGAAAGGGTTATAATCAAGCCCCATGGAATATCTCTGTGAGTTGGGAGAAGTCCTTCCGGAACAGGTGATTCCTGTATTTTCTTGTTGTTATACAGGCGCATCGGAATGGCACTGTCAATTCCAAGATATTCGGCGTAGTTTTTTAGATATCCTACAAAATAAGGTTCACCAGGAAAAACAGAAGCATCTTCCTCTTCCAGTCCCTGAAGGTATTTTTTATCAATAGCTATTTCGCGGGCAATGTTATCAAAAATGAGACCTTTTTCCTCGCGAGCCTGTCGTAATAATTCTCCGTAGCTGTCCATTTTTTAATCCGTAAACAAGAAATTGTTGAAGTTGTTGGCTGAAGACGGTGCTTCATAAATAAAACGCTGGTCAGAAATATCCTGATTAATCTTGTAATCATAATAATTGAAGATATATGTCTGACCTTTTGGTGTTACTGCTTCCATTCTTCGAAGGAGTTTTGTTTTTTCGCTGATACAAAGCTTGATGTAACGGAAAGCTTCGGCTGCACTCTTTTTTGTAAGTATAAGCTTTACTACCATTTCATCAGAACCTTCTTCAAGCAATTCAGCATCCTGGCCTGATTCATAGGCAACTGTATAATAACGGCTCAAAAGACTCAGTCCCATTGGTGAACCAAGTGTTGTAAGATTTTCATCGTCATCGGCAGTAGAAGCATCAAGGGTCTGAAGAAGAACAGCGTCGGAACCAGGAAGATAGATTGTAAGGAGGTCGCCGTTAAAAAGGATTACCTGTTCTCCAGGATTTGTAAAATCCAGACGAATAAGATTTGGTGTCTTGTAAGAAAAATGACCGGCCATTTCTGATCCGTCTACCGAGAATTCAAAGTCAGCTTCATAATCTTTAAAAGTAGCATACTGATCAGAAACAGTTTTGAAATAAGCACTGGCAGTTGTAATATTCTGTGCAAAAAGTCCCAGTGTAACAGCAAACAGGGCAATTGAGACAATTAATTTTTTCATTATTCTGACTCCTTAGGTGTTTCAGCATTTTCCGGCAAAGCAGGAGTTTCTGTTTCTGCGGCGGACTGCTCTGTAAGTTCTCTGCAGTGACCTTCGGCCTTTACAATCTCTTCGAATTCCTTTCCTTCCATTGTTTCTTTTTCTTTCAGAAGATTGGCAATGTATTCAAGAAGTTCTTTGTGAGAGCCCAGAAGTTCAAGAACATATTTATAGCGTTCGTCCATAATCCGGGCAATTTCACCGTCGATATATTTCTGTGTTTCTTCAGAGAATTCCCGCACAAGAGTTGGTTCTCCACCATTATTTCCAAGAACACCTTTTCCCAAAGTCATATTCTTGAACTTGTCGCTCATACCAAAATCAACAATCATTCGTTTTACAATTTCTGTAGCACGGGCAATATCGTTGGATGCGCCAGTTGAAACATCACCAAGGACAATTTCTTCTGCGGCACGTCCACCAAGAAGTGTATCAATTTCGTTGATCATATCTTTACGGGTCTGGAAATTCTTTTCTTCTTCTTCACGATACTGTGTAAATCCGCCTACCCCGTGGCTGCGAGGAATTACAGTGATTTTATTTACAGGAGGATAATCCGGTGTGAAGGCACCTACCAGGGCATGACCTGTTTCGTGAACGGAAACAAGACGCATATCCTTTTCGTTATCCTTGCGGCTCTTCTTTTTAAGACCAATGCTAACCTTATCAATAGCTTCGTTAAAATCAGACATTGAAACTTTTTTATGCCCGTTTCTTACGGCAAGAAGAGCAGCTTCATTTACAACGTTAGCAAGATCGGCACCGGCAAAACCTGTAGTTCCGTGTGCAATGGAAACAAAATCCACATCCTTATCAAGTTTTACGTTTTTGGCGTGAATGCGGAGAATTTCTTCGCGGCCTTTAACATCAGGTTTTTCTACCGGAACCTGACGGTCAAAACGACCTGGACGCAAAAGAGCAGGATCAAGAATATCAGCACGGTTTGTGGCTGCAAGAATAATAAGGCCTTTGTCATTATCAAAACCGTCCATTTCTACCAGAAGCTGATTCAATGTCTGTTCACGTTCATCGTTTCCGCCAAGATTATTTACACGGCTTTTACCAATGGCATCAAGTTCATCAATAAAAATGATACAAGGGGCTTTTTCCCGGGCCTGCTTAAAAAGATCACGAACTCGGGAAGCACCTACACCAACGAACATTTCAACAAAGTCTGAACCAGAGATGCGGAAGAATGGAACGCCAGCCTCACCAGCTACAGCCCGGGCAAGAAGAGTTTTACCAGTTCCAGGGGGTCCTACCAGAAGAACTCCTTTTGGAATCTTACCACCGATATCAGTATATTTTTTAGGTGACTTAAGGAAATCAACAACTTCTACAAGTTCTTCTTTGGCTTCATCTACACCTGCAACATCTTCAAAACGGGCTTTTACTTTACCTTCTTCTACGGCTTTTGCACGACTGTTTCCCATACTGAAAATACTGCCAATGCCCCCACCATTACCTCCACTCATTTTACGGAAAATAAGAATGTAAATTACAAGGATAATAATAAATGGAAGAAGATTAAGGAGAAGCGAAAGAATAAAACTGTTGTTTTTGTGAACAAATTTATAATTGATTCCCTTTGCGTCAAGAAGATCTATAAAATTCTGCATAAGAACTGCAGCCGTTTTATACTGAGTAACTGCAGGTGCAGACTGATTCTTGAAAATAGAACCTTTCTGCTGTGATTCAGGAACAGTAACAGCACCATATCCGATAATATAATTGTCACTGATTTCTACAGAGAGAATTTCACCCTTTTCGACCTTTTCCTTGAAAACAGAGTAATCAATAAGATTGTCATCTTTATTAGAGAAAATAAAATCTGCAATGGTAATAACAAGCATTACACCAACGATAACCAGGAAAAATGGGAAGCGTCCGTTCTTTTTTGGACCGTCACCTTCCGGCTTGTTTTTATCTTCTTTTACTCCGCCAAACTTGAAAAAGTTATACGGATCATTATCTTTGTCTATATCTTTTTTTTCGTCTTCGTTCATAAAAACTCCAGTGGTTCTCCCAATATACTTTTTCCTACTATATAATATACTAAAACACATAGAAATAGTCTATTTTTCCAAAAACATTTAACAACTTTTTCTAAAGTGTCCGATTTTACGTCCGAAAATATAATCAGTATAGTAATCGATTTTTCCACGGAGGAAACATTATGGCACTAAACAACCCCTACAGCGCTTATCAGAAAACCGGAATCAACACTGCAAGTCAGGGGAAACTGGTTGTTCTTCTTTATGAAGGAGCCGTTAAACAGCTGGCACTTGCATCTTCACTTTTTGAAGCCGACGGATCTATGAAGGCAAAAAACATTGAAGCATACGGAAAAGCCGTTGCAAAAGCAAAAAACATCATTGCAGAGCTTGAAGTTTCACTTGATATGGAAAAAGGCGGAGATATTGCAAAAAATCTCATGTCCCTTTACGTTTTCTTTAATGAACAGCTTATGAGTGCCGCAATCAACCGTGACAAATCAAAAATCGATACAGTACACAAAATGATGAAGGACCTTTGCGAAAGCTGGCAGAAAATTGCAGCAACAGCAAGCGCACCAAAACCTACAGAAAAACTCATCAACATTCAGGGATAAAAAAGATATAAACTGGGCACAATAAGCTTCGGGAGGACAATATGGCAGAAATTACACAGGAAGAATTGAACGAAAGAGTTGCAGTTTTGAAAAGATTCAGAAGTCTTTTGGAACAGCAGCGGGAAAAATTCAAGGAATATCTTGCAGTTCTTGAAAAACAACAGGATTCAATCAATACAGAAAACACAACTGCCCTTATTGCCCACACAGAACTTGAACAGCAGGTTGTAAAAAACATTGCAAACCTTCAGAAGGTAATTGTACCTATGGGAAAAATGTACAATGCTGCACAGGCTTCTTCTGCAGAACAGGCATCAATCGAAAACCTGCAGCAGGAACTTAACGAACTTCAGAGTAAGGTACTTGTTCAGAATCAGAAAAACCGTGATCTTCTTCGGGTGCACATTGAAAATCTTAAAAATCAGATGGACAACTACAAAAACCCATACAAAAACATTCGAAGCGTTTATGCAAAAACTTCAAATGTTGGAAGCATGGTAGAAATTCACGTATAATCAATTTCAAAAAATTACACTTTTATAAAATTAACTGTCTGGGTGGTCATGTCTATGTCGACCGCCCTAACTTTTATACAGTCATTGTAATCTTCATTTGTAAGAGCAATTGTTCCCTGCATATCCAGTTCCGGAATAAGGAACACTCTGTCATTCCCCTTAATATCAATACAATAGGCATCACCGGTCCACTGGGGATTCTGAAGAAGATAAACCAGTTTCCAGTGAGTATCTGAAAGACGGCTTGCTTTTTTTGCGGCAATACTGGCTGCATCACCGGCCGCAATACGTTCAAGCATTTCATCTTTTGTAAGAGTACGGCGTTTATCAAGGAAAGCCCGCAGCTGTTCATGAGCAATAAGATCACCATAACGGCGCAAAGGAGAAGTAACCTGGCTGTAAAATGAAAGACCAAGCCCTGCGTGAGGAGATGGCGTAATACCCACAGATCGTTTGTGCATTTTTTTCAGAATCTGAAGCTGACCTGCATATCCTTCACGGACATTTTCAGGAAGATCAGGGGCTTCCTGACTTACGTAAGGGAATGGAAGGCCGTTTTTAAATGCAAAACGGGCAGCCCCTTCTCCGGCCAGCAGCATCATTTCACAGATCATTGAATTACTTTCGTATTTTTCATCACTTTCAAGACTGACTTTTTTTGTCTCTTTATCTACACTGATGTGAACTTCCGGAAAGTTGATGGAAACTGCACCGTTGGAATTTCGGCGCTGAATATTTTTACGTGCTATTTCAAAGAATACTTTCAGTTCAGGAGAATCCTTATGTTCATCAGCATATTTGTAAGTAAGTCGTTCAACCTTAAGCTTTGTCTTGATTACTTCACAGGATTCAACTTCACAAGTTTCTGTTAATTTCAGTTTAAAAGAAAGTGCTACACTCCACTCTTTAAGGCCAAGAGCATAATCTTCAAGGCATTCTTCACAGAGCATTCGAGATGCACCTTCAGGAATATAAAGTGTTGTTCCCCGGTCACGGGCAGCCTTATCAATAGGACTGTCTGGAAGAACGTAACAGGCAGGGTCTGCAATATGAACCCAAAGATATTCTCCGTCCCAGGAAATTGCGTCATCAGGATCGGAAGACCACTCTGAGTCTATGGCATATGCTTTGTGATCCAAAACCATTCGTTCTTCATCAGGAACAGCGCCAAGAGTTTCTTTTGCCGAAGCGAAAGAAAAACCAAAACGTGTTGGATGGGGATTCTTTGTTTCAGGCCAGATTCCCGTATCAATAAGCAGACGGTGAGCCTTTTCAGGAGTCTGAGAAAAACCTGCCTCGGCAAGTGTCTTTGATTTATCTATTTTTCCAAGGGCAAGAGCTTCTACATCACCCATATAAACTGCATCTTCTGGGAGATTCAGTTTTTTTTCTTTAAGGCGGGAGATAAAGGCAGCACGAATTTCACCGGCATGTTCTTTTTCATCCTGCTCTTTTTTTAGTTTTGCAATTTCGTCATCACTTCTGATAGAAAAAGTGATTGAACCGTTTTTAAAATTCTGATCATCAAGACTGAACAAAAGTGATGAACGAACTGCATTGAAAAAGCAAAAAATCTCGTCGCCCTTCACTTCTCCTGCAGCCATTTCCATAAGATCCCCAAGGGGAATCTGGGAAGACTGGTCATCTGAAAGAAAAAGTTCCCGGGCTTCTTCAAGGCCTGCACTGTAATCTTTTGAAAGAGCAATTACATTATCAAGGGAAGAAACAGGATCTTCAGAAAGGAGAATAAAATCTTTGTCGCGGATTTTCTGTTCTGCATAAACAGCCTTTTTACCGGTGGCCGTGGCAGGCTGAGTACAATATTTAACAATGTACTTATCCCCTTCACGGTCGGTAATTATTGCGGCATTGTTTTTATAAAGAACAAGAGAGTTTTTTGCCGGCATATCAATTAATCTTAGTAGCGGTATGTCCAGTAAACGCCTGTTACCCAAACGTTCTGTTCACGTCCGTAGAAAGCCTGACGGTACTGATAATCAAAGGCAGCTGAAAGGCTGTTCTGTTTATTGATTGTAATTGTGATGTCTGGACGGATGTTGAATACGTGTCCACCAGTGTAAGTTTTTGTTTCATTGTACAATGGCTGTTTGTCATCATACCATCTTCTGTCAGATGAACCTGCGCCGTAACTTCCGTATACACCAAGTTTAACCTGATCAATTGCAAGGTCGAAACGACAGCCTGTGTACCATGCAACAGAATAATTGTCGTTTTCGTAGAATGTAAGACCAAGTTCTGGACGGAGTGTAATGCCTGCTTTTGGAATGCCAATGTTCAATGTAGCACCTGTTCCGCAAACTCCGTTATCAGCACTGTCGCCTACGTTTTTGAAAGTAATGTAAGCAGAAATATTGAAGTTTTTGTTGATACCGATAGTTGTTCCAGTGTAGATTTCTCCCTGTCCGTTGAACATGCTGAGATAAGCAAATCCAAGTGAAAGATTATCAATAGGATTGAAAGTAATACCAAGGTTAGCTTTAAAGCGGTCTTTTGCAGTAAATTCACCGTCACCAATAACAAAACCTACTTCGAAGATTTTTTTGTAGTGGAGTTTTGCACCGATTGCAGTACGAGCATAGTTATTTGCATATGTTACATAACCTGCTACATCACGTGATCCTGGGACGCCTTCAAGAAGTCCGCCCTGTGGAGCATGTGCATATGGTTCCCACCAGTATCCGTATGAAACTGGAGCAGGACCGGCTTTCCATTCAAGACGAGTTCCCATTCCAAAGTCAAGGAAGTCTGTGAAGTGGATAACAAAGTTCAAGTAGTTTTCATCTGTAAAATCATCAGCAATGTAGTAAAGTGGAGTTCGTCCTACATTTGAAAGCATAATTCCCTGAAGATCATTTGTTCCGTTGTAGTTTGTGGCAGCAGCCCAGTTGAGCATACCATCCATTGTAAATTTTCCAAGATCAACACGTGCCTGAGCAGTTTCATGAAGTCCGTACCAGCGGATACTCTGTTTTTCCTGGTTAACTTCAGCTCTTGGACGACCAAAACCAGACCACAATGTGTTGATTACACCTTTGTAACCCATTACCTGTGCTGAAAGAGTAAATGCACAAAAGGCTACAGCAATAATAGAAATCAGTTTTTTCATATTGATTTCACCCCTCTTTGAATTAGTATAGGGGAAATTTACTATATTTGATTATTTTGTTCAATAAAAAAAGCACCCTCTGTAAAAGAGAGTGCTTTCTATCAGTAAATCTAATTAAAGATATTGATTAAATTACCATTTCTTTTCGATTGGATCTACGATATTTACTTCGCCTTCTTCCATGCTGAAGAACTTTGCTTTTTCCATGTTTGGAACAACGTTTACGCTGTCACCAAGACGGAATTCAGCATTAGCTGTTGTTTTAGCGATGATAGACTGACCTTTGTTAGAAACCAGGTAAAGGTGTGTTTCAGCACCAAGAGGTTCTTTGTTAGTAATCTTCATCTGCATGTTGTTTGTTGCAGCTGGTTTTTCAGTGTACTGCATATCTTCTGGACGGATACCGAAAGATACTTCTTTGTTTACATAGTCTTTAAGTGCTTTAGCCTGAGCTTCTGTTGGAACGATTTCGAAAGAACCTTCGTCACAAACGATAGCACCGTTCTTTTCAAGAACTTTTACTGTGAGGAAGTTCATTGGAGGTGTTCCGATGAATCCTGCTACGAATTTGTTGATTGGGTTGTTGTAAAGGTAAAGTGGAGCACCAATCTGCTGGATAACACCGTCTTTCATTACAACGATTTTTGTACCAAGAGTCATAGCTTCGATCTGGTCGTGAGTAACGTAGATCATTGTAGCCTGGAGTCTGTTGTGGAGAGATGCAAGTTCAGAACGCATTGTAACGCGGAGTTTAGCATCCAAGTTTGACAAAGGTTCGTCGAACAAGAATACTTTAGGGTTACGAACGATAGCACGTCCTACAGCAACACGCTGGCGCTGACCACCAGAGAGAGCCTTTGGTTTACGATCAAGGTACTGTGTAAGGTCGAGCTGTTTTGCAGCATCGCGAACACGGCGGTCGATTTCCTGTTTGTCCATTTTGCGGATTTTAAGACCGAAAGCCATGTTATCATATACAGTCATATGTGGGTACAAAGCGTAGTTCTGGAAAACCATGGCGATGTCACGATCTTTTGGTGGAACATCGTTCATTTCTACACCGTCGATGTAGAGTTTTCCGTCTGTGATGTCTTCAAGACCAGCAACCATACGGAGAGTTGTTGATTTACCACATCCTGATGGTCCTACGAATACACAGAATTCTTTGTCTTCGATTGTGATATTGGCGTTATCAACAGCGCGAACACCGCCGTCGTATACTTTACCAATACCTTTAAGTTCTACTTTTGCCATTTATTTGGCCTCCTAAAGGGTTATATTATTAATATCATTTTACGCCACTTCAGGAGGCAAGTCAAACGAATTCTAACAGAATTTCAAATTTTATTTGCACTCAGCAATTAGTTTTGCAACCTGTTCAAGATCGTCGCGAATCTTAAGCTGCTGAGGACAGGCTTTTTCACACTTACCGCATTTAATACAGTTATCAGCACGAGTTTTTCCATCTTTAAGCTGATTATTCAAAACCCATGTTACATGACCTTTATTATTGTACATACTTGAGAAATTCCACATAGCAAAGTTTGCAGGAATATCAACGCCGGCAGGACAAGGCATACAGTAACGACAGCCTGTACATCCATTTTTTACCCGTGCACGGATTGCATCAGCAACTTCTTTAACGGCATTATTTTCTGCTTCCCCAAATGGAACAAAACCTGTGAAAGTTTTCAGGTTATCTTCCAGCTGTGCTTCATCACTCATGCCGGAAAGAACAACTTTTACATTTGGAAGACTTGCTACCCATTTAAGAGCCCAGCTTGCATTTGAAGCATCTTTTGCAAGTTTTACAAATGGATCTACAACTTCGGAAGGAAGATTTGCAAGAGAACCGCCTTTAACTGGTTCCATAATCACGATAGGAACATTAAGTTTTTCTGCAAGTTCATAACCTTTCATTCCGGCCTGTTCATTTACATCCATATAATTCAGCTGAATCTGACAGAAATCCCAGTCCCGGTAATTGATAATTTCTTCAAAAACAGGATATGCATCATGGAATGAAAAACCAAGATATTTAATCTTTCCTTCCTTTTTATATTTTTCAAGAAGTTCCACTACTCCAAGGTCCCGCATTCTGTCCCAGGTATCTTTTCCCATGGCATGCATAAGATAAAAATCAACGTAGTCTGACTGGAGATGTTCAAGCTGAGTTTTAAAAATGCGCTCTGCGTCTTCAAGAGTTTTAATTTCCCAAGGAGGAAGTTTTGTTGCAAACATAAATGATTCACGAGGATATTTTTTCATTACGCGGCCAACAAAAGGTTCGCTTGTTCCTCCGTGGTAAGGCCAGGCTGTATCAAAATAATTGACACCTGCTTCATAAGCCTTATCAAGCATTTTTTCTGCACGTTCTTCATCAATTTTTCCGTCTTTTGTAGGAAAACGCATACAGCCGAATCCCAGGAGAGATGCATCAACTCCAAGTTTTTCAATCTTACGTTTTGTTACTGCCATTTATATCTCCAGAAAAAAAATCACCTTAATTATACAGGCAGAATCCCGCATAAAAAAAGGTGATTTTCTCTATTATAATAGTAGAATTTGTGTCCTGATTAGAACCAGAACCTGTTTTTACTCAGCAGCTTTTCCTGATTTTTTAACAAGGAACAGAGAAAGCAGAAGAGCTACGATGTAAAGAACAAGAGTTGCTACCAGGATTCTCTGCATACCAACAGGGTTGATAGACATAAGTTTTCCGTGATATTCAACTTTTTCTACTGCTCCACCAAAGTGTTTGATGATAAAAGCAGCCAGCTGTGGACCTGCAATACCTGCGAATCCCCATGCTGAAAGTGTAATTCCGTGGATAGCTGAGATAGAACCCATTCCGTAGTGGTCAGAAAGCAGTGTTGGAACGTTAGAGAATCCTCCGCCGTATCCTGCGTTTACAACCATAATCAGACAAACAACAATAATTGCAAGGAAAGCATTGCTTGGAGCATTGATGATACCGTTTGTAACAAGAACGATTGCAGTAAATACAATAGAAAGAATGAAAATCATTTTGTAGATTGTATTTCGGTCTTTCATTGTGTCGGCCCATGCAGAGAATCCAAGACGACCGCCTGCATTGAATACAGCAGAAATAGCACCAAGAGTACCGGCAATTTCAACAAATCCTACTGTAATGAAAAGCTGTTTTTCATAAGAAATGATTGCAAGCCCACAAGTGATGTTAAGGAAGAACATGAGCCAGATACCAATGTAGTTTCCCATAGGTTTTGTTTTAAGAACTTCCATGATTGTAGGTTTCTTTTCATTTCCGGAAGGTTCATGCCAGTCAGCTGGTTTTGCAAGAAGAAGGTGTCCAACAAACATCATTACGAAATAAACAGCACCAAGAATATAGAACATTTTGTCGATATCCATGTGTTTCTGCATTTCTTCCATGATAGGAGCACCAATAGCTTTTGCAGCACCGAATCCTGCTACAGCAAGACCTGTTGCAAGACCCTTACGATCCTGGAACCACAGCATAAGTGTTTTAACTGGTGAAAGGTAACCTGTTCCAAGACCTACACCCATTACAAATCCGTAAGAAACGAAAATACCAATAAGTGCCAGAACACTAGGAGCACCTGCCCCTCCGTTATAAGCATTAGTACCAAGTTTTACAAAAAGACCTGTACCAATCATACCTGCTGCAAAACAGATTGTAGCAATAAGTGAAGATTTGTGAATATCCTTTTCTACTACATTACCAAGGAAAGCTGCTGAAAGACCAAGAAAGAGAATTGCCAGACTGAAAGCCCAGTTTACTGTAGAAACATCGAAACCAATCTGACTTGCGATTCCTGTACTAACATAAGACCAGCAGTAAACAGTACCGATACTGCAGTGAAGCAGGAGACCAGGAATAGCAGCACGAATCCATTTATTTGTGCGCCATCCGCCTTTTGCTGTGTTTTCCATAATATGGACCACCTGAATTAATAAAATTTTTTACGTTTAATATTCTATATTATAGATTCTAAAGTTTCAATCTCTTGAATATAACATTTTATTTTTGTATAATGCTAGAACACGCTTATGTTAAAAAGTGTTTACTGACACTAGGAGGATAGTTGGCATACCAAAACAACAACAACAATAAGGGATTACGCATCAACGAAATGATTCGTATTCGTGAGGTTAGACTTATTGACGATGAGGGAAATCAGATGGGAATTCTCCCGACATCTGAAGCTCTCAATATGGCAAAAGACAAAGATCTCGATCTTGTTGAAGTTTCGCCAAACGCAAATCCACCGGTTTGTAAAATACTGGACTATGGAAAGTACCGGTTCGAACAGGAGAAAAAGCTCCGTGACTCCAAAAAGAATCAGAAAGTACTTAAGCTCAAGGAAATCCGCATGCAGCCAAAGATTGGCTCAGGGGATCTTGACACCAAGGCCAAACATATTCAGGAATTCTTGGACGAAGGCGACAAGGTAAAAGTAACAATCCGTTTCCGCGGACGTGAACTTGCCCACACCGACCTCGGCTTTGATGTAATGAATGAAGTGTTAAAGAGGCTTACTTCGGCGTACGTTATCGAAAAAGAGGCTGCTATGGAAGGCCGAAATATGTCGATGACAATCTCAGCAAAAGCCAAATAATTAAGGGGTAGAAAAATGCCTAAAATGAAAACAAAGAAGTCAGCTGCCAAACGTTATTCTTTGACTGGCACTGGCAAAGTAAAACACAAGAAGATGAACCTTCGTCATATTTTGACAAAACGTTCACCAAAAAGAAAGAGACAGCTCCGCGCTAATGGTTATGTAGCAGAAGCTGATGCAAAGAAAATCAGAAAGCAGATGCTTCCTTACGGTTAATGAGGTGTAGAAGATGTCAAGAGCAATAGACGGAACAAAAAGAAAGAATCGCCGCAATAAGATTACAAAACTTACAAAAGGTTTCCGTGGCGATCGCAAATCAAACTACAAACCAGCCAAAGACGCTTTGGTAAAAGCATTGAACCATGCTTATGTTGACCGCCGTGACCGCAAACATGAATTCCGTTCACTGTGGATTGCACGTATCAACGCTGCAGTTCGTGAAGAAGGAATGACATATTCACAGTTCATCAACGGTGTAACAAAAGCCGGTATCAAATTGAACCGTAAAGCACTTTCAAACATGGCTATTGAAGACCCAGTTGCTTTCAAAGCTGTAGTTGAAGCTGCTAAAAAAGCACTGAAGGCATAAGCTTATGATTTCACTTGAAAATGTTGTCCTTCTGGAACAGAAAGTAGAAAGCGCTGTTGCAAAAATTCAACAGCTGCAAGCTGAAAACGATGCTCTGCGCAGCAAATGTTCAGAGCTCACAAATGCGTTGTCGGCAAAGTCGGAGCAGCTGGATACTTTCGCATTGGACCAGAACCGCATTGAAAGTGGAATCTTAAAGGCACTTGACAGGCTGAATTCAATCGAAAACACTGTATTGAATGCAGCCTCTCAGGCCGCCGCAACACCAGTTGCACCAAAACCACAGGCTCCTGTACAGCCTGCCCCTGCCCCACAGGCAGCTCCAGTACAGACACAGGCTTCACCACAGACAGTAACTGCTCAGGTAATTCCTCCAGTTTCTCCTGTTCCACAGCAGCCGGTACAATCAACTGTTATTGAAACACAGTCTGAACCAATAATCCCAAATGAAATTGAAATTCCTGTAAATCCGGCATCCCAGCCAGTTCCAGTTAGTCCTGTTACAGAAAACAACAACGCAGCACTGGACATGTTCTTTAATGCAGGTGACGATGAAGAAATTCCTGAAGAACAGGAATCCGCCTTCGATTTTTTTGATCAGGGTATGGATCAGTCAATGCCACAGACAGAAAGTGACATGGATTTTGGACCATCTGATCCTGAACCAAAAACCAACCCGGGGTTTGATATTTTCTAATGGGCACACTCAACGTAAATCTTCTTGGAACATCCTTTTCATTCCAGGCTGAAGAAGATTCAGAATATCTGGAAAAAATGCTCTCCTATTATTCACGGGTTGTTACCAGCATTGAAGAAGCCAAAATCCTTAAAACTCCACTTCAGGTTTCAATTCTTGCAGGACTCATGCTTTGCGATGAAGTAAAAAAAGCAAAAGATTCCAGCATAAAATCCGAAAAGAAACTTGTTGATTACAAACGTTCTGTAGACAACTCAGCCTATGAACAGGAATCAAATGAAGTTGAACAGCGCACATTAAGCATGATTGAAAAAATCAGCAAGGTTCTTGATGAAAATAAGGATATGGATTGACGCAGACTCCTGCCCTGTTTTAGTCCGGGATCACACATTAAAATACGCAAAAAATCGAAACATTCCCGTAATCTTTGTAGCCAATAAAGAAATAAAAAGCGAAACCGGCATTGATTTTGAAATGATTATTGTTTCCAGCGAAAAAGATGCAGCAGATAATTACATCTGTGAAAATGCAGAAAAAAGCGACCTTGTTATTACAAGAGATTTTTTATTTGCCGAAAAACTTGTGGAGAAAGAAATCACCTGCATAAACGACAGAGGAACAAAATTTACAAAAGATAATATCCGTGAACTGGTTTCTGAAAGGGATTTTAATCTTTCACTTGCACAAATGGGACTCAACAAACACAAAAGTGCCGGCTACTCACCAAAACACTTCAAAAAATTCTGCGACTGTTTTGACAGAGAAATGCAGGAAATTATCTGGCTTTACAGACCTTAAGTTTATTCACCGGCTTCATCAGGGAAAGCCATGAGAATAGAACAGATGCGGTCTCGAACCTGCATGAAAGCAAGAACAACTTCCGGATCAAACTGAAAACCTGCCCCATTCTGAATTTCAAGGAAGGAATCATCAATAGACCAGGATTCTTTATAGCAGCGTTTGTGACTTAAGGCATCAAAAACATCGGCAACAGCAACAATTCGTGCTGCAAGAGGAATTTCTTCGCCGGAAATGTGTTCTGTAAGTCCAACCTGGCCACCAATGCAGAAACTGCGGAAATCAATATTTCCAGGATAACCAACATCGGCACCATCCCAGCGGTCATGATGATGAAGAGCAACATCCTGACTCATCTGATCAAGGGAACTTTCAGGCGGATCAAAAAGTTGGGCCCCAATACAGGTGTGTCCTTTCATAATATTACGTTCTTCATCTGTAAAACGAGGAAAAGCCTTTTTAAGAATAACATCGGAAATACCAACTTTTCCAACATCGTGGAATTTTGCGGCAATCTTCAGTGTATCTCGGAAACGATGCTGTTCTGCTTCGTTGATATTGTGATTAAAAGCCCAGCGGTCGTAAATTTCAAGTGAGAAGTTTGAAACACGTTCAACATGTGGGTAAGTTTCTTTTGGATCACGGAATTCGGCCATTTTAAGCATACGTTTTACCATATTGCTGGTAAGATAAGCATGCTGCAAAGCCTGAACCGCAGCAGTAGCAAAGTGAGAAATAAGAAGCTCTGCGTTTTCATTAAATTCAATAAGATTTCCATCTTCATCCATGGCATTGATAATCTGAAGAACACCAAGAAGAGTTCCATTGGCCATAATAAGTGGATAAGTATAGATGGATTTTGTACGGTAGTTTGTAGTGCGGTCTGTATTTTTGTTGAATTTGAAAGGCATTTCTTCCGAAATCTGATATGCATCCGGAATATTAAGAGGTTTTCTTGTAAGTGCTACATAGCCTGAAATAGAGTTTTCGTTGATTGGGAAAGAAAAGAAGGTGTATGGAAGTTTATCACCGGCATTAAGTTCACGAAGGTGTGTATCATTCTGAGCATATTTGATTTTAAGATTATTACCATCAGATACATAAATGGAACCTGCATCAGCATTAACGATTTTTTTTGTTTCCGTAAGAATGCGTTCCAAAAGAACGTCAACGTCCTGAATTTCACCAAGCTGGCGTTCAAGATCAATAATGTGCTGGAGCTGTTCGTTTTCTTCCATAACAAATACCTCGTAAAACATTTTAACAAAAGAATGAGAAAAATCAATGATTTTTGAGGTTATTTATAGTAGAAAACTCTTTAATCTTTAAGGTCTTCGTAGATAGCGGTAATACGTTCCCTGATTTCAAGAAAGGCTTGTACGATTTCAGGATCGAACTGTTTGCCGGCACAATTTTCAATTTCTTCAAAAGCCTGATCGATTGTCCAGGCTTCTTTGTAACATCGCTGGCTTGATAGTGCATCAAAAACATCGGCTACGGCAACAATTCTTGCTTCAAGAGGAATTTCTGTACCGGAAAGTGGTTCTGCAGGAGGAATTGGATCACCTGTAACGTATTTTGAAATATCAACCTTTCCAGGATATCCCTGCTCTCCACCATCCCAGCGGTCGTGGTGATGAAGGTTGATGTTGAAACTCAGTTCATCCATATAGCTTTTATCAGGATTGAAAAGCTGGGCTCCCATACAGGTATGTGCTTTCATTACATTTCGCTCGTGTTCATCAAAGCGACCTGGCTTTTTAAGGATAAGATCGGAGATACCAACTTTTCCAATATCATGGAAGCGGGCTGCAATGGCAAGATTACTTCGGAACTCGTGAGTATCTTCAAGGGCAATGGAATGATTGAAGGCCCATCGGTCAAAAATTTCAAGAGAGTAAGTAGAAACACGCTTTACATGTCCGCCGGTTTCTTTTGGATCTCGGAGGGCAGCCATATCATTCATACGATTAACCATATCCTGGGTAAGGTAGGCGTTTTTCAAAAGATTAACTACGCTGTTGGCAAAGTGTGTAATATAAAGCTCATCCTGCTTTGTAAAAGGAACCGAAGCACCATTTTCATCTTTTTTATTGATAATCTGCAGAACACCAAAAAGTTCTTTATCAGACCGAAGAGGAAGAACATACATTGATGTTGTACGGTAGTTGGCAAGAAAATCAGGATTAGGATTAAACTTAAAAGGAAGTTCCGGGTCAAGCTGATAACAGTCTTCGATATTAAGAATCTTAAAGGTCTGTGCAACATAACCCGCAATGGAAGTTTCACTTATAGGGAACGAAAAAGAGGTGTAAGGCAGCTTCATACCAGGTTCAAGAAGTTTCTGACGTGTGTCATTCTGTCCGAACTTGATATGAAGGCTTTTTCCATCAGAAGTAACTTCATAAATGGAGCCGGCATCAGCATTTACAATTTTTCTGGTCTCTGTAAGAATGCGTTCCAGAAGAACGTCAACATCCTTAATTTCTGCCAGTTCGTTTTCGATTTCAATAATCTCTTCCAGTTTTGTATCTGCTTTTGCCATTTTTTTACTCCAACTTATTTATCTGAAAAATCGGATTAACCGCGGTAAAAGTTAATAAGACATCCGGACAAAATAATCTTTCTTTCGTCGTCTGTCATATCTCCTGTTGTAAGTTCAAATTCTGTTACTTTTCCTTCCGGTGTTACAGCATAAGCTTTGTAAGAATCTGCTTTTTCGGCAACCTGTTTTTTAACGTTTGGAATGTAAACGTAATCATCATTTGCGAAAGGAAGGTTTTTACTTGCTTCCAGATCTCCTGTTTTGTAAAGGAATGGAAGCATACCCCAGTTCATAAGATTTGAACGGTAGCGTTTTGTAGCATATTCACAGGCGATGTTTGCAGAAGCACCAAGAACGCGCTGACATGAAGCAGCCTGTTCACGGGCAGATCCGTCACCTGGTTTTGTAGCGTAGATTGTAGATCCAAGCTGAACATCGGAAACTGAAACACCAAGAGCCTTACAAACTTTTTCCACTTCGGCCTTTACACATGGGTCTCCATCGCGAACGGCTTTTGCACGTCCAACGTAAGCAGGATCTTTTCGGCTGAGTGTAAATTCTGCAAGTCCCAGTGGGTTTGAACGGTAGCTTGATGTTTCACCTGAAGGAATAAGCTCATCTGTTGTTGTAACAGGATCGTGAATTTCTGAAACAACTTTAACAAGGAGATTGTCTCCCAAAGCTTCCATTTTTGGCCAGTCTTTAATATTTGGACCAAACTGGATTTCAACCTCAGGTTTAGCAACGCCTTTTGAATCGTAAACACGGTTTTCGTAAATTGATTTGTCGAATACGTATGGTTTCTTTGAGTAATCTTCGTCGTATTTTGTTGCTGCTGTAAGGAAGCCTTTGTTTGCGGCAGTTGCGGCAATTGAACGGGCATCCATAAGGGCAACAGAAGAAAGCTGTCCACTCTGGATTTTTGAACCTTCGCGGTTAGGGAAGTTTCGTGTTGAGTGACGGATTGAGAATGCACCGTTTGCAGGTGTATCACCGGCTCCAAAACATGGTCCACAGAAGGCTGTTTTTACGATGGCACCGGCCTTAAGAAGTTCAACTGCAGCACCGTTTTTCATGATTTCCATGTAGATTGGTGTAGAGGCTGGGTAAACGCTCAAAGTGAACTTGTCGTTTCCTGTATTTGCATTTTTAAGGATATCAGCTGCGGCACAAATATTTTCGTAAGAACCACCGGCACATCCGGCAATGATTCCCTGATCACAGTAAAGTTTTCCGTCGATTACTTTGTTTTTAAGGCTAAAGTCTACTTTGTCACCGAAAGAAACTTTTGCTCGTTTTTCACAAGCTTCAATTACATCCATAAGGTTGCCGTTTACTTCGTCGATTGTATAAGCACAGCTTGGATGGAATGGCATGGCGATCATTGGGCGGATTTCTGAAAGATCAATTTCGATAACGCCGTCATAGTAAGCAGTACCACAAGGTTTAATTTCTTTATAAGCAGCTGCACGTCCGTGATTTGCATAGAATTCTTCGATTTTTGAGTCGGTTTCCCAGATAGAAGAAAGACATGTTGTTTCTGTAGTCATTACATCAACGCCGATACGGAAATCAGCAGAAAGATTTTTGATTCCAGGTCCTACAAATTCCATTACCTTGTTTTTAACGTAACCGTTATCAAATACAGCTTTAATAATGGCAAGGGCAACGTCCTGAGGACCAACACCGAATACTGGAGTTCCAGTCATGTAAACTGCAACAACGCCCGGCATATTTACATCGTAAGTTTTGCCCAAAAGCTGTTTTGCAAGTTCTCCACCACCTTCACCAATGGCCATTGTACCAAGGGCGCCGTAACGTGTGTGGCTGTCTGATCCAAGAATCATTTTTCCACATTCAGCAAGCATTTCACGGGCAAACTGATGGATAACAGCCTGATGTGGAGGAACGTATATTCCGCCGTATTTCTGTGCACATGTAAGACCGAACATATGGTCATCATCGTTGATTGTTCCGCCTACAGCACAAAGAGAGTTATGACAGTTTGTAAGAGCATATGGAATAGGAAATTTTTCAAGTCCTGAAGCACGAGCTGTCTGAATGATACCTACGTAAGTAATATCATGGGATGTGATTTTATCAAACTTGATTTTAAGAGCTTTTTCGTCGCCAGAAGTATTGTGGCTGTGCATAATATTCCAAGCCATTGTGTTTTTGCGGGCTTCTGCTTCCGAAATGTTTGATTTTTCAACTAATTTGCCGTTTTCTAAATAGGCGCCAGTGTTCCAGAGTTTCATAAATAACCTCTTATATTATAGAAGATTGTATAATTATACAGAAAAACGTGATAAAATGGAAGAAATGCTGCATATTGATGAAAAATTCCAACAATTCATAGAAAAAGATGCCGATAGAAAAGCTTTCATTCAGAACTATCTTGGTGAAGGCGGACTTTCATGTCCTGTGCTGCGGCTGGAGGACAGGGATCATCTTTATGTGAATTTTCCTAAAAATCAGTACAATCCTATGTTCCGCATAAAAACTGTCATTGCCCATTACGACCGTGTGGATGGAAGCCCTGGGGCAAATGACAACAGTGCGGCAGTTTATTTTTTAATGCAGTGGGCTCTTCACCTTTCAAAAATTCAGGGATTTCACAATGTAAGATTAATATTTACAGACGGAGAGGAAGATTCTGGCGGCGTAAAAAATCAGGGCGCATTCAGGCTGGCAGAAACTTTTAAAAAATTAAATCTTTCAAATGACGATGTTTTTGTTTTTGATGCCTGCGGACGGGGAAACATTCCGATTGTTTCCCAGATGAACTTCACTTCCCTCACCCCGGATTCTTTCATCAAAAAATACAATGACCTGGAAAAACGTACCAGAGCCATGATTACCGGTGCCTGCAAAAAAGGACTTTGCCTTCCAACGGCCTACAGCGACAATGCCAGTTTTATTGCCTGCGGAATACCGGCCGTTACCATCACTCTGCTGCCGGAAGAAGAGGCCCTTGGTCTTATGAAAGGTGATACTCCAAAAACCTGGAAACTATTTCATACTGCGGAGGATTCAAAAGAAAGTCTTACAAAAAATGCCGCAGAAACAATGGAAGCTGTTCTTACGGCACTGGAAAAAATGATTGTAACTGCAGACTAAAAAATCTGTCTATTAATCTTCATCTGGAACTTTAATCTTTCTTGCAAGATATACAAAAGGTGTATCAAGAAGACTTGTAAAGATATAGATTACGTAACAGGAAAGAGTGATGCTTATAAGTGTTGGGAATTCATAGGTACCAAAGAAGGCCCCGAAATTAAATACAAAAATGTTTACGGCCTGAGAAATAAGGGTTGATCCATTGTTGCGTAACCAGAGGAAACGGTTTTTATCGCCATATTTTTTTTCAGTTTTTTCCCACCAGAAGTGATAAAGCTTTACATCAACAAGTTCACTTACTGCATAACCTAAAAGACTTGCCAAAAGGATACGGGGAGTACTTGCAAAAAGCCCTGAAATCAGAGGATGAGCCCAGTCGTTTTCTGAAGGCACATAGAACTGCCAGATATTCGAGAAAATGATGAAGGAAATGGTAGTAAAGATTCCAATCCACACACCTTTTTGAGCATCTTTTTTGCCAAAACGTTCTGAAAGAATATCAGTGGCAAGAAAACTTGATGCAAAAAGCGTGTTTCCCAATGTCTGTTCCATGCCGAATGCGTTTACAAGAACTGTAACTTCAACATTGGCAAGAATAGCACAGATTCCAATCCAGGCAAAAAGACCGGATTTTCCAAAACATTTCAGCACACAAAGGTTTGCGCCGAAAGACAACAATAGCGAAATTACGAGTAAAATTTCGTTTCTCACAAGACACCTCTTGCGAAGTCAACGTAGATTTGAACGTAAAAAAAACAGATTTGTAATGTTGAGTTGACCTGGTTTTGTTTTACGACAGGAAGGACTTCGAACTGTCAAATAGTTGGTTTATTTTATGGAAAATAAAGGGATTTGTCAAATTAAAGTCACAGGGATTTTACAGGAAATCCTGTCATGCTGAATTCATTTCAGCATCTCTCTACAAAAGAGATCCTGAATCGAGTTCAGGATGACATAGGACTCCTGTAACATCCATTATTTACAGTTCTACACTACCCTTAAAACCTTCAAATGGCCCCGGAACAGGATTTGCTCCTCGTGGAGTATCAAAGAAGTCGTAGTTGAAGACAATTGGAGATCCGTCAGGATTTTCAAACTTCTGTTCAGGTTCAAAGGCCATACCAAGAGTTTCTGTGCAGATTGTGGCAGCAGTTGTTAATGGCATAAGATCGTATACGTTTGTCTTGAATGTATATTTTCCGTCTTTTTCTGTAAGACTGAAAGTGGCTTTTCCATCAACCTTAAGTGCATCCTTTTCTTTTTTCATAGGAACAGCGCCATTAAAGTAAACGTTTCCACTAGCCCAGACTGGCAATGGATTGTAGTAACGGTCACTAGGATCAGAACCCATTCCGCAATAGCCTTCAAACTGTTTTTCCCATTCTTCCTGAGTTGGATATTCATCGTAAGGAACTGTACCACAGGTAAGGTTTGCATCTGTCCATTCATTGTTTTTGTTGGCAGCTTCAATTTCTACCATACCAGGACGTTTTTCTTTCTGAACGAAGATGTTGTTGTAGAACCGTGCATCACCATGAAGGATTGTCATAAATCCCATAACTTCAGTTCGGTGATGTACATGGTAAGGAGTGTAACGTGGAGCTGGTTTTGAAACGGCACCGTTATTTACACCCCGGCCAACTGCAGTAAAGGCACCGGCAATAAAGTTATGAACCATGGCCACACCCTGAGTTGGAAGTTTGAATGAGTGATCAGAAAGAAGGATGTTGTTATCGAACAGAGTTGGTCCGTGAGAAACTTCAAGGAATACATCTTCACCTGGAGTAAGTCCGTCCATATTTCTGATGTTACAGTTGTAATCAGCTGGCAGTGTGTTGTCGTGGAAAAGGTTTTGTGTAACGCGAGTGCCCTGAGCCTGCCAGTCCAGCCACAATCCTCTTGAACAGTGGTGGAAATGGTTTCTTCGGATGATTACGTCAATTGCAGCGTGCATTTTAATTCCGCCAATTTCAGCACCAGCAAGATTACGTTTATTGTTAATGTTGTGAATGTGGTTATCTTCAATGATAGAGAAAACACCGCCCAAATGTCCTACAATACCAGTCTGTCCACAGTCATGAATGTCACAGCGGCGGATAATATGTGAACCGATGTTTTCTTTTGTCCAGCCTTCAATCTGTGCCTGACAGATGTTGTCACGTTCTGTCTGGGTTCCATCCTTGTATTTCCATTTAAGCCATTTGTTGTCGTTGTTTGGCTGCTTGTATTTTCCAAGGGAAATTCCTGAACATTTTGAGTGGCTTACTTCACAATCTTCAATGATCCATCCTTTTGACCAGTGTGGGCCAATCATACCTTCCTGGTAAGCTGTTGGAGGTGCCCATTGAGTAGCGGCCTTTGTTACATTAAAACCGCTGAGTGTAATATAACCCTTGCCTTCTTCGCTTGGGTAAAAACAGTTTTCTCGAACGGTGATTTCAACATTTTCTTTATTTGGATCTTTTCCCTGGAAGTTTGCATAAATCACTGTTTCATTAGTTTTTTCATCCTGTTCTGTGTACCATGTATAAACTGTAAAATCAGGATCCCATGAAACTTCGTAAACTACAGGATTTTTTACTCCATCAAGAGTTGTAACTTCGTAAAGTGATTTGTCGTTAAGGAAAACGTCTCCTGTATGTGCAATGAAAGTGGCAATGAACCAGTCACCGCTTACAAGAGTTTTATAAGGGTTATAATCACCGAAAATGCCGTTTGGAATACGGGCAACCCACACGTTTTTAGCACCTTCCAAAGGCTTCCAGTTTTTTACAGGTTCGGCCCCGGTAATAACTGCACCAAGGATTTTTTCTGAACGGTAAGTGATTCGTGCATCTTCTGTACCGCCGTTCTTTGGATTTACATATTCACGGTAGATTCCAGGGGCTACAAGAACTTCATCACCTGGTTTTGCAACCTGAGCTGCATCATTTATTCGTTTAAATGGACTTTCTTTTGTTCCGTGTCCGCTTCGTTTTGCATTTGCATTTACATAAATTGTCATCTACAAAATCTCCTGTAAAGGTAATTAATAAGATGATTATATCACGGGTAAAAACAACGTGATGCGTGAAATCTATTTGATAATTGTATTTTTCTAAACCGGGTAAAGGCTCTTTTCCAGTTTGTAGTTTGCCCTTTTATATGATAAAATAGTTTTCACTATTTCAAAGATTACAGGAAATTAAAATGAAACAATTATTGCTTGGAAATGCAGCTGTGGCCCGAGGTCTTTATGAAGCTGGAGTTTCCATTGTATCAAGCTATCCTGGAACTCCTTCTACCGAAGTTACAGAAGAAGCTGCCCGATTCAAGGAAATCTACTGTGAATGGGCTCCTAACGAAAAAGTTGCCTGTGAAACTGCCTTTGGTGCAAGTCTTGCCGGCCGTCGTTCTCTTTGTGGAATGAAACACGTTGGACTGAACGTTGCTGCAGACCCTCTTTTTACTATTTCTTATACTGGTGTAAATGCAGGAATGCTGGTTCTGGTTGCTGATGACGCCGGAATGCACTCAAGTCAGAATGAACAGGATTCACGTCACTACGCCATTGCATCAAAAGTTCCTATGGTTGACCCTTCTGACAGCCAGGAATGTATTGATTTTGTAAAAGAAGCCTACGAAATCAGTGAAAAATTTGATACTCCGGTTATTTTCAAAACCTGTACTCGTATTGCCCACTCCCAGAGCATGGTGGAAACTTCAGAAAGAGTTGAAATCCCAATGAAGGCTTACGAAAAAAATCCCCAGAAATACATTATGGCTCCGGCAAATGCAATCCGAAGACATCCGGAAGTTGAAGCCCGTACCGCTGCCCTTACAGAATACGCAGAAACTACAAAACTGAACCGTGTAGAAATGGGCGATACTGACATTGGTATTATCACTTCATCTACATCTTACCAGTATGCAAAGGAAGTTTTTGGAGATAAGGCCAGCATCCTAAAAATTGGACTTGTAAATCCTCTTCCTGTAAAACTGATTAAAGATTTTGCTTCCAAAGTAAAAACCCTTTATGTTATAGAAGAACTTGATCCTATCATTGAAAATCACGTAAGAGCCATGGGAATTCCTTGCCACGGAAAAGATATTCTTCCAATCACAGGGGAATTCAATCAGAACATTATCCGTAAAGCATTTGGAATGGAAGTGCCTTCAGGAACAAAGGTAGACTCGGTAATTCCTGTTCGTCCTCCTGTAATGTGTGCCGGTTGTCCTCATCGCGGTCTTTTCTATGCACTTTCAAAAAACAAAATCAGCGTAATGGGTGACATTGGATGTTACACACTGGGATCAGCACAGCCATTAAATGCCATCGACATGGTACTCTGTATGGGTGCTTCAGTTTCAGGACTTCACGGTTTTAACAAGGCAAATCCTGAAAACGCTAAGAAAACAGTTGCCGTAATCGGTGATTCAACTTTCTGCCATTCAGGTATGACAGGACTTGCTACAATCGCATATAACCAGAGTAACAGTACAGTAATTATTGTAGACAACTCCATCACCGGCATGACAGGACATCAGAACAACCCTGCCAACGGAAAAAATCTTTACGGAGATCCAGCCGGTAGAATCAACCTGGAATCCCTTTGTGTTGCCATGGGAATTGATGCTTCACATGTACGGGTTGTTGATCCAAACGAAATTGCCGCTTCAGAAAAGGTTATTCTTGAAGAACTGAACTATGAAGGACCTTCTGTTGTAATCAGCCGCCGTCCATGTGCCCTCCTTAAGAGCGTAAAACCACAGCCACCACTTAAAATCAACGAAGAAAAATGTGTAGGCTGTAAAATGTGTATGAGAATCGGCTGTCCTGCCCTTTCAATCAAAAACAAAAAAGCCGCCATTGATCCAACAATGTGTGTAGGCTGCGAACTTTGTACACAGATGTGTAAAGTAGGAGCAATCGTAAAATGAGTGATACAAAAAACATTATGATCGTTGGTGTTGGCGGACAGGGAGCCCTTCTTGCCAGTAAAACACTGGGCCAGGTTCTTATGGATGCCGGCTTTGATGTAAAAGTAAGTGAAGTTCACGGAATGAGTCAGCGAGGTGGAAGCGTTGTTACCTACGTTCGCTTTGGTAAAAAAGTTTACTCACCTATCATCGATAAGGGAGAAGCAGATTTTATTGTATCCTTTGAACTTCTGGAAGCCGCCCGCTACGCAGAATACTTAAAACCAAATGGAAAAATCGTAGTAAACACACAGAAACTGGACCCTATGCCGGTTCTTACAGGTGCTGCTGAATATCCTGCCGATTTGGTAGCCGAACTTAAAGGAAAAGGTTTTGATGTAGAAGACATGGACTGTTTGAGTCTTGCCAATGAAGCCGGTTCTTCAAAAGCCGTAAACATTGTTCTTATGGGACGCCTTTCAAAATTCATGGATTTTCCGGAAAGTTCATGGATTGCTGCAATCGAAAAACTTGTAAAACCAGCCTTCCTTGAAATCAACAAAAAAGCCTTTGCACTGGGAAGAAAATAATCCCTACTGAAATGACTTTAAAATGAAACACCGTGAAACAGACTCACTTCCGTTTCACGGTGTTTTTTTTAATGCATAATGCTGTCAAAATATTTTTTATTTTTCAGGTACAAGGTTTCGTAACAAGCCAAAGTAGCCACACTTACATAACCATCATTCCGTTCAATCAGCTGGGTCTCCTGATAAGTGATTTTCTTTTGAACAGGATCGTACATTCGGCAGGTGATGAAAACCGCTCCTTCAGATTCCACCACTTTTGAGCCTTCTGCAAGTAAAATTACATTCTGATTTGCAACCAGCAGAAGATTTGCAAGTTCTTTTAATGAGTTAAAACCGCTTTCTTTATAATTAAATGTTTCAACAAGGAAAGCAGCATCTTGTGGAGTAACCTTATCAAGACGATAAATTCTTTCATCTGTGGTTTTCCAGTTACTATCCAAAGGAATTTTCAGACCGTCGATTGTTACATCTGTTTTTTTACCTTTTGTGATTTTATAAGATTCAGCATCAACAGCTTCTGGCATGGCATTTAGATTGAAAAAACGTTCATCATTCAGATCATTTACTTTTCCCATTGAAAAAATCTTAAACTTATTGTCATCTCCAATGGAATCTATCTGAAAAACAGGAATGTAAGACAAATAATTGAAATCATCATCGGAGGAATATGAATAACTACCCTTTTCATTGATTACGGCTTTTGAAGTATACCAGCTGACAGACCAGTTCATGATCATTGGAAGTAGTCTTTTTGCATTTTCACTGGAATTAAAATCACCCTTTAATATTCTTAAATTGTTCCCTGGCTCAATTCCGTTATCACCGATTACAAAATTCATCAGTATTACCAGTTCATTTTCAGTTTTTGGTTCATAAGACCGTGCAATTATTGAATTGTCTCCAACATAACATAAGCCGATAATTGCTTTTTCTTCAAACCTGGAATCCTCATAAAGTGCGTAATTGCCCGGAAAATCATTAAAAATCGCCACATCATTTGCAAAAATGCAAACTGACGAAATCAATACAAAAAGTGCAAGAATAATTTTTTTCATTTTTATCTCCCTCTTATTCCTTTTATAAACATAACACTAAAGCAAAGTTTACACCTAAAAAGTTCTTTTGAAAATCCATTTCGTCAATCAACTTTACTGGCACTTTTTTTTCTTTACAAATACTAAATCTCACTTACAATTAAATTATAAAAGCAAAAACAGAGGATTATATGGACTTAAGATTTTTCCAGAAAGAGTATGAATGTATGCCTAAAGACAAGATTAAGGAACTGCAGAGCCAGCGCCTTAAAGAACAGTTCAAATGGGCTTACGAAAATGTTGAATTTTACAGAAACCGCTGTAATGAAGCAGGCGTTACTCCAAAAGATGTAAATGGCCTTGAAGACCTGCACAAACTTCCTTTTATGTACAAGGATGATCTTCGTGCCACATACCCATACGGACTTTTTGCCGTTCCAATGAGCGATGTTGTACGTCTTCATGCATCCAGTGGTACTACAGGTAAACAGATTGTTGTTGGTTACACAAAAGAAGACCTGGATATTTGGGATGATCTTGCTGCCCGTCAGCTGGTAGCAGTTGGTGCTACAAAAGATGACTTTGTTCACGTTTCTTACGGATACGGACTTTTCACCGGAGGTTTTGGACTTCATGGTGGAGCTACAAAACTTGGATGTACAGTAATTCCTGTAGGTTCAGGTAACACCCAGCGCCAGATTACAATTATGAAGGACTTCCGTTCTACAATTCTGGCCTGTACACCTTCTTATGCAGCCTATCTTGGAGAAACCCTTAAAGACATGGGTTACACAACAGATGACATCTGCCTTAAAGCAGGTATTTTCGGTGCAGAACCTTGGACAGAAGAAATGCGCCGTGGAATTGAAAAATCACTGGGAATTAAAGCTTACGATATTTACGGTCTTACAGAAATCATGGGACCTGGTGTTTCTTACGAATGTGGCGAACAGAAAGGTATGCACGTAAACGAAGATCACTTCATTGTAGAAACAATCAATCCTGACACAGGACTTCCAGTAGAAGAAGGACAGAAAGGTGAACTGGTATTCTCTTGTATTACCCGCAAGGCATTCCCTCTTCTCCGCTTCCGCACAAAAGATATTGGTATTCTGAATCATGCTGACTGTCCTTGTGGACGAACCTTTGTACGTATGTCAAAACCAATGGGACGTACAGATGATATGCTTATTATCCGCGGTGTAAACGTATTCCCAAGCCAGATTGAAGGCGTACTTATGGAAAAAGGTTACCCTGCCAACTACCAGATTGTTGTTGACCGCGTAAATAATACAGACACATTTGAAGTTCAGGTTGAAATGCCTGAAGACAAGTTCAGTGATGTTGTAGCAGAAGTTACAAAACAGGAAAAAGAACTGCAGGCTGCCCTTCTTACAATTCTTCAGATTAAGGCAGATGTAAAACTCTGTGCACCAAAATCAATTGAACGTTCAATAGGAAAAGCAAAACGCGTAATCGACAAACGCAAGCTTCACGACTAATAAAGGAGGATAATACCACTATGACAATCAGACAGCTTTCTATTTTTATTGAAAACACACCTAAATCACTTTGCGCTGCTACAAAAGTTCTGGCAGACAACAAAGTAAACATGCGTGCCATTTCTCTTGCTGATACTTCCGACTTTGGAATTATCCGCATTATTACTGATAATCCTGATGAAGTAAAAGAAATCCTTAAAAAGAATGACTATGTTTCTACCATTACTGAAGTTCTTCTTGTTGAAATTCCTGATACAGCAGGTTCCCTTAACAAGATTCTGACCCTTACTGCAGAAAATGACAGAAACGTTGAATACATGTACGGATTTACAGGTAAAAAATCAAATTCCGCCTACATGGTAATGCGATTTACCGACACTGCAAAAGCAGCAGAAATTCTCCAGTCCAACGGCATCAAACTTGTAGCAGAAAAAGATCTGGACAATGTTTAGGATTTAATTTTAAGGATTAATTTATGGATAATTTTTTCTTTCACACACCAACCAAGGTGTATTTTGGAAAAGATGAAGAACTTAAAGTAGGAAAGATCATCAAGGAGTACGGCGTAAAAAAAGTTCTTGTTCACTATGGAAGTGCCAGTGCAAAAAAATCTGGACTTTTGGATAAAGTAACTGCTGCATTAAAAGCAGAAGGGATTGACTATGTAGAACTGGGTGGCGTAAAACCAAACCCGGAACTTGGCCTTGTAAGAAAGGGAATTGAACTTTGCAAAGCTGAAGGCGTAGATTTTGTTCTTGCGGTTGGTGGAGGTTCTGTTCTTGATTCCAGCAAAGATATTGCCAATGGAGTTGCAAATCCCGATATTGATGTCTGGGAATTCTCCATGGGAACAAAAGTTCCAGAAAAAACTCTTCCAAAGGGAGCCATTCTTACCCTTTCTGCAGCCGGTTCTGAAATGTCAAATTCATGTGTAATCACCGATGAAAAAACCGGATCAAAACGGGGTTACGGATGTCAGGCCAACCGCATGGATTTTGCCATCGAAAATCCTGAACTCACCTATTCAGTAAGTCCTTACCAGACAGCCTGTGGCGCCGTAGACATTGCAATGCACACTATGGAACGTTACTTCTGCCCTGGAAATGACACATACCTTACAGATTCCATTGCCGAAGCAGTTATGAAGTCTACCATCAAAGCAGGCCGTGATGCCTACAACAATCCGGACAACTACGAAGCCCGTGCCAACATGATGTGGGCCTCTTCCCTTGCTCACAACGGACTTACCCAGTGCGGAAGATCATTCCTTCTGGCAGTTCACCAGTTTGAACACGAAGTTTCAGGCCTTTACCCTGAAGTTGCCCACGGTGCAGGACTTGCAGCACTTTGGTGTTCCTGGGCCCGCTACGTTTATAAAGCCAATGTACCACGCTTTGTTCAATGGGCAGTAAATGTGTGGGGCGTTACAGCAGATTACGAACATCCTGAATATACTGTAGAAAAAGCCATCGACATGCAGGAAAAATACTACAAGGAACTTGGCATGCCGGTAAGCCTTAGGGAACTTAACGTAAAAGAAAGTGACCTTGAAAAACTTGCAGACATGTGCAGCCGGGGAAAAACCCGCACACTTCCTGGCTACAAGCCTTTAGGATACGAAGAGATGCTGGACATCTACAAAATGGCTTATTAATTTTGAAAACTACCTATAGGGTTCCGTAAAAGGAACCCTATTCCTTTTAACTGATATTTTCATTATAATTATGTTACTTAAGTATTAGTAAACTTACGGGCACATCCGGTGACCCTTAGGAGGAAATAAATGGCTACACCATTGGAAAATTACCTTGAATCATGCGGTGGAAAACCAAACGCCGCCATGTGTGCTTACGTTGCAAACCTGCAGAAAGTTAGTGAAGTTGGTCCTGATATTGCAGCTGACGTTGTAAACGAGCTTGAAAATCAGAGAAGTCACCTTAAACTGGTTGCTTCAGAAAACTACTGTTCACTTTCAGTTCAGGCAGCTATGGGAAACCTTCTTACAGATAAATATGCTGAAGGATATCCTGAACACCGCTATTACGGTGGATGTGTAAACGTTGACGCTGTAGAAAACACAGCCGCACGGGAAGCAGAAAAACTTTTTGGTGCTGACTATGCTTACGTTCAGCCACACTCTGGTGCAGACACAAACCTGGTTGCTTACTGGGCAATCCTTTCAGCAAAAGTAGAAACTCCAACTTTGGAAGAACTTGGTGTAAAATCTTTGAACGACCTTACTGCCGAACAGTTTGACGATCTTCGTAAAAAATTCGGAAATCAGAAACTGATGGGATTGGACTACTCTTGTGGTGGACACCTTACTCACGGATACAAAATGAACGTTTCTGCCCGTATGTTTGAATCACACCCATACGGAGTTAGCAAAGAAACAGGTCTTCTTGACTACGATCAGATTGAAAAACAGGCTATGGAAGTAAAACCTCTTATCCTCCTTACAGGATATTCAGCTTACCCACGTGCCATCAACTTCCGCCGCTTCCGTGAAATTGCCGACAAATGTGGAGCAGTTCTCATGGTAGACATGGCTCACTTTGCAGGTCTTGTTGCCGGTAAAGTTTTCCAGGGTGATTACGATCCTGTAAAATGGGCAGACGTTGTTACAACTACAACCCACAAAACTTTGCGCGGACCACGTGGTGCCATGATTCTTTGTAAAAAAGAACTGGCCGACTACGTAAACAAAGGATGTCCAATGGTTCTTGGTGGACCTCTTCCACACGTTATGGCTGCAAAAGCAATCGCTTTCAAAGAAGCAAATACACCTGCTTACCAGGAATATGCACAGAACGTTGTAAAAAATGCTGCAGCTCTTGCTGATGCTCTTAAAACAATCGGTCTTCCACTTCAGACTGGCGGAACAGACAACCACCTTATGCTGGTTGATGTAACAGGTTACGGTCTTACAGGGAAACAGGCTGAAGCTGCATTATTCGCCTGTGGTGTTACTGCAAACGCAAACGCCCTTCCTTACGACAAAAACGGTGCTTGGTGGACTTCAGGTCTCCGTCTTGGAACACCTGCCCTTACAACTCTTGGCATGAACACAGACGACATGAAAGAAGTTGCTTCTATCATCGACTTTGTTCTTAAAAACACAAAACCTGGCCTTACAAAAGAAGGCAAACCAGCAAAAGGAAAGATCGACATTTCTGACGATACAGTAAAAGCTGCTAAAGAAAGAGTAAACAAACTTCTTTCAGCCCACGTACTTTATCCAGAACTTGATCTGGACTTCCTGAAAAAAGAATTTGTTAAATAAACAGATTTGAAATAATCTTTAAGGGGCGGACACTGAGCCTGTTGAAGTGTCCGTCTTTTTTTTATGAGAAAAACTTTTTTATTACTGACAGTTTTATTATTACCGGCAATTCTCCTGTCCTGCAAAAAAAAGGATCCTGTTTCCGAAAAGGAAAAGGCACTTCACGCATCTTCACTTTCTGTTCATCAATATGCCAGGGATTCAAAAGCTTCTTTAGAAAAATCCATCCACGATTTTGTACTTTCAATGGACGAAGATGAAAAAATCGGACAGCTTTTTGTTGTAAATCTTGTGGGAAATAAAAATTTTTCTCCCGTTGAATACGATGCAAAAGGAAATCCACGGATTGCAGGGGGATATCTTTTCTTTTCATATAATCTTTCTGATTCAATCCAGGAGGTAAAAGATTTTACAGACAACATTAAAGACTGGTGCCTTTCCCGCAATTTCATCCCACCTTATCTTACTATTGATCAGGAAGGCGGATGGGTCCAGAGGCTGAAAAATCTTTCACCAAAACTTCCTTCTGCCGAAAAAGTTGCCCAGGAAAACTCTATAGAAGAAGCCCTTGCCCTTTACACAGAGCAGGCTGCTTTTATGAAAAAAATGGGCTTTCACATGAATCTGGCTCCCGTTGTAGAAATCTGCACCGATAAAAATGCCGATTTTCTTATGGAACGAAGTTTTGGCAATGCAGAACAGACTGAACTTTACAGCCGCACTGCAGTCTTTGCTTACGAAAACAACGGCATTTCCACTGTAATAAAACATTTTCCGGGAAACACAAATACCGACCCTCATACAGGACTTCCTGAAATTACACTTTCCATGGAAGAACTGAAGGAATCTCTTGAACCATTTTACAGCGTTCTTGCATGGAATCCGGACGCTGTTCTTATGAGTCATGCCAGAACCACCTGCCTGGATGGAGACGTACCAGCCTGTCTTTCAAAAAAATGGGTCACTGACACTCTTCGAAAGGAACACAATTACCAGGGACTTATTTTTTCTGATGATATTTACATGGGTGCCCTTGCCCAAAACGGTTATCCTCCTGAAAAAGCAGTAATTATGGCTCTTGAAGCAGGCATTGATATTATTATGATCAGTGAAAAAAAATTTGGAAAACTTGCTGATGTGATTTCTGAACAATGCAAAAACAGCAGAACCTTTGAAGAAGAAATCAACTCAAAAGTAGAAAGAATCCTTATGTGGAAATATAAAAAAGGCATCTGGCAGGCAGGTAGATAATGGCAAAAAAAGACAAGCTTATTGGTGAAGCCGCCTTTGAAAAATACTATTCAGAGATTTTCAAGGAACGCTGGGAAAAACTGAAGGAAGCCTTCAAAAAGGAAAACGATTACATCACCTTCCAGAAAACTCCTTCTACAAAACCCTATTATCTTGATTCTGCCAGTGTTACTGCCGCGTCCATGCTGCCATTAAAAGGTGCCTCTGACATTCTTGATTTATGTGCTGCTCCAGGTGGAAAAACTTTGATTCTGGCATCCCGCATGGAAGAAGATGCCCGTCTTTCGGCCAATGAAAGATCACCTGAAAGAAAACACCGCCTTTCTACCGTGGTGCAGGAATCTCTTCCAGAAGACATCTCCAGCCGCATTCTTACCTCCTGTTCCGACGGTGCTACCTGGTGCAAAAGACAGACTGAATGTTTTGACGCCATTCTTCTTGATGCCCCCTGCTCTTCTGAACGCCACGTAATTGCCGATCCAAAATACCTTAATGTGTGGACAGAAAACCGGGTAAAAACAGTTGCCAGCGAACAGTGGGCTCTTCTTTCCTGTGCATTCCGTCTTCTTCGCCCTGAAGGATATCTTCTTTACTCCACCTGCGCCCTTTGTCCAAAAGAAAATGATGAAATGATCGACCGGCTTCTTAAAAAATTTCCAGGCCAGGTGATTATCGAAGAACCAAAAGCAGATGAAAAAGTAAAAGAATTTACCAATCTTTTGGATTTTCCTGCAGCAGAAAAAACTGAACACGGTTATCATATTCTTCCAGATGCAAGTGACGGCGCAGGACCTATTTATTTCTGTCTGATTAAAAAAACTGTGGTATAATACTCTTATGAGTACACATATTAACGCTCCAGAAGGAGCAATTGCAGATACAATCCTGCTTCCAGGTGACCCGCTCAGGGCTAAATTTATTGCAGAAAATTTTCTTGAAAACGCAGTATGCTACAACGAAGTTCGAGGCATGCTGGGTTATACAGGAACCTATAAAGGTAAACGCATCTCTGTTCAGGGAACCGGAATGGGCCAGCCTTCTCTTTCCATTTATGTTCACGAACTTTTTGCTGATTACGGCGTAAAAAATGCCATCCGCATTGGAACATGTGGTTCAGTTAGTGAAAACGTTCCTGTAAAAAGCATAATCATTGCAAATGCAGCCTGTTCAGACTCCTGCCTTTTGAACCAGCGATTCGGAAACCTGCACTTTGCTCCAACTTCCGATTTTACCCTTCTGGATAAAGCCTGGCATAAATCACAGGAACTTGGTCTCAACGCCATTGTAGCACCTGTTGCATCCAGCGACCGTTTCTATGATGACAACAATAACTGGAAACTCTGGAAAAAGTATGGAGTTGCAGGCATTGAAATGGAAGCAGCCGAACTTTTTACACTGGCTCACGAGTTTGACCGAAAAGCTCTGGCTATTCTTACAGTTAGCGATAACATTGCCACAGGTGAAGCAACTACTGCCGAAGAACGACAGACAACTTTTACTGGCATGATGAAACTGGCACTGGAAACTGCTCTGGAACTGTAACTAGTATTACATCAGTTTTTTATATATAATAGAAGAACTTATTATTTTGATAATAAAAACAGGAGTTTTTAATATATGAAACCAACTTTAGTTGTACTTGCAGCAGGAATGGGAAGCCGATACGGTGGAGTTAAACAGATTGACGCTGTTGGCCTTCACGGAGAATGTCTTCTGGATTTTGCCTGTTATGATGCACGAAAAGCAGGCTACGGAAAAGTAGTATTCATTATCCGAAAAGATATTGAAAAAGATTTCCGTGAAAGACTTTTTGACCGTGTTGCAGCAAATTTCAATGCAGAATATGTTTTCCAGAACCGGGACTCTCTCCTTACTCCAGACCAGGTTGCCGCTTCAAAAGACCGTGCAAAACCTTGGGGTACAACACATGCTATTCTCTGTGCAAAAGATGCAGTAAAAGAACCTTTTGCCGTTATCAATGCCGATGACTATTACGGAAGACAGGCTTTCCAGACTCTTGGAAATTACCTTTCATCAATTCCGGCTGATTCAACAGAACATGCCATGGTTGGTTACATTCTTGGAAACACAATGAGCCGCAGCGGATCAGTTTCCCGGGGAGTTTGTACCGTTACAGGTGACAATAAACTTGAAGCCATCAACGAAAACCTTAAAATTTACTACGAAGGCGATAAAATCATTTCTGAATGGCCTGACAAAAAAGTTGAACTTACAGGAAAAGAATGGGTAAGCATGAACCTCTTTGGTTTCAGTCCAAAAGCCTTTGAAGATTTCCAGGTTTCATGGGACAACTTCATTGCAGAAAATGCCGGTCATCCTAAAGCAGAATGTCTTTTGCCAAACAATGCCAGCGAAATCATTCAGAAAGGACACGGTATTATTAAATTCTTCAATTCCACTGAAACATGGTTTGGCATGACTTATCCTGAAGACCGTGAAATTGTAAAAGCAGAAATTGCAAAGAAGATTAAGGAAGGTTATTATCCTGAATCTTTGTGGGACAAATAGGAAAAATATGTTTTTCAAAAAGAACAAGAAAAAAGAAAACGTTTCGGAGGCAGACAGTCTCCAACAGGAAATACTCAACGAAGAAAAGCAGGACATGATCCAGGGAGTTGAAGATCTTTCCATCACTGCCGTAAAGGAAGTTATGGTTCCCCGCATCGATGTTGAATTCATCAATGTGGATCTTTCTCAGGAAGAACTTATCGAAAAAATCCTTTCTTTCGGTCATTCCCGCTTCCCTGTTTATTCAGAATCCATCGACAATGTTATCGGTGTTCTTTATGTAAAAGATCTTATTAAGGCTCTTTCAAAAAAACAGGATATCGATTTAAAATCAATTATAAGAAAGGCTTACTTTGTTCCGGAGTCAAAACGAATTGATTCCCTTCTCCGTGAATTCAAGCGCCATCACCTTCATATTGCCATCGCCATTGATGAATACGGTGGAATTGCCGGTATTATCACAATGGAAGACATTATTGAAGAAATTGTTGGTGATATTCAGGACGAATTCGACAAAGAAACTGCCGAAATTCTTACAGTTGGTGAAAACATGTGGCTTTGTGATGCCCGTGCCGACCTTGACGATCTGAACGAAACCCTTGAAGCCAGTTTCCCTAACGAGGATTTTGATTCACTTGGGGGATTTGTATTCGATCTTTTTGGAAAAGTGCCGGTAAAATATGAAAAAACCAGCTGGAACAACTTCGATTTTATTGTTCAGGACATGGAAGGTCACCGAATCAACCAGATTAAAGTAATCAAAAAGGAAAATGAAAATCCCGATGAAAAAGATCAGTAAATCAGGACTCTTAATTTGTTTATTTTCACTCTCACTTGCACTTTTACCAGCACAGAGTAAAAACAGTGCAAGCAAAAAAAGCGCCGTTGCCCTTTATGAAGAAGGAATTGCCTGCCAGAATGACGAAAACTACTGGTCAGCAGCACAGAACTTTCTTGAAGCAGTTTCTGTAAATCCAAATTACACTGATGCATGGTTCAGTCTTTCCCAGTGTTCTTACTATCTTGGAGAATACGATCTTGCCCTTCAGTATCTTGCCAACGCCGAAAAAATTGAAAAAAACAATTCAAGAATCCAGAACCTTAAAGGTATGATTTACCTGGAAACCGGGGATGCAGAAACGGCCCGTTCCATTTTCCAGAATGTTCTTAAGATTTTTCCAAACGATGTAGAAGCTCATTTTGGTCTTGCAGAACTGGAACTTTACAACGGAAAGTTTTCCGGAGCTGAAGCACAGTATGAAGAATCTCTGGCCCGCCAGAACAACAATAAAAAAGCTCTTCTTTCCCTTGCCCTTCTCTACGCCAGCAACGGTAATTTTTCCAAGGCACAGACCTATGTTCGCCGGGCAATGAATTATTATTCTGGAGATGCAAACGTACATTATTTAAGTTCGGTCATTTACTGCATGGAAGGTGATTTAACTGAAGCAGAAAAACAGGCCCGCATTGCAGTAGAAATCAACGGAAAATATACAAGCGCCTACGAACTTCTTTCCCTCATTCTTTACTACCGCGGTGAATATCAGGCATCAATCGACCTTTGTGACTATCTAATTTCCCACGACAGAAACCGGGGAAAAACCTGGTATCTTAAGGGATTGAACCAGAAAAAGCTTGGAGACACTGATTCTGCCATTAAAACCTGGGATAAAGGACTTTCCGTTTCTCCAAATGATGAACTTATGCGCATGGCACTGGAACTGGACGTAAGGGGATCACTTTCCCTTGAAGATCCACGAAGAAAAGCATGGGCAGAATATCACCTGAACAATGCTGATCAGGCTTACGAACGTTATGACGGAACAACAGCCTCTTACGAATACCAGCGCACTCTTATGATTGATCCAAGCAATTCCCGAGCCCGCCTTTCCTATGCAAAAATGCTGGAACTCAACGGCATGCACGAAACTTATCTTGATCAGCTTAAGTTTGTAAAAGAAAACTCAGATTTCACTACTGCCCTTTCTAAAAAAGAACAGAATGATCTTATAGATACTGTTGAAGCCTATGATTCCATTCTTACAGAAACACTTGCAAAAAAATGGAACATAGACACTTTCTTTCTGGACAAAATCCGCTGGAATATCGGCATTTATTATACAGACACTTCCATGAGTTTTGGTCATGCTGATGAAAACCGGCTTACCGCAATGGCAGCAGCCGATATTTTCTCTGGAGTGGCATTTACATCAGTTCGAACAGAAACAACTCCTGTTTCAGGCTACGGAGAAGCTTTCAGAAAAGCCCGTGACTCTGGTTTTGACTACTTCATTATTCTTTCATTGAACGAAGCAGAAGAAGACATGACCCTTTCTGCCCAGATGTATTCTGCACGAACAGGTACTGAAACAAAGAACATGCATTTTTATGCTACAGGAAACGGCCAGTACCAGGTGATTTTACGCCGTCTTCGGGAAAGCATTCTTTCAAGCCTTCCTGTGCGGGGAAAAATCATTACCAGAAAAACAAAGAACGTTGTTATTGACCTTGGAAAATCAGAACACATGGTTGAAGGTGCCGTTTTTGATATTGTAAAAAAAGGTAAAATTCTTACTGCCGATACAGGAACCGGAGTTTACTACAAAACCGATGATATTCTTGGCAAAATCCGCATTACAAAAGCCGGTGAAGAAATCTCAGAGGGCGTAATTGAAAACAAAGGATTCTATGACAGAATCAACGAAAATGATGAGATTGTCCTTGTTTCCCTTCCAAAAGCCGAAAAGGAAGATGCCGTTGATACTGCCCCAACTGCTGATGCAAATGGAAACGCTGTTATTGATCAGAGTGTAGGCACAAACAACAAAACTTTTGTAGAAGAAATCAGAAAAGCTGTAGAAAAACCTGCAATCCTTGAACTGATTAAGAGTATCCGTTAATTAAATCTGCCGGTAAAAATGCTACTTGCTGATGGTAATATTGTCCAGACTTGATGTAATCCATCTTGTACAAAGGTCTGGAAAATATGCCTGAACGCGGACAAAAGATCGGACTGCACTTTCATAATCGGTAGCAAAGTATTCACACTCCCCCAGATAGAATGTAGCTCTGGCAAGAACATCTTCACTTACATTTGTACCAATGAGACGTTTCAGTTCATCAATACCTTCAACGTATTTTTTCTGAATGAAAGTTCGGCTTAAAATATCAAAAAGAAGATAGGCATCGCCGCCGTCTGGAGAAAGCAGGTCTTCTTCAAAAACATAAGGATTCAGGCGGTCAATTTTTCTTGTAACGGCAACACCAAGCTTTCGTGCTTCAGCAGTAACAGACTTTGAAATTGTATTTTCGCCCTTATTGTCATCAAGAAGATCAAGATAAGGAAGCGGAGTTTCCCGGAGAGTCCCAGATGGATAAACCTTTTCTTCCCGGGTAATCACCTGGTCGGCAGAAATCTTCTTTCCCGTAAGATGAACACCACGGACAGTTGCATTAATGGAAGGCATTATAATATCATAAGGCTTGTCGGTAACACAGACTACTGCATAGTACCAGTCATTCAAATCTTCTACTTTATGTGACCAGGCTGTTACCGTTGGCTTCAATGTGGCAGCAGGTGTTGCATTTTTTATCTGTTCATAAGATGAGATTGGCTTTGTGTTTACGTAAACAAGAATCTTTTTAACAGGTGTTTTAAGATTTTCAGGAAGATTCCACATTACGTTGATTTTAGTTCCGCTTCCAGGAACCGCATTGATATTATTTACCAAAGGCCTGTCGTAGGCAAAAGAAAGAGCTGCAGTTACTAAAAGTGTCAGAACAAGAAAAAGCTTTTTCATCAGAAAATCCTAGAGACTATTATACATCAGTTCAGTTTCGGGGTAAACAATATAACCCATCTTCTTTATATGTTCCAGAGTGTCGCTGACAACGTACTTCATCATTCCATTCAGGGGCATGGAAAAAAGATTTTTTAGATATTTTTCTGTTACATGAGGACGGCCTCGTTCACTTTTGTCTGCAACATAAAGAACTTTTCCATAATCACCCATATCAAGATCACCACAAACGTGTGCTTCTACAGCACGAAGAACTTCTTTATCATCAAGATTGAATTCCTGGATAAGGCGAAGACGGCCGGCCTTTCCATGAAGAAGAGTTGGATTTTTAAGTTCATAATCAGAAATCTTATATCCACCCTCTTTTACCATTTCAACCATTTTATCCTTTGGGATTTCCTTACAGATGTCATGAGCAATACCGCAAAGATAACCTTTCTTTTCGTCCATTCCAAGAAGGGCGCAGATTTCGGAACAAAGCTCAGCAACCCGCACCGAATGATCATATCGTTTTTTGCTTAGATTTTTTTTGCAGTATTTATCTACTTTCTTAATCAAGTCTTCCATAAAGATTTTCTCCTTCTATATATTTTGCCACACTTTCAGGTAAAAGGTAATAAAAACTTCTGCCCAAGGCAATTTTTTCCCGAATTTCTGTTGATGAAAGATTTACAAGTGTGTTTGAACAGGTGATGTGTGGATAAGAAAAGGCATTTTCATTAAAAACAGCCTCACTGTCGCCTAAAAAATTCCCTGCAGGAATATTGCTGGATGATTGAGCTTGATTTTCTTCCTTACGCCGGCTGTCCCTTCGAACTATTATGATGTCACAAAGCCTTGCAATTTCTTCAGGATCTTTCCACTTATGAAATTCCGCTGCAATTTCTTCGCCCATTATTAGGCCCGGTTTTCCATCAAATTCATAATTTTTGTATAGCCAGCGGATTGTATCGATTGTATAAGAAATGCCACCCCTTTTGATTTCACAAGGTTCAGCAATAAAAGCACCGTCCTTCCGGGATTTACAGAAGGCGTCTACCATGGAAAAACGCTCTTCTGCTGTAGGAAAACGAAATCCTTCAGAATCAATTGTTTTGTGGGGGGCTGTTGATGTGGGAATAAAAATAATGCGGTCATAGGCAAGCTCCTTTAATACAGTGTCTGCCATTACAGCATGTCCTGTATGCAAAGGATTAAAACTTCCGCCAAAGACCGCAATCTTCATAAGACTTATTCCATTCCCGGATACTGGATTTCTTCGTCCATATCCTCGTCGTCAAAACCAGCACGTTCTGCCATAAAGGCTTTTCCAAAATTGTTTTCTTTTTCAACTTCAGCTTCGTGCTTTTTGTCCCGGCCTTCAAGACGATTTACCAGGTTTACAATTTCTTCACGGGCTTCTTTCATGCCGCGATTATTCTGTACAGAAACCGGAACACAGATTGTTTTTGGTTCGTTCTTTCTGATTTCTTCTATAATCTGGATGGCATTGTCGTAAGCACCTTCAATGTCGATTTTGTTGCACAAAACGATGCGAGGTTTTTCCAGAAGTTCTGGAGAATAATTTCCAAGCTCGTTTTTCAAAGATTCGTAAGCAGTAAAACAGTTGGTTCCTTCAAAAGTATCAGCAGCGTCAATCATGAAAATAAGACAGCTGGTGCGGGTAATGTGTTTTAAGAACTGATCACCAAGACCTTTTCCTTCACTGGCACCTTCAATAATTCCAGGAATATCGGCAATAATAACATCGGTTTCATCATCAACACGAAGAACACCAAGATTTGGAATTTTTGTAGTAAAAGGATAAGGTGCTACCTTTGGTCGTGCATTTGTAAAGGCTGCCAGAAGAGATGATTTACCGGCACTTGGAAAACCAACAAGACCTGCATCTGCCATGATGGAAAGTTCAACACGGAGCATACGGGTTTCGCCAGGTGTACCAGGATGCGCATAGCGTGGAGCCTGGTTTGTTGAAGTCTTAAAGTGAACGTTTCCCCATCCGCCTTTTCCGCCTTTAAGGAAAACAAACTGTTCATTTTCTGCTTCAGTAGTAAAATCATGAATAAGTTCGTCTGTTTCAGCATCCCAGATAGTTGTTCCTGGTGGAAGAGGAATTACAATATCCTCACCGTCTTTTCCATAGCGGTTCCATCCTGAACCATCACCACCGTTTCTTGCCTTAAAGCAGTGCTTGTGGCGGATATTGGCAAGGGTACGCATATTGCGTTTTACGCAGAAAATAACATCTCCACCCTTTCCGCCGTCGCCGCCATTAGGGCCACCATGAGGAATATATTTTTCACGGCGGAATGAAACACAACCGTTTCCACCGTTTCCGGATCTTACTTCAATAAGAGCTTCGTCTGCAAATCCTAACATTTCACTACCTTACAAAAAAAATGCCCGGTTTTTTGGTCAACCGGGCTTAATTTAGGGTTATATTACCCTAACTTATTTTTCAGCAACAACTGAAATGTACTTGTGGTTCATTCTTTCGTGATAAAGTACAGTTCCGTCTGCTGTAGCGAACAAACTGTCATCACCGGCTTTCATTACATTGTCACCAGGATAGAATTTTGTTCCGCGCTGTTTAACCAGAATTGAACCGGCTGTTACAAATTCACCGGCATATTTTTTAACACCAAGATTTTTTGGGTTTGAATCGCGTCCGTTTTTGGCACCGCTACCGCCTCTAGTTCTTCCCATAGTTAGACTCCTTTAATTATGCCAATACGATGTCTTCAACACGTACTTTTGTGTACTGCTGTCTGTGACCGATTGTTCTGTGGTAATCTTTCTTTGATTTGTATTTGTAAACGATTACTTTTTTGTCTTTGAAAGATTCTTCAACTGTTACTTTAACTGTTGCACCTTTTACATAAGGAGCTCCAACACTGATTTTGTCTCCGTCTGAAACCAGGAGAACTGTGTCGATGTCGATTGTTGCGCCTTTTTCGGCGTCAAGTTTGTCAACTGTAAGTACAACACCTTTTTCTGCTTTGTACTGTTTTCCTTTGAATTCGATAGTTGCGTACATGAGTTACCTCTATTTTAATTTTGTAAAATCATTTTACAAACATCCAAAGCAGCAATGTAAGGAAACAGTCATTAATCTGCCTGGGACTGGTGCAAGGTTCTTTCCGCAACGTAAAACGGGGATTAAACGCCGTGGATACAAACAATACACGTTCTAATAATATACCGAAAATCGGCATTTTAGTCTATAGGATGAAGACCAAAAGATGAAAATTCTGGACATAAAAAAAAACCGCCCCATTCTATGAGACGGCCTTCATTCACTCAATTGAAGCAAAAAACTATTTGTTTTCTACAGCTGGTTTTGGAACGTTAACTTTCTTTTCAATGAATCCGCTTTTGAGACAGCGTGTGCAAACGTTCAGTTTCATTGTTGTACCATCAAGTACTGTGCGAACTTTAAGAAGATTTGGTCTCCATGTTCTGCGTGTATGATTGTATGATTTTGAAACTTTGTTACCACTCATTGGTGATTTTCCGCAAACATCACAAGTTCTTGACAT
>JAKSTP010000023.1 GCA_024402505.1 Treponema sp.
TTTTAATTTTTACGAGGCTCCCTATGGTAAAATTTCGTGGTGCTTTTACAGCTATGGTCACACCAATGAACGCAGATGGTTCAGTGGATTTTGATGGCTTTGCACAGAATGTACGTTTCCAGCTGGAAAGTGGAATCGACGGACTTGTTCCTCTCGGTACTACAGCAGAAACTCCAACTCTGGACGAAGATGAAGAAGACAAAATCATTGCAGTTGTAATGAAAGAAGTGAGCGAGTTTACCAAAAAAACAGGAAAAAAAGTTCCTGTAATCTTAGGAGCAGGGTCAAACAATACTCGCGATGCAGTCAAATACTGTGAACGTGCAAAAAAAGCTGGTGCAGATGCCGCTCTGGTAGTTACACCTTACTATAATAAACCTTCAGCAGAAGGAATCTTCCGTCACTTTGAAGCATGTTCAAAAGTAGGAGTTCCTGTTGTTGTTTATAATATCCAGGGCCGTACAGGTACAAACATTGCAACTGATACTCTGGAACGCATTGCAGCTCTTCCAAATATCGTTGGTGTAAAAGAAGCCAGCGGTAACATCAACCAGATGATGGAAGTTATCCAGAAAATTAAGTGCAAGAATCCTGATTTTGCCGTTCTTTCAGGTGATGACGGACTTACACTTCCACTTATTTCAGTTGGTGGAGACGGAATTATTTCTGTAGTTTCAAACCTGGCTCCAGCTGAAGTTACAAAACTTGCAAATGATGCACTGGACGGAAAAATGGATGAAGCCCGCAAAATGCACTACCGCCTGCTGCCATTCTTCAAAGCTGCTTTTGTTGATGGAAACCCAACATCAATCAAATATGCTATGAATGTAAAAGGTATGCCTGCAGGTACAGTAAGACTTCCATTGGTTGAAGTAAAAGAAAGTGCAAAAGGCGTAATTGAAAACGCACTTAAGGAATGCGGTCTTTAATAGACCCTTATTTGGAGGATTAAAAAAATGGAAAAAATAAATGTTGGTGTTCTTGGCGCAACTGGTATGGTTGGACAGCGCTATATTAAACTTCTGGAAGATCATCCATGGTTCAAAGTAACATACGTAGCAGCTTCTCCTCGCTCAGCAGGTAAAGCTTACAAAGATGCAGTTTCATCACGCTGGCTTATCGGTGCAAACATTCCTGCCGATGTAGCAGATCTTATTGTAGAAGATGCAAATGATGCTTCAAAAGCAATTGGAAAATGTAAGTTTGTTTTCTCAGCTTTGGAAATGGACAAAGATGCTATCAAAGCCCTGGAAGCTGCTTATGCCGCTGAAGGAATTCCAGTTGTTTCTAACGCTTCTGCAAACCGCTGGACAGAAGATGTTCCAATGCTGGTTCCAGAAATCAACTACTCACACCTGGATGTAATTGCAGAACAGAAAAAACACCACGGATGGGACAAAGGTTTCATCGCTGTAAAACCAAACTGTTCTTTGCAGACATACATGATGCCACTTCACGCACTTATTATGGCAGGTTACCCTGTAAAACGCATGATCGTAACAACTCTTCAGGCTACTTCAGGTGCCGGATACCCTGGTGTTCCATCATTTGACATGATTGATAACATCGTTCCTTACATCGGTGGTGAAGAAGAAAAAACAGAAAAAGAATGTCTGAAGATTTTGGGAACTGTAAAAGACGGAAAAATCGAAAACGCCACACTTCCAAAAGTTTCATCAACATGTACACGTGTTCCTGTAATTGACGGACACACAGCCTGTGTTTCTTTGGAATTCGATCTTCCAGATGACAAAAAACCAAGTCTTGAAGATATCGAAAGAGTATGGACATCATACTCTTCAGTTCCACAGGAACTTAAACTTCCTTCAGCTCCAGAACACGCAATTGTTGTTCGCCACGAAGAAAACCGTCCACAGCCACGCCGTGACCGTGAAACAGAAAAGGGTATGGCCTGTGTTATCGGACGTCTTCGCCCATGTAACGTATTTGATATCAAATTCGTAGCTTTGAGCCACAACACAAAACGTGGTGCTGCTCTTGGTGGAATCCTGAACGCAGAACTTCTTAAAGCAAAAGGTTTCTTCGATAACTTATAGTAAATAATAGTCACACGGATTTGCTCAGACCTACGGTCTTCGCTAAAAATATATAGATAAAGTATTTATTATTTTACGTGAGTACCGTAGGTACGAACCAATCCGTGTGACAAATTCTCTTCTTAATTTCTACACAATACTTTCAAAAAACAGTCTATTTCTACCCTTATTCTTTTTAAATAATTCAGTTCCATGGAAAAGCGGTAACCGTCTGGGAAATGAACATAAAGGTATTCTCGTTTTTCAAGGAGGGTGGAAATCTTTTGGAAACGTTCTTCAGGTAAAAGGTCTGTTTCGCCGCTTAAAATCTTTCGAAGTTCTAAAAGGGCTTCTTTTTCAGTTTCAAGAAATGTCTTAAATGACGCACATGAAGTTTTTTGTGAAGGCGATTTTGCCCCCCCTTCAGTTGTATTTTTGCAAAGCTTTTCTGCATCTTCATATGAAATGAATGGCAGTCCTAAAGAAAGACCTGACTTTCCACAATCCCAAAGATTTTCCTCTTTTGAAAAACTGTCTTCTAATAAATCCCGGTAAGTTTTCATTACAGGAAGTGTGAAAGTCCGTAAACCGTTTTTATCGGAAAGTGAAAGGGCGTAAGGAGAATAACAGCTGTAATTTTCAAAGCTTTTATTTTTGCCAGCGCTTCGTAAAAGTCTTTTATGGGCAGAGGTTCCAAGGGCGTGTGTTGTTCCTGCTTCAAAAGAAAAATCAAGGCCGTAAAGAAGAACAGGAATACTGTTGTTTTTTCGAAAGGCAAGAGCAAGCTTTACTGCGCTTAAGCCCACTGATCCAAAAGGAGGTATTTCATAAGGAAATCCTTTTTCTTTTGAAAGATTTTCCCAGAAGGATGACTCCTGAAATCTTGTAGCAAAATAGCAGATTTTTTCTGTGTTTTTTACAGGGTGGGGTACAGAGGAAAGACTTGCAAAAACTACAGAATCTGATTTTTCGTGACCAATAAAAGATTCTCTGATGGCATTCTGGGCTTCTTCAAGAACAATGCCGTCAGGAGAAATGCCGCTTGAGATTAAGAGTGGAAAACTTGTATCAACGCAAAGAACAAAAAGATTGTGGCGGTTATTTTTTATAAAAGGAATTGCTTCCTTTGCAGATTTTCCAGCTCCTGCAACAACAATGGGCTTTTCTATATTTCCAAGGTAATTTTCTATAGGGACGGTGTTTTCAAGGATTTTAAGATTTTCAAAAAGGTTTTTATGCCACTTTTTCCCAAATTTCTGCAGGGTAACCCGGTTTGCCCAGTATTGTTTTATGGAAAGAACCATGGATTCATTCAGGGAATCGTAGAAATTTTTATGGAAAGCTGATCCTGCAGAAAAATTAATGGAAATAACGCGCCGGAACATTCCTGCCCAGGCGGGTTGATGTATTATTTTGGGAAGATTGTAAACTGAACTTCTTGGGATTAAAATGGTTTTTGAAAGATTATTTAAAGTGCCTTCAGATGTTATAAAATCTTCCAGAGCATCTTCCATTTCTACAGCAAAAACAAATGAGTCTTTGGGAAGTTTTTCTTCCAATTCTTTAAGCCCGTAATCAAGAACAGGACTTACAGCCAGTACAAGTGTGCCTGGAAGAAGATTCAGGCTGTTTATTAAGGTTAAAATATTTTTTGATGGATTATATTTTGAATATAGAGAACGATTTTTGTAGTTTACAAAAAAGCCCTGCTCGGAACAAACCTTACAGGGCTTTTCATTATCTTTTGCTTCCAAATCTTAGTAGTTCAAGTTAGAGAATACAAAGTCCAGAACATTGTTTTCAACTTTGGAACTAGACATAAGTTCCTGGTTGGCAACCTGCTGGTCAATATCCATTACAGAAGAAGCTGTAACCGAATCAGTTTCTGCTTCACCGTCTGAAGTGTAGTGAAGAAGTACTACGTAGTCATCAAGAACGATTGGAGAAGACCATTCACCTTTTTTCAAAGAGAATGCTGTTTTCCAGAAGTTTTCATCTTCAGAAGCAGCTTCAAGACCAGTAATTGATTTATCAAGTGTGGCAGCAATTGCTGAATCACCGTAGTTCAGTGGAATTGGATTCATTACAGAGAATGTAGCGTTGAATTCTTCACAGGCTGTTTCGTAATCAGTTTCACTGGCACGTGTAAGAAGTTCATTTGCTTTTTTGCTGTAATAATCTTCAAGAACTGTTTTTTCTTTTGAGTAAAGATAATTGTAAACAACGCTGAGTGTGTCTTCACTGCTGAAGTCTGGGTTTACAGCAGGAGCATTTGAACGGAAGATTGAGAAACAGGCTTTTTTGTCTGATCCGTTGTCTGCAACAGTTGGAATAATACCTGAGATTTCACCTTCAGAAAGTTTTGTTACTTCAGAAAGAGCATCAGCACTGTCTACAATACCCTGAATCTGGTAATTGTAAGCGTAGTAAAGGCTTCCAGATGAACCAGAGAAATCTTTTGTTGAGTATTCAGCAACTGCATCTTCGAAAGTGATTTCGTTTTTTGCAATGCGGTCTGCAACTTTTTTAGCTGTTGATTCATCAGCAACTGTAATAACTGACATGTCGTATTTTACGAACTTAGAAGAGTTTGCTTTACCAAAAGCAGCTTTTTCTTCGTCAGGATAGTTTGTCATATCCAAAGTTGTTACTTCAAATCCGCGTTTGTCAGAATTGATTGTTGAAAGGAAAGCAAGTTCTGCATCAGATGATTTTTCACCGAAAATTCGTTTGTCACCGAAGAAATCATCTTCACCAAAGTGGTCATTAAGGAATCTTGAAGAAGTAAGGCTTTTCTTTGTAGAAGAGCGCATTTCGTTGATTCCCTGTGGATTCTGGTTCAGGTACATTCGGTAGATTTTGTCAGAGTAGTTTCCGTTTTCATCTACGAAGTTGTTTGCAAGCTGGCGGTTGAGAGTTTTTTCAGAAACTTCATAACCTGAATCTTCAATAGCTTTTGTGTATGCCATCTGTGCTACTGTAGCGTTAAAGGCATATGTGTAAATATAGAAACTGGTATTTGTATCGATAGTAGAACCGTTGCTCTGGAACAGACTTGCGTAGTTTGAAACTGCGTTTGCAAAATCTGAATCTGCTGTGTAACGGATTTCTTTACCGGCATATTTACCGATAAGCGGAGCTTCTTCCTGTTTTGAACCTTTTCCACTCATTACAGGAACGATGACGAAAACAAATGCACAAATCAAAAGGATGATAAGTGAACCAATTGTATAAGATTTTTTCTGCATTTTTTTATCCTTAAATTTTAAAAATAGCATATTATTTTAACACGCATAAGGATTTTTATCAATTATAAATGATTAAGTCTTTCAAAAATTCATCTGTTGTGGTATCTTTGATTTATGAACAAAAAGATTCTCGAGTATTCATTTCAGGCAAAAAAACTCTACAGACGGACAGTTCTTAAAATCATTCTTTTTATCGTTGTTTTCTATACTGTTCTGAATCTTATTCTGGCCTATCTTGTTTATCCTCTGCGCCAGACTTCCATTTCAATGATTCCCGATTTTACAGATAATTCCTGGCTTCTTGCAACACCTCTGGATAAAACTCCTGAACGGGGTGACATTATGGTCATCAAAAATATGAAGACTGAACCTGCTTCAAAATGGGAAAATTTCCTTGATCAGGTTGTTCGGACTTTTACCGCACAGCAGCTTTCATACCTTGAAAAAAGCGATTTTCCTGGAACAAGACAGAAAATCCGTCGTGTAATCGGTATGCCTGGAGATACAATCTACATGCGGGATTATGTAACTTACATTAAGCCGGCTGGAGAAAAACATTATCTTACTGAATTCGAACTGATTGAACGTCCTTACAATGTAACCTTCCTTTCAACTCCTGCAGGATGGGATACAGAAATCGGTGTAAAAGGTTCTTTTGAAGAAATTACCCTTGGACCGGATCAGTATTTTGTTTTAGGCGACAACCGAAAAACCTGTGATGATTCTCGTCTTTGGGATCCAATCAATTCCGATCTTTTTGACGGACGAATTATCCTTTCTTACTTCCCGTTTTCAAAATTTAAATTCTATTAATTTATGAAGGCCGGACTTTATATCCATATTCCTTTCTGCATCTCAAAATGCACCTACTGTGATTTTTTCTCCATTCCTGCAGCTGCCGTTCCGGACGCCTACGTTGAAGCACTTGTAAAGGAAATTAAAATTAAAACAAAAGATGTGGAAATTGAAACAGTTTATGTGGGCGGTGGAACTCCAAGTCTTCTTACAGAAAGCCAGCTGAAACTTATCTGTGATGCAATTTCTGGGGAAAATAATGAAAAGTGCAGTAAAAAGATTGAGGAATTTACCATTGAGGTAAATCCCGACGACGTAACAGAAGATTTTCTTAAGATGATTTCAAAAACTCCTGTAACCCGCATTTCCTGTGGTATACAGTCCTTTTCAAAAAAATGCCTTTCATACTGCAAAAGACGTGCAGGCCCTGAAGAAAATCTAAAGGCCCTTGAAAATTTCAAAAAATACTGGACTGGAGAACTTTCCCTGGATCTTATTGCAGCAGTTCCTTTTGAAACGGACGACTCCATGATGGAAGGACTTTTACTTGCGGTGAACAGTGGTGCAAATCATATTTCCTTTTATTCGCTTACCATAGAGGATGAAACTCCTTTGGGAAAAGAATTTACTTCCGGCCGTCTGGAATACGATTTTGAAAAAGCCGATGAAATGTGGATTAAAGGTCGGGATCTTCTTGAAAGCCATGGTTTTGAACAGTACGAGGTTTCCAATTTCTGTAAACCGGGTTTTCAGTGCCGACACAATCTTCTTTACTGGAACCACAAAAATTATCTTGGATGTGGAAGCGGTGCTGCCCAAAGCCTTTATTCTGAAGATGGAACTGCCCGGCGCACTCAGAACACATGTAATATAGAAAAATACATAAATTCTGTAATGAAAACCGGAGTTTCGATAGGAGAAACTGAACTTGTAGACAGGGAAACGTCAGTTTTTGAGTTCTTTATGATGGGACTCCGGAAACTTTCTGGAATTAATGGACGTGATTATAAATCAATTTTTAATGAAGAACTTCCGGCAAGCTTTATCTCAAAAATGAAAGACTGGCAGAAAAAGGGCCTTGCTGTTATTGAGGAAGACAATTTTTCACTTACGAGAGAAGGACTTCTGTTTTTAAATACTTTCCTTCAGGAACTGTAAAAACTGTTTGATTCTGCATTTTTTAATAATTTGTTACAGTGCATAATATTTCGTTATCTTAATTGAAATTTATTGAAGAAATGATTTTTTGGAATTATTATCGTTTATATGAATGAAAAAACACCTGAAGTAATGATAATTGAAGATGTTGAAGAAATGTCCACTTTGGAAAAACTTTATCTTTCTAAATCGGGCATAGGATCAAGATCTTACACAACTGCTGAAGCTGCACTGGATGATCTGGAGGGTGGTTTTGTTCCTGATCTTGTTCTTCTTGATTTGAATCTTCCTGGAATGAGCGGATTTGAATTTCTTAAGCATTTCCGCGAAAAATACGAAAAAACTATTCCCGTTATGATTCTGTCGGCCCGTGATGCTGATGAAGATATTATTGAGGGCCTTGGTTTTGGTGCAGATGATTTTGTAACAAAGCCTTTCTCACCTCGTGTACTTGTTGCCCGTGTTGAAGCAAGCCTCCGCCGCAGCGTAGTTTCTGTTCAGACTGAAGCAAATGCCAAATTCGGAGATTTTACTGTTCTTTTGAATTCCTGTGTTCTTAAGCAGGGTAGTGCAAAAATCCCTCTTTCTACAAAAGAATACGAGGTTCTTGAATGCCTTTTGAAACATGCCGGAGAAACTCTTTCTCCTGAAGCCATTTATTCTGAAGTATGGAAAAATAAATACGGTGATATTACTGCTGTAGCTGTTTACATCCAGCGCCTGCGAAAAAAAATTGAAGCCGATCCATCAGTTCCAAAATATCTTCTTACTGTGTACGGACAGGGCTACTGCTTCCCTAAAGATCTGGTGACTTTTTCATGACAATTCGAAAACAAGTTAGTATCCTTATATTGCTGATTGTTCTGATTCCTCTGTTCTGCGCCATTGTAATACCAGGTTATCAATACTTTACTTCGTCGTCCCGGCTTATTTTAAATGCCCATATTAAAAGCAAAAGCCTGGAGAATACTTCCATTTCTAAAAGCCAGTGGAAGGAACTGAAAAAGTCCTTGAAACTTTTGCCTTCTGATGTAGAGATCATCATTGTTTCAAGAAACAACCAGATTGTGTATTCCAACATGCCGGAAGTAGCCGAGGATTCTGTCTTTGACCGAACTTTTTTCTGGTTTCTAGTAAATTCCACTTCAAAAGAATATCACTATCAGTTTTCAACTACTTCCGAAGCAAACCCTGAATTCTTTCTTATAACCCGTATTGCAAGGGAAAAACGTGACCGCAGAAAACCCTCTTATCTGCTTCCTATTATTCTGGTAGGACTTATATTTATTGTTGCGGCCATGATTATTACGGTGTCCATGCTTGCCAGAAACATTTTTATGTCCATTACCATGATTGAAAGGCAGACTAAAGGTATTGCGGAAGGAAACCTGAACATTAAGGTTGATCCTCTTTCAAATAAATCACGGTACCGTCACAGAAAAACTGTAAATAATGAAATCACTTCTCTTGCAGATTCTTTGAATAAAATGCGGGAAACTCTTATTGAAGAACAGAACCGCCGTTTGAAATTTGTTATGGGAATCAGTCACGATCTTCGTACTCCGGTTGCCGTTATTAAAGGTTACAACGAAGCTCTTGCTGACGGAATTATTTCACCGGGGGCAGAAATGGATGAAGCCATTGCCCTTATTGGAACAAAAATTTCCCAGCTTGAAGATATGATAAATACCCTTATTAATTTTATGAAGCTGGACGTTGCAGACTGGCGCCATGAACTTGTAGATCAGGATGTAACTGAGCTTCTTGTTGATTTTGGAAAGTCTGCGGAAATTACGGGAACCGTTTTCAAGCGAAACATTACATCTTATTTTGATTTTTCAGGTACTATTAAAGTGCCTCTTGATAAACAGCTGGTGAACCGCGCTCTGGAAAATCTTTTAAGCAATGCCATCCGTTATACAAAAGACGGTGATTCTATCAATCTGAAAGGAATAAACCTTGGCGATAAAATTATCTTCACAATTTCAGATACGGGCTGCGGAATAGAAGAAAAGGACCTGGATCACATTTTTGATTTATTCTACCGGGGAACAGGATCTCGCCGTGAGGAAGGCATGGGGATTGGTCTTTCTGTTGTAAAAACAATCATGGATACCCACGGCTGGAATATTTACGTAAAGAGTAAACCTGGAGAAGGAACAACCTTCAGTATAGAAATACCTTACAATTGTTAGATGTAAGCTTCGTCGTTTCTGCCTGCTATGAAAAGATCACCTGCATCGTAGGCCGCACGGAGCATTCTTACAAAAGAGTCGGTGATTCTGTCAACTTCGGCCCGGCTGAATGGCTTTAAGGTGTCTTCATCATCAAGAATCTGAGAACGCCTGTTGATAGAAACGTTTGAAAGTATTTTTTCACGGAAGTTTTCTGATTTTCCTGCAATAAGATGAACAATGTCGGAGTTTGCCATGTCGGCCAGTTTTTTCTGGATGAACTTGTCGTCGGCATGAATAACATCATCCATGGTGAAGAGCCGTGATTTTAGATCGTCGGAAAGCTCAGGATCGTCATCGGAAAGGGCAGAAAGAAGATCTTTTTCGGCGCCGGCACTCATCTTTTTAAGGATTTCAGCAAGAGCGTTTCTGCCGTCCAGTTTTTCAGTTTTTTCAGTAACAAAGTTGTCAAATTTTTCCTTCATGGCCTTATTTAATCTTTCAACAACTTCAGGAGAAATGGCAGTCATTTTTGCCATGCGCAGAACCAGTTCCCTTTTTTCATCGGTTTTCATTGAATTAATGATGGCCGCGGCTTTTTTGCTTTCAAGATGGGAAAGAACTATGGCCTGGGTTCCAACATGTTCATCTTTTAAAAGATTATAGATTTTTTCGTTGTCCGCAGTTTTTAGGTAGTCAAAAGGACGTGTTTTTAAATCAGGAACCGTAGAATCGAGCATTTCCTGAGCCCGTCTTTTACCAAAGGCCCGTTCAAGAATCTCTTTTGCAGTTCCAACACCGCCCTGAGTTTTTGTATTTTCCAGAAGTTCCTGGAATTCTGCCAATATTACAGTTTTTTCATCATTAGAGATGGAACGGATTGAAGCAATTTCCGGAATGATTTTAGAAAGTTCATCTTCCGAAAGGTGAGGAATAACTTTTGCAGCCTGATCTTCCCCAATAATCATGAGGAATTTTGCTACACGGCGGTAAACACTTTCTTTTTCGCCTTTAGCACCTTTTACAAAGCCCTGTGTAGGAGTAAGTCCTGGCTGAGAAACTTTTGTGTTTGCCTTCTTGGTGATTTCATCAGCTGTGGCTTTCTGAAAACTTTCTGAATTGCCGGCGGATTTATATGCATTCAATCTGTAATCATTCATAGTTCAAGTATAAGACGAAAAATGGCTTTTTACAATAATATTAAAAAAATTACAGTATTGTACTTGACAATATATTATACAAGATATAATATTACATCATCAGAGAGAAAATTAAGGCCTAAGGAGGTTTTATGGTTTTTGCGGCAGGCGCTGCCTTACTGGACGCGGTTGTTTTGTCGGTGGTTTCTCAGGAAGGAACTTACGGCTACAAAATTACCCAGGAAGTCCGAAATGTAATGGAAGTTTCCGAAAGCACCCTGTATCCCGTATTAAGACGGCTGCAGAAAGATCACCTTTTAGAAACATACGATATGGAGTTTCAGGGCAGAAACAGACGTTATTACAAGATTACCAATGACGGAATTCTGCTTCTGGATAAATACAGAAGTGAGTGGATTACTTACAAAAAGAATATAGATTCTCTTATGCTTGGACAGACGGAGAGTGGAGGAAATAATGAATAGAGAACAATACCTTACAAAATTAAAGAATTTACTGCCAGCCCTTACTGAAGAAGAACGAAATGAGGCTTTGCAGTATTATTCAGACTATTTTGATGAAGCCGGTGATGATGAAAAAGTTATTGCAGAACTTGGAAGTGTAGAAGAAGTGGCACAGAGCATTATCGATAAATTTGCCGGAGTTCCTGCAACAACAAAAAAATCTTCTGAATCAGAAGATAATAACGATGATTTTGAAAATATTTATACCCGTGCCGATGACGCACTTTGCTTTGATTTTGAAAACAAAGACATCCGTGCCCTGGACATGAAGCTTGGTGGATGTTTGGCTGTTTTTGTAAAAGGAAAACAGTGGATGGTAGAATCACGGGGACTTTTAAGTGACGAAATTGAATGCCGTGTTAAGAACGACGGTACTCTGGTACTGAACAATGTAAATGGTGTAAAACGTTTCCATTTCTTCGGTTTCTTTAATCACGATCGAAAAACCCGTCATGTTCCACGTATTCTTATTACCATCCCGGAAAATGCATCTGTGAGAAAGGTGAACCTTAAGATTGGAGCAGGAAACTTCCTTTTTAAGGACGCAGAACTTGCAGCAGATGAAATGTTCTGTAATATCGGAGCAGGAAATCTTTCAATGACAGGAACAAAGATTAATAATCTTAAAATGACCTGCGGTATGGGAAATATTACATTTGCCGGATCAATTGGAAAAAATCTTATTCTGGATTGCGGCATGGGAAATATTAAAATGGATCTGAAAGGAAATGAGGATGATTACAGTTTTGACTGCAAGGTAGGACTTGGTGATTTCCGTTTCGGTGACAAAACTTACAGCGGTGTTCAGACCATTATGGCTAATTATAAAAAAGATAAACATGTATCTGCCAATGCAGGCATGGGATCAATCAGAATCAATTTTAACTAGTAACAGAGAAGGAGTTATAACATGAAAAGACTTACAAAATCAAACAGCAGAAAACTTTTTGGCGTATGTGGCGGTGTAGCCGAATACTTCGATATTGATCCTACAATCGTTCGTATTGCATGGATTGTTCTGGCCTTTTTCTGGGGAACAGGAATTGCCATCTACATTATCGCAGGGCTTATTATGCCGGATAAAGAATACAACTTTTCTGACGATGACATTTCCAGCATGAAAAGTGCAAATGTGAACGATTATGCTGAAAATGCCAGGGCAAAAAAGGAAGCCGAGAAAAAAGCAAAAGGACACAGTGACGAAGAGTTTAACAGCTACTTCGACAAAGATAAGTAATGTGTCCTTTTAGCCTTAGCTTGTAATATCTTCAAAGAAAGTTTTAAGTTCCGGTTTTTCAAACTGGAACTTAATTTCTTTAAGGTCAACACCATTTCTTGGAACGTAAAGGCGTAGAATTACAAAGCGGCCTGCCATTGGCATTTCGTCACTAATTTCCACTGTGGTCCCGTTTGTTCCGTTGAAAGTAAATGTGCGTACTGCAAAGCCATTGAAGAAAAGAGTTACCGGTGTCTGAGCAAGTTCTGAAAGTGGTGAGCTTGCAGAAATTGTTACACGGTAAGTTCCGCTTTTCTGTACGTCAAAAGCAAAGATATATGAAGTATCTTTTACTGATTTAGGTTCTTCCAAAGACTTTGTATATTCGCCGTTGAGAATTGTATATTCTACAGTGTTCATGTCTATGTCGGTAGGATCTTTTGGTGCATTGATGATTTCAACTTCAGGTGCAGTTCCTAAAAGTCTGTTCATTGCCTGAGTTCCCATTACACATTCACAAACATTTTTTGCAGTGCGCTGAAGCTCGCTTCGTTTAAGGTTACCTTTCTTCAGTTCTTCCAGAGCATTGTCACCGCTGGCGTTTGTGTTTCCGTCAGGACAGCACATGAAAAGGTCATTCTGAGCCTTACACATACCGGCAAAGTTTGTAAGATTTGGTTCTACGCCGAATTCACTGATTTTTGCCCACCAGTCAGTCATTACAACACCTTTGAATCCCCATTCTTTTCGCAGGATTGTTGTACAAAGGTCGTAGTTACCGGCAGTCCAAAGTCCGTTTACAGGACCGTAAGTGGTCATTACTGTTGTTGCTCCACCGTCTTTTACGGCAATTTCGAATCCCCGGAGATAGATTTCCCTGAGTGCCCGTTCTGAAATAACACCTTCAGACCAGTGTCGTTTAGTTTCCTGGTTGTTTCCACAAAAATGTTTGATTGTTCCGGTTACTCCGGCATTTTCAAGTCCGTGAAGCATAGCGCTGGCGGTAACACCTGTTACAAGAGGATCTTCCGAAAAATATTCAAAGTTTCGGCCGTTCAAAGGATGGCGGTGAATATTCATGCCTGGTCCAAGAAGACATTCAACTTTTTTGGAAACCATTTCCCATCCTGTAAATGTGTACATGTATTCAATAAGATCAGGATTGAAGGTACAGGCGTTCATTGTGCCGTTTGGAAGAGAGAAGGCCTTTGTTCCGCAGTCCAGTCGCATTCCGGAAGGACCGTCGTCTGTACATACAGCAGGAATTCCTCGGGCAACGAGAGCTTCTGCAACTCCACCAAAGGCACTGGCTGTACCGGCGGTTACACGGGAACTTCCCATACCTTCACCCCGGAGGAATGAGCAGAGTTCTTCATCGTTGAACTGAGCAATAAACTGATCCATTGTGTTTCTTTCTTCAAGAACGTCACAAAGTTTAATGCCTTTTTCACCTGTGTAAGGGATTTCTTCAGGAAGGCGTTCAAGGCGTCGTTTTGTCATGTCTATTGTAAATACAGGAACTTTTTCTTCTGTAAGAGAGCCGTCTGCAGCAGGTCTCATGCGGTTAAAGCTTTCCCGTGGAGCCATGGCTTCTTCAAGCTGTTCAAGAACAACATCTTCTTCCATTTCAAAGGCATATACTTCAGAAGAATCCCGGACAGAGTTTCCTATGAAGATTTTGTATTCACCTTTTTCAAGAACGAAGGCCGATTTATTGCCTGTAAGACCGCCGTCATCATAAGAAGCAAAGTTTCTGAATGGAACGGTGATTTTTACTTCGTCTGTTTCACCTGGTTTGATTTCGCAGGTTTTAGCATAGCCTGAAAGCACTTTTGCCGGTTTTCCCAGTTTTCCCATAGGAGCACCAACGTAAATCTGGACAACTTCTTTTCCTGGAAGATCACCTATGTTTCGAACTTCAACGGTTACATCAAAACTTGAATCAGAGAATTCTGCCTCTTTATGAGTAATTTCGAAAGTAGTGTAGGAAAGGCCGAATCCAAATGGATAAACTACTGCATCTTTTTTGAAGGTTTCAAAATAACGGTAACCTACGTAAATGTCTTCACAGTAGTAGTTTTTAGTTTCTGAACCAAAGTTTTTGTCGGAAGGGTAGTCCGAGATATTTTTTGCAATGGTATCTGTAAGTTTTCCGCTAGGGCTGGTTTTTCCTGTAAGAACATCGGCAGTACCATTACCGCCGTTCATTCCGCCCTGCCATACATACATTACGCTGTCAGGTTTAATTTCCTCAACAAAGCTCATGTCGATTACAGAACCTACGTTAAGAATGACGGCCATTTTTGAGAAGGCTGCCCTTACATTTTTCATCATTTCTTTTTCTGTGGCAGTAAGAAGATAAGAGCCTTCTGTAAGTGTAGCGTCCCGGTCTTCACCAGCTGTTCGTCCAATAATTACCAGGGCTGAATCAGATTCTTTTGCAGCAGTCTCGGCAAGTTCTTTTGAAACAGGCATTTCTTTCTGACTCCAAGGTTCGCTTCCCCAGCCTAAGCCTTCTTCAAAAGGATTTGTTTCTTCCCATTTGCTGTAAATTTCCTGAAGTTTTTTGTTCAGTGTTACAAGTCCACTATTTTCAAGGCCTTCGACAATAGAAGTTACTTTTGTAACATTTACCATTCCGCCGGATCCAGTTCCGCTTTTGTAATAATGATTCTGTATGCGTCCAAACACTGAAACTACACTGTCTTTTTTGAAAGGCAAAACTTTGTTTTCATTTTTTAAAAGTACACAGCCTTCTGCAACAACTGTGCGTGCTGCATCAAGGTATTCGTTCCAGTCCAGAATAATTTTTTCGCTCATGTTAAGTGCTCCTTAGGGTAGGTAAATTTACTTATGTAATGATTATAGGGAATATAAATGTAATTTTCAAATCAAATTTCTGTAATTAAATTGAACAAATCGCTATTTTAGTTAGTGAATACTAACTTTACACCTTGTTTTTATTTCACTATAATTATTTTCATATTTAACGCCTGTAGGCGTAAAGGAGCACCTATGATCAGAAGAAATAAAGGATTTGCAAATCTTACTGCAGGATATCTTTTTCCGGAAATCAACCGCCGACGTCGGGAATATTTAGCCGCACATCCTGATGCAAAAATCATCAGCCTTGGAATTGGTAATACAACAGAACCTCTTCCAGAATACATTGCCAAAGCTATGGCCAACTATTCAATGGCTCTTGCTACTCCAGAAGGATACTCAGGTTACGGTGATGAACAGGGACTTACAGAACTCCGTGAAAAAATTGCCAAAGTTTTCTATCCTGGCCTTGTTGAAACAGAAGAAGTTTTCATTTCTGATGGTGCCAAATGTGATATTGCCCGTGTTCAGACACTTTTTGGTGCAGATGTAAAAATTGCCGTTCAGGATCCAGCTTATCCGGTTTATGTTGATGGCTCTGTTATTGTAGGAGCTGCCGGTGAAAATAATGGAAACGGTTATGCCGGTGTTACTTACATGCCTTGTACACCTGAAAACAATTTCTTCCCTGATCTTTCAAAAGTAGAACCAAACAGCCTTATTTACTTCTGTTCTCCTAACAATCCAACTGGTGCTGTTTCTACAAAAGAAGAACTTAAAAAACTGGTAGACTTTGCAAATGCCAACGGTTGTATCATCATTTTTGATGCTGCTTACCGTGAGTTCATTCGGGACGAAAACCTTCCAAAAACAATTTTCGAAATTGAAGGTGCCCGTACTTGTGCCATCGAAATCAACTCTTACTCAAAACCAGCAGGATTTACTGGTGTACGTCTTGGATGGTCAGTTGTTCCAAAAGAACTTTGTTTTGAAGATGGAACACCGGTTATCAAAGACTGGAACCGTGTTATGACAACTCTCTTCAATGGTGCATCAAATGTTGTTCAGAACGGTGGACTTGCATGTATGGATCCAGAAGGTATAAAAGCAATGAAGAGTGTAATTGATTATTACCTGGAAAATGCAAAAGTGCTTAAAGCAACCTTCGAAGGCGAAAACTTCAAGAAAGCCGGAGCTCTTGTTTACTTCACAGGAAACAGCCCTTATCTTTGGGTAAAATTCCCAGGACGTAAATCATGGGATGTATTTGATGCCATTCTTGATAAATGCCACGTAGTTACAACACCTGGCAGCGGATTTGGTCCTGCAGGTGAATCTTTTGTACGTATCAGTGCATTTGGTCACAAAGAATCAGTTTTGGAAGCCTGCGAAAGACTTAAGAAATTTGAATTCTAATTGATTTGAAGCGGTGGATTAATCTTCCACCAGCCGTCGGATCATGTTATAGGGGAATCCTGCGTTGAAAAGTGCGTTTTCAAGCTTTTCACCGGATTTCCCTTTTTTTTGCATTTTTTTCATAGCCTTGATACACAGTTCTTCTTCATCATTCTCCTGAAAGAATTCATCCAGACAGTCTTTGATGATTTCCCTGTTAATTCCTCGGTTTTGAAGTTCTTTTGTGAGTTTTAATCTTCCTTCCAGATGATTGATTTTTCTCAGGTGAAGAAAACTTTCTGTGTAGCGCCTGTCATTTAAATAGTTTTTTGATTCAAGGTAATCCAGGGCCATATCGATGTGTATTTTTTCAAAATTTTTTTCAATAAGTTTCTGAGTGAGTTTGAAGCGGCACTGTTCTGCTCTGGAAAGATAATCTACAGCTTTTGCTTCAGCACTTGTGGCAAAACCTGCGTCAATAATTTCTTCTTCCTGTTCTTCTGTGAATTCAGCGTCAGGCTTAATGGAAAGAGGGGAGATAGTTGTAAGATAATCCGGCCGAATAAAAAAAGCAGACCCTTCTGTGGTAAGGATTCGCACCAAACCTGAAGCAGTCTGCTCTGTAACAAAGATAACCAATAAAACTTAGCGTTTTGAGAACTGGAATCTGCGGCGTGCACCTTTCTGGCCGTACTTTTTACGTTCAACCATACGAGAGTCACGTGTAAGATAACCGTTGGCTTTCAATGCTGTGTGACAATCTGGATCAATCTGTGTCAAAGCACGGGCAATTCCGTGAAGACAAGCAGCAGCCTGACCGTTGAGACCACCACCACAAACGTTGATAAGAATGTCGTATTTTCCGTCCATTGAAGTAACCAGAAGAGGCTGGCGAACAACCTGAACCTGTTCAGATGAAGAGAAGTAATCTTTTGCATCTTTTCCGTTTACAACAATTTTACCTGAGCCTTCGCGTACGAAAACACGGGCAACAGCAGTTTTTCTTCGTCCTGTACCGATTGCAATATTTTTTACCATCTTGAACTCCTAATTACACTTCCAAAGGCTGTGGATTCTGTGCAGCGTGTGGGTTTTCTGAACCTGCATAGATTTTTACATTGTCCATAAGAGCGCGTCCAAGACGTCCGTGTGGAAGCATACCTTTTACTGCCAGTTTGAGTGGTTCATCTGGGTGTTTTTCCAGTTTCTTTTCGAAAGTCTGAGCTTTGAGTCCACCTACGAAACCTGTGTGATGGTAGTAGATTTTTTTAGTTTCTTTTCCACCAGTTACCAAAACTTTTTCAGCATTGATGATTACTACGTAGTCACCCATGTTCTGGTTTTTTGTAAATGTTGGTTTGTTTTTACCACGAGCGATAGCAGCAGCTTTAGCAGCTACACGTCCCATTGGTTTTCCGGCTGCATCAATGATGTACCATTTGCGAGCCTGTTCGTGTTCTTTAACGAAAATCGTATTCATGATATACCTTACTATAAAAAAAGTTATCTGCGCTTCCAAATCTTTGCATCTGATTTATTGGCGCTGGACCAAAATGAGCAGTTCTAGTCCAATACGGGGTTCTTAATAATATTATATTTCACAAATAGTTTCAATAAGGGAGAGATGTTTTTATTGAAACTTGCAAAATTATTCTTCTTTAGCTGTTTCTTTTTTTGCTTCTTTTTTGTCTTTAATATCGGCAGCACCAATGAAAAGGCAGATAAGACCGATGAAAGCAGCCAGTACAGGAACTGATCCTTTAAGGAAGTTGATTACATCTGGACCCCAGTTCAGCGGGCAGCCAGGAAGAACTGAAAATACTGTAAAAGCAATGAAAACAATGCCAAGAATAATTGAAACCATAGAAAATCCTCTGAATTTATTTATTCTTCTATTATATTGCCTTAGTAATATTTGTCAAATCCTTGATTTTTTTAGATTCCATTGTATACTTTAAGTGAGTTTCAATTTTATTGAGGAGTAATTGTTATGGAGCGAAACAGTAATTCCGGTTTTACAAAAAATTCAGCAAATTTATTATATAATCAGGCACTTCTGGAAAATATGGCTTATTTTACCGATGCTGTATGGGCTCTTGAAATTGAAACACAGCGTATTCAGGTGCTTCATGATAGATTAAATCCTCCAATGGTAGGGGGATCAATCAGTCTTGAAAATGCACGGGATTTAATTCTTTACCACATTTCATCAAAAGATGTAGAAATGATTCTTTCTTCCCTTACAATTGATTACATTAAAAACGTTAAGGAAAGTGAAGAATTTATTGTTACAAACTATGATGATGATGGAAATCCCCTTATTTACCGCATGGTAATGTCTCCTGATTTTGACGGGGATGGAAAACTTTTGCGGCTTTATCTTTCATTTGCCTTCACAGGACGGAATACAAACTTTGCTTAATATTCTTTTTATCTGCCATGGAAATATTTGCCGCTCACCAATGGCGGAATTTGTGATGAAATATCTGGTGGATCAAGCCGGACTTTCTGAAAAAGTGAAGGTGGAATCTGCTGCAACAAGCACCGAAGAGATTGGAAACGACATTCACTATGGAACTCGGGATGTTCTTACACGGCACAGGATTCCTTTTTCAAGACGGGCTGCCCGCCAGATAACTGCTTCTGATTATAACCGCTACGATTATCTTATTGGCATGGACAGTGAAAATCTTTATTACATGAACCGCCGATGGCCTTCCGATCCTGAAAGAAAAATCTCACTGCTTCTGGAACATGCTGGAATCAATGACGATATTTCTGATCCATGGTACACCCATAATTTTGACCGGACATTTGCCGATGTCTGGGAAGGCTGTACTGCACTCCTTGAAAAAATCAAGGAAGATCTTACAGAGGAAGTTTAATCTCCACTGTTGTACCTTTAGGTTTGTTTGCCTTAATCGAAAACTTTGCTCCAATCTGGTTTGCCCGGTATTCCATGGAATGAAAGCCTAGTCCGCTGCGGGCCTTATCTTTTTGAATACCAATTCCGTCATCCAAAAGACTTATTACCACGGCAGATTTTGTTTGTTCTGCCCGGAAAATCACTCTTTCTGCCTTAGCATGCTTTATGATATTCTGAAGACCTTCCTGAGTAATGCGGAAAATATTTACAGCCACAGTTTTTTCAAAGTCAAAGTTTTTGGGAAGGTGCCAGTTGAATTCGGAAGTAAAGCCGGTGTTTTTTGCTGCAGTTGCCAGTAGGTTTTCAATAGAATCGGAAAGACCAAGGGTTTCAAGATCCATAGGAAAGGAGTTGTGGGCATATTGACGGGTGGCCGAAAGAGTGGTGGAAATTAGCTGTGTTAATTCAGTCATCTGTTCGCTTGTTGCACCATCCGGGTTATTGGAATAGCTTCTGCAAAGCATGGAAATACCTGCAAGGCGCTGACAGATGTCGTCGTGAAGGTCGGTAGAAAATCGTTTTCTTTCCATATCTGAGATTTTAAGAACTTCACCTTCTACGGCAAGGCGCTTGTTGTTTGCCCGTACCAGCTGTTTTGTGCGTTTTTCAACTTCCTGTTCCAGTCTCTGAGCCTGGCGTGCCCTTTCTCTAATGGAATTCATATTGTAGATTTTCTGGGCAATGTTTACCGACAGTGAGAAAACACATGGATGGGCATAGGATGGAGCATCATAAAAAATACAGCCAAGATTTCCTTCCGAGGTGTAAAGGAATTTCACTGCGAAACACTGGCCTTTAGGTGTAAGAACTGAAATCCTGTTGGCAAAATCACTTATGGTAGCAATCTCAATTTCACCTTCATTCATAAGCTGCTGTCCGTTTAATTTTGCATACATTACATGAGCCAGATTTTTCTTTTCAAAAGCCATGATGATGAAGGTTGGAATTCCAAGGTGATTAAGGTTTCTGTCCAGAGTAGAACGCAGATCTTTCATGGAATAAGATCCGTTGATTTCCTGACCAAATACACTCATATTCCGAAGAAGCTGTTCGCTCTGAAAGTAATCGTGCTGAAGTGTATCGATAATCTGCTGTGTGTCCTGGGAATATAGACGGCAGCCGCAGGAATTTCGCAGAATCAGTTTTGACTGGATATCGCTTACTGGTGGAACAGGCTGTCCTTTTAGAAGATTGTTTATAAGATTTACAGAGGTTCTTCCAATTTCATCCAAAGGCTGAACTACTGTTGTAAGGGGCGGAATGGAAAGACTTGCCTGAGGTGTGTCATCAAATCCTGTGACGGCGCATTTTCGCCAGGGATTGTTTTCATCAAGAGTTTTAAGAACCTTGTAAGTTCCTACGGCCATGTTGTCATTGGCACAGACAATGGCATCAACAGCTTTTTCATGGGTATTGATGTAGGCGGTCATTTTATCGATGGCTTCAACTTCCGAAAAATTTCCAAAAAGAATGTCGTAGGAAACAGGCCGCTTTTCCTTTTTGTATTTTTCCATGGAATCCACAAAAACTTTCTGCCGGTTCTTGTTGTCACGATGATCGGCCAGACCGCTTAAATATAGAAAAGAATTGTAATCATGCTGTTCAACAAGATGGGCCACCAGGTGTTCCATTGAATCTTTTGTCCGGATCATTACGCTTGGAATACCAGGAATTTCCTTTCCCACTGTAACAACCGGTTTATTCCCGTAAAGATTTTTGATGCCTGAAAAGGTGTTTATCTTGTCATTTCCGGCAAATACAGAAGACATAAGAATGATTCCATCAGCATTAAGATAGTCTTCCAGAGGAAAAAGGGAAGCAATGCCTGATTTGTTGAAGCTGACTTCCTGCTGTATAAAAACAAGTTCCAGTCCTAGCTCAAGAGCCTTTGCTTTCATACCTTCCAGAATGGAAATCTGATACTGCTCGTTCAGAACATTGAACACAACAGCTACACGGAATTTATCAATTTTTCTGTCTGCCATAGTTTTAGTATACCACTATTAGAGATTTTGTGTTATTATTTGGGTATGGCAAATTCAGTTTTGATTATAGATGATCATCCACTTTTTTCCCGAGGGCTTACTCAGCTTATTGAAAGTCAGCGTTATTATAAAGTTGTGGGAATGGCAAAGGATAGAAATGAAGCACTTACTCTTTTGAACGAACACCGTCCACAGCTTGCCATTGTTGATTTGAACCTTGGTCAGGAAGACGGACTTGATCTTATAAAAGACATTCTGATTCAGCAGCCTCAGACTGTAGTACTGGTTCTTTCCATGCATGATGAACGTTATTATGCGGAACGTGCCATTAAAGCCGGTGCACGAGGTTACATCATGAAAGAAGAGGCTGAAACTTCTGTAATGATTGCCATTGAAACTGTAATGAGCGGCCAGATTTACCTTAGTGAATCAGAAAAACAGCGCATGAATGAATATGCCAACGGAAATAATTCCATTTCAGATCTTTCAGACCGCCAGCTTCAGATTTTCTCACTGATTGGAAAAGGTTACGGAACTGTTGAGATTGCCGAAAAGCTTAATCTGAGTATTAAGACAATTGATACACACAAAGAAAATATTAAGTCAAAACTCCACTGTTCTTCCAGCGCCGAAATGCGCCAGATGGCAATTGAGTGGAGTAAGAATAATTAATATCAGCAGTTTGTCTATAGGTTGAAGGTGCCGATTACCGTAGTGTCGTCGTCATCATCACCGTCGTGGTAAGTGGCTCTGGTCTCTGTCTTGACCGGGGCCTTTTTTGATGCCTTAGGCTTTTTGTTTGGAACGGCCAGGAAAGAAATGAGGCTGCCGCAAAGTCCACCAGCTGCATCAACGGCAAGAATAACAGGGTTCTTGGTAATAATTACATCAAAGGCACAGATTGCTGCCAGAAGAATTAAAGATGATGCGGTTAAAGTGTTCTTTTTAAGATTTCCAAAAATAGTAAGAAAATTCAGAAGGAAAACTACAGGAAATGCAGTGGAAATAGGTGTTTCCAGGACACAGGCTGCAAGAACTCCAGAGAAAATAGAAGAAAGTACAAGCATAATGGCAAGAAAAACAGTGCCGTATGTTTTTTCAGCTTCACTTCCTGCAAAAATCACATAAACGATTCCGTAAAGCCAAAGATAGATTCCAGGGGCAGTAGTCTGAGATCCAAGAATATGAGATACAATTTTTATGTAGGAAAGGGGATTGGAAAAACTGAAATCCTTTACTGTAGGGCTTACAATAAAAGGCATGATTTTTCCTTTCAGCACAAATGCATCCAATACTACCAGCAGCATTGAAATAAGGGCAAATAAAGAGAATAGTGGTAAATCCAGGGTAAACTTAATTTTTGATTTTTTAGCCATACCTATATTATAGAATATAAAGGGGCTTTTTGGTAGAATAAAATAAAAGAGGATTGATTATGAACAGAATGGAAATTGGAACTGAAATTGAAACAACGATTGTAGCTATAAATGGGGATTGCGTTTTTCTTGATATGAACGCAAAAAGTGAAGGTATTGCTGATACTGCAGACTTCCTTGATAAGGACGGAAATCTTACTGTAAAAGAAGGCGACAAAGTAAAGGTTTTCTTCACAGGCGAAGATCACGGGGAAATGCATTTTTCTGCAAAAATCGGTGGTGATAAAGCTGATAAGAGCATGATTGAAAACGCCTGGAAAAACGGTATTCCTGTTGAGGGAAAAGTTGAAAGCGAAATTAAAGGCGGATACGAAATTAAAATTGGTGAAAGCCGTGCCTTCTGTCCATATTCACAGATGGGATTCAAAGCCCGTGAAACTGCAGAATACTATGTAGGCCGTGTGCTTACTTTTATGGTAACAGAATACAAAAACGAAGGACGAAATATTCTTGTTTCAAACCGGGCAATCGGCGAAATGGAATACAATAAAAGCCTTCAGGATCTGGCCGAAAAAATCAAGGTGGGTGACGTTGTAGAAGGTGTTGTAGAAAGCGTTCAGAATTTCGGTGCCTTTGTTTCAATCGAAGGATTCCGCACTTTGCTTCCAGTTTCTGAAATCCAGTTTGACCGGGTAGAAAACATTTTTGACATTATTTCTGAAGGACAGAAAGTTCGTGCCCAGGTACTTAAAACTGACTGGAAAAATGAAAGGGTTTCCATCTCTATGAAGGCTCTTATTGCAGATCCATGGGCAGATATCGAAAACCGCTATGCAGAAGGACAGAAAATCGACGGAAAAATCAGTCGCGTTGCAGATTTTGGTGTGTTCGTAAATCTTGAAAGCGGAATCGACGGACTTGTTCACATTTCTGAACTGGAAGACGTAAGCAAAAACACAAACCTTAAAAAGATTTACAAGGCCGGGGATCCTATGTCTGTAGTAATCAAAGGTGTTGATGCAAAAAACAAGCGAATTTCTCTGCGTACAGCAAGTTCTGTTGAACAGGATAAAAACGCCGAAAAATACATGAGCAGCCAGAGTGATGATGGAGATACTTACAATCCATTTGCTGCTCTCCTTAAAAAATAAAAAACGGTCTTGTTGTTCCAATGAAGCGAATCTGTACTGTTCAGGATCTTAGCGGAGTAGGAAAGTGCTCGCTGAGTTGTGCCATTCCGGTGCTTACCAGTTTTGGCCACGAAGTGTGTTCTTTGCCTACTGCGGTTCTTTCAAACCACACGGCTTTTGATTTTGTAAATCAGGTGGATCTTACATCTTTTTTAAAGAAAACCATTGAGGTTTGGGAAGATCAGCACATCAGATTTGACTGCATTTACACAGGTTATATTCGGAATAAAGAACAACTTGAAATTATTGGTGATTTTATTGATTCTCAGAAAAAACACGGGGCCTTTGTGGTAGTAGATCCATGTATGGCTGATCACGGAAAGCTTTATTCTGGTTTTGATGAAACTTTTCCTTTGGCCATGAAGGAGCTGTGCAAAAAGGCCAATGTGATTTTGCCAAACAGCACAGAAGGGGAACTCCTTGGAGGTGATCTTGAAAATTTAGGACCTTCCGTTCTGTTAAAAGGTCTTTCTCCTTCAGATGACCGCACAGGCATTTCTTTTTTTGATGCGGAAAGCCGTAAAACAAAAACTTACTTTCATAAAAAATACAGCGAAAACTTTTTTGGCACCGGCGATCTTTTTGCATCCTATTTTACAGGTTCAGCTATGGCTGGAAATGGCCTTTGGGAATCTGCCTGTAAAGCCGCTGATTTTGTTGAAAAATGCATTGCAAAAACACTGGAAAATCCTGAACACCGGTGGTATGGCACGGACTTTGAAAGTGTGCTATAATTATACTTATATTTCTTAAGTCGAGGTAAAAATATGAAGACAATTGATATTCTTGATTCCACATTACGTGACGGTGCCCAGGGTGAAGGCATTAGTTTTTCTGTACAGGACAAGATTCATATTTGCCAGGCTTTGGATGATCTTGGAGTAGCCTTTATTGAAGCAGGAAATCCCGGTTCAAATCCTAAAGATATGGAATTTTTCCAGAAGATGAAGGATGTTACTCTTAAAAACTCAAAACTCTGTGCCTTCGGATCAACTCGTCGAAAAGACATAAAATGTTCTGAAGATTCTAACCTTCAGAGCCTTCTTGCCGCCGGAACAGAATATGTTGTAATTTTCGGTAAATCATGGACTTTCCAGGTAACAGACATCATCAAAACAACACTGGAAGAAAACCTTGCCATGATTCGCGACACCTGTGCTTACCTTAAAGAAAATGGCCGCCACGTAATCTACGATGCTGAACACTTTTTTACCGCATATAAAGTAGACCGTGATTATGCTTTCAAAACTCTTCAGGCTGCAGTTGATGGCGGTGCCGAAGTGCTTTGTCTTTGTGAAACTAAAGGCGGTGCTCTTCCATCAGAATGTGCAAAAGCCTGTGCCGATGTAACAGAGAACTTTGGAAAAAAAGCCGTAATCGGTATTCATACACACAATGACTCTGGTCTTGCTGTAGCAAACTCTCTTATTGCAGTTGAAAACGGTGCTACTCACGTACAGGGCGTACTTCTTGGATTTGGTGAACGAACTGGAAATGCAAACCTTTCTACAATCATTCCAAACCTTCAGCTTAAAATGGACTGCCAGTGTATTCCTGAAGGAAAACTTGAAGAACTTACTCCTGTTGCAAAACGGGTAAGTGAAATTGCAAATATTGGATTGGACAGTTCACTTCCTTACGTTGGTGGAAATGCCTTTGCCCACAAAGCCGGTATGCACATTGACGCCGTTCTTAAAAATCCACTGGCTTACGAACATGTAGCTCCTGAAAGCGTTGGAAATGCCCGTGTTTTCCTTATGAGTGAAGTTGCAGGCCGCGCTACAATTATCGAAAAAATCCAGAAATTTGAACCTTCCATCAAAAAATCTGATCCAATCGTAAATGACATCATCAAAAAGATGAAGGATCTTGAATTTGAAGGCTATCAGTTTGAAGGTGCCGACGGAAGTTTTGAACTTATGGTGCGCAAAATGATTGGAAAATATCAGCCTTTCTTCAAACTTCACTATTATCAGACAAACGGATCAAATCCACGTCCTGAAGAAGGTGTTTGTTCTTGTGCCCAGATTAAGGTTGAAGTAGACGGTGAAATTGAAGTTACCGCTGGAGAAGGTGCTGGTCCTGTTAATGCTCTTGATATTGCCCTCCGCCATGCACTTGAAAGATTCTATCCTCTGGTTTCTAAACTCCGCCTTACAGACTATAAAGTACGTGTTCTTGACGGAAAAAGTGCCACTGCTTCCCGTGTACGCGTAATGATTGAAAGTACTGACGGTGAAACCAGCTGGACTACAGTAGGCGTTTCCTGCGACTTGATTGAAGCTTCATGGATTGCTCTTTGCGATTCTTTTGAATACAAACTCATCAAGGATATCGAAAAGAAATTCCGTAAACTGGTTTAATCTAAATAAAACGGTTCTATGTTAAACAATAAAGATTTCTTTAAACTGGCTCTTAAACTTGCATTTCCTATAATGGTGCAAAATCTTATCAGCACTCTTGTAAATACTGCTGATACTGTAATGCTTGGTTATGTAAGTCAGACTGCCATGTCGGCAACATCTCTCGCCAATCAGATTACCTTCATTTTTTTCTGCTTCCTTTTTGGTGCTTCCACAGGTACATCTGTTTTGTGTGCCCAGTACTGGGGTAAAAAAGACTTAAAAACTATTGAAAGGGTAATTGGTCTTGCAACAAAACTTACTGCAGTAATTTCCCTTGTATTCTTTTTAACAGCCTTTTTCTTTCCCCGCTCTTTAATGAAGATTTTTACAGCCAGTCCGGAAACAATTGAAGCTGGTGCAAAATATCTGAAGGTAGTTTCTTTTGCCTATCTTCCAATGGGATTCTCTCAGGTTTATTTGAGTGCAGTCCGAAGCGTTGGAAAAGTAGTAATGCCTTCTGTAACTTATGTTGCATCGTTGGTAACAAATATCTTTTTTAATGCCGCATTTATTTTTGGTTTCTGGGGATTTCCAAAGCTTGGAATTACCGGTGTTGCCATTGGAACTGTAATTTCCCGCGTAGTGGAAATGGTAATCTGCCTTGGATATTCTGCCTTCAGTTCTGTAGCAAAATTCCGAATCAAATACTGTTTTGCAAGAGCCGGTATTCTTATGACCGATTTTATCAAGATTGGTCTTCCTTCCATTGCAAACGACGTAATCTGGAGTCTGGCTGCATCAACCTTTACTGCAATTCTTGGTCACCTTGGTGATGATATGGTTGCTGCCAATGCTGTTGCCATTATGGTGGTTAATATTGGTGCCATTGCCCTCCGCGGATTTGCCAATGCTACAACAATTGTGATTAGCAACACTTTAGGTGAAAATAAAATTGACGATGCCAAGGTTTATTCCCGCCGCATGCTGATTATTACCATTCTTGTAGGAATTCTTGGTGGATTTATTATTCTGGCCATTAGACCCTTGATGATGGTCTACTATGAAGAAAAACTGACTTCAACAGCCGTTTCTTATCTTGGCTATCTTATGATTATGACTACCTGGCGTCTTTTGGGGGAAGGGATAAACACCTGCCTTATCTGCGGATGCTTCCGTGGTGGCGGTGATACAAAATTTGGTATGGTGATTGATACTATTTTTATGTGGGCAGTTGCCGTTCCATTTATGGCCATTGCAGCCTATGCTTTGAAACTTCCGCCTTTATGGGTTTACTTTGTAATGACACTGGATGAATACTGGAAAATGCCTGTAGTTTTTGCCCATTACAAAAAGATGAAATGGTTGAACAATATTACCAGGGATTTTGAATAATCCCTGGCATATAAAGTTTATCGACCGTACATTGCGTTCAAAAGACTGAGCCACTGGGCGTCCTTTTCCTTAAGGGCGCCTTTTTTCATTCTCCAGGTCCAGTTGCTGCCGGTTGTAGCAGGGCGGTTCATGCGGGCTTCGTTTGTGCATCCAAGAACATCCTGAAGAGGAATTACTGCCCATGCGGCACTTGAAGCAATGGCTGCCTGAATCATCTTGCGGCGAAGGCTTCCATTTTTTACGCTGGCTTTAATCTTATCAAGAGAAAGTTTTTCTCCTGCAAAATACTGTCCTACAATTTCAAGGGTTTCCTCATCAATAAGTTCAAGCCAGGCCTGAAGTGTATCGTTGTCATGGGTTCCTGTGTAGGCTACACATTGAGCAGTTTCAAAGTTGTGAGGCATGAAGCTGTTTACCATGCCGTGTTCCTTTACTTCCCCCGCACTGAAGGCAAACTGAAGAACTTTCATGCCTGGAAGCTGTGCTGTATCCCGAAGCTCACGAACTTCGTCGGTAATAACACCAAGGTCTTCTGCAATAATTGGGATATCACCAAGCTTTTTTCGGATGGCCTTAAAAAGATCAATTCCAGGTCCCTTTATCCATTTTCCGTTGATGGCAGTTTCTTCGCTGGCACCAACACTCCAGTAGGCTTCAAAACCCCGGAAGTGGTCAATGCGGACACAGTCTGTAAGTTCAAGAACACGGGCAATTCGTGCAATCCACCATTTGTATCCGTCTTTTTTCATAAGGTCCCAGTCGTACAAAGGGTTTCCCCAAAGCTGACCAGTAGCGCAGAAATAATCTGGAGGAACGCCGGCTACACACAAAGGCTTTCCGTCTTCATTAAGCTGGAAAAAATTCTGATTAGCCCATACATCGGCACTGTCAGGGGCTACGAAAATAGGAATGTCTCCGATAATGGAAATGCCGTTTTCGTTGGCGTATTCTTTAAGGGCGTTCCACTGCACCTGGAAAAAGTACTGGATTACCTTAATAAGCTCAATTTCATCTTTGTGTTCTGATTTCCATGCTTTAAGAGCTGCATCTTCGTGGCGTGCAAGGTCTTTTGGCCACCAGGAATGCCACATTGAGGAAGCTGGTTTTTCTTCGGCGGCTTTTGCATCGTAAACATCTTTGATGCTTCGGAAGAGGGTAAAATCATCCAGCCAGAAATTGTTTTTTTTGCAGAAAGCAGCGTAATCAGCTTTATCTTCTTTTGAAGCATTTTTCAAAAAGTAAGAAGCGCAGGTTTTAAGAACAGGATTTTTCCACCATACAACGGCACCAAAATCAACATCGCCGTCTTTTTTTATGTAATCAGGTGCTTTAATATCCTGTTTCAGTGCCCATCCCCGTTCAACAAGGTCATCAAGATCAATAAGCAGAGGATTTCCTGCAAATGTAGAAAAGCTTGCATAAGGTGAATCGCCGTAACCTGTTGGGCCTAAAGGAAGCACCTGCCACAGTGACATATCGGCGTCACAAAGCCAGTCTACAAATTCATAGGCCTTTTTACCAATGGTTCCAATTCCGTCAGTTCCCGGAAAAGAAGTAGGGTGAAAAAGAATACCGCATTTTCTGTCAAATTTCATATTAGCCTCGTATAGAGAATAGAGATAAAAAAAATCCACCGGAACTTGCCGGTGGTTTTCAGCCTGCCTTAGAGTGTTTTTTCTACTGCTTTACATAGGTCAGCAAGCTGGATTGGTTTCTTAAAGAAATGTTCAACTCCGTAGAGCTTTACCTGTTTTTCAACAGCATCATCCTGAAGGGCTGTTACAACAATAACTTTCGGTTTTCCATACTGATCAGTTTCGTGAATCTTTTTGCAAAGTTCCAGACCGTTCATACCAGGAAGGTCGATATCAAGGATGATTGTTTTTGGGTGAGTTGTAGAAAGCTGTACACCGGCTTCAAATCCATCAAGAGCAGATGAAATTTTAAGATCTGGCATACGGTCAGCAATAAACTTAGTTACTACTGAATTGAAAGCCTTGTCATCATCAACCACCAGAAGAGTTTTATCTTCGCTGCCTTCATCTTCCATTGTAACGTCGATAAGTTCCTGTGGAATATACATGCGGCGTTCTTTCATGAAGGTTACAAGATCGGCAGGGTAAACACGGTACTGTCCGCCAGGAGTTTTGAATGCTGTAAGGTGACCGGAATTAATCCAGTTGATTGCAGTCTGATTTACAACACCGCAGATATTTGCAACTTCAAGAGCTGAGTATACTGTTGGTTTTGGTTTGCGTTTAGCCATAATTCTCCTCGTATCTCCATTATAATAAATATATCTAATTTATGCCACTAATTTTTCTCTAAAATATCAAAAAACTCTAAGAAAAAAGGGGTGAAAACGGTTTTACTTGCATATTTATGCAGAAAATATTATATTGATTGTATATTTATACAGGAGACTTTTATGGCAAAAGGAAAAGTAGTACTTGCTTATTCTGGTGGACTTGATACAACTGTTATCATCCCTTGGCTTAAAGAAAATTATGATTATGATGTAATCGCCGTATGTATTGACGTTGGTCAGGGCGATGACTGGGAAGCAATTAAGAGCCGCGCTCTCAAAACAGGTGCTTCAGCCTGTTACGTTGTAGATGCACGAGAAGAATATATCGAAGAATATATCTGGCCGGCATTGAAAGCTAATGCTGTTTACGAAGATGAATATCTTTTGGGAACTTCAACAGCCCGTCCTCTTATTGGTAAAATCCTTGTTGAATATGCCCGTCAGGAAGGCGCTGTAGCCATCTGTCACGGTGCTACTGGTAAAGGAAACGATCAGGTTCGCTTCGAACTTGCAATCAAAGCTTTTGCTCCAGACCTTCAGGTAATTGCTGCATGGCGTGATGACAAATGGAACATGGACAGCCGTGAAGCTGAAATCAAATACCTGGAAGACCGTGGACTTGAAGTTCCAATGAAAAAAGACCAGTCATACTCACGTGATGAAAACATCTGGCACCTTTCACACGAAGGTCTTGAACTTGAAAAAACAGAAAACGAACCAAACTACAAACACATGCTCAAGAACACAACTGTTCCTGAAGAAGCTCCAGAAGAAGGCGAATATGTAACAATCGACTTTGAAAAGGGTATTCCAGTTGGTTTGAACGGTAAAAAAATGGGTGCTCTTGACCTGTTGAACGAACTGAACGTAATCGGTGGACGCAACGGTGTTGGTCTTGTTGACATCTGTGAAAACCGCTGTGTTGGTATGAAATCACGTGGTGTTTATGAAACTCCAGGTGGAGCAATCCTTTACTTTGCACACCGCATGATGGATCACATCTGTCTTGACCGCGAAACTTACCACTACAAACAGCAGGTTTCTATCCGCATGGGTGAACTTATTTACGACGGAAAATGGTTTACAACTCTTATGGATGCCTGTATGGCATTCATGGACAAGACAGAAGAAACTGTAACTGGTTGGGCCAAAGTAAAACTGATTAAAGGTTCTATTCGGGCTGCAGGTTCTGGTTCTAAATACAGCTTGTACAATGAAAGCCTTGCTTCATTCACAACAGGTGAACTTTACAACCACAAAGATGCTCAGGGATTCATCACACTCTTCGGTCTTCCACTTAAAGCCCGCGCTTTGATGGAACAGAAAGTAGGTGAAGGTCAGGCCATCATCGAAAGCAAAAACCTTAAAAAACGCCCTACTGAGTAAGGCTATAATCAAAGAGCCCCACCGCGAGAGGTGGGTTCCTCAAAAAAAATAACCGGTGGTTTTGATTGTAAAACTATCGGTTATTTTTTTACGAAATCAATTATAACAACCTTGAAAAAAGGCGCTGCTGTTTGCTATTCCGAAGTCTCGGCTTTGAAATAGCTGTCCCAAACTACAAAAGAACCTCCGGTGTATGGCTCACAATCACTTGAGGTACTTGAATCCCGATTATTCCATTTTTCCTTAATCCAAGTTCTGTACCAATTGGTGCTGTCAGCAAAGGTGATTGTTCCCTTATAGCTAAACTCACCCTCACTAACTTTCTTATAAGGAATGACTGCCTGGCCCATCCATTTTACTCCAGCAGGTACAGTTAAATTTGTGATTGAAGTGTTTGCAAAAGCACAATCGCCAATAACCACAAGAGTTTCAGGCAAAAGGACTTCTGAAATAGGTTTTGCATCAAGTTTCATTTCTGGAATTTCAGTTACTTCAGTTTCAGTTAAATCAAGAGAATAGGTGTAATCGAATTTTACATCATCCCAGCATATTCTTTCAAAGAAAGAAGTTAAATCCGGTTTTTTATCTGTAACAGTTAGTTTATAGTGTTCTGCAGTTGGATATTCGTTTAAGAATTTTAATAGGTCTCTAAAGCTTTTTACTGAAGCTTTATATTCAGTATCACTTATTTTTTTTATTTCTTTGTAATAACCTGCTTCTAAATATTCTTGTTTTGAAAGCGAAAATACAGTGCCTGTTTTGATTTCTGTCATAAAAGATTTTGATGCAAAAATCAGCTCTGGGAAATCGTCTAAATCATATCCGTAAGTAAACTCAACAGATACTCGAGGGTAACTTTTACCAGGCAGTGTAAGTTCAGTTAAATCAATTTTTGTATTCTTTTCGATTCCATCACTAATAGGAAAATTATCACAAAAAAACTGATTTACTTTACCGTCATCAGTATATTCAACCATTCTGATAATACGGCGTAAATTTTTACCTTGAGGTGGAATAATATTATGAACAAATAAATACTTCCCTTGTTTGATGTCTACATAAGAACTGCAGTCAAAGTATTTTGGAAAATCATCTGGCATGGCTTTACCATGAGCTGTGTCTATTATGAAGGGAAGATAGATATCTCTTGTATTTTCCTTATCATCATAACTATATTCTACTGCCAATGAAACTCTTCTGCCTGCCAGAACCAGTGGGAAAAGCACTTCAAAAGTTTCTTTTGCAATAATTGTACCATTTTCATCCGAATCATTAATATTTCTAATTGCATCTTTAGGACTGATATTTATTAACTGGTTTCCATTTTCGTCAAAATAATAAATATTAAACCAAGGAATATATGACTTTGGGCAATCTTCAGGCTTAGGTCTGTGGAAAATAAATTTTACGCCCTCTTCACAATCTTCTACAGAAATTGTTTTAATGGCCCATTCTGGAACATCAGAGCCAGTTTTTTTGTTGTATTCTACATTACTTCGATCAAGTATATAGTTAAAAGTATAAGGGCCGTTTCCTGGGCTTCTGTAGGAAATACCTTTATCAGTTTTGTTTCTGAGATCAATTATGACTTCTGGGTTCTGTGAATCATCTGGGATTGATTCTTGAGCACAGCCAAAAAAGATTGCCGAAATAGTTAAAATAGCAAAAACAAGTTTTAAGATTTTATTCATTATTTTTTCCTCTCTTCCATTATATATATATATATATATATATATATCAACAGAAAGTCATGGTGTATATAAAATATCAGAGATGGCGCTTTTATTGTTTTTTCTGATATAATTAAAATATGACAATTAATGCAAAACAGTTGAATTTCATTTTGGACAATACGCCGGCTACCCAGAATATTATGCTTATGGGAAAACACGGGATTGGAAAATCTCGTATTCTGGAAGATTATTTTTCTAAAAAAGGGCAGAAGGTTGTAACGCTGTTTCTTGGCCAGATGGCAGATCCTGGAGACCTGATTGGGCTTCCTGAAAAAAATGAAAAAAACGGAAAAACCGATTTTATGCTGCCTTACTGGTTTCCAACTGACGGATCTCCAATCGTTCTCTTCCTTGATGAATTGAACCGTGCCCGTCCTGAAGTTTTACAGACCATCATGGATCTTACTTTGAACCGAAAACTTGCCGGAAAATCTCTTCCGGAAGGCAGCCGCATTATCAGCGCCGTAAATAACGGTAACGAATATCAGCTTACCGACCTGGACCCGGCCCTTGTAAGCCGCTTCAACATTTACGAATTTGCACCAAGTGTAGAAGACTGGATCTTGTGGGCAGAAAAAATTGGCATTGATGAAAGAGTAGTTTCCTTTATTAAAGAAAATCCTGAATATTTGGACAGCTTTGACAACGGGGAAGCAGAAAATCTTGAACGCTCTGCCGACCGTCGAAGCTGGGAACGAGTCAGTGAAATCCTCAAAAACTTTACATCCATCTCTTCCGATCTGAAACCTCTTGTGGCAGGCATTATCGGTTCCGAAGCCACATCCGCTTTTTTCAATTTTGCCCAATCCGAAAAAGAACTTTCCGTAAAATCAGTTCTTACAGAAGATTTTTCTAAAATTGAAGGCCAGATTCGGGAAATGGATATCAGCAGAATAACTCAGTTGAACAATTCCATTTTCAAATATATAGAAGCTTTTGCCCTGGAGGCCAGTGGCGAAAAAATTCGGAAAGTGGCAGATAACCTGAACAGATATTTTGATCTTCTTCCTCTTATTTCTAAAGAATACCTGATGCATTTTATAAGCCTTTGTTCGGCCCAGCTTTACCCAAAAACTCTGGTGTTCATTTGCGAAAACTGCGGAGATTTGTATAAGGAAATTATCAATAATTGTTAAAGTGAGATGCTGAATCAAGTTCAGCATGACGTGAAATAAGTCATCCAGTGTGACGTGAACTTTGTCATCCAGTGTGATGTGAACTTTGTCATCCCGAACTTGATTCGGGATCTAAAAAAATAATATGACTTCTATAGAGATAAAACTTAAAGAAATAATCTCCTCCTGGTTTTATGAAGAACCCCTTCTTTTTTCCGCAGTGTGTACTCATCGTCTTGTGGAAAATCCAGGGCTTTCTGTGCCATTTCGGTCGGGAAATTTTCATATTGAGTTTAATCCGGAACTTCTGGCAGGCCTTGATCCAAAGGTTCTGGAAGAATATTTTAAAATCGAAGTTTATCGCATCCTTCTTCTTCATCCTTATGCCCGCCAGCCTTACAATGCAAAAAAACTGATCCTTCTTCTTGCCAGTGACCTTACTATTGCCGCCATGTACAAGCTTTTAGATGGCGTTGTGCTGCCTGGTGTGGAATATATGAAAAGCCGGGATCCAGCCTATGCACGGGCCTTTGAAAGTCCTGGAAAAGTTTTTATGTACGAAAATCTTTCTTTTGAAGAATGGTACAAAAAACTTTATGATTTGATTTCCGCTTCCCAAAACGGGCAGAATGCAGGTGGAGCTGACGAGCATTCCGAAAATCTTCTTGCCATGGCAGATGAAAGTGCTGCTTTGTGGGAAGAAAATGAAGAAGCCCAGAACAAGATAAAAGATGAAATACAAAAGGCCGAAGTTGATGAAGGCTGGGGCGGAATAGGCGGAGAACTTGAACGTTCCTTAAAAGAAGAAACTGATTTTTCCTTTGACTACCGCAGGGCTCTTTCAAAATTCCGTGCAAATATCGTAAGTTCTTCCCGCAATCTTACCCGTATGAAACCAAGCCGTCGTTTTGGGTTCCAGGCCATGGGCAGCCGCTATGAACGAAAGGCCAATATTCTCATTGCGGTGGATGTAAGTGGTTCCATCACCGACGAAAGTTTCAATCATTTTTACAAGGCTATAAAAAATATCTTCTTTCTGGGAATTATTGAAAAGATTGATGTAATCTTCTTTGATACCAGCCTGAAAAATCTAAAGCCTGTGACTTTTAAAAAGAAGATTGATCTTGGTGAAATAAAAGGGCGGGGCGGTACAAATTTTCAGCCTGCAATTGATTTTTACTTTGAAAACAAAACTTTGTATAATGGACTAATAATTTTTACAGACGGTCAGGGACAGATTCCCGTAATAAAGGCCGGTAGTGCTAATATCCTGTGGATTCTTACAGGCCGTCAGGATTACGAAAAATGCCGCCAGTGGATCAGTAATCTGCCGGGCAACAAATCCACCTATCTGCCGTTTTAGGAGAGTTTCATGTTTGATGATAAAGAATCGGACTTTTGGAAAGAAAAATTGAATCAATACCAGCACATGAATATGACAAGAACTGGTGCTGAGCGTCTGAGTTTTCAGGATGTGCCTTTGGAAATCAAAAATTTTGAAAATGCTCATCCTGGTCTTGGGGCAAAAACCACTGACAATACAAGTTATATCACCTGGGAACTTCCTGTTACTTCAACTGTAAAACTCCGTGTTTTTTTTCAGTCTCAGATTAAAGTGAGTCTTATGCAGACAGCCGGCGGTGATCCTGTGAAAATCTGTGATGCAAAGTTTCCTTACAATCCATTCCCTGAAATCGAAGCCTTTGTAAAAAATATTCCTGATTATAAAAAAGATCTGGACCAGCTTTTAAAAGCCCATCTTCAGCTTTCTAAAAAACAAAAAATTGCCGGAGAGTTTATAAAAGCCTATATCCAGTCAAAAATTTCTACGGAAGACTATTTGTGGCAGCTGGTTCCCGAAAAAGAAGCTTATCTTCTGAAACTCACCAGCACCAGAACCTCCGAAGAAAAACAAATCCCTCTGTCCCTGGAAAATTTCCAATCCGAACTCTCCCCCTACATCCCCTAATTTTTCATTATTCATTTTTCATTGTTATTTCTTCATTCTTAATTATTTACATTGATTTCCTTCCTTTTCTTTAGTAAATTTATCTTATGACCCTTTTTCAGGCTCAAGATGAATATCTGGTTTATCTTGATTCAGTACGATCTGTTTCTCCAAATACTATCGCCGGTTATAGAAATGATCTTGACCGGCTTTGTGAGTTTTTGGGAAAGGACCGGGATATTACCGGCATAAAAAAGAATGATTTTTTGATTTGCGTCGGGGAGCTTTCCAAGGAAAAGAAGTCGGCTGCATCCATAAACCGGTTTATTGCAGCAGTAAGAGGTCTTTTCTCCTATTGCCGCAGGATGAATTATACTTCAACAAATGTGGCACTGGAATTAAAGACTGTAAAACTGCCAAAGAGAATTCCAAGATTCCTTACAGGTGATGAAGTTGATGATATCTGTAAAATGCCTGGAAAACAGGAAATCTTGTGGGAAACAAGAGACAGTGCAATCTTTGAAATGCTTTATTCATCCGGCTGCCGTGTAAGCGAACTTGTTGGACTGAAATTCCAGGATTTTAAGGACGGTACAAAAAGTGCCCTGGTTCGTGGAAAGGGGAATAAAGAGCGTTACGTTTATTTTGAAGAAGATGCAAGAAAAGCACTGGCTTTATATCTTGAAGACAGAAAAAAAAGATTTCCGGATTCCACTGAAAGTCATATTTTTCTGAATCAGGGAGGAACTGCTCTTTCAGTGAGCGGAGTTCAATACATTTTATCAAAATATTCGGGACCAGAAGGCACAAATCATCATGTTTCTCCTCATGCTTTTCGTCATACTTTTGCAACTTCCATGATTGCCAATGGTGCCGACGTTCGTCTAGTTCAGGAATTGCTGGGACACTCCAGAATTTCTACTACACAGCGTTATACTCATGTAACAACCGAGAGATTAATAGATATTTACAATAAAGCACATCCACATGGAGAGTAATAAATGAAAATATATAAAATAAAAATGAAAAATGAAAAATTTCAAAGTTTCAAATTTTTGATTTTTAATTTTTAACTTTTAATTTTCTTAAGGAGACAAATATGGGGGATAAAGTTCGGATTCGTAGTACTACGGTAATTGCGGT
>JAKSTP010000024.1 GCA_024402505.1 Treponema sp.
GTTACCCTTACCCAACAGAAGTAGACACCGAACGGGAACTTATGGCTTTGGTGGAATAGATTTCCTTTCCTTCCGATCTTCAATTATTCTTGACATACTTTCTCTATTTTCCTATTTTTAAATCAAGTGAGGTTTATAAATGGCTAAAAAATTCCCTAAATGGGCTATTGTTCTAATTATTGTTGCTGTATGTATTTTTGGTATCTTCAGATTTTATACAAGTACCTACAATAAAATGGTTGATCTTGATGAATCTGTTTCATCTTCTTGGGCTCAGGTTCAGAACCAGTACCAGCGACGTTATGATTTGATTCCAAACCTGGTTTCTACAGTAAAAGGTTATGCTTCCCACGAAAGTGATGTTCTTACAAAAGTTTCCGAAGCCCGCGCCAGTGCAGGTGGAGTAATCAATATCAGTGACGATGTTCTTTCCGATCCAGATGCATTTGCCCGCTACCAGCAGATTCAGGACAATCTTGGTTCAAGCTTGCAGCGCCTTCTTATGGTCACAGAAAACTATCCTGATCTTAAAGCTGACCAGAATTTCATGGCTTTACAGGATGAAATTGAAGGAACTGAAAACCGTATTGCAACAGAACGCAAAAGATTCAATGACACTTCAAAAGCTTACAATACTTATATCCGCAAGTTCCCACAGAACATTATTGCAAACATGGGCGGTTTTGAGAAAAAACAGTATTTTTCAGCCAGTTCTGATGCCCAGAGCGCTCCAAAAGTAGAGTTCTAAGATGAAATACAATTCTCTGATCAAAAAACTGAAGCTTTCCCAGGCCGATTTTCAGTCCATTAAAGATACTGTAGCGGCCTGTGAAGCAAAAACAACCGGCGAAATTGCTGTTGCCGTTACTCCTGAAAGTTCTCACTATTCTTACTGGGAACTTCTGGCTGCCAACGGCCTTGCTGGTATTGCCGCCGTAATTTTAGTGCCTTTTGCAGACACTTTCCGTACACTTTATCAGCGCCTTTACTGGCACAACGAACCTGGCTGGATTATTCCATGCATTTATCTTATCTCCATTTTTGCAACTGTGGTTATAGGATTCTATCTTTGTAATATTCCTGCAATCGACCGGCTTATTATTCCCCGTTCCATAAAAAAGGTTTGCGTTGATAACCGTGCCATGCGTTACTTTGCCGAAAGCGGTGTTTACGAAACTGCAGAACATTCTGGCATTCTGATTTTTGTTTCTTACATGGAAAGACAGGTTCGCATTATTGCAGATTCAGGTATTTCCAAAAAGATTTCACAGGATTTGTGGAATATCATTGCTGATGAGCTTGCTGAAAACCTTAAAAAAGGCAACGCTGTTCATGGTTTCACTCAGGCTATTGAAAAATGCGGTGATCTCCTTGCCGAAAACTTTCCTAACCACGAAGAAAATCCTAACGAACTTCCAGACGGACTTGTAATCCTTGGAGGTGCTGAATGGTATTAAAATCTTCCTTGAAAAAGCTTTTTCTTTCTTTAGCTGTTCTTGTTTTCCTTTCACCTTTGTCTGCCTTAGGTGTTCCATCATTGAACCGCCGTGTTACCGATAACGCAGGCATCATGAATTCAAATGACATGGACAGTCTGGAAAGCTATCTTGAATATGTTGAAAATCATACAGGCATTCAGATTGCTGTTCTTACCATTAAATCACTGGAAGGTGAAGATCTGGCCAGCTATAGCATGAAGGTTTGTGAAACCTGGAAACTTGGTGAGAAAGGAAAAGACAACGGAGCTCTTCTGCTGGTTGCCTACGATGAACGTAAAGTTCGCATTGAGGTGGGTTACGGGCTGGAAGGTGATCTTACAGATACAAAGTGTGGTCTTATTATCCGTAACGTAATTATTCCTGAATTCAAAAACGGTAATTATAGCCGGGGTATTGTGAATGGCGTAAAAAACATGGGCGGTATTGTGGCTGGGGATCTTGAATATGTAGACCATACAGTTACCCGTGAAATTGATGAAAACGGCTCTCCTTTTGCTGTTATTGGTATGCTTATCTGGGTTGTTTTCATGTTCCTCGTTCTTTCCTCTAAAAACGGTCTTCTTAAATGGCTTATCCTTTCAAATATGGGTGGAAGACGCCGCAGATATTATGGCGGATCTCATATCCACATAAACAACTTTGGAAGCGGAAGTTCACATTCTAGCGGATTTGGCAGCAGCTCCCGTTCAGGTGGATTTGGGGGTGGCGGAAGCTTTGGTGGATTCCACGGTGGCGGCGGTTCCTTTGGTGGCGGCGGCGCTTCTGGCGGCTGGTAATTTACTTTCAATCATACTACTACAACGCTATTTAAAAATATGATATAATAGACCCTATGAGTGATATGATTCAGAATGCATCGGGTGGACAGACAGACGGTCTTGAAGTGGTAGAAATTGCCCTTCCCCCTGAATGCAACGTCATTTTTTACAACGACGATTACACTACAAAAGACTTTGTTGTTGATGTTCTCATTTCCGTATTCAACAAACCTCTTCTTGAGGCTGAAACTATTATGGAAAATGTTCACAATACTGGTTCCGGCGTGGTAGGCTCATATACTTACGACATTGCTGTTTCCCGCACAAGCATAACACGTAATCTTGCAAAAAAGAACGGATTTCCTTTGAGGGTAGAAATTGAGCAGCACTGAAAATGAAACACATCAGGTAAGACAGATGAGAATGACTCCGGTTCTTGCAAAGATCCTGTCTGAATCTCTTCTTACTGCAAAAAAATCTAAACATCAGTTTTTTACTCCTGAACACGTGCTTGCCGTAGCATTACAGTATGACGTTGTGTGCGATATTCTTCGTAACTGTGGTGCCGATACAGATCAGGTTCGTACTGATGTTTGCCAGTACCTTGCAAAACAGGTGCCTGTAGTTCTTGAAAACAACAGCGAATTCATGAAAGTTCCTGCTGAATCTTCCGGTTTCCAGAACATGATGAACTCAGCTATTTTTTCATGCATAACCAGTGGAAGCGATGTTATAGACATTACAAATATCCTTCAGTGCATGATTAACCTGGATAAAAACTACTGTTCTTATTTTTTGAAAATCTCTGGGGTAAACGAGAAAAATCTTTCCAAGGCCGTTTCTGAAGCCCGGGAAAAAATTGCCGCCAGCGGTACAAATCAGCCTTCCGATCTGCCTTTCAACAATACCTTTGTTGGAATGGATCCAAATCTTCAGCAGAAACCAAAACAGTTTGAAGCCATTAAAAAGTGGACTGTAAATCTCAATGAAGAAGCTAAAAAAGGCAAGTATGATGATCTAATTGGCCGTGAAGAAGAACTTGAACGCACCATCCAGATTCTTTGCCGACGCACAAAAAACAATCCTCTTATTGTAGGTGATGCCGGTGTTGGTAAATCAGCCATCATCTACGGACTGGCAAAACGCCTTGTTGATGGAAAAGTTCCTTCCACTTTAAAAAACTATACTATTTTCAGCCTTGATCTTGGACTTCTTCTTGCTGGCGCCAAACTTCGCGGTGATTTTGAAGAACGACTTTACGCCGTTATGGAAGACCTTAAAGCTACAAAAAATGCCATTCTTTTTATCGACGAAATCCATATGATTATTGGAGCTGGAACCAACGGAAATACCAGCATGGACGCTGCAAACCTTCTGAAGCCTGCTCTTGCCGGTGGAGAAATCCGCTGTATCGGTTCCACAACTTACGACGAGTTTACAAAGAACTTTGAAAAAGATCGTGCACTTGCCCGTCGCTTCCAGAAAATTGATGTAAATGAACCTACCGCATCTGAGTCAATTAAGATTCTTAAAGGTCTGCAGAAAAAATACGAAGAATATCACAAGGTAAAATACAGTCCTGCTGCCATTGAAGCCTGTGTTAAGCTTTCTGTGCAGTATTTGAACGACCGTCGTCTTCCAGACAAGGCCATTGACCTTATGGATGAAGCTGGTGCTCTTGTGGGCATTAAAAAAGCCGGTGGATTCTCCGGTAGCGTAAAAAAGGCTGTTTCCACTGTAAAAAAACCGGTTGTTACAGAAGAAGTGATTCGAACAGTTACTGCTAAAATGGCAAAAGTACCTGTTGAATCTGTAAACGGTGACGAAGTAGAACGCCTTAAAAATCTTGATACAAATCTTTCTGCCGAAGTTTACGGTCAGGAACTTGCTGTTGAAACTATTACAAAGGCTGTAAAACGTGCAAGGGCCGGTTTCCGAAATCCTCTTAAACCTGAAGCCTGCTATCTTTTTGTAGGTCCAACTGGCTGCGGTAAAACAGAACTTGCTAAAACTCTGGCAGACACTCTCCATCTTCCTCTTTTGCGTTACGACATGAGTGAATATCAGGAGAAACACAGTGTTAGCCGACTGGTAGGTTCACCTCCAGGATACGTTGGCTTTGAGGAAGGCGGAATGCTTACCAAAGATGTCCGTGCTAATCCTCATGCCGTTATTCTTTTTGATGAAATTGAAAAGGCTCACCAGGATATTTACAACATTTTGCTTCAGGTTATGGATTACGGTTCTCTTACCGACACCCAGGGCCGTAAAGCAGATTTCCGATCCTGTATCATTATTATGACCAGTAACGCCGGTGCCCGTGATCTTGAAAAAGCAGGCATTGGTTTTGGAACAGAAGCCCATCTTGATGATCAGGCCGGCCTTATGGAAGCTGTTGAAAAAGAATTTTCACCAGAATTCCGAAACCGCCTTGATGCTGTAATTCCTTTTGTTCACTTGAACCGTGAAGTAGCTGCTATGGTCTGCTCAAAAGAAGTAAAAAAACTTGCCCAGCGCATGCTTGCAAAAGACGTACACCTGGAAGTTTTGCCTAAGGCTATGGAAGTTCTTACAGACCTTGGTTATTCTCGGGAATTCGGTGCCAGAAATATGGCTCGTATTGTAGAAGATAAGATTGCCAACCAGCTTGTTGATGAAGTTCTTTTCGGACATCTTGCAAAAGGTGGAAAAGTAACTGCCGACGCTAAAAATGGAGATATTGTATTCAACTATGACTAACACCATGCTTGCACAGGAAATTTTCTCCCGATACGGCGCAGTTGTTCGATGCCGAGGCCACTTTGTTTACACAAAAAAAGGAGTTCGCCTTGTAGACCTTTACCGAGAAAACGGCCGTGCTCTTTTGGGTTGGCGTGGAACAGCCTTTACAAAACTTAAGGATGTTCTTGGAAAAGGCGTAACAGGCACTTTCATCGGTGAACAGGGTACTTCTCACCAGCTTAATAAGGCTCTTGAAAATCTTGCTTCTTTAAATGAAAACTCACAGGTTTGTGCAGAAGGTTCTTTTGTCAATTTTGATTGCTCTTCCCTTGATTTTCCAAACCTTAAGTCACTTACACCGCCTCTTCCATGGGCAAGTGACATTTTTATAGCCTGGTATGACACAAAAGACTCACTTTCCGACGAAGAAAAAGCCTTCCTTGAAGCTTACAAAACTACTATCCCATCTCCACTGGCCGCAGCAATTATCCGTTCTATTTACGATTTTGTAGCTTTCCTTGGAACAGTCCAGGAAAAAGATCTTTTTATTTACGATCAGGCTCTTACTCCATATTTCAAACGGTCCGGCATGGTTCTTGAGCCTAAAATCCAGGATCCTGAACTTTACGACCAGTTTGTTTTGTTCTGCCTTGATAACGGGGTAATCATCAATCCTGAATTTGGAGCCACCTCTTTAGTTCCTTTTGGTTGCGACAAAGGAGTCTTTTCCAAATTAAGATCAGCCAATGGAGAGAAATTTTTATGACACAGGCCGAAATCTCACTTTACATTATAAAACTTGTTGCAGGCGGCATAACTGCTTTCCTTGCCATCATGCTGTGGAGCAAAACCTGGGACGTTGCCTGGATGAGCCTTGTTGCAGGATTCATCGCCTCTTACGCTGGCATTGTTTACAATCTTATGGTTGATCTTGGCGTTTTTGCTCCAACAAAGATCATGGTTCTTGGAGTTCCACTTACAACCTTTCTTTTTACAATAATCCCTTACGTCTTTTTTATACTTGCATTTATTCTTATGCTTTTCCGTAAACGATAAAAGGTTTTTCAACAGGAGATAATATGTGGGCCGAATATAAAGAAAAAGCAGGACTTTCCCAGGACACTTTCCTTACCGCTGAAATTTGTTTTGAAGATGAAAGCATTAACGGTGCTGCAAAAATGGCTCTGGTTCTTGCAGGAAAAAAGACTGCCATTTTCTCAAGCCTTGCCACTTTTTCTGTTGATGGTGAACCAATGCCTGTTAGCGGTGAATATTACGCCCTGGTTGATAAAAACGGAAAAGACGTTGCCATTCTGGAAATGGAAAGCGTAAACATTGTGCCTTTCTGCGATGTTACCTGGGGCATGGCAAGTCAGGAAGCCGAAGACGAAAATCTGGACGCATGGAAAGACCGCATGAAAGAAATGCTTACCGAAGAAGGTGCCATTACCGGCTTCGATTTCCGCCCCGACATAAAACTGGTTTTCCAGACCTTCAAAGTTGTGTATAAATAAAAAATCCCTAAAGGATACAAACTGAGTCCAGGTGAAAATACGGGAAGGAAGGCAGGGGCAGACAAAAACACTCGCAGGACGGAACATAGTTTCCTTACCGGCCTGCGCGTGTAGCGACGCTAGCTAGCGGTTTTGGCTGTCACTGACTGACTGGTAGCATTTTCACCTGCCGGAATATTTTTCTATCCTTCAGTGATATTTTCTTATATAATTGCAGGTGATATATGAAAAAAATTTCTATACTGTTAATTTCACTTTTCTTGATCTCTTTCCACTCGCTTTTTGCTGAAGATAGACCTATTAACTTTGAAGTGGGCATTGCTACTGGATTTCCATTTTATGGATCCAAAGACCTTGTAAATGACATGAATAACATTGAAGAAGGTTCACGCTTTGTTATTGGAAGTACAGCCGACATGAATTTCAATCTCCTTCCAACCTTCTCTCTTTTTACCGGCGCAGACCTTCTTTCCGACTTCAAGTGGAACAGTCAGGTGCATTCAAATCATCTGGATTACGCTTTTTACTTTGGTGCCAAAATCTACCCATTTGCAAAAGGCTTTAATTTTTCGCTGGCCTATGCTCTTGGAAGCCGCACAGATTTTATAACAACACCACTTTCCAAAGATGAAGTAAAGGCTTTCTGGGGAAACGGCGTGCGCATGAGCCTGGAATACAATTTTTCTCACGGAAACTCGTATAAAAATATGCCGGCCATTGGAACATACTGGAGAAATATGCCTCGCGGAAAGAAACTCCGGGACAACGTACTGGCCTTTTACCTGAAAATGGTATTTTAGTAATTGTTAACTGTTTTACAAGGATGGTCGCCTTTGCAGTAGGCTTCGGCACCGGCCAAAATCACTTCTTCCATTTTTTCTGTTAAATGTTTTGCTGCAATAGGTTCAGACTTGTCTTTAAATTCGTCAATCTTGATTTCTTCAAGAACCTTGAAATCGTATAAAAGCCGTTCAACGTGATTGTAAGACCACCATGGATCATTTTTACCAAGCGAGTATTTGTCACTGCCACCAATGTAGATTGGCTGAACATCGGCACCCGATTTTAATGCAATACGGGCAGCTCCTTTCTTGTAAGAGTTTCGTCCGTGTCGAGGTGTACGAGTACCTTCAGGGAAAATGATTACATTACATCCCAAGGAAAGAAGCTTTTTACATTCTTCGCACATTTCGTCAAAATCTGTTGTGTTTGTAATGTAAGAAGTTTTGATTACGCCCCCAAGTGGTGATCTCACCAGATTTCCGCGTACAATACAAGTAGCAGTAGGAACCATGCTCATAATGAAAACAAAGTCCAGCACAGAAGGATGATTTGCTACAATAATTTTACCCCGGAGATTTCGGAGCATTTCTTTGTCTTCAACCTTAACCCGAACAACGCCAAAAAGTCTCATAAAGTTGATGAAAACACGGAAAGTATGGGATACAAAAGCACGTGTTTTAATACCAAACTTTTCTTTATCCCAGATAAAAAGGCGGAACCATGGAAAAACAAGTACCGCAAGAATTACTGCTCCCACACCAAAATAAAAGTATGAGAATAATTTCATAAAACTGTGATAATGATAAAAAACATAATTTTTAATTTTAGGAAGATCGTCATGTGCATATTTTGGGTCAATTGCCTTTTTGCTCATTTTCTTATTCCTCTTCTAATTAAGCAAGAAATCCATCTACAGCCAGATTTAATGCTGTTTTTACTTCTTTAATGTCAGGTTGGAAAAGTACTGAAATTTTAAAAACAGCAGATTCCAAAAGATTATACAAAAGCTGATTCATCTCGGCAACATTCAAATCCTTGAATTCATTCTCCCGAATTCCCCGGATTAAAACAGTGTTCAAAAGATGACGAACCTTAATTACACGGCGCTGAACTCTTTCCCGAGGATCAACACCTGTTTTTTTTAGCTGAATAAGATATGTTAATAGAACATGAAAAAGTTTTGAGTTCTGTTCGCAGGAATCAACCAGGCAGGAAAGAATTCCTCGAAGCTGTTCTGACGCGCTCAGTTCCTTGTTGCTCATTAAAGTTAGAATTGATTTTTCCAGTTCGCCCAAAAGCTGTTTAATACTGCCTAAAAAGATTTCGTGCTTGTTCTTAAAATAGATGTACAGTGTTGTTCTTGTAATACCACACTTATCTGCAATTTTCTGGAACGTAGCGTCTTCGTATCCTTCTTCAACAAACACATCCAGTGATCTTTCAAGAATTTCTTTAACTCTTTTTTCGTGCTCAACAATAATTGCCATTAAAACTTCTCCGGTTTATTTCGCAAATACTTATAAAAGACTGTATCAAGATTTCCTGCTTTAAAATTTTTAGTCTGGTTAGGATTGTGACCAAAAGCTTCTACAAACTTATCGCAGCTTGTAATAATACCTAAATCCCAGTTAGGAAAAGCTTCCCACAGGTCATCCATTTTGTTGTAAAGACGAACAGCGTCATCTTCTTCGCCAAGACGTTCACCGTAAGGAGGGTTACAAACAATAAGACCGTTTTCGTAAGGTGCGGCAAGTTCCGAAAAATCGGCCTGAATGAAATCTGGACGAGGAATTTTGTCACTGGAATCAATAAGATTTAAAGCACGGCCGGCCATTACGCAGGCATGTTCGGCATTTTTCTTAGCTCGGGCTATAGCCTGTGCATCAATATCAGAACCTGTTACGCGAACTTCCACATCCGTTCGGATCTTAGCAGCTTCTTCCTTTTTTATTTCAAGGGCCCGTTCAGCATTGTAGATTGGAAGATTTTCAAGGGCAAATCGTCTTCCAAAACCAGGAGCCACATTGTGGGCGTAAAGTTTTGCTTCAATAGCAATAGTTCCTGAACCGCAGAAAGGATCGTGCAAAGGAGTTTTACGTCGCCACATCATTTCCTGAAGTAGAACAGCGGCCGTTGTTTCACGCAAAGGAGCAATTCCTCCATCTGTACGATAGCCTCGTTTGTGCAAAGGAAGTCCCGAAAGATCCAGGAGAATAAGAACCTGGTTTTCTTCAATGTAAACGCGTATGTCGCTCTGAGCACCGGTTTCAGGCAAAGTAAGCATGTGCCATTTTTCACCAAGTTTTTTGTAAATGGCCTTCTGAACCATACCCTGAATTGAATGTTCTGAGTTTAATTTTGATTTATAAGAACGAACTTTATCAACAACAATCTTTGAGTCTTTTTTAAGAAAGTCCTGCCACTGGATGTTATAAACCCCGTCAAAAAGTGCATCAAAGTCCATGGCATTGTAAGAAGCCATCTGAAGATAAACACGATCTGAAGTTCGTAAACACAGGTTTGCACGGAAAAGTGCATCGTCGTCACCAATAAAAGAAACACGACCAGGTGCATTCCCTGCCAGCTTATAGCCCAGGTGTTTTATTTCGTTTCCTAAGATTTTTTCAGCCCCAACTGCGCAAAGGGCAACAAGTGTATTCATAAAAAAAGTTTAACATTTTTACAATTTTTGTTCAAATGTCAAAGAGAAAAAGTTAACCAGTCTGTCTAGGGCTTTACTTCAAAAAAAAAGCAGCCTTGGCAAACTACCAAGACTGCAAACATGGAGGAAGGGTCGCTTAACCCTTAACACTTCCCAAAGCAACTCCAGCAATAATGTACTTGGAAAGAAGGAAGTAAACGACAAACAACGGTAAAACTGTCATTGTCAATCCAAGATAGATTGAACCAAATTCAGTCTTATAAATATCTCCACGAAGGAGAGATACCATGATTGGCATTGTATATTTATTACTATCCGTAAGGATAACCGTTGGCATGAACAATTCATTCCATTTCTGAACGAAACTGAAAATAGCCTGTGTTGCAAGAGCAGGTTTCATAATTGGAAGAGCAATTACGTTGAAAGTAAAGAATTCTCTTGCACCATCGATACGTGCAGATTCAACAATTTCCAATGAAAGTGAAGGTATCATATACTGTCGCATAAAGAATACCATAGAAGCATTGGCAATTGATGGAATAATCAATGGAAGGAAGTTATTTGTAAGTCCTACTTTATAAATCATCTGGTAGAAACCGATTGTAACACACTGTGATGGAATCATAAGTACTGCCATGATGAAAGTAAAGTATGAACGACGAAGTTTCCATGTATAAACAACCAGAGCATAAGCTGTCAGTGTTGAGAAGTATACGCTGAGTGCTGTAGCAGAAGTTGAAATAAGAATAGAGTTAAAGAAACCGCGTACTGGGCGGAAAGACTCTTTTGTTTCAAATACACGAAGGTTGCTTAAAAGGAATTTTGAAGGAATCAATGAAACGGCATGCTGCTGAATCTGGTAAGTAGAACGAGTAGCATTAACGATCATTGTATAGAAAGGGAAAATACACATTACTGTAAGAATAATACAGACAATGTATACAAATACCTTAAAGATTACGTTTGAAGTTGATTTAACCATTTCTTACTCCTTAAGCCTGTTTTGCAGCCATTTTGGCTTCTTTCTGCTGTCTTTTAAATTCTTTAATACGTGCTTTCTGAGCTTTATAAAGTTTTGCTTCATCTTTATCACGCATAACGAAGAACATACCTGCAGAGATAATGGCAATGATTAAGAACATAATCATACTTGCAGAAGCAGCACGGTTGTACATGTAACTTCCTTTGAAAGCCTGGTTGTAAATAAATACTGAAGCTGTCAAAGTTGCGTTATCAGGACCTGAGTTCTGCATCAACATATAAGGAATATCGAACATCTGGAGACCACCAATAAGTGATGTTACCAGAGTAAAGAGCATGATTGTTTTAAGGTTTGGCAGTGTAATCTTGAAGAACTGCTGTACACCGTTAGCACCATCAATTTCGGCTGCTTCAAAGATATCTGGAGAAATACCAAGGATACCTGATGAAAGAACAATCATTGTATAACCGAACCAAGTCCAGAACTGAATAAATGCAACCAGAAGCTGAGCAGCTGTTTTAGACTGTGGGAAGTTATAAGGTGTATCAATTACCCCAATAGCCATAAGGATATCGTTTACTGGGCTTTTTGGATAGCCAAACAATGATGCGAAAAGAATAGCGATTGTAGAAGCTGTAATGATGTTAGGCATGTAGAAAACAACCTTAAAGAATCCTTTTCCTTTAATGTTGTTCTGTTCATTTGTAAACCATGCAGCAAGTACAAGAGCAAGACCAAGCTGTGGAATAAAGTTGATGATCCACATCTTGAATGTATTTGACAATGCAATCCTAAAAGAAGGAGTTTGCAGGGTTGTTGCGAAGTTTTTGTACCAAGGGGTTGCGATTGAGAAGTTTGTGCTTCCCAAACCTTTTAAGTTTGTAAATCCAATAAAAAGTGTGTAAAAAATTGGATAGGCCATAAACAAAAGCCATGCAGCAAGGAATGGAATAGAAAAAATGTAACCATACTTTGCGTAGCTAATAGATTTTTTCTTTTGTAATTCTGTATTTTTAACTAAGTCTTTGTTTGCCATTAGTTCCTCCACTAGTGTAAAAAAAAGCGGAAGTGAGCAACTACGCTTACTCCCGCTTTTCTTATTTTAGACAAGCTAAATAATTACTTATTCAACAATTACGTCCAAGTTGTCAGCTACGTTCTGTTTGAAACCAGCGATTGCATCAGCACGTGATTTTTCACCGTAAGCAAACTGACGAACAGCATCACGCCAGTATGAGTTGATTGTTTCATCATACTGTGTAAGGTTTTTACCGTTAGCGAATGCGTTAGCAGGTACGAATACGTCGAACATGTTCTGTCCACCGAGGAATGCGAGTTCACCGTTAGATTTAGCCATTACTGTACCAGATCCTACAGCGTCTTTTGTTCCGCCTTCACCATTGAATGTACCGTTAGCCCACATGTACTGGAGTGAGTTTTCATCGTAATCAACTGTGATCCATTTGATAACTTTTCCAACTTCAGCAAGGTTTTTAGAGTTTTTGTTTCCGAGAACCCATGTACCACCCCAGAAGAATCCGAGAGGAGCTTCACAGATAGCCCAGTCACCGTAAGAACCTTCACCTACTTTTGTACCACCACAGTTCTGTCCGATTGTGTAGTTGATAAGCCAAGCTGGTCCGAAGAATCCGAATGCTGTACCAGTTTCTTTCATATCAGCGAACCAAGCATCCTGCCAGTCGCGTGTATCATTGTACCAACCATTGTCGTTAAGTTTTTTAGAGAAGTCCATGAAAGCTTCACGTTTTGGATCGATGTAGAGTTTTCCGTCTACGATCCAACCTTTGTCTGAAGAGTTTTCTACAGCGTGCCAGAGGTCACCGTCACCAGAAACGATAGCGTATCCTTTAGCTTTGAGTTCAGCAGCAGCTTTCCAGAATGTGTCGAGGTTTCCTGAACCACCACCAATTTTGTCTTTGATTACTTTTGGATCATCTGTTCCCCAAGTTGCTTTAGCAATTGAGCGACGGTAGATGAAAGCACCACCAGTTGCCTGGTATCCAAGAGCTACGAGGTCAGAACCACGTGTACCGATATCTACTGTGTACTGAGCGATGTTAGAAGCTTTTACGTCAGCAGATGTGATACCCATGTCTGAGTATTTAGCAGCGAAGTTAGCAGCATCGCCCTGTGTGTATTTGAGAACGAAAGCAGATTCTGCAGCGTACATATCAGGAGCATCTTTTGTTCCGGCGAGAGCCTGGTCAAGAGCTGGCTGGTAAGCACCATCAGTTGTAGCGATGATTGTTGCTTTGTAGTCGAAACCACAGTCTGGGTTCATTTCTACATACTTTTTAACCATGCCTGGTACTTCGTCTGTGAAAGCCCAAACATTGAGTGTTTTCTTTTCGGCTGGTTTAGCAGATGTTGCTTCTTTTTTAGAACATCCAACAAGAAGGGCCGAGATAGCCAATGCAGCTACCAAAATTTTTTTCATAACGTTCCTCCTAATTTTCGAGTTAGAAAAAATTTTAGAATAGATTTACGAAAAGGTTTTCGTAACTAATAGTTTACTATGTATACAAATTTTTTGCATAGGGGATTTCCCCTATATATTAGACATTTTTGAGAAAAAATTCTCCACTTTTTTGACGTAAAACGTTTAATACCATTTATTTTCTGTTATGATGATATTTTTCATTTAACCATATGAAAGTTTTTTTTAGTGATTTGCCATAAAATTGAGACTGTGTTATACTATTGGAGATTTTAGACTTTTCCATATAGGAGGATATTTATGGGAAAAAAAAGTTTGAGCACAATGAAGCTTGTTGAACTTATTGGATTTGTACTGGCTGCTGTAGGCTTCTGCCTTCCTTTGACAAAAGGTAAAGTTTTTGGATCTAATGGTGGAAGTGGGCTGAACCTGATTAAAAATCTGTTCGACAATGGAGCCTCGTTCGGCGAAGTAATGGCTCTTCTGGTATTTGTATTCGCTATTCTTGGAATTGTTGTTCTTTTGATAAAAGATGTAAAACTTTACGGACTCTGCTGTGCTGTTGGTGGAATCGTTTGTGGTTGTCTTTTCTACCTTAAATCAATTGGTGTTTTTGATTCAGGTGCTGCAAAAGGACTCATCAAAGCTGCTAACAAAGTAGGTGGTGCACTTGCAAAACCAGGTGTTGGAATCTATCTTCTCCTCGTTGGATTTGCAGTAGCCCTGGTTGGTGCTCTTCTCCGCAAAAAATAATCTGATCAAAACTGATTAAATTATCTTAACAAGATTGGAAAGCCGTTTTCGTTTGGAAACGGCTTTTTTTATTCCAATTTCTTAAATCTTCAATAATTAACTTGTCTTCCAATTTAAGTGAATGTATTATAGAAGAATGTCGTATAATGTGTTTTTTGATCTGGCAGCATTGTGTTCTCTTGCAGTTCTTCTATTCACATATAAAATCACAAAGCATCTCCCTGAATTAAAAAACAAACTTTTTGTTGCCCTTTCTTTAGCCACATTTGTCTCCACTACAGTAGATTTTGTTTCTGCAGAATTTCTTCTTCACCACAGTAACAGACTCATTCTTTGGGGTTCAAACATTGTCTATTTTGTCTGCGTGCTCATGCTTCCTTGCCTTTACGCCTTTTACACTCTGGCACTGGTAGGTCAGCAGGACCTTTTAAAAACAAAATTATATAAGGCACTTTTTTTCCTTCCAATCATAATCGCTCTTTTGATGGTTTTTGCAACTCCATTTTCAGGCCTGGTATTTACAATTACTCCGGAAGGTATTTATCAGCGTAACTTTGGCGTTCTTATCCTTTATGTTATCATGCTTTATTACATGGTTTTGGGATGCACAATGGTTCTTCGTTTTGGTTCACTGCTGGGACTTTACCGACGCCTTCTTACACTTTCATTTACAATCATTTCACTGATTGCCGTTGTAATCCAGTTTATTGTTCCAAACCTTCTTGTTCAGCATTTTGGAGTAGCGATCAGTCTTCAGATGATTTTTTACGCCCTTCAGAACTCTGATATGGTTACCGACGGTACAACCGGTGTTCTTAACGTAAAATCTTTTGACATCCTTATTGAAAGACAGTTCCGCCGAAACAAGGAATTTGGAATTGTTGCCGTTAATCTTGAAGATCTGGACTTTTTGATCTCAACTTTCGGTATCAACAATATGGATGTAGTCCTCAAACAGATTGTAGCATTTTTACAGGATCAGTTTGACGGTATTACACTTTTCCGCACACGCACCGATTCATTTACTCTTGTTTTTGAAGAAAAATCTGAAACCGAACTTCTTGCCATTGCACAACAGATTAAACACAAGTTTGAAACCCCTTGGAAAAACGGTTCACTGGTAATTAAAGTACACATTGCTGAATGTATTATCATGTGTCCAAAAGACGGCGAAAATACTCAAGATATTCTGGACATTATGGGAGCTGCCTTCTTCGATCTTCGTTACAAGGGAAAAGGCATTCTTCTGGCACGAAATATTGATGTAAGCACACGAAAACGATTCAGCTATGTTGAAGAACTGGTAAAATCGGCCATTCAGGAAAACCGTATTGAAGTTTACTATCAGCCGATTTTTTCTACAGAAGAACAGCGAATTGTTGGTGCAGAAGCTTTGATCCGAATGCACGACCGCGAAGGGGGATTTATTTCACCTGACGAATTTGTTCCAATTGCAGAACAGAACGGTCTTATCCTGCGAATAGGTGAATTTGTTTTTGAAGATGTATGCCGATTTATTGCCCTTAACAAAATTGACCGCTACGGTGCCGATATGATCGACATTAACCTTTCGGTAGCACAGTGTATGCAGACTGAACTTTCCGAAACCCTCATTCAGATTACCAACGACTACAATCTTGAAGTATCCCAAATCAACCTTGAAATTACAGAAACTGTTGCCGCCCATACTCCGGAACTTTTGCAGCAGAACATGGACCGTCTTACAAAACTTGGATTTGCCTGTTCTCTTGATGATTACGGAAGCGGATATGCAAACCTGAACTACATCCTTAAACTGCCCTTCAGCATGATTAAAATTGATAAAGAAATTGTCTGGTCTACAACCACCGATATTCAGTCCCACGTTGTTCTTACAGGTATCATCGACATGATGCACAAACTGAACATGAAGATTGTTGCGGAAGGTGTTGAAACTGAAGAAATGAAAAACGTTCTTACGGAACTTAAATGTAATTATCTTCAGGGATACTACTTCTCACGTCCGGTTCCTGGTCCTCAGTTCCTTGAAATCATGAAAAAACAGGCCATTGATACAGGATACACTAAATTCTCTGAACAGATTGACGAAATCTTCCCTGAAGAACTTTATCCTGAAGCCGAACTTGAAGAACTCTAATCTTTTTTCTATATTAAAAGAAGAGAGGTTTCTATGATTGTTGCCCTTATTCTTGTAATTCTTCTGATTGCATTTCTTTGCTGTTTTTTTGGATTCAATCTTACTAATACAGCCAATCTCTGGCTTTTTACAACCTTTGAACACGTGCCTGTTGCGGTAGTTGTGCTTATTTCCTTTGGTGCAGGCATGGTTTTTGCCGTTCTTTGCATCATCCTTGGAAAGCTGAAAAAATCTCTTAGTGCAGGCAGCGAATCTTCTGATGAAACTGAAGAAAAACCAAAATCTTCCGATAAAAAGAAAAAGCGGTTTTTCAAAAAAGACACCGTTCCATCAGAAGGACAATAATGAAGAAATTAACCACATTTATCACTCTTTCTCTTTTAACACTTTCACTTTTTGCCGAAAGCAAGGCTGCAGAAGTGATTAAAGAAGCTTCTAAGAAAAGTAAAGTTGCTCAGAGCGTTGAATATCTTAATTCCGAAATCAAAAAAACTACCGTCGATGAAGACAAGCGTGCCCTTTACATCTTTTTGGGATCACTTTACGAACAGCTTTGTCAATATGATGATGCACGGGCCGCTTACGTAAACGCTGCCGGCATTAAAGGTGGAACTGCAGAAGGAACAGTTAAACGCACCAACGAGGAACTGGTTTTAAGCGCTGTAAGATGTGCCCTTAATTGTGGAGACGCCGCTACTGCTGAAAGTTACCTTAATTCTACTGTCCGAAACTCAAAAGATGAAAAAATCCTGGCTCATGTAAAACTTTACGCACAATGGGCCGCCTTGATTCAAGCAAAAGAAGATGCCGACCTTGAAGAACCAATTGCCGTTTTGAAGGCTTATGCAGGAGTAAAGTCCATGCAGGTAGTTCAGCCCGCAATTATGCTCACCTTGTGGCACATTACAGGTGAAAAATCTTATGGCGATGAACTGATAAAAAAATATCCTTCTTCCCTTGAGGCAGGCATTGTAAAAGGCGATGTTCAGATGATGAGCACACCTTTCTGGCTTTTTGTACCTAAAAAACAGATTGCCGAAGTTGGAACAGGAACTGTAACTGTTGCCAAGGTAGAAAGTTCTGCTGCAAAAGCTGAAGCCGAGAACTCAAAGAACAATCTTGGAAAACTGCATCTGGGGCTTTTCAAGACAGAAAGCAATGCTTCCCGCCTGGTAGAAGAATTGAAGAAAAAAGGTTTTGATGCTTATCAGACTTCTGAAACCCGCAGCAGTGGAACCACTTACTTCATTGTTCTGGTAACCGAAACCGACGCTTCTACCGCCGACAAACTCCGTTCGGCTGGTTACGAGTGTTACCGCGCGGAGTAGAAGAAACCCTCTAAATCTTCTATAATACTTTCCAAATGCTTAAAATTTTATATGCGGGTAGTCCTGATGCGGCTGCCTGTACATTGAACATATTACTCGAAAACCAGGAGAAGGCCGGCTTTGAAGTGGCAGGAGTTCTTACGAATCCTCCGTCAAGTCAGGGGCGTCATAAGGAGCTTATTCCAACTCCTGTACAGGCACTTGCCGAAAGCAAAGGAATTCCTGTCTTTACTCCTGAACATCTTGATGGAACCTGCCGTGAAGCAATTGCTCCCCTTGGTGCAGAAGTGCTTGTTTGCTTTGCCTACGGTCACATCTTTGGACCTAAATTTCTTGGGCTTTTTTCAAAGGGCGGCATGAATCTTCACCCTTCCCTTTTGCCAAAATATCGTGGCTGTACTCCAGTTCCTGCAGCAATCCTAAACAGAGATAAGGAAACTGCCGTTACCATTCAGACACTGGGTCTTGGAATGGACGAAGGAAATATTCTTGCACAGAAAACAGTGGCCTTAAACGGAAAAGAAACAGCTGCATCACTTCTGGAAGATTCTGCCCGTGCTGGCGCCCAGCTTATCTGCGATCTTCTAAAAACCTGCGCTGAAACCGGTGCACTTCCTGAAGGCAAGCCTCAGACAGGAGAACCTTCCTACACTGGCATTATTACCAAGGCAGACGGAAAAATTGACTGGAGCCAAAGCGCCGGGGCAATTGAAGCAAAACTTCGTGCCTATACACCGGATCCGGGCATCTGGACCTGTGAAGAAAATGGAAATACCCTTAAAATTGTGAAGGCCGTTGTTCTGGATCCACAGGCGGCAAAGTCGCCCGTAAATGTAGAACAGTGGTCATCAGAACCTGCAGGAAAAGTTCTGGCCTTTGTAAAAAGCGACGGAATTTTTATTAAAACGGGGGATGGCATTCTATGCGTGACTGAACTTCAGCGCCAGGGAAAAAAAGCCATGGCTTATAAAGACTTTATGAATGGTGCAGGAAATTTCACTGGCACTGTATTAAAATAGATACCAAAATTGAGGAACATATTATGAAATTCAAAGATGCAATGAAAGCTTTCTGGGGAAAAATCAAATCATTTAGTTTTGTAAAACTTTTCCAGAAAATGGAAGCCAATCTGGGACTTATGATCGCCACCTGTATCATTACCATTATTCTTATGGGTCTCATTGCCTGTGCCGTTTTCTTTACCCACGTTCAGGGCTACGAACAGGTTATGGTTCCAAATGTTGTAGGAAAACAGCTGGAAAACGCACTTATTGAAATGCAGGAAAAGGAACTTTATCCAAAAATCACTCTGCGTTATTCTGACGTTCCTGGTAATGAAGGTTCTATTATGGAACAGAATCCTGCCCCTGGCGCCATTGTAAAAGGTTACAGCCGCGTAAATCTTGTGGTAAGCCGTGGTATTATTGTGGACAGCGTTGGAAACTACCTTGGGGAAAACCTGGACAATCTTCGCCTGAAACTTTCGGAAATCTTTGCAGGTCAGACACGTCCTCTTATTGTTCTAGGTGAACCTGAATACAAAGCTGATACAAGCGAACCTGGTACAATTCTTGAACAGGATCCTCCAGAGGGAACACGAATTTCTACTCCGGTTACAGTTCATCTTGTTGTAAGCCGAGGTCCAAACTACGACAACACAAAACCTCCTTACCTTTTGGGAAGTTCAATCAACGATATTTACCAGACAATCACCCGTTCAAAACTTATTTTCGACTTTACATCTCACGAAGCACTTGAAAATGAAGTTCCTGGAACTGTTACAAACAACAAAGTATTTGCAGATGAATTTGTTCCAATTTATTCTCGCATGTCTGTTGAAATGGCTATGCCGGAAGATGATATTGATGGACAGGTTTACGGCATTTATCACTTTACTCTGCCTGAATATCCTTACCCAATCAATATGCGCCTTGATGCAAAATCGGCTGAAGGTGACACATTCACTTTGATCAACTTTGTACACACTGGCGGAGAGCTTACACTTCCTTATAGCCTGCCTCGCGGAACAACAATCATCCTTTACCAGGGTGAAAAAGTAATGGACCGCTTCCAGGTTGAATAATTTTTATAGGGGACAAAAATGGCTCAGCCTTTAATTTGTATGACTTTGACCGGTAAAACACTGGCCGAAGATGTAAAACTGGTAGAAAAATACAGCAAGAAGATTGATATTGTTGAACTCCGTGCCGATCACCTTACAGAGGATGAACAGCTTTATATCCGTAAGTTCCCTGCAATGATCAACAAACCTTGTATTCTTACTATCCGCCGTGACATTGACGGTGGAAATTTTACTGGCGGTGAGTTTTCCAGAACAACACTTTTTGGACGTGCCCTTTCTTTTGCGGAAGAATCGGAAGACAAAAACTTTGCTTATGTAGACTTTGAAGAAGATTACCACGTTCCAAGCATTGAAGATGCGGCTCAGGCCTTTGATATCCGCGTTATTCGAAGCTGTCACGACATGAAAGGACCAATCTACAATATCCGGGAAAAATGCAATTCCATGCGTAAAACCGGTTATGAGATTCCAAAAATTGCTTTCATGCCAAAAACCCTTCACGATGTAACAAACCTTTTTAAGGAAACAGCCGATTTTACCGATTACGATCACATTCTTTGTGCCATGGGACCTATGGGCCTTCCATCCCGCCTGCTGGCCGACCGAACCCACTCTTTCCTTTCATTTGTATCGCCTGCCGAAACTGAAGGAAACACTGCCGGCCTTGGACACATTGATCCAAACACCTTGAACGATCTTTACCGATTCCGCCAGGTGAACAATGAAACAAGCCTTTACGGAATTACAGGCTGGCCTTTGCAGCACACGGGAAGTCCAAAAATCCACAACCAGGGTTACATTGGTCACGACATTAACGCCATGTATCTTCCTGTTCGGGGTCCACAGATTTCCGAAGTAATTGAATTTGCAGAATTTACAGGCATTAAAGGTATGTCGGTAACTGTTCCTCACAAAACTGCCGTAATGAACTACCTTTCTTCCATGAGCGAAGAAGTTGAAAAAATTGAAGCCTGTAACACAATCGTTCGGGAAAACGATACCTGGGTTGGTTACAATACCGATGCTTACGGTTTCCGCCGTTCCCTGGAGGAATTCTTAGGAGTAACAAAGCTTCGTCACATAAAGGTGGCCATTATTGGAGCCGGTGGAGCTGCTAAAGCCATTGCTTATGTAATCAAACAGATGGGTGGAAAAGCCTGCATATTCAACAGAACCCTTGCAAATGCAAAAGCTCTGGCCGACAAATACGGTTTTGATTACGCTGAATTAGGTCCTTTATCAAGCGACAAGCTGGAAAAATTTTCGGACCTCATTGTACAGACAACTTCTGTAGGTATGTACAGCGACCTGGTTTCAACACCGGAAACTGATCCTATCTATTTCTATAATTTTAAGGGGCATGAATCGGTTTTTGACCTGATTTATACTCCTCCAACAACACCAATTATGAAACGGGCATTCCAGGCCGGATGCCGCACCTGCAATGGAGCAAAAATGCTTCAGTACCAGGGATATATGCAATTTAAACTCTTTACAGGAATGGACTACGAAAAATGATGAATCAAAACGAACAGAAAAAACTGGCTGCAGAAACTGCCGTAGACACACTTATTGAAAAAGGACTTATCTTCAGCGGAATGAAAATTGGTCTTGGTACAGGATCTACTGCTATGCCTGCAGTTGACCGCCTTGGCTGGCACATTAAGGAAGGTCACCTTAAAGATGTAAAAGCCGTTGTAACAAGCTTCCAGACACAGAACCGCTGTCAGGATTGGGACATTCCGGTTTACACTTTGAACGACCGTGCAATTGACGGAGAACTTAATCTGGCAATTGATGGAGCAGACGAAATTGATCCTGACTGCAACTGCATTAAAGGTGGTGGAGCCGCTCACGTTCGGGAAAAAATTGTTGAATATTCTGCAAAAACCTTTGTTGTAATTGCCGACCAGAGCAAGATTGTAAACGATATTGGAACAAAATTTCTTGTACCTGTAGAAATTATTGAAGGTGCCCGTGTTCCTGTAATGAAAGCCATGGCTAAACTTGGAGCAACCTGTGTTCTTCGTGAAGGTGTTCGCAAGGCCGGTCCTGTTATTACAGACAACGGAAATCAGATTCTTGACTGTCACTGGGAAAAACCAATCAACGTGGCCGAAATGGAAGACAAAATCAATCAGATTACAGGTGTTCTTGAAAACGGACTTTTCAGCAAAAAAACTCCTGTTTGCTTCATTGCCAAAGAAGACGGCACTGTAGAAATCAGAAACCTTAAATAATGTTTCCACCTTTTGAAACGGAACTCGCTCTTCATTACGGGCGGGTTCTGGCAAAAAAGATTGACTCCGGGGAATACAGACTGATCCCCAAAACCAAGCCCAGTATGGAACGCCTTAATCAGGGTGTGATGCTGGGTGTTTTGGTTTGTACCTGTGAGAACGGCAAAAGAGTGATTCTGGCGGCTCCAAGCGGAATCCATTGGGAACTTGAAGAAAATTGCTGCAATCAAAACAATAGTCAGTCTGTAAAACCAAACCCTTTTATTTTTGTACCTCCAGTTGTTTCCCCTGAAAAAATTAACGAAGCTCTTTCAAAAAATGACAAAGAAATCCATGAATTAACAAAAGAAATTGAAGATTTGAAGGCTGGTGGCTTTGATAAACAGGTCTCGGAGCTTAAAGAAAAACGTACAAAACTTACCACAGAATCACTTTCTCTTGTACATTGTCTGTACAAATTCCACGATATTAAGGGAAATGTCTTTACATTAAACGAAATTATTAAGGAAAAAGGAGTTCTGCCGCCTACGGGAATTGGAGACTGCTGCGAAATCAAGCTTCTGGATTACGCCTTTACAAAAGGATGGAAGGCTGAAAGTCTTGCCCAGGTGTTTTATGAAAAAGGAAAAATGCCTTCATTTGTGGAGCCCTGTGATTCACGGTGTTCCTGGCTTCTTCCACGGATGCTGGGACTTTACGTTCTTTACCAGGACAAACACATCTGTGTAATCAACAAACCATCAGGACTTCTTTCGGTTCCAGGTCGGACAGAAGAAAACAAGGACAGTGCTGAAACCAGACTTTCAATTCTTTATCCGGGTGTAATCACGCAAAGCGCAGTTCACCGTCTGGACATGGAGACTTCGGGCATTCTTGTTCTTGCAAAAACAGAAGAGGCACACCGAAACCTTCGGCTGCAGTTTGAAAATCAGACTATTGAAAAAAAATACACGGCACTTCTTTCCGGCATTCTTGAAAAATCCACAGGGGACGCTTCACCTAAGCATGGAGAAAAAAGCGGCGAAACTACACTGCCATTCCGCCTGGATCCCGAAAACCGTCCGCATCAGATTTACGATGAAATTGAGGGAAAACCCGGCACTACACAATGGCGGAACCTTGGTGTGGAAACCTACGTAAAGCCCGACGGATCAAAACAAAAATGTACCCGCATGGAATACATTCCCAAAACCGGCCGCACTCACCAGCTGCGCCTTCTTTCTGCCAGCATCCATGGTTTTAATCTTCCAATTATAGGCGACAGTCTTTACGGAACCTGCCTTCCTGGCGAAAAACTGCAGCTTAAGGCCTTTTATATAAAGTTCATACACCCTGTTTCAGGGATAGAAATGGAATTTTCACTAAATTTTTAAACTTTTTTTAATATTCTGTTGACAGATATATCACCTTACGATATATTATAACCATAATATATCGCTTAGCGACATATCGGAGGACAGAATATGAACAAGTATCAGCCATTGACTGAGTCAGTTTTTTACATCCTGCTGGCACTTCGTAAACCAAATCACGGTTACGGAATTATTCAGGAAGTAAAGGAACTTACCGACGGTCGAATTGTAATGGGAGCTGGAACACTTTACGGTGCAATCCAGACTATGGAAGGAAAAAACTGGATTACTGTTTACAGCGAAGAAACAGATTCCAGAAAAAAGAAAGAATATGTGATTACTGATCTGGGACGGGAAAATTTCAGACAGGAATGTAAAAGATTGAATCAACTGCTTGATCACGCAAAACTTATGGAGGAATAAAATGAGAAAAGTAAGAGCGTTTTTGAACATTGAAAAAGAAATAAAGTGGCTTAATGAAATGGCCAATGAAGGATGGAATTTTACTGGCTATACCCTGTTTGTATATTCCTTTGAAAAATGTGAACCAGGTGAATACGAATATCAGACAGACACTTCCGACAAATTCGGAAAGTGCTCAGAAAAATACCGCTACTTTATGGAAGAAGCCGGAATTGATGTTGTATGCTGTTGGGGTCCATGGGTAATGCTCCGCCGAAAAAAGAGCGAAGAACCTTTTGAACTTTACACAGACGATGAAAGCAAACTGGAACATTTTATCCGCGTAAACCGCATTTTCAAGACAGTTGCCATTATTGAGCTGATTTGTCTCCTGGTAAACCTTTACCCTGCCATTGAATACACTAATACTGCAAACATTGTTGCCTGTCTTATTGGCGGTATCTTCTCAGGTGTTTTCATCAATATGGTTCTTGTTTACAACAATAAGATTCAGCGCATTAAAAACGAAAATGCTGATCTGAAAGAAAGTGCAAAAAATATTCAGAAATCAAGACAGGCTTTATCTGTTGGTTGGCTCTTTTTGCTTATTTCTTTGCTTTTAAGAAGATATCCAAACGTTATTTCATTTATTGCTTCAATTGTTCTGGGACTTGCAGCCTGTTTTTTGTTTGGATATTCCCTTAGATATTCATTCAAAAACAAGACAAAGTAGGAATCAGGTAGATAAAGAACTTTCGGTAATCTGCAGTTCTGTTAGGGATTTTGCGTATTTTGTACAGACAAATAGCAGAATTGCAGGGATAAAAAAACCAAGTAGCGTTGCAACGGATTTGAAGTTTTCGGTGAGAGGAAGATGAAAAAGCTGTGCCAGTGGTTTTGTAAAGACAAAACACAAAATTGCGCAGACAATCGGCAGTACAAGTGTACAAACATTAAAAACCTTCTGAAAGGATGTGGCATAGTTCAAGGAAACAAGACAGCCCACCCTTATTGGAAGGTTTTTTTTATTTTTTGCGGTGATTACAACGCGGCAGCCGGAACAGCTTCCACCACAGCCGGCACATCCGTCTTTGTCAAAAGGAATTAAAAGTGCGTCCCCGGAAGGCAGAACTTCCTTTACCATAAACTGCTTTTTCATCATTTTACACCAAGTTCATTCAGGCGGCGGGAACATTCCGCAGCAGCATCTTTATTGCCAAGCTCAAGATAAGTGTCCCGAAGATTGTAAAGGGCGTCCTGATCAAAGGCATTCAGCGAAATGGCACGTTCAAAACAGTCGGAGGCTTCAAGGTAATCACCTTTCTGGAAGTTGATTACGCCCATCATATTCCACATTTTTGGATTCAGTTCATTTTGATCAAGACCAAACTCACACACACGGGAAGCGTCGTTAAGTTTTTTCTGAACCATACACACGTGGGCAAGAGTTTCAACAACTTCCATATTTTCGGGATTCAGTCGGAAAGCAGTTTCCAGAGCCTTCTGTGCACCGGCCATATTTCCAGCGTCACGGTAAGTAATGCCCATGTTGAACCAGAGAAGATAATTGTCTTTGTCCAGGATAACGGCGCGTTCCAGGCAGGCAATGGCATCATCAAAATTACCATTTGCAGCTAGCCTGATAGCATGATTATTCAATACGTCGGGTCTTTCGTTCATATATTAAATATACTAAATTTTATCCATAATGTATTGTTCAAAATCATTTAAAGGCATTGGTTTTGCGTAATAATAGCCCTGAATAAGAAGATCTACATTTTCGCGGCACATGTCACGGAGTTTTTCCAGCTGCTCTTTTGTTTCAACGCCTTCGGCAACTGCAGAAATACCAAGGCCGTTGGCAACCAGAAGAATACTGTTCAAAACGGTACGGTATTTAGGCTCCGTAATATTGCTGATAAGGCTCATGTCGATTTTCATTACGTCGATTGGAAGTTCGCCCAGGGTAGAAAGACTGGAATAACCTACACCAAAGTCGTCCAGTTCAACGCGGAAACCCTTTTCCTTAAAGCTGTAAACCGCTGCCATTTTACGGCGGATATCGCTGGCGTTGGCAGATTCAGTCACTTCAAAGTGGATAAGATTGTGAGGAATATTATAGCTGTCTACAATGGATTCAAGGAAATCTGTAAGGTCAGCATGATCAAAATCAACCTGAGAAACATTTAAGGAGATTGGAACTACATCTTTGCCTTGATCCAGCATGAACCGCATATCGGAACAAACTGCATCAACAATGTAACGGTCCAGTTCGGAAATAAAGCCGTTCTTTTCAAAAACAGGAATAAAGTCGGCAGGACTAATAAAGCCCAGTTCCGGATGAATCCAGCGTACCAATGCTTCGGCGCCTTTTACTTTTTCGGTGAATGCATCGTGTTTTGGCTGATAGAAAATCTTGAACTGATGTTTTTCGATTCCTTCTTTAGCAATGCTCTTTACCTGCTGTTCCCGCATCATCCTCTTTCGGATTTCTCCATCAAAAAGGGCAATGTTTTCTTCATACTGTTCCCGAAGGTAATCAATAGGCATGCGGGCATTATTGGAAATGATTGCAATATCAAGAGAATGATCAATTTCGGCGTATATTCCACAGTCCATCTTAATGTTAGGAATCTTGGAAAGTGTTTTGAAGGATTCACAAAGACCGCTAAAGAAAGTCTGGTGCCACTCAAAAGGAACGTGCTTAGTAATGGCCATAAACTGATCTTCATCGGTATAACCAAGAAGAGTGTCCTTGTTATCGTAATATTTTAGAGTGTCGGCGAATCCTTTAATAAATTCACGACAGTTTTCCACACCGTAGCGGCCCGTAAGCAGACGATAAGATTCAATCTCCATGCAGACAAAGTCGAAGCAGGTGTCGGGATTTTCATCAATAAGTTTCTGGGCATAAATGAAGAAAGACTGGCGGTTGTAAAGGCCCGTAAGAGGATCTCGTTCAACAATTCGAAGCATTTCGCTTGATTCCCGCAGATGAACAATTTCATCAACACTGCGGAAAGCACCTACAATTTTGTTTTCGTTCAGACGCATGAACTTAAACTGAACGTGAACCACCCCGTGATTTGTATTGATGCGGTAATTGCAGTTATATTCAGACTTGTTTTCCAGTTCGCTTACTACCCGAGCCAGTTTTCCCGCCTCGTACATTTCCTTACGGTCATCGGGATGCACTTCCGTATCAACATAGTTTCTCCAGGCAATATCGTAAGGATCCTTGAAAGTATTTTCTTCAATGCCGTCAAGATAATAAACGTCGTTCTTTTTTCGTTCCTGGGTAAATCCTGTTTTGTCGTCAATAAGAAGAACGCTTACGTAATCCCGGGCAAGGGCCTGAATAATAAGACGAAGTTCATCTTCTTTTTTCTGTTCTGTAATGTCGATGAGCGTACCAATCAAAAGACGTGGCTGTCCATTCTGGTGATTTACTCGTTTTCCCCGGGCATAAACCCACATTATTTCGCCGGTCTTTCTGGTAATACGGTACTCCACATCATACTGACGGATGCCTGAAACTGCATCGGAAACCGCCTGTTTTACCCTAGGTCTGTCTTCATCAACAATGCTGTCCCAAAAAAACTGTGGATCCTGAGGAAAATCGCTTTCTTCGCTGTAACCAAGAAGCTGGCGGAACAAATCATTCCAGGCGGCTCCAAGAGGCTCACCGTTTTCATCGTAGCGGTAATACCACATGCCCGATTCAGCAATATCGTTGATAATATCAAGGAATTCTTTTGACTGTGCGGCTGAATATTCTGCCGAGGCCAGTGCTTTCTTTACTTTTGCGTTGGCTTCCTCAATGGCCTTCTGAGATTCTGTAACATCCTGATGATAACCTCGCAGCATAATGCCAGGCCCGTTATAAGAATTGTCACGAAGTCCACCGCAGCGGATATAGATTAATCCCCGGTCAGGATGATTGTATCCATAAATAATTTCTGTCTGTTTTCCCGAGGACAGTTCATCAATATATTTACGGATGGCTTCTTTGCTTTCTGCCGTCATTCTTTCTAGATAGATTTTACAGGCGGTATCGGGATCGGTTTCAGGAGCACAGCCAATCAGCTCGTACATTTTGGCATCACCAATAAGGATTGGATCCCCTTCCCCAAGGAACAGGTTCCAGAAGCCCATTTGAGTACCGTTCAATGTACCTAAAGTTTTCTGAAAAACCTTGATTTCCTGCTTTGCGGCAGTAACGTTGTTTGCATATTCGATGTAGACATTTTCTCCATGAAGGACAGTCTTTTTAAGAAGAACATCGAAAAAGTTTTTGCCGTCGGTAGCTTCACTTCGAATTTCAGTCTGGCCGTTCTGCAGTTTTGGAATGGAACACATTGGGCAAGGCTCATCAAGGCCGTAGAAAAATTTATGACAGGTGTAGCCTTTACAGCTCTGGCCGGACCGGTTAAACGCTTTTTTAGCCGCTTCGTTTGCGTAAAGCAGTTCGTAAGTGCCTTCCCGGCAAATGCTGATATGCTGATTACTTCCATCAAGAATTTCGGCAATTTCTTTGCTGTAGGCCGAAGACTGATTGGAATATTTTTCATTAATGCTTTTGTACTCGTTGGAAAGATTCTGATTTACTTCCTTAAGCTTATCAATTTCGGTTTTCTGATCAAGGATTGGCTGGACGTTGGTGTAAGTAACAAAAACCCGGATTGTGTTTCCGTCCTCATCAAGTTCCGGAGTGTAAGCCCAGCGAAGTGTCTGCCAAACCCCTTTTATCATAAATGGATTGTCATCGAAATGTTCAGTTTTTTTAAGGGATTTAAGATAGTTAATATCCAGACGATGGATTAGTTTTGTTTCATCTGTGTGGCGGTGAGCTTTAATAAGTTTGACAACATCTTCTATGGCAAACTCTTTTCCAACTGCGTCAGGATTTATCTTATCGTGAAAAACAAGTATCGATTCTTTCTGAATATCAATAACCCACACTGAATCAGCAAAAAATGCCATGTTTTCAAGAAGAGATTTTCCGAATCTGATTGTTTCTGCTGAAGCTTTACTTTTTTCGCTGCCTGATGTTTTTCCCATTAATTCACCTGAGAATTTGAAATAAATCCAAAATCTCTAGATTATATTGTAAGGGATAATGAAGAAAAAGGCAAATATTATTAAAAATCTCTAAAATGTTTATTATTTTAAAACCGGAACCATGGAAAGGAACAGTTCTTCAATAAGATCTGCGGCTTTGGATGATACTTCTGAAGAGGTTTTTGCTCCTTTTCCAAGATTTCCAAGTGCCCTGAATCCTGCACAGGCTTCTTTAAGAACGGCAATGCCTCTTTCCCAGGCTTTTTCAATGCAGCCGCTGGTTTCCAAAAGGGAAATGCACTGTTCTACTGCAGGAGAATCAATGCCTTCCCGGCGGGCCTGATCCATAAATGCGGCAATTTTTTCTTTATCTTCGGGATGCTCCTGAACGTGAATGAGCACCGGAAGGCTTTTCTTTCCTTCTACAATGTCGTCGCCCCGTTTTTTACCAACGTTGCCTGTAGTAAGGTTGATTACATCGTCTATAATCTGGAAACCCATGCCTACGAAACTGGCAGTCTCACCAAGTTTTTCACAAAGGTCCTGGGAAGCGCCCCCTGCCATAGCTCCAAGCTGGGCTGCAAGATTTGCAAGAGTGCCTGTCTTCTGTCTTACCATGGCTTCGTACTCTTTTTCGGCCGGGAAAAAAGCTGGATTTCTGTGCCAGTAAATGTCCATGGCCTGTCCCAAATGAAGTCGGCGAAGTTCCTGGCTGACAATTTTGTGGAGCTGCAGTTTCTGTGAATCAGAAATGTCCAGGGCATCAATAATAGAAAGGGCTTCAAAATAAAACCAGGCGCCGGAATTTAAGGCAGTGTCCAGACCAAAGGTAATGTGGGCACATGGTTTTCCCCGTCGAAGATCGGCTCCGTCTTCAATGTCGTCGTGAATAAGACTTGCTGTGTGAACAAACTCAACAATTGGGCAAAGGCTGTAGGCAAGATCACTGTCTGCACCAACAAGGTCAGCTACCAGTGTGGCAAAAAGGGGACGCCATCGTTTTCCGCCCTGAGAAATAAGGTTTGTGTTTGGTTCAAGAAGGCACTTTAAATATAAGTCACCATTTTCGGCGCAAACACCTTCCGGAAGATTTCCAAAGGAATTTGTTTTCCACTGGTCGTTGAGTGTTGTTACGCGTTTAATTTCGTTTTCTATTTTGGTAAGTCGTTTTTCGAATTCAGGATTCATGGTTTCTAGTGGGGAAGATTTTCCCTTTATTCTTCGTGATTGATTTTTTTGTAGTCCTCAAGGAACTTTCGGCGGGTAATAATCAGATTGATAAGCTCCTGGTACATATTGAAGTCCACTTCCAGGGCCATTGGCAGAATAAAAAACTCAGTTTCGTTGCAGTAGCGTTCAATAAACTTGCTGTCGGTAACGTAACCAAGTGAAATCATGTTGGAAATGCGGTCGGCACATTTTAGGATTTTGGCTTTCTGACTGCCGTTGTTGATAATGCGCATAAGGAAATCTTTTTTATCTTCCCCTTCCCGTTTGGTCACTTCCATAACAAGGTCGTACACTTCACCACCGTCGGAATCGGCTTTTTTTACAAGGTTATGGTCAAAACCAGGAATGTCTTCGATTGTATCATGAACGATGGAAGCTTTTAGAAGGATTGGATCAATGTAGCCGTAATCAATAAGAATGGCCAGGGTGTCCATCTGATGACGGAACATGTTTCCACCGGCGTGGCGGGCTTTTCCAATAAGGGAAGTAGCAAGCTGCATGTAAGGTGCCAGAATGATGCTCTTGAGCTGAAGAAGACCCTCCTCGTTCATTTTAAGGGAGCGTTCTGTTTTCATCTCATACTTACGTTTAGCCATGCAAAGCCTCCGAAAATCCGCTGACTATTATAACACAATTTTTATTGGAATGACAGAGGAATAAACTAAGTGTAAAATAGATGTAATGACTTTCGAAGACATTATTGCAGAAATTGGAAAATACAAGGATCTTTCTCGGGTGAACAGTGATTCAAAATCTATTGAGGATTATATGAATTCCCTGCCATATAACGAGGCCTTCAACATGCTTTGCGCAGTTTGCGGTGTGGAAATTGTTCAGCCGGAGGATCTGGTTTTTCTTGATGCAATGCTCAAAATAAATGCCGCTGGCCGCCAGTCAATGCTGAACTTTCAGGATCCATACGGGCCTTACATTATGAGGGCCATTTCCGAAGACGCCTACTGCCGTACCTTCGACGAAAGCATTGTTCGTGAGGCACTTTACCGGGGTTTCTACACAATGTCTGTACAAATCGACGGTTTTGACCTATTTTCGGTGCGTTATCACACAAAAAAGTGCATCATTTTTCCAAGAACCTTCCGCATTCCTCACAATGTTCGGAATCTTATAGAAAAGAAATTCTCTGATTACACCCTTACTTTTAATAAAGATTACAATGCCTGTGTTGATGCAATCTGTGAGGCCTATCCTGAAAACTGGCTTTGCCCAAAACTGAAGGCTGTTCTGGATAATATTCACAATAATCCCGACAACCGCATTAGTGTGGACAGCGTGGAAATCTGGAAGGGAGATGAACTTGTGGCAGGTGAAATTGGTTTTATTACCGGAAATGCCTATGCTTCACTCACGGGTTTCCACAAGGAAGACCATATTGGCAATGTACAGATGGCACTTTTAGGCCGCTACCTTTTTGACAACGGATTTGCCTACTGGGACCTGGGCATGAGCATTCCTTACAAATACCGCTACGGTGCCATTGATTACGGGCGAAAAGATCAGGAGAAATTCTGGAAAAACTTGAATGAAGAACGAAGCACCTTCCCGGCCGCCCAAAATGCAATCCCATTAAAAAACTTTCTTTCTGCCGATCTTTCTTCCAAAAAAGAGATGGTTTACCCGGATCTTCTGTTTCCATTTCCAAAACCCGGTGAACATTTTACCGAGTTTGGAAATCAAATTGTTGATGTTACGGAAGAACTTACCTTGCAGCAGCTTTACTCGGCTTATATGCAGGGCATTTTTCCCTGGTACTGCGAGGACAACAAGGAGCCCGTAACCTGGTATTCTCCCGATCCCCGGTTTGTGCTTTTTCCAGAAGATTTTCACTGCCCTAAATCCCTGTCCAAATTCCTTAAAAAAACGCCCTACACTTACACAATGGACCGGTGCTTCAGCCGCGTTATTAACGAATGCAGAAATATGGAAAGAATGGGTCAGAATGGCACCTGGATTGGGAAAAATCTGCAAAATGTCTACACAAAACTACATAAATCGGGGTATGCCCACAGTTTTGAAGTGTGGAAAGATGGACGGCTTGTTGGCGGATTTTACGGCGTTCTTATTGGAAGCGTGTTTTTTGGAGAAAGCATGTTCACCTTGGAAAGCAATTCTTCTAAAAGTGCATTTGCCTTTTTTATGGAAGCATTTACAAAGTGCGGCGGCCTTCTTGTAGACTGCCAGAGCTACACCGACAATCTTGCACGCTACGGAGCGGTAAATATTTCACGGAAGGAATTTCTGGAGATTGAAAAGACGGCCCTCTATAAACCGCTTCAAGGTAGTCTTGAATCAACCTTTATTGCTATCACAAAGAAATTTCTATAAAATAAAATCATTCTTTTTTGAGGGGATTTATTATGAAACGAATTCTAAAATCTTTGATTATAGCTGCAGCAACACTTATCATTTCTTCTACTGCTTTTGCAAAAGACTTTGACTGGTCAGAATGCTGGTGCAACTACGGTGCCGGACTTAAAGAAGGCGATATTATTTTGAACATTGGAACTTCCATTTCATACACTCATTTTGAAAGCGGATTTTCTTCAAACTCATGGAATCTTCCTATCGTAGACTTTTCCGTTGAAACTCCTGTAAAAATCGGGCCATGTCCTTTTACATTTGGCGGTGGTTTTTCATGGAACAACAACGGAACTAAAAGCGGCTACGACTGGGGAACAATCAAAACAACAAACAACGTTTTCGATACATACGGTGTTGTAAAATATCACTTTATGTTCCCACCAAAACAGCTTGATCTGTACGCCGGAACAAAGTTGGGAGTGTCTTTCAGCGGAACACGAATTGTAAAATCTCCAAAAGAAGGCAGCAACGAAAGCTCACTTAAATTCGGAGCAAACTTCTACATCAACGAGTTTACTGGTGCAACCTGGTACTTCAACAAATCTTTTGGTGTAAACGCCGAAGTAGGTTTCCCAATCCTCACACGGATTGGTGTAACATTTAAGTTCTAAAAAACCTTCCCTTATTCTTCTGACAGACTATTTAATGGATCTACTTTGATAAATTCTTCAAAGTAGTTTCCATAAATGTCTTTTGTTTCCCCAAGCAACTGGTTTTTTGGGCGAATCAGCTGAAGATGCCAGACCTTGTTTTCTTCTTCACCAATAAGGCCTATGGAATACAGATATTCACCGTTGTAAAATTTTACAAGCCGCTTGTCACTGTATTTTCCAACATTTTCCCCATTTTCAAAGCGACTGCAATCTTCAAAATTAAACACAATCTTTTTATCGTTGATTTTGTAAGTTCCCCGCCACACAATAATATTCTGGGAATCGGCGTAGGAACTTCGAAGCATTACCTTGTGGTCTGGACTTAAAATAAGATGATGATAATATAACTGGGCATTGTTATCATAATTCTGCATGATCCATTCACTGTCGTAAAAAGGACTGTTCTTTTCGTTGAAACAAGCGGCCAGAGAAAAGGCCATTATCAAAATGCAAAATAGATAAACTGTCTTCTTCATATTATCCAATCCCCTTTTCAAGTTTTATCGTTTATTTTCTTCTTCCAGAATCAATTTTACATTAAATTTTTCAATGTCTGAAAGTTTATTTTCGGAAAAGTTTTTATCCAGAGGATATTTTCCAACCCATTTGCCATCAACATAATCCCGGCCATACCAGCCATAATCGGCCATTTCTTCTTCAAAAAGTTCAATCAAATCCTGAGATTTAAAAGGATAACCGTGGAAGGCATAAATGGCATTACGAACAAGTCTTAACTGAGATTTAGTGTACCATAACAAGCCCTTGGAACTAAGTTTTACCCTGCTTGCAAAGAAACTATCCTTCTGAATAATTCTTGGGCCGTCATCGCCAAAAACATCACCTAAAATCACTGTGATGCAGTCAGTGTATTTTTTCGGTTCAATATTCGTGCAGATTATTTCCCAAGTGTTTTCATCAACAATTTTAATTGAATCACATTCTGGAAGTTCTATCCCGTTTATTGATCTGTATTGCAAATTATTCTTAATCCTGATTGTCATTTTTCCAATGGCGTTTTTCCAGCTGGAACCGGTGCCGTACAAATATTTTGCCATTGAGTAAGACGGTGCTTCCCTTCCGTATGTTGATTTGTAGGTGATTTTTGTTTTTGTTACTTTCTTTGCCGGGAATTCAATTGTTCGGACAAAAGCATTTTCCAGATCTGTATATTCGTTTGTATTCCATTTTTTTTCTAAAGGATAATCGGCAAAACTTGTTTCTTTATCGTTTGTCCAGCAGCGGAAATCAGAGATTGTGCCAGACCCCCCAAGACCTTCACAAAAAAATGGAAAACCAATTTCAAGAGTTTTTTTTGCGCCATTGTTATAGAAAGAAAAATCAACTGTGACTTCGTAATAATTTTTTTCCAGTACAATGTTGATCACTTCTTCTTTCATTTCGATATCAACCTGTCCTTCCTTTGTTGGAACAAGCTGACCGCCGGCCATGTAGAAGTAAGTGTCGTTGGCAAAAAGACTAAAGCTCATAGAAGCGAGCAAACACATTAATAAAATTAAAAACTTTTTCATATATTCTCCTTGGCTCATTATATAACTATATAATTAGAATGAAAACAAAGATTTTAATAAAAAAGGCTGCCATAAAAACTGACCGCGGTGGTCCCATTTATGACAGCCTTATGGATCCCTCACATGTGTTCGGGATGACAAATATTTCGCATATTACTGAAGTTCTTTAATGTAAACTTCCATTTTTTCAACAACATTAAGCTCTTCAGCAAGTTTTGCTTTTTCGGCTTCAACCTGTTCTTTTGGAGCGTGCTGGGCGAAGTTTCCGTTCAGCTTGTTCTGGCTTCTTTCGGCGTATTTTTTGTGTTCTTCCAAAGTTTTCTGGAAACGGGTAAGAAGCTGTTCCTTGTTGATTGATTCGTCCAAAAGGATGAAGGCTTCGAAACCAACACCAACTGTACCGATTGAAGAAGCTGGTTTTGCGTCAACAAAGTCGATTTTTGCAATACCAGAAAGGAGTTTTACCATGTCGGCGTAAGCGATACAAACTTCGGCATCACTACCCTTTTCAATCTTGATAGCAATATTGATCTTAAGTGCCGGGTCAATTCCACATTCAACGCGGAGTGCGCGAACTTTACCAACCAGGTCTTTAAGAACGTCAAAGCGTTTTGTAACTGCGTCATTCTTGCGTGCATCACTTGGTTCTGGGAATGGAGCATTGATGATCATGCCGTTGTATTCTGAAGTTGTGATGATAGATCCTGAAACAAGTTCAGGATGACCATTTGCACCGTCACCCTGAACTTGTTTCAGGGCCTTTTTGCGGTTTTCAACCAGTTCTGCCAGAGGAAGTTTTGCGTAGATTTCTTCTGTTACAAATGGCAGATATGGGTGCAAAAGACGAAGGTTTTCTTCCAGCAGGTTCAGGATAACTGAAACTACGCGATCTTTTTCGTGTTCGTCACCGTTCTTGAAAGAAAGTTTTGTGGCTTCAACGTACCAGTC
>JAKSTP010000025.1 GCA_024402505.1 Treponema sp.
GAATCCCCGCGGAGTCCGTAGGACGCAGCAAATCCGTGTGACCTTTTATTTTTTTATCACACGGATTTGTTCGCACCTACGGTGCTCACGGAGGCTAGTTTTTTATAATCTCTACGGGTTTTCCAGAGGTCCGGTAGTTTTTTTCCAGGTTGGACTGGGCTTTGAAGCGGGAGATTATTTGGCGGAAGGACATTTTGTCTCGGCGGCGGGCTCGAATCAGGCGCTTCAGGTAAGGGGCTTTTACGAAAATCACTTTTTCACAAAGGTCCAGAAGTTCAGGCGTTTTATAAAGTACCGTTGCATTGACAATCACATTTTTGCCGCTGTTTTCTTCCACGAAGTTTTTTGTTGTTTTGATTACAAAAGGATAAACAATCTCTTCCTGTTTTTTTAAAAGTGTACTGTCGCTGAAAACCACTTTCCCAAGACTACGGCGGTTTATGGTTCCATTTTCCGAAACAAGCTTTACACCAAGACTCTCTGCAGTTTTTCCAAAGGCAGCTTCTATTTTTGAAACCACTTCAGGATCTTCCATGGCAGCATGAACTACCTGGTCCAGATCGATGGAAACCCAGGGAAGATTTTCTCCGCCGGACACAGCAATTTCCTGTGACACAATTTTTGAGGCAATATAGTTTTTTCCGGCGGCCATCTGACCTGTGATACATATTATCATAGGCTGTTTTTTATCATTAATGAAATAATCCCCAGTTTTTGCCGGTTTCTATGCTTACTTTTAGTGGCACATTCAGTTTTACGGCGGTTTCCATGGTGGTTTTCAAAAGTTCTGTTGTTTTTTCAATGTCAGACTGATTATCCGGGCATTCCAGAATAAGTTCATCGTGAACCTGAAGAAGCATTTTGGCAGGACTGTTTGTTTCTTTAAGGGCCTTGTCCAGATTGATCATAGCCTGTTTTACAATGTCGGCGGCTGTTCCCTGAACAGGAGTATTTACGGCCATGCGGTCTGCGGCGGCTTTTTCAATCTTGTTGGCGCTGGTAATACCCGTAATCTTTCGGCGGTGCCCCATCATTGTCTTCACTTCACCGGAAGCTTCTGCCTCATGAACTGTGTTTGTAATGAAATCCCGGATGGCACTGTAGCGGTCAAAATAAGTTTCAATAAATTCCTTACTTTGTGTGCGGCTGATTCCAAGGTCCTTTGCAAGGCGGAAAGCACTCATTCCGTAAATAACACCAAAGTTGATGGTTTTTGCAGTGCGTCGCATATCCGCAGTTATCTCATCAGCAGGAAGTCCAAATATAAGACTGGCTGTAGCCTTATGGATGTCGGTACCTTCGTTAAAAGCCCTGCTCATGTTCTCATCACCGCTTAAATGGGCAAGAACAACCAGTTCAATCTGGGAATAGTCGGCAGAAATAAGAACGTGGCCTGGCCGTGCGGTAAATGCAGCCCGGATTTTTCGTCCTGATTCACTTCTTACCGGAATATTCTGCAGGTTTGGATCGCGGCAGGAAAGTCGGCCGGTGGCAGTTCCAAACTGAAGGAAGTTTGTGTGGATTGCCCCATTTTCATCACAAAGTTTTGGCATTGGTTCTACATAAGTGGACTGAAGTTTTGCATTTTCACGGTATTCAAGGATTTTTGAAATTACCGGGTGATCTGCCAGAAGTTCTTCAAGGACGGCATTGTCTGTAGAATAGCCGGTTTTTGTCTTTTTACTGCATTGAAGTCCCAGTTCGTTGAAAAGCACATCCCCCAGCTGTTTTGGAGAACCAATGTTGAAAGTGTGGCCCACCATGTCGTAAATGTCGTTGGTGATGGTTTCAAGTTTTGCAGTAAGTTCTTCATCGTAGGCCTCCAGAATTGATGCGTCCAGATGAATTCCTTCATATTCCATTTCCGCAAGAACAGGAAGGAGAGGCATTTCAAGATTCCAGAAAAGATCGTAAAGATTTGCAGTTTTTAGTTTGTCTTCAAAAATGTTCCAAAGCTGAAGGGTAAAGTCAGCATCTTCTGCAGCGTAATTTGCAGCAATATCCAGTGGCACATCAGTAAATACTTTGCCCTTTTCTACAATGTCTTCATATTCCACACCTTTAAGGTGAAGGACTCGTTCTCCCAAAGCTCCAAGGGCATAGGAATTTTTAGATGAATGTTCACTGTTCAAAAGCCAGGCTGCAATCAGTGTATCGGCCATGCGGCATTTATAACGGCCCATTCCAATGGCAGATTTAAGCACCTTGTAATCAAATTTTGCGTTGTGCATTACACAGGTGATTTCAGGATTATCAAAAATCCGCAGAAGTTCAGGTTTTACTTCATCAAGGGAAAGTCCTTCCGAAAACAAATCGTTTCCGCTTACAACAGGGACGTATATTCCGCTGCCTTTTTCTACGCTTAAACTGAAGCCCACCATTTTGTCGGTGATTTCAAGGCCTGTAGTTTCGCTGTCATAGGCAACCAGTTTTTTCTGAACAACGGTATCAATAAAAGCATGAAGATCAGAAAGATTTGTAACAGCCTTGTAATTTCCATGATTTTCAACGGCAGGTTCAAAATCTTCTTCCTCAGTTTCTGGTAATTTCTTCGGCTGGATTTCAACCGGTGTTTCCTTTTTATCAGCAACACCTGCCATCATGCCGTAGCTTTTTGCAACTCCGTAACATTCTGCCTGATTCAAAAGATCTTTTGCGGCGGAAAAATTGAAAACCGGAAGAACTGTGTAATCACCTTCCAAAGGAACAGTGTCACACAAAGTTATAAGTTTCTGGGAGAAAAATGCATCTTCTTTTCCGGCCCGAATCTTTTCACCAATGGCACCTTTTATTTCATCAGCATGTTCATAAATGCCTTCAAGGCTTCCGTACTGCTCCAAAAATTTAACACCGGTTTTTACGCCAACGCCTTTTACACCTGGAACGTTATCGGCCGTATCACCTGTAAGGGAAAGAAGATCAAGAAGTCCATCAGGATAAACACCCCACTCTTCTTTTACGCCTTCAACGCCAACTACTTTCCAAGGCACATTTGTATCATGGCTTGGTTTCATAATCTGCACGCTGTCACAAACAAGCTGCATCAAATCTTTATCCCCCGACAGAATACGGCAGGTTTTTCCCGTGCGGCAGCATTCTTTTGCGATTGTAGCAATAACGTCGTCAGCTTCGTAACCGTCAACGCGAAGGCAAGGCACTCCCATGGCAGCAAGAATATCTTCAATTGGCTGAATCTGTGCAATCAGGTCTTCCGGAGATTTTTCACGGGTTCCCTTATAAGCTTCGTACATCTGGTGACGGAAAGTTGGAGTTTTTGAATCAAGAGCGGCAATCATGTGCTTAGGCTTAAATGTCTGGAACACGTTGGCCAGATTGCGGAAAAAGCCGAAGATTGCGGAAATATTTTCGCCCTTGGAATTGGTCAAAGGATGATTAATAAAAGCAAAATAGCTTCTGTAAATGAGGCCGTAAGAATCAAGAATATAAATTGTATCGTCGTTGAAATCCATGTCATCATTTTAGCACAGACAGACATTCTTTTTCTAGAACAGTACTACCTTGTCATCCTAAACATAACTACCTTGTCATCCTAAACATAACGACCTTGTCATCCTGAGCGTAGTCGAAGGATCTTTTACCTAGTATTCTTTTTTTATCACACGGATTGGCTCAGTCCTACGGACTTCGCTGGTTTTTTATAATAATATACTTATTATAAAAAAGTGAGCTCCGTAGGAGCGAACAAATCCGTGTGACAACATAAAATAAAGTATACTACCCCAGGCATTAAAAACGGGTCCCAGAAACTATACTTCCGCGCATGAAAAATACTACCAGTCAGCCAGTGGCTGTCGAAAACCATATTACCACGGGCATTAAAAAGCGGGTCCCAGCGACGCAAAAAAACGCACCTCGACACCTATAAGGACGGTATCAAGTGCGTTCTTTTTGCTGCGTCCCACTTTTTACTGCACGCAATAGACTAGTTAGGGTGCGCCCCTGTCTTCCTTCCCGTATTTTCCATGGCAACTAACTTCCTAAGATCCCACTTTTTACTGCACGAACTTCACTTTCAAAGTGCCCCCAACACAACCTCCGCGGAGTCCGTAGGACGTAGCAAATCCGTGTGACTATAAAAAAAACTACCCCGGTGCAATAAACTAGTTAGGGGTGGTTTTGTTTGGATGGGGGGAAATTTTTATTCTTCTATTTCGGTGCGGGTAATTTCTTTGGTTTTTCCAGGCTCCAGATTTTCGTCAAGGTGAAGTTTTCCTTCGGCAAGGCGTTTCAGGTAGATTACTTCGTTTCCCTGAGCGGCCCACATGCGTTTTACCTGATGAAACTTGCCTTCCGTAATGGAAAGAACCGCCCTTTGATTTGAAGGGGCTTCAGAAATAGAAACAGCCGAGTTTGTTAATGCCAGGGCAGTTTCTTCATCGTCTGGAAACTTCAGGATTGCCGGTTTTGAAACAAAGCCCAGCTCGTGGCCCTCAGGGGGAATTTCAAAGCCTTTTGCAAAAACTTCAATAAGGGATTGTCTCTGTTCCAAAGAAACAGGTTCCTTCAGCACCATAAAATAGGTTTTGGGGATCTGGCTTTTTGGAGAAATCATGCGGTGGGTAAGTTCGCCGTCAGTGGTAAAAAGCAAAAGGCCTTCTGTGTCTAAATCAAGGCGGCCAATAAGATGAAGTTTATCCTGAAGATAATCGGTGCGGTATTTTGCATCAAGAAGATCAAAAACTGTGGTGTGTTCGCCGTCCTTGCTGGCACTTACGGTGTTTTTAGGCTTGTTCATCATAAGATAAAGCTGTTTCTGGCAGGAAATAACTTCATCATCTACCATGATTTCATCTTTTTCGGTGTCCACCTGGAAGCCCGGGTCAAGAATACGCTTTCCATTAACCAGAACTTCGCAGGCCCGCATCATCTTCTTGATGTCTTTACGAGAACCAAATCCTTCATGTGCAAGAATCTTATCTAAGCGATCCATGGGCCGAAATTAGCGTTCCATGAGAGGGACGAATTTCTTTTCTTTGCTGATGCACTTGTAGGCCGGGCGGTAGATTCGTCCTCCTGCTACAACCTCTTCGATGCGGTGGGCAGACCAACCGGCAATTCGTGAGATGGCAAAGAGCGGTGTGTAAAGCTCACGAGGAATATTCAGCATTGTGTAAACGAAGCCTGAGTAAAGGTCAACGTTGGCACAAATCTTTTTATTGCTGTGGTGGAACTCACCAATTACTTCTGGAGCAATGCGTTCAATTGCATCATAAAGATTGAATTCTTTTACAAATTCAGGACCTTTTTCTTCGGCAAGAGCACGGGCCTTTTTCTTCAGAAGCACTTCACGAGGGTCACTGATGGTGTAAACTGCGTGTCCCATACCGTAAATGAGTCCTGTATGATCAAAGGCTTCCTTCCGTGAAATCTTTCTAAGGTATTCCCGGATTTCGTTTTCATCGGCCCAGTCTTTTACATTGGCCTTAATGTCGTCCATCATTTCCATAACGCGGATATTGGCACCACCATGGCGGCGACCTTTAAGTGAACCAACGGCTGCGGCAATGGCAGAATATGTGTCTGTATCGGCAGATGAAACAACGTGAACTGTAAGAGAAGAGTTGTTACCACCACCGTGTTCTGCGTGAATAATCAGGGCAAGGTCCAGAGTTTCTGCTTCAAGACGAGTGTATGTGCGGTCCATGCGGATAAGGCGCAGGAAGTTTTCGGCAGTTGAAAGAGTTGGATCCGGGTTGTGGATGAACATTGATTTTTCATCAAAATAGCGGCGTTTTGCCTGGTAACCGTAAGCGGCCAGAGTTGAGAAACGGGCTGTAAGTTCAATACACTGTCTCAGAAGATTCTGAACACTGCGGTCTTCAGGATTTTCGTCGTAAGAATAGCTGGCCAGAACACCACGGGCAATCTTGTTCATGATGTCTTTTGACGGTGCTTTCATAATCATGTCTTCAGTAAAGTTTGATGGAAGAACACGGCACTGGCCCATATATGCTGTAAAATCTTCAAGCTGTTTTGGAGTTGGAAGCTGTCCGAACAAAAGCAGGTAAACACACTGTTCAAAACCAAACTGCTTGTTTTTTTCGGCGTCGGCAATAAGCTCTTCTACATTGTATCCGCGGTAAATAAGGCGGCCTGGAACTGGGACAATTTCATCATCCACCATTTCATAACCAACTACATCACCAATATTTGTAAGACCAACAAGAACACCAGTTCCGTCAGCATAGCGAAGTCCGCGCTTTACATTGTATTTGGTGTACAAATCCGGATTGATAGGGTCATTCCGTTCGGCCAGAGTTGTAAACTTCTTTAAAATCTTCTGATCTGTTCCCTTTGCCATAAAATGCCCCCTTTGCTTTGTGAATTGTATATTTTGTGAATAATTATACAAAATTAAGAAGATTTATTCAAATTCACCAGTCATTTTATCAAGGGCGTCGTAAACACTTCGGGCAAAAAATTCTTTGATCTCAGGGCGGCTCATTTTTTCAACATCTTTCTGAATATGAAAATCTTCTTCCTTTCCGTCAAAAATGATGCAGAAAAAGGCTTCTCCAAGAATAGAACCAGGATTTGCAGGATCAGGATTACCCGTAGTGCCGGTAATGCCCACCGAAACCCGGGTTTTGTAGATTTTCTGGCAGGTTCTGGCCATTTCACGGGCAGTTTGGGCGGAATAAACACCGTATTTTTCAATCACAAAAGGGTCTATCCCGGCCCGGATTTTCTGCTGATTTGAATAGGTCACAAGACTGCCCGTAAAAACTGCAGAGGCCCCGGAAACATCGGTAAAAAGTGAAGCCAGCAAACCGCCTGTGCAGCTTTCCATAAACGAAATGGTAATATTCTGTGAAATCAATCGTCTTACTGTTTTTTCGCTCATTTTAGGATACTCATATTAAGACGGAAAACAAACTCTTTTTCCGAAAGCTGATATTTTTCCAGGAGGAAAGGTCCACAGCTATTGGAACCCACTCCGCTCATTTTGTAATCAAGGCAGAGAACTGTACTTTCGCTTTTTTCAAGTTCCCAAGCATGCTTTTTAGCGGCCAGTTCTTCCTGAGTAAACTCACTGGCATTAAAGCTGAAACTCTGGCTGGAGGTAAAAGCCAGGAGGGTGCTTCCGTTTCCAATGGTAAGCCAGTCGGTGCCGTAATGAGAACTGTTTTCCTGAGGCCGCACATAAGGCTCGTACATATCTTCTACTTTTGCAGAGAACAGGCCTTTCCAGGTGGACTGATGTTTATCGATGTAACTTTCATGTGGGCCGTAGCCAAAATAATTTACATGGCAAAAGGATTTGTTCAGGAAGAAACGAAGACCGAATCGTGGAAGGTAATCCCGTTTATCAATTACTTTAACTTTGTTTTCCACAGAAAGTGATCCGTCGCCTTTTACAGTCCATTCACTTTCCACATTGAAGCTGTTCTTAAAAATAAGCCAGCCAAGATCAATATTTGAAGTGATTGAAACCTCGGAATCGGCAGCCCCATCTTTTTTAAGGGAAACACTGTAAACTTTTGGAAAATGCTCCTGCAGGTGATATTTATACCAGTTGTTTTTAATGCCAGAATCGTTGTCGGTAGGTGCCCTGAAATGATTGAAAGACAAAGGTTTATCAAGGATTTCTTTGCCGTCAATTTTCATGGAAGAAAATGATGCCAGGCGTTTGTCAAAAATGTAGGTAAAATTTTCTCCTTCAAGGGTGATGTAGCGTGCGTCCTCTTTTGCAGAAAGTTTTTTTGTACTTTCTTCATGGGAAAGGGATTTTAAGCCTGGACACACCGCCAGTGCATTGTTCAAGGCAAGCTGATCAAAACCGGATTCAAGGCCGTTGCGAGTGTAAGTGAATTTTATGAATAAAGATCCTTCGACTTCGCTCAGGATGACAGGGGATTCTTCCTGGATGACAGGGAACTCGTCATGGATGACAGGGGACTCTTCCTGGGCAAAATCATCGATCATCACTTCTTTTTGGGAGTGTGGGGGAATGTCTAGATTCAGGTGACCGCGTTTTACGGTTTTTCCATTGGCTGTAAGTTCCCAGTTTATGGCGAATGCCGAAGCATTTGTAAAATCAAGGCAGTTGGTAAAACGGAAGATGGCTTTTTCCGGGTCCACAAGTTCACACCGCAAAGGACGGTAAACGTTTTTGGCTTCTTTAAGGCCCGTGTGAGGAGTGCGGTCAGGATAAACAAGACCGTCCATGCAGAAATTTCCGTCGTGAATCAGTTCATTGTAATCGCCACCGTAGAAATATTTTGGATTTCCATTTTCGTCATCACCTTCATAAAGTCCGTGGTCGCACCATTCCCAGATAAGACCTCCGGCAAACCGTCTGTTACTGTAAATGACCTGCCAGTAATCTTCCAGGTCACCAGGACCGTTTCCCATGGCATGACAGTATTCGCATAAAATAAAAGGCCGTTTTTCCTTGTCGTCTTTCAAAAAATCATTTTCCATCCACACAGAAGATGAATACATTCGGGAAACCACGTCCAGCGTGCGAGGTGAATCTTCGGCTTCAGGATAGCAGTCCATATGGTGCATGCTTTCATAATGAACAAGGCGGCTTTTATCTTCGTTTTTAATCCAAAGGGCTCCATGTTCAAAAGCTTTTGAATAACCGCTTTCGTTTCCCATAGACCAGAAAATTACGCAGGGACGGTTGTAATCACGATTTACCATCATCTGGATGCGGTCAAGAATAGGATTTTCATATTCAGGAACGTTTGCAAGAAGACTGATGCCCGAGTAATTCCAGTTGTCGTCCATGGTGTGGCTTGCATCAACACTGCCGTGGGCTTCAATGTCGGCTTCATCAATTACATAAAAACCCATCTCATCACAAAGGGGCAGAAACCAGGGTGCAGGAGGATAATGGGAAGTTCGGATAGCATTGATGTTGTGTTCCTTCATAAGCTGAAGTTCCATTTTTGCAAAATCCTTTGGAACATAAAAACCTGTTTTCGGATGACTTTCGTGGCGGTTAGTCCCTTTGATTTTAATGGCCGTACCGTTTACGCAAACAGTTCCATCAATCACCTGGATTTTTCTGAAACCAATTTTTTCCCCAATGCACTCACCTTCCGTTTCCAGCACCAGGCTGTAAAGATAAGGATTTTCTGCATTCCACAAAACAGGATTTTCTATTTTAAGACTGATTACATCCTTTTTAGAAACTGCCCGGGTAAGTTCCTTTCCGTCGGCATCAAAAAGAACGGCGGTCACTTCAAAGTGGGAGCTGCAGGCCTTGCTAAATGTAGGACTGATTTTTACACTTCCATCAATCTGGGCATCAACACGGAAACTTTGAAGGCGCTTTTCTGGCCGCTCAAGAATAAATACATCCCGGAAAATGCCGCTCATGCGCCACTTGTCCTGACATTCAAGGTAAGTTCCGTCACACCACTTAAGTACAAGAACTGTAAGAGTATTTTCCCCCTCCTTCAAAAACTTTGAAATGTTGAACTCGTGGGTCATGTGGCTCACCTGGCTGTACCCTGCAAATTCATTGTTTACGTAAAGATAAAAACAGCTGTCCACACCTTCAAAATTCAAAAGATAATCCTGGCCGTCTTTTTTAGAAAGGGAAAATTTTCTGTGGTAAAGGCCGCAAGGATTTTCGTCAGGAACAAAAGGAGGATTATATGGGATTGGATATCGGGTATTTACATAGTCAGGATGATCAAAGCCCTGGAGCTGCCAGTTTCCAGGCACGGTAATTTTGTCTTTGCAGGGAAGATCGAGGAAATTTTCTTCAAGGTCACGGAAATCGGAATAATAGCGGAAATCCCACTGGCCGTTCAAAAGGTAAAATCGTTCCGAAGTTTCACGGTCATTAAAAACCTGTTCTGATCTGGCAAATGGAATGAAATAGTTGCGGTTAGGTTCAGTATTCACATGAAGTGTACTGGTATTTTCGTGGTAAAAAGTCATAGGAATAGTATAAATCTAAATCCTATCATTTTGTATTACAATTTTAATTATTTTTCCAGTTTTTTCCAGAATTCCAAAGATTTGCGCTGATTGTCAATGGAAGAAGTTTCAAAAAGAATTGAAGCATTTGGGAAAAGTTTTTCCTGAAGATTGCGGAATTTTGCCCAGTCAGTAATACCGTCGCCAAGTGCCAGATGAAGATCGCTGATTCCGTCGTTGTCGTTGATGTGAACGTGTTTTGTATAAGGTCCAAGCTTTTCGCACCAAAGTGCCGGGTCCGTAGGTGAAATGTGGGCGTGGGCATAATCAAGGCAGAGTCCAAAATTGCTTACGTCGGTCATTTCCTTACCAAGGTTTTCAAGATTGTCCGGAGTCTGATCCCACATGTTTTCGATATAAACGTTTACTTCAGGATATTCTTCACAGATTGAACGGAAAAAAGTTCTTGTTGTTTCAAGCCAGTGTTTCTGATAAGCAGGCCCCGCAGCAGTTTTTATAAGGAGAGGATTAATATTGCCGTGAAAAACAACGCCTTTACAACCAAGTTTTTTTGCCACATCCATACTCTGGCGCACACGGAGTTCCGAAACTTCCCGAATACGGGAATCGTCACTAAAAACCAGCACATCAAAAAAAGCGCCGTGGGAGGTTCTGTATGCCGGCATATCCGGAGTCATTTTGTAAAGGGTTACAAGGCCATTGCAGTTTGACTGATTTTCCAAAGTCCATGGAAAGGCGAACTCGTTGAATTCAAATCCAACGTTGTATTCTTTTGCAAGAGAAGTACATTCCTGAATGCGGTCCATAAACGGAATAATCAGCAGCTGTGGCATACGAACATTATAGCAGAAGAATAAAAAATAGTGTATTCTATCATCATGATTATTGACTTCTTTGCGTCCTACATACATTACTGGCCCCTTGCTGCTTTTGTTGCCCTTCTTTTAGCTGGTTTCAATCTGCCTGTAAGCGAAGATGCCATTCTCATTGCCTCTGCGGCCATCTGTCAGGACAACAAAAAGCTGATACTTCCTACCATTGTTTTTGTTTACCTTGGCATTGTTCTCAGCGATATTATTTCCTATCTTTTTGGCTATATCTGTTCAAAAAAACTTTCCGGTTTCAAACGAATCCGCCGCATGCTCAGTTCCAACAAAAAATATGTAATCATGAAACGAATTGAAGAACACGGATTCGGCACCTTTATTTCCATCCGCTTTATTCCTTTCGGCATGAGAAATTTACTGTTTTTGTCATCGGGATTTTTTCACCTGAAATGGTGGAAGTTTATGCTTTTTGATTTTACGGCAGCCCTCATCTCCAGTCAGACCCTTTTCTGGATCTGTTTTATCCTTGGAGATGAATCACCGCTTTTCCTTGATATTACCTGTATTGTTATTCTTGCTCTGCTTATTTTCTGCATTGTAAGAACTATTCTTGGTGTGAAGAAGGATCTTGCTGCTCTTCCGAACGACGCCCCATCACAGGAAGCTGATCCAGCTGATCTTTAATTTTCTGAACCTTTTCTTTCTGATGTTCAAGTGTTTTCTTTAACTGCTCCATAAGAGCTTCGTTGATATAAGAGAACATATTGTTGAATACAATTCTAATAAGAGTAAAGCCCAGGTAGATGAAACAGATTGTGTTTTCAAGAGTTGCAAAATGTGGAAGGAAATAAAGCAGCACAAGAAGCACAGGGAATACTAAATCCGGAAGCCCGTCCTTTTCATTCATTGTAATGGCCACAAGCAGTTTTGCATTGTAAATCATTTCATACAAAGTAAGCATAATCACCTTTATGCCAAGGCTGTATTCTGTAATATTCAGAAGCACTGCAGTAAGGGCAGCCATAGCAACATAACAAAGGAATTTCCAGTTGATGCCATGGGAACGGACAATGGCAAAAATGGAATTTACAATGGCAAACACGGCAGACACCAGAATGAAGATGCGCAGTGGAGAAAAATCCATATACACCGGAGTTGTGGCAAATCTTCTTACAGGTTCAAAGCAGCCTGCAAAAATAATGGCAGTAAGCACACAAACAGTTTCGGTTGAACTGAAGCGGCCAAAGCGCATTACCCTTGTTCGGTATCGTTCCCAGAAGGAAGAAGCCTGTGTCAAATATCCAATAACCATAATCACAAAAAAGTAAAATGGATCCAGTTCCCGGTAGGTGATTAAAATACCCCCTGTCAGGTAGCCTGTTACTGCTGAATCAAAAAAGTGATCCAGAAATTCTCCGATTGGTGAAAAAAGACCAGTACGTCGAGCCTGTGCTCCATCAAGACAGTCGCTTACAAGGTAAATAAAATACAGAATTGGAATAAGTGCCCAGAAAAGGTAATAACCCCGTTCTGCCTGAAGAGTAAGTGCAAATGCAGAAAATGCACAGGCACCACTGAAGACAGTTATTTTATTTGGAGTGAGTGTCATTGGAAGTTTATTCAGCACAAACTTAACAATGGTTTTCATCAAAAGTCCGTCAATCAACGAGCTGTTGGAAAAATGATAAGCATAACGTTCTTTCAAATTTTTCATAAAGTTGATTATAACAAAGATTTCTTTTTTATAACACTAAGTTATGAACACTACCTAACCAGTTTTTTATATACTCTAATCATAAACACTTCATTAGGAGCTGAATTATGATGAAAAAGAAAAATCTGTTTTTCACACTTACCACCTTTGTTCTGCTTTCAGGCTGCCATGCTCAGAAGAACGCAAACCTTATGGGCAGAATGAATGATTTTCCTGGCGGACAGGTAATCACCGAAAGCGGCTATGTTCCCGCCACCGGAGCCCGTAATTTCAAAAAATCTGATTACGAAGAAACTCCAAAAACAACAACCACAGTAACCATCAACCTTACAAAAGAAACAATCACTTCTTCAAATGAAAGTGCAGTTTCCGTTTCTTACAAAGATGGTCTTTACACAATTAAAGGTAGCGAAGGCGCCGGAAACTTCCTTGTAAAAGTTTCTGGAAAATCTGACAATGGTGCACTTTCCATTGATTCTGACAAAAAATCGGACATTGTTATCAATCTGGATAATGCCCAGTTCACTTCAAAAAACACACCTTGTATCAGCGTTTCTTCAAAATCGGAAGTGCATCTTATTGCCGAGGGAAAAAACATTCTTACCGATGGCAGACAGTACGGCAATCTTTATGGAAAAAAATCGGAACTGGGAGGCGCCAAAGACAAGGGAACTGTTTACGTAAAAGGAGCTCTTGTTTTAAAGGGCAGCGGATCACTTGAAGTAAAAGAAAATTACAAGCACGGTTTTTATGCCAGCGACTTTATTTACGTTATGAACGGATCTTATTCAGTAGATTCTACAGGACGAAACGGTTTTCAGTGCGTAAATGCCTTTATCATGGAAGACGGCACTGTAAATGTAAATGGCACTGGAAACAACATCAACAATCAGAGCCGTGGAATCGTTGTTGAAGGAACGGAAGATAATCCTGGGGAAGGTTTTGTTGAAATCAGAGGCGGAACCATCAACATCAACACCGTAAGCAAGGGAATCACCGCAAAATGGGATATTGATGAAGATGCAGAAACCGCAGAAACTACAGACGATCCTTATCCTTACGTAAAAATTACTGGCGGCATCATCAATATTACAACAACGGGAATGCCACAGGATGAATCCCGTTACGAAACAAGCTTCACTGATGCTGACGGTGAAACTGTGTCGGAAAAAACAAAGCTTTCACCTGAGGGCATTGAAGGTAAACAGGATGTGTTTATTCTTGGTGGAACAATCAATCTGAATACTACAGACGATGCTATCAACGCCAGCTGTGATCACCAGGACACTGCATCTTCCATCGTTATTTCCGGTGGTGAGATCAACATTATTTCAAGCAGAAATGACGGCATTGATTCCAACGGCATTATCAGCGTTACAGGCGGAAAGATTACTGCCGTGGCGGTAAGTGTTCCTGAATGCGCCTTTGACTGCGACCAGAACACCTTTGCCATTACAGGGGGTACAATTCTGGCATTTGGATCAACAAATTATACAAGCCCAACTGTAACTGCCTGTAAAAATCAGGGAACTTTAGTACTCAACGGATCTGACTTCACTGCCGGCGGAAAAATAATTGTAAAGAAAGGCAAAAAAGAAATTTTCAGCTGCCAGATTCCGTCTTCTGTAAGAAACACCTCAGGTCTTGCCATTATACTGTCTTCTCCTGATTTCAAACTGGGAGAAACCTACACAGTTTCCAACGGATCAAAAGACGTAGAAACAAACGTAAAACTCACTGCTGAGGCACCGGTTTTCACTTCAATCAACGTTCAGTCAGGCTTTGGCGGTGGGTTCGGTGGAAAAGGCGGGTTCGGTGGATTTGACCGTGGTGGATTTAGAGGAGACTTTGGCGGCGGCCCAGATGACGGCAACTTCGACCCAGACAATATGCCTGAACCACCGGAAGGCTTTGATTCAAATAACCGTCCGGAACGTCCTGAAGGCTTCGACCCAAGCAACATGCCTGAACCACCAGAGGGATTTGACCGCGGTGGGAAAGGCGGCCGTTTCAACCGGTAATATTTTGCAATATTCCAGTGAGCACCGTAGGTGCGAACAAATCCGTATGATAAAATTATTTATTGTCACACGGATTGGCTGCGTCCTACGGACTTCGCTTAAGAGTAAAGTTTTATGCGTAGTATTTGGCCTGTTCGGCGAACATTTGGGCGTAGAGGCCCCCTTCTTTATTTACAAGCTCGTCGTGACTTCCGTATTCCTTGATGGTGCCTTCGCTGAAAACGGCAATCTTGTCGCAGAAACGGCAGGAACTTAAGCGGTGGCTTATGTAAACTGCAGTTTTTCCGCCAACCAGAGTGTTGAACTGCCGGTAGATTTCGTATTCTGCAATTGGATCCAGGGCTGCGGTAGGTTCGTCCAGAATAACCACAGGACTGTTTCGGAACAGAGCCCGGCTAATGGCAGTCTTCTGTTTCTGGCCGCCACTGAACTCGGTGCCCTGTTCGTCGTAGCTTTTAGAAAGGTGTGTATCCATTTTAAGCGGCAGCTTTTCTACATCATCGTAAAGGCCAGTCTGCTTAAGAATGCCAGCAAGTTTTTCCTCCAGCGCTTCTCCTTCCAGAGGCATTTTCTGTGTTTTCTGAGCAAGGGCAATGTTCTCTTTCAAACTGAATGCAAAAATCTTAAAATCCTGGAACACAACGCTGAAAAGTTTTTTGTATTCTTCTTCGTCGTAATCCTGAATATTTATGCCGTCAATCAGGATTTCACCGCTGGTAACATCGTAAAGCCGGCAAAGCAGTTTGATGAAAGTTGTTTTTCCGGCCCCGTTCAATCCTACTACCGAAAGATGTTCCCCTGCCTTCAATGTAATGTTTACATCTTCAAGAACATTTTTTTCACTTCGAGGATATTTGAAGTAAACGTGACGGAATTCAATCACGTGGTCTTTTTCCTGCACTTTTTCTGTTCCCAAAGATTTTGTCTCAGGGTAATCAAGGAAAGTAAGGAAGTTGTTGAAGTAAACGCAGCGTTTTGAAATCTCCTGGAAAGCCACTACAATTTCCCGAACGTAATTGTAAAGATTTCCAAAGGCGCTTATGAGCATGGAAATATCACCGATTGTGAACACCCGTTTTACAGCCTTCCATCCAATATAAGTGTATGAAACAATATTTCGAACCATGTCGATTAATGTGGTTACGTAGTTCCACTTTCGGCGTTCAACAGCTGTACCGTGGAAAATGTCGCTAATCTCTTTATTGTAACCGTCGGCCTTTTCTATCATCTGATCGGTTGTGTTGTAAAGGCGGATGTCTTTTCCATACTGAGGCGAACTGAGTTCCCAGAAATAGTATCCGAACAATCTGTTGATGCGGCCAAGTTTTGTGTACTGTTTTACCTCAATATTGTTTGAAATCCTGTTACAAACACTGGCAAGGGCTATGCACACAAAAAGAACTGGCAGCAAAACCGGACATTTCCATAAAACAACGGCCGAAACTGTACAGCAGGACACAAATCCGCTTACAAGATTAAAAAACTGATCGCAAAGCCCCCTGATTCCACCGGAATACCAGCTTATTCCTTCTTTAGCATTGTTCATCTTGTTCAAAATCTCAGGATCTTCCGTGTATTCAAAGTCCATGGACATTGTCTTGTTGTAAATCTGCAGGTTTGCGTATTCATCGTAGTATTCTGAGACATAGGTAATATAGTGATTCAATCCGCTGGACAAAACCGATGAAACAAAATCTACAATAATGTTCAAAACTGCGTAAAAAATGGCGTTTCTAATATGGGTCTGAAGATCGGCTCCTGAAACAATAAGCACTACTTCATCAACAAGGAATTTTGGCAGAATAACAATCTGGAAGATTTCACAAAGTCTGCACAAAAGCCGGCCAAAATACACAAGATAAAGCCATGGTTTTGTTTTCCAAACTGTGCTGCAAACATATTTTAAAGTTTTCTTTACATTTTCTTTCATAATTAAGCCTCCACCTTTTCAGATGAATCCTGATCTACATAATACTGAGCCTGAACCTTCCACATTTCCGCATAATCCTTACCGGCGGCAAGAAGACTCTGGTGGGTTCCGTATTCAATCATTTCACCGTCCTTAAACATAGCCACGTTATTGCAGAACTGAGTTGAACTTAAACGGTGGCTGATGTAAATGGCCGTCTTGTTTCCAATCATTCGGTCAAAGCTCTGATAAAGTTTGCTTTCGGCAATGGCATCCAGGGCGGCAGTAGGTTCGTCCAAAACCACCACAGGACTGTCTTTGTAAAGAGCACGGGCCAGGGCAATTTTCTGCTTTTCGCCTCCAGAAAAATCCACACCATCATCGTAGATTACCTTAAGCACCTGAGTGTCTACACCGGAAGAAAGTTCGGCTAGTTTTTCACCAAGTCCTGCATCCTTCAAACACTTTTCGGCTAAAATCTTGTCAGTCTTTTCAGGTGTCTGCATGGAGATGTTTTCTGCAAGAGTGAAGGCAAAAAGATTTACTTCCTGGAACAAAGGAGCAAAAACTTCAAAATAGGAAGTTCTGTCAAATTCCTGAATGTCTGTTCCGTTCAAAAGGATGCGGCCTTCTGTTGGTTTGTAAAGCCTCAGCATCAGTTTTATGAAAGTAGATTTTCCAGCCCCATTCAATCCTACAACCGCAAGCCGTTCCCCGCCTTTTACCGTAATGTTCAGGTTTTTCAGGGCATAATTTTCGGCTCTTGGATATTTGAAAGATACGTTTTCAAAAACAAACTGGTATTTTTCGGCCTTTGGAACCGGGATTCCCTTTTTTTCATCGCTCTCTGGAGAAAATTTTTCAAAATCCATAAAGCTTCTAAAATCGTCCACTTCACGGCTTCTTGCCATAAGATTGGAAATGGAACCTGTAATGCTGTTGACGTTCTGTGTAAAAATTCCTGCACTGCCAAGATAAAGGGAAAAATTTCCAACGGTCATGTTGCCCTTTACCACAGAATACAAAAGCCATGCGTAAACACCGCTCTGACCTGCAATCCAAAGCACGTTCCACATAAAACTGTTGAAAAACCACACCTTCTCGTTCAGGCTCTGAGCTGCAAGTCTTTCCTTGTTCAGTTCAGCTTTCTTGTCCAAAATCCACTGTTTCAGGCTGAACATTCGCACATCTTTGGCAGAAGAAAAATCCGAAGCAATTTCATCGATGTAGCTGTTTTTTCGCCACCATGGGGCAAGTTTATCCCAAACCAGTTTTTTAGAAACTTTGTTGGTCTTATTTGAAAACACTGCCGACATAATGGAAAGAAAAACCAACAGCAGAACAACCAGAGGATTCAACGTTGTAAGAATTACAATTCCCGTTGCTACGGCTGCAAGGCTTACAAGAAAATCCAGAATCTGGTGCATAAGACCTTCAACACCCTGCTGATTTCCACCTGTTGCATTTCCAGCCTTCTGAAAACAATCCAGAACATCCGTATCTTCCATGTGATAATAGTCCATCTCCATGGCTTTACGGTTCTTTTTTGAAATCTGCTTAATTCTGATGTAAATAAGCCTTGACCAGCGCTCACTGTAAACATAAGTCTGGAGCATTTCAATCAAAAGGATTACAATCCCCAAAGCAGTTGCAATGGCTGCAAATTTCATCAATGTAAGATTGTATTTTCCCATGGCAGTGTCGATTACAAATTTGGAAATAAAACTCCAGCTGTAATTCAAAACCGGTCCTACAATCATGGCAATTACAAGATGAATAAAAATTGCCCGGTCTTCTTCCCAAATGCAGTTCAAAACAAAACGGCTGTTGGATAAAAGTCCGTAATCCTTGTGATAAGGTTTTTTCTCTTCTACTTTTTTCATTTTTTCTCCTTACTCTGATTCAACCAGAGCTTCATTTTTTGTATCAAACTGAACTGTTAATGGTTCAAAAGCTGTTGTAGGATGACTAATAAACTGTGCCACTGAAAGAAGCAGAAGATATTGAGCACCGTTTCCAAGACTGATTTTGTAAGCTTTTTCAGTCTTTCCATCATCCTCCATTATGTTCACACTTTCAAAAGCACCTGCCCATTCTACAAAACCAACTAGTCTATCCATGCTTTTTTCTACCTTGGCCTTGTCCACACCAGTTTTCTTGGCAATCCGGCTGGCTTTCACAACTTCCATCTCTTTAAGTGAAAACATAAACTCTAAAATTTTAAGATTGTCCTGGTCTCCAAGAAAGCCAAAGATCATTTCAAGGCGATCCTTTTCATTGAACAGTGCTTTAAATCCATCCTGAGGTTTTTTAAGCACAAAACCACATTCGCAAACCTTGCGGTTACTCATAAAGGAAATTCCTTCGGTTGTAACAAGAATACTTCCGCTTGAAGTATTTTCACGGACTTGCCTTTTCTGATATTCAGCCTTCCAATTGAAACAGCCGTTCAAAGCTGCCCAGAAATACTCCAGATATTTATCAAAAAATTTCTTCTGCTTTTCTTTTTCCCAGCCAAAGCCCTTATAAATATTCTGATAGATTTCCTCTTCCAAAGGCAGTTTTTCTTTTCCGCGACCATAAAGCTCATCTATTGAAACTTCAAAAAAATCTGCAATTTTAGGAATGAAATCTGCATCAGGATAACTTCCGTTTTCCCATTTTGAAACAGCCTGAGGACTAATGCCAAGCTTTTCGGCCAGTTCATTCTGAGTAATTCCTTTGTTTTTTCTTAAACTCTGAAGTGAAATAGAAAAGTCTGTCATGTTTATCTCCTTCCCGGATTCCAATTTCCGTTGTTCTTACTCTCATTATATCAACTTACTATAGAGAGTAAATATACTTATTCTACTTTAATTCTATTTCAAAGAGATAAATCAACTAAATTCCACTTTTCGTTGTCTAAAATTAATCTTTATTTTGATGTATAATAGGCCAAGAGGAAAATTAATGAACTTTACAAAATGGGTGGCCGCCTGGGGCACCGCAACTTCCATAACAGACCGAAAAGAATGCGTTTACGCTAAAGACCTTACCCTCCGTTATCCCCTTCACATGCCCTTTGAGGGAAACAAAATCCGCCTCCGTTTTTCAAACCTTACCGGAACAGAAGATGTTGTGCTTTCCAAAGTTTTTGTAAATCTTGATTCCGAAGAAGCTTTCATTCCTCTTACAAAAGACGGCAATTCAAAAATCACTCTTCCAAAAGGACAGGAAGTTACTTCCGACGAAATCAGCATTGATGTTCACCGGGGCCAAAAACTCACCGTTTCAATTTACCTTGAAGAGTGTACTCAGATGAACGCAGGCACTCTTGTAACTGGTCCACTTTCCGGCGGTTCCTACGCTTACGGTGATTTTGCCACTTCCAAAGATTTTCCACCTGACCTTACGCGGAACACATCCTGGTACTATTTTCTGAACACCGTTGATGTACTCACCTTGGAAGAAAACCAGGCCCTTTGCTGTTTCGGCGACTCCATAACCGCCCAGGACTGGCCCGACTACCTTCAGCAGGAACTGGAACTCCGTGGCGTCCACAATGTTTCTGTAATTAGACGGGCTGTCTGCGGAACACGAATCTTGCGCCAGTACGACTGCATTACCTACCAGGCATACGGCCTTAAAGGCCAGACCCGCTTTCCAATTGAAGCAAATGTTTCCGGCTGCAAAACTGTGATTATCCAGCACGGCATCAACGACATAATTCATCCTGTTGGAGTGGAAGTAAATCCTTTCCGTCCAATGAGCGACATGCCCACAACTGAAGAACTTTGCCGCGGTATAAAAGATTTCTATCTGGCCTGGTGCAAGGAACACAATCTTAATGCCGTTCTTGGAACCCTTCTTCCAATTAACGGCTGGCGTACCTTTGCTCCATTCCGTGAAAAAGTGCGTAACGAATTTAACCAGTGGATCAGAACCTGCAGTGAAGCCCAAGGCTATATTGATTTTGACAAAGCCCTTAGAGACGAAAAAAGCCCCGAGAACTTTGCCCAGGGCTTTGACAGCGGCGACCACCTTCATCCAAGCAAGGAAGCTTACAAGGCTATGGCTCACGCCGCCGCAGAATATGTAATCAACTGTCTTTAGTTTTCTACAGCTTTCCGTGCCATATTGATGCAGGCTCTGATAATTGCCCAAAGAATGGCAGAAATTGGCCAGATAACCCAGGAAATGTCCCATCTTTTTGTAAGGAAAGAAACTGCCAGGTAGATTCCGGTAATTACAAGCCAGAAAACACCGCTGAAGGCTTCCAATGTTTTATTCAGTTCTTTGCTTTCTCTTGAGTAATCTTCTTTTTCAAGAAGGATATTGCAGGCATTTCTTACGCCGGTTCCATCAACAATCAGGAAAACACCCACTGCTACAACTGCCAGAAGAACACCAACCATACATACACAAAGGAATTCGTTATCTTCAGCAAAAATGGCAGTAATAATAAGTGGAATTACAGCAAGAATACAGCAAACTACACCAGCACAAAGTTTTTTGATATAAACAAGACGGTTTTCTTCATATTTTTTTTCTGCAAGACCTTTTACATCGTAAGCAAGATGCAAATCTTTTGTTTCAAGGCTCTTGTATTTTTCCATTTTTACACCGTTGATAATAAAAATCACAACAGAAACTGCAATCAAAACAAAAAGGATTGGCAAACCTATGGCAGCAGCAACATTTTCCGAAATTGCTCCTGTTTCAGACCAGCCAGCCAGAATAATAATGGCAACTGGCGAAAGAATACAAAGCATTACACCAAGGGCAATGTGTCTGAAGCTTTCTGCTGTGTCCTTGAAAAAACTGTCTGCTTCAGCCATTGTAACTGTGCGTTTATTGGCAGGTTCGTAATTATCTTCACGTTTTCCGTCATCTTCCATATCATCTTTAAGAAGATAGTCTGTGGAAACTCCAAAAAGTTCTCCCATCTGAAGCACTTTATCAAGATCAGGAACAGCCTGAGCACCTTCCCATTTTGAAACCGACTGGCGTGACACATCCAGTTTTTCTGCCAGTTCTTCCTGGCTCCATCCGTTCTGTTTTCTAAGTTCAAGAATTTTTTCTGCTAAGATCATTTTAGTCTCCAAAGATGTAAAATAATTGTTTCTGCGAACAACTTATGCATGAATCTTACAGGTAATTGCAGTGGCAAACCATAAAGTCTACTTGGAAATTTGTCAACTGGCGGTTGCAATTGCAAAAAAAAGTGTTTTTTTCCCTTAAAGAGCCATCATTTCGGTAAGTTTGTCGGAAGTTTCGGTGGTTTTTTCAGACATTGCCTTAAGTTCAGAAACATTTTCAGAAAGAAGACGTGAACCTTCCGCAATAGCACCGGCGGCTTCGTCTACAGCCTTTGTTGCTTTTCGAAGCTGTTCCATGCTGTTCTTTACAGTATCTGAATAATTGAACTGCTCCTGAGCAGCCACTTTCATTTCCTGGGCTGTTTTTGCAATGGTTCGCTGTTCGTGTTCAATGCGTTCACCGTCACTCTGGCGCAGGTTCATTTCATCGGCGGCAGATTTTACATGGTTTGCAGTTTCGCTGGCTTCTTTTCGCATTTCTCCAAGAGTTTTCTGAACCCCTGCAGCAAGACTTACGCCTGTTTCAATGGAACGTACAATTTCATAAACGTTCTCGTTGATTTTTGCTGCCTGTGCCGATGACTGTGCCGCAAGATTTTTAATTTCGTTGGCAACTACGGCAAATCCCTTTCCGGCAACACCAGCATGGGCCGCTTCAATACTTGCGTTCATGGCAAGAAGATTTGTGCGGTTTGCAAAGTGATCCAGCACCTGAACAATTTCCATAATCTCTTCAGAGCGGGTTTTAATTTCGTCCATGGCAGATGTAAGCTGAGTAACATCCTGTACATTCTGAACTGTAAGCTTATCCAGTGACTGTGCTAAAAGTGCAGAGGCCGAAATACTGCGGCCAACAGACTGAAATCCTGAAAGCATCTGAGCAGTCTGATCGGCAGAAACCGCAAGACTTTCTGCTTCTTTTTCAAGGTCAACTGTTGTTTTTGAAAGTGATGAAATCAGATTTTCAACGGCACTGTCTGCAGCTTCAAGAGTTGTGTTCTGCTGAACAATGGCAGCTTCAATTCCGTGAACCTGTTCCATTGATGTTGATGAAACTTCAGTTACCCTAAGAACCGACTGATTCAAAGAGCCGGCAATTTCTGTTGTGTTTGAAGAAAGTTTTCGAGCCTGTTCAAAAACTTCGGCAAGTTTTACATTCTGTTCGTGGGCCTGAACTACCAGGCGGTCAATGGCCTTCTGATTTTTAATTGAATCAACCAGAAGTGTAAGGAAAACAGCCAGGTTCAAAATAAAGAAGGCATATCCCTGAAGCCATACAAAAGGTTCTTTTCCCTGAATCTGTGCAATGATATCAAAGAAGGCCAGTCCAACAGCCAGAAGGAAGCCGACCAGAATGATGGAAAGGTTCTTGCTTTTACTGCGGAGCCCCTTAATTGAAACTACAATTCCAAAAATACAAACGTACATTACAGGTGCCAGAAGGATTGTAAACAGTGTACTTACAAGATTGAAATTGTTCATTAAAGCAAGATGCCCGATTACAGAAACTGAGTCTGTTGCAATTACAAAAATGATTGTGCGGCGTGGAATCTTACCTTCAATAAACTTTCGGAAGAACATAAGAAGGAAGGAAAGACTTACAGGAAGCATGGCACGGAAGAATTCTCGCTGGAAAGTAAAAGGCAGGAGAAGTTCATTTGATCCCATATCATAGAAATAAAAGCTGATTGAAATAGCCGAAAGAGCGTACCACAGGAAGGTTGATCCGTTTTTCTTGTTTGTAAAATACTGGGAAATCATGTAGCAGCCAATAATCAGACAGATTACAGCAATAATAACGTACATGCGGGCCCCAAGAAGTTCACGCCAGAAGGTAATGCGGTGTGCAGCTTCTCTATTCATAAAAACAGGACTTTCAGAAAAACTGATTACATCGGCTGTTGTATAACATTTATAAGTAATTTCTGCTTCACCATCGGCAATAAGTGATGATGGAACAAGAATTACATAATTGCTGATTGGACGGATATTTTCGTTTGGAGGGAGTCGTCCGTTTGAGCCTATAAGAACACCGTTTACATAAACATCAAAGGCACCATAGGCGTGTCCTGTATCAAGGTAAACTGTATCTTTCAGGAGATTTGAAGGAATTGTAACCTTTGTTCTAAAAGTACTGTATTTGTTTCCTTTTAGCTGATAAGTACCAGGCAGTTTTACAGATTCCCAGGAACTGTCATTGTATCCGGCCTGTGTCCAAGAAACATCAGAGCCTATCTTGAATTTCCAGTTTCCTGCAGGTTTATAAGAAATTTTTTCAGCAGAAAGTGTTGAAACAAAAAGAAGTACAAAAAGAGAGATTAAGGCTTTTTTCATATTTTTCTCCGATTACAAAGATTGTAATTATTACAAGTATACCATAAGAAGCATGATATCGGAATTGCGAATTCCAGAAATTCGGGCTGCCTGTCCCAGTGTAAGAGGACGAACCTTTTCAAGCTTGCCACGGCTTTCTGCCGAAAGTGAAGGGATTTTTCCGTAATCAAAGTTCAGGGGAATGCGTGTATTTTCCATTTTGTGCATTTTTTCTACCCGCTTATCCTGCTTTTCAATGTAATACTTATATTTAACTTCGATTTTGGCTTCTTCCCATTCCTTTTCATCATAGCCTGGATTTTCAGCGTTTGGCTTTTTCAAAAGGATTTCTTCCATCTGAGAAAGACGGGCATATTTTTCTTCAACCTTATCAAGCTGAGCCTGAGTTTTAAGTCCTACCCGGAAAGCGTGTTTTGTAAGTCGGCGGTCACAGGTGTCGTGGCGCAGCTTCAGACGATATTCAGCGCGGGCGGTAAACATGCGGTAAGGTTCTTTTGTTCCAAGAGTTACAAGATCATCAATAAGAACACCAATGTAAGCTTCATCGCGGCCCAAAATCAGGGGTTCAAATTCAGGAATCTTATGGAAGTTTTCGTTGCTCTGAGCCCGTTCAGTTTCTTCAAGGAAGGCATTGAGTTTTTCGGTAACCTGATTTGAAATATTGGCAAACTGTTCAAGTTCGGCACCGCTCATTTTTCCGTGAGGATAAAAACAGCCTTCTTCAAGACTTGCGGCAGTTCCGTTCATTGTCTGAGGGAGTTTTTCCATCTTTCCGCAAAGTTCCCGGTGACTTCGGGCATAAAGACCAGCGTTGATTCCGGCCACCAGTCCCTGACCGGCAGCTTCTTCGTATCCGGAAGTTCCGTTAATCTGACCGGCGTTAAAAAGTCCTGCAACTCGTTTTGTTTCAAGGCTTGCGTAAAGCTGAGTTGGTTCAACGTAATCGTATTCTACGGCGTAACCCGGGCGGCTCTGAACTGCGTTTTCAAAACCAGGCATTGTCCGCATAAAGGCATCCTGCACACTTTCCGGAAGACTTGATGAAAATCCGTTCAGGTACATTTCTTCTGTGGCGAGCCCTTCCGGTTCAACAAAAATCTGATGGCGGTCACGGTCGGCAAAACGCATAACCTTGTCTTCGATAGATGGACAGTAACGTGGCCCAATTCCGCTGATTTTTCCAGAATACAAAGGGGACCGGCCTATATTTTCACGGATGATTTTATGAGTTTCTTCATTTGTATAAACTATGTGGCAAGGAACCATTGGCCGTTCAACTTTTTCTGTTTCAAAAGAGAATGGAATGATTTCGTCGTCGCCGTCGTTCAGCTCTAGTTTATCAAAGTCGATGGTGCTTTTTAGAATGCGGGGCGGTGTTCCGGTTTTAAGGCGCCCTGTTGTAAATCCAAGACGATGAAGACTTTCTGTAAGTCCAAAAGCCGCCATTTCCCCAACACGGCCGCAAGGTGCATCATATTCACCAATAAAAATGCGTCCACCAAGGAAGGTTCCTGTGGTAAGAACAATGGATCGGCAAGGAATAATGCGTCCCCGTTCTGTAACAAGGCCGGTAACTTTCTGACGCATACCGCTCATGGCAGCTTTGGTAGATCCTTTGCTGCGGTTTTCTCCAGGAATTGTTCCGGTTTCTGCACTGCTGTCGGAATTAGGTGGAAGTGGTGTATCACTTTCTGTAGTAAGAATATCAACTACAGTGTCCATTAATGTATAAAGATTTGCTGTAGATTCACAGGTTTTTCGTGCAATCTGGGAGTAAGTGATTTTATCTGCCTGACTTCGAGGAGCCTGAACTGCAGGACCCCGGCTTTTATTCAGAAGGCGGAACTGAATCATGGAATGGTCAATGATTTTTGCCATTTCACCGCCCAGGGCATCAATTTCCCGGACAATGTTTCCTTTGGCAATTCCACCAATGGAAGGATTACAGCTCATGCGCCCAATGGCATCGGGAGTCTGTGTAATAAGGAGGGTTTTAAGTCCCATTCGTGCGTTGGCAAGGGCTGCTTCAATTCCAGCGTGACCTCCACCAACAACCGCTACATCATAAAAATCATAAAAGCCGGACATAATTTATCTTTCTGTATCTTTCCAAGGGAAAATGAAACTCTTGAAGTTGCGTACACCAAGAGATTCTTTATCATCATACAAAAGTTCTTCCCAAGGAATCTGGGAGCGCTGAACCTTTGTTTTAAGTTCCGGATGTTCTTCCAAATAATCGTATTTGTAAAGACGAAGGCGAAGTGCATCAGTTCGGGCAACCATAATACCGGCTACAGAAGGAACAAAGCCAATAAAAAGTACGGAGAAAATAATCATCACAAGATTGTAAATGGCCATCTGAATGCAAAACCAGGTGTTATCAAAAAAGATGATGAAACATTTTTTAAGACATTTTTTGAATGGATTGTGCATTGCCGATCGGAGAGGAATAAACCACTGAAGGGAAAGCAGCAGAATAATATCAAGCCACACAAAAAGGGCTGCAATACAAAGACCAAAAGTGCTTCCCTGTGTCCAGTAGAATGGAATTCCAACAGCCGAAACCACAATGATGAAAGCAACCATAAGACCAAAAAGTGTGGCATCTTTTAGAACACCAGGAATATTCTTGAAATAATCTGTAGCTCTGATTCCGCAGAAATCGGCAATTTTATAAGCCTGATCACCAAAGGCAAAAGCAATTATTGAAAGAACAATACATCCAAAAGCCAGAAGCAGAATTGAAAGCAGATCATTTCCACGGGAACCAAATGCAAAAAGGGATATAAGACCAAAACCTGTAAAAAGGTAGATCATATTTACCATTACCAGATTAAACAGGTTGTCCCAGGAATCACAAAAACTCTTTTTAATTACAAATCCAAACATATACTTATATATTACTGAAAACCGCCGATTTTTTCCACTTTACATCAAAAAGATTCCGCAATATCATTATTTTTAATTATGGACAACAGCATTTCTCTGGTTTCACAGATTCATTCACTTACTCAGGATTTTCTTACGGCAAAACTTTCAGAAAAAGGACTGGAAAATTTTGCTACCAGCCACGGAAATATTCTGTTCCAGCTTTCCAGGGTTGACTGCATGACACTTTCGGAACTTACTGCTGCCATAAATCGTGATAAATCTACTACCACAGTGCTTGTACGGAAACTTGAAAATGCAGGTCTTGTGGAACTTAAAGCCAGTGCCACCGACGGACGAAGTAAACTCATCAGCCTTACGGCAAAGGGCCGGGAATACAATGAACTAACCGGAAACCTTTCGAAAGAACTTCAGGAAACTTTTTACAAGGGCTTTTCTGAATCCGAAAAAGAAGCTTTCCGAAACGCCCTTCAGCGCATTAAAGAAAATCTGATATAGTTTTATATCAAACTACTTGACAAAAGTTTTATATACAACTAACATCCATCTCATGAAGAAATTATCACGTATTTTATATATCACTCTCGCAGCAGTTTTACTGGCTTCCGTAACAGGATGTAACTCAAAAACTCAGAACAAATCTAAGGCTCCTTCAATTGCCGTTTTCGTTCCAGGAATTCTGGACAACAGTCCTACATATCAGGAACTTGTTGAAGGCGTAACCAAAGCCGTTGATGCTTTTAATGCCACAGCTTCAGAAAAAGCCGAAGTTTTCGTAATGGAAGCCGGCACAAATCAGGCAGAATGGGCTCCAAAAATCACCACTCTCTGTGCCACAAGAAAGTATGATGTAATCATTTCATCTAACCCTTCACTTCCAGCCCTTATTGATCCAATCACTGCACAGTTTCCTAACCAGAAGTTCATCGTTCTTGATGCTGACGGAACCGGTAACAAAAATGTAGCTGCCGTTGCTTACGGAAAAGCAGAACAGTCATTCCTTACAGGTTATATGGCCGGTCTTATGAGTAAAAATCACCACGTTGCCCTTATTGCCGCCCAGGAATATCCTGTTATGAACAACGTAATCCTTCCAAACTTTGAAAAAGGTGCAAAAGCCGCTTATGCCGACACAAGCTGTGATTTCCGCGTAGTTGGAAACTGGTACGACGCTGCAAAAGGCCTTGAAATCACAAACGAACTGGTTTCAAAAGGTGCCGATGTTTTCCTTCCAATCTGTGGTGGAGCCGGTCAGGGTGTTATCAACGCAGCAAAAGACACAGGCACTTACATTACATGGTTTGATTCAAACGGATTTGCCTTTGCTCCTGGAACAATCATTGCAAGTTCAGTAGCTATGCAGGTAAAACTTTCCGAAAAAGTAACTGCAGAATGGCTCAACGGAAAAACAGCCTGGGGAACTTCGGAAACTCTTGGTCTTAAAGAAGGCTATATTGAGTTCATTGAAGATGCACCTGAATATATTGATGCAGTTCCAGCTGATATCCGCGCTAAAATGCACGAAAAAATCGAAAGTTTACGCTAAAATAAAATTATGAAAATAAGCCTTTCTTCTATTAAAATGCAGTTCTCCTACAAAACAGTTTTGGATGGAGTAGACTGCAGTTTCGAAGAAGGGCAGATTCACGCTCTTATTGGAGAAAACGGCCAGGGAAAATCTACTCTGGCCCGTATTATTTGCGGCGAAATCAAGCCTACCCAGGGAACCATTTTTCTTGACGGCGAGCCTTTCATTCCGGAAAATGTTCACGAAGCCATTGAGCAGGGCATTTTTATGGTTCGCCAGCGTCCCCTTCTTGCAGACTCCGTTTCCATCCGGGAAAATCTCCTTCTTGGAATGAAATCTTTTAATAACGAAACCGCTCTTTCAATCCTTAAGTCTTACTGTCCAAATCTTACGCTTGGAGTAAAAGTCTTTGAATGTACCGGAGACCAGCGTTTCTTTATTTCACTTACCGGGGCACTTCTTAAAAATCCAAAGATTCTTATTCTTGATGAACCAAGCGCCCTTCTTACACCTGATCAGACCAAAAATCTTTATAAATCTCTGGAAGAACTTGCCGCCAAAGGCATGAACATAATCGTAATCACACATTTTCCAGAAGAATTAAAATACGCCCACACTGTAACAAAACTATCTGGGGGAAAAGCTTATACAGAAAAAGATGACTTTGCTTCTTCAACTCCCTCTGATATAAACTCCCGGGAAAATTCTCAGGCTTCTGTAATCCGTCTTGTTTTTCCAACCCTTTCTCACCTTGTGGAAGAAGAAAATCGCCTTGCAAAACAATTTCCCCTCTGTTCCTACATTCCATCAGACAAAACCTTCCGAGGATCTCATCCACAGCTTACCATTTCTCAGCTTCTTACAGCCTGCTACAAAGGTCCCTGGAAAAACCGACGCACTTATATAGAAAACATCATTAGTTCCGCCCAGATTCAGATTCTTCCTTCCGAAAAAGTTGCTGCCCTTTCCGGCGGTATGCTTCAGCGCCTTATTCTGGAACGGGAGCTTGCCAAAAACAGCAGCACCGTAATTATGGCAGAACCTTTTCAGGGCCTTGATACGGAACGCACCATATTTATGAAAAACCGCATTGATCAGCTTGCGGCACAGGGAAAAACAGTCTACGTACTGGAAACGGGGGCACCACAATGACAGCTTACTACATTGGACTTGCGCTGAACACAGCTTCTCTTCTGGCCATTGGCGGACTTGGTTCCCTTTTTGCCATCAATAACGGTGATTTCAATCTTGCTGGTGAAGGACAGGTTTACCTTGGTGGATTCATTGCAGCGGTTTTTCTTGCAGCAGTCCCAAATCTTCCGGCCCCAGTTGCAATACTTCTGGCATTGCTCCTCACTTTTCTTGCAGGGGCTTTTACCCAGACTATAACCACCTTGTTAAAATGGAGAAACAGTCCTGTTCTTTTAACATCCTTTTTGCTAAGTGCCGCCATTATTCCCATTATTGACTGGCTTGTTTCGGGACCTTTTCAGGCAGGAGACAGTCTTCTTGCCACCAGCTATATTCCACAAAACTTCCGCCTTACAAGACTGCTTCAACCAAGCACTTTGAACACCACCATAGTTTTTTCTGTGATTTTCTGTGTGGCAGCCTGGGCCTTTTTGAACTTTACTTCAAAAGGAAACGCTTTTACCATTGCAGGAATCTCGGGCAAATTTGCATCTTATTCGGGCATCAGCACAAAGTTCACTGATCTATTTTCTCTGGGAATTTCCGGCGGATTTCTTTCACTTTCTGGAGCCTTTGCCATTCTTGGAACCTATTACACCTGCCACCAGGGATTCTACGGCGGATTTGGCTGGAATGCACTTACAGTAGCTCTCCTTTCCCGAAAAAATCCTCTGGCCTTGATTCCAGCCTCACTTTTTATAGGCGGTCTTGTTACCTTTACAAATCAGTTCTCCCTCATGCATTCAATCGGCTTTGATTTCACCGGCATAGTTGAGGCAGTGATTCTTTTCTTGATTGTGCTTGTTTTAAGCCGGGGCAATATTTTCAAAAGGGGCAAAAAATGATTTTCACTTCCCTTCCATTAATTCTTGCTTCCCTTGGAGCCACCTTCAGTGAATTTGCCGGATGCCTTGCCATTTTCCTGGACGGCATCATGAATCTCTGCGCTTTTTTTACCTACGCCTTTACTGTTTTTACCGGTTCTTTGCTGGCAGGATCTGTAATTTCCCTGATTATCTGCACCGCCCTTGTTTCCCTTTCTGCCTGGGCAGTTTTTAAATGGAAGATGAACCCTTTTCTTTCTGCAACAGCTTTGAACCTGTTTTACGGAAGTCTCATTTCCTTTTTTTCAAACCTGTTTTTTGGCACACGAGGAGTTCTTGCTTCCCACGGATTTGCCTTTCCACCTTATGCAAAAATCTGCCTGATTATTCTGACTGTGATTTTATTAGCCGCCAGCTGGTTCTTCCTTTTTAAAACAAAAGCCGGTCTTTATGTTCGCATTGCCGGAAGTGATGCCGACGTTCTTGAAAGCCGTGGTGTTAATGTTGATTTGTGCCGTATTTTAGCCTGGACACTTGCCGGCATTTTTGCAGGACTTTCTGGAATTTGTCTTTTGCTGAAGGTAGGATCCTTTGTACCAAATCTAAGTGCCGGCCGAGGATGGATTGCACTGGCCGCCGTTTTTATGGGCAACAAGAACCTTTTCAAAGTAAGCCTTTCTGTAATCCTTTTCTGTATTATTGATTACATTACCATTGCCCTTCCAGGTTTTACCCAAGCACTTCCAAGCGGAGTTCTTTTGGCCCTACCATACATAGTGTGTTTAGCCGTAAGTGCAGTTGGAAAGAAAAAATAGTTTTTGGTCATCTCGAGCGTAGTCGAGAGATCTAAACCTCACTGGTCATCCTGAGCGAACAAAGACCTGTGATAATACTAAAAAAGATAGACTGTTACTTTACTGCCATTCACCCTGGCAAGACAAACATTCTTTGAAGTCCGAAGATTATTCACAATTGCATTGATTTCAGAATCTGTGGCTCCATAAGTACGGGCAAGAGATTTTACTCTGTTTTCAGAAAGTTCTGTAACATTTGGTCTGTTGCCGTTATCTGTCATAAGTCCATAAATGAAACTATATTCTGAATAATCAATTGTTTCTGCAAGATAACCATGGTTCGAAAGTTTTTCAGAATAAGCTCCTAATCCATTTCCAAGAGCACTAATAAAAGCAGTCTTATCAACTTCAACATAACTGCAACCATGGAGATCACTTGTATCGGTGCTTACATTGGGATCACAGCCGGCAAGACAGAGCAAAAAGGCCGCAATCAACACACTAAAAAACTTTTTCATAAAACACCTCCAGGAAAATCTTCCTACCAGTATTTTACCAAATCAAAAGAGAATCGGCAATTTCCAAAAGATCTTCTTCTTCCAAAGGAGATAAGAATTCAGAATTGATGGCCAGAATATAAGACATGCGGGCAAAAGATATTTCGTGAGTCCTAAGGTTCATAAGATACCAGCCGTCACAGCCATTTACATCAACAAAGTGATTCCAATCGTTTATAGAAGAACCATTTTTTTCCTTCATAAAAAGCCCGTGAACTTTTTCCGCATTGTAATCATAATCAAGATCAAAGAAGCTTACATTAAAATTATCAATTTCATTTTCAAAAATAAAAGAAGCCTCCCAGTGACCGTAAATACCCCAGGCCCATTCCGCATAATTTTTCTCTTCAACGTACTCCATGCCGATTTTAGACAGTCTGTAACTCAAAAAATTATTGTTCTTCGCTTTTGGCATTACACAGAAGGTGCGTCGAATCTGAGGATAAATCAGGAGATTTTCATTATTCCAGGAGTCTTCCAAAAATTCCACAAACTGCTCTTCAGAAAGATCCCGTGTGCTCATAAAAATAAGCATTTTCTGTTCTTCGGAATAGCCCAAAAGTATGTAAGAGTCCAGATCCTTAAATAACCATGTTTTTAAAGTTCCGTCCTTTATGGCAAAATCCTGAACCCGCAAAAAGCTGTTAAAATCTTCAAATGCTTTAAGTTCTGAATAAACCGCATCTTTTACATCTTCATTAAAGGTGGAAATATAAATACTCACCTTGTTGTTATACAAAGTGTCGGTGTAAAGGGCCATGGAAAATGCGTTTGGAACAAAATTCAAAACGAACTCATTGTTCAAGCCTTCAAAAGTATCTTCTATGCCGCTATTTAGAATATTGTCTACATCAAAAATAGAAAGTGATTCCAGCTGGAAGTCCCGGTTGATTGGGAACGACAGAAGGATCTCCTTAACAGGCTCGCTGATTGCTTCCGGGATTTCGTAAACTCCGCTGTCCGAAACAATTTTCTCTTCCTGAACCACCTGGTCATACATTTCTACTTCTTCGGCAAAATCCTTGTAATCGGTGATTTCATAAGTGATTTCAAGTTCGTCCAGTTTTTCTGCAAGGCTTTCAAGATCTTCTGCCTTTTCTTCGCTTCCCGCATGAAGATCAAAAGTGATGTTTTCATTTTCCCGCACTTTTTTCAAAACGTAGGCATCAATTTCCTTTTTCAGAAGACGGTCCTTGTTGTTATTGGCCACATCTTCTTCCTTGTAAGAATCAATAAGAAGTGAATAAGGCCGGTCTTCCGAAACAGGAATGACTTCATTTACTTCAAGGGCAGTTTCCACGTGGGAAGCAGTTTCGATTATGTTGATTTCAGGTTCCGGAGTTTCAACAGGTGCTTCAAAAGGTTTTTCAACAACAAGAGGTGCTTCCTCTACAGGCTCTTCAACAATGTTCTGAACCGGTACGATTGGTTTTTCTGAAGTGTTAGTTGATTTTACCGTAACGTGATCAGATGCCAGAATCCAAAGCCCAAATAGATTATGTTCTTTGGCAATCTTACTTTTTGACACCTTGTCCCGCAAACTTCGGGCTTCATCCTTTGAATCTTTTGGCATATCAAGGATTACACGATAAAGTTTTGTTCCGCTTTTTGACTCTGCCTCTTCAATAAAAACCGGCACCGAAACTGACTTCATTTCATTTTGAAAATCCAGTGCATTCTGCTCCAGAGCATAAGAATTAAGACACACAAAATACTTCTGAGCAAAAGCAAAAGAAGCCACAATCATCAAAGCCCAAAATAAAATTATTTTCTTCATACCCCTAAATTATACAACAGAATTCGCTCCTCGGTTAAAAATAAAACAGCCCCTTAAAAGGAGCTGCATTAACAAGAAAACTGAACTCCAACGCCGTCACCCTGAACTCGTTTCAGGGTCTCACCCCAAAACTCAGCATATTCAGTATCTGAAATCACCAACAGTCCACATTTTACGGATCCTCGTAAAAAATCTTCGTACGCTCCGTAATAATTCAGCTACCAGCCTTTTTTCAGTCTCACTTATCGATCTGTTTCGTCGCATTTTAAGGATCCCTCGCAGAAAATATTCCCTCGCTCCGTAATAATTCAGCTACCAGTTCTTCTTCCGCCTCACTCGTCGCTCTGTTTTCACACATTTTACGGATCCCCGTAGAAAATCTTCCTCCGCTCCGTAATTTCTAAGCCAATAGCCCTATTTCAGCTCCGCTCTCTGCTCTGTTTTTACCCATTTTACGGATCCTCCGAAGGAAAGCTTCCCCGCTCCGTAATAATTCAGTTTACAGCCCTCTTTCTCCCCCACCCGTCGCTCCATTTCCGCACATTTTACGGATCTCTCGCAGAAAATCTTCTCTCTCTCCGTAATATCGCATCTTACACCCAGCTTTACGCCCAAGCTAAAAAAAACAGCCCCTAAAAAGGGGCTGCATTTCATAGGCAATTATTCAATTCTTTTGAACGTAATAGGTTCACTACCAAGACTCAGTTTAACCACTGCGGTCTTACCGTCAGAAGACATTACAGTATTCTCTGAATATATGAGAGTATAGGCCACAGGTATACCATACATAACACTTAGATCCATCTTACCTACTAAAACATCCCCTTCCCATGAGAATACGTAGCCAGATCCTATATTTCTACTCTGTATTTCGGATAATATTTCCTCTTTACCTTTGTTATCAAAATTAAAATCAGAAAAATCAAGCTCAGTATTCAAGCATGAATATGTACTATCCCATTCAACAACCATTCGAGATTTAGTAGAACCATTATTGGTACCATTAGATTCCATCCATTCAGTTGCCCATTTTTCATGTTCGTAAGCAGGCTTTTTTTCTTCCTCAGCATTCTGTTTACATCCCACCAAAGCAATCATAAAGACTGCCAAAACAACACTCAAAAACTTTTTCATAGTTTCATCCTTTTATTAATTGAATTTTGATTTCGAATATTATGCATTCCATACGTAAACATAAAAAAATCATAATATTTAAATGTATTCTAACATTATTTTCTTATGTAGTCGAGTTTAGAAATCAATAATACACACTTTACTAATGTGTATTATTGATTATTCCTCATCAAAATAGAATGTATGGGGATTCAGAACATACTTATAAATAATCTAGAGAAATACAGAAAAGAAGCAGGCTGTTTGGAAGATATGATTGAAATGGAATAAAAAAAACCGTTCCCCGAAAGGAACGGTTTCTTCTTATTAAGCTTGTAAAGAGATCCCGAAACTAGTTCGGGATGACGGTGGTTTCTACAAGGTCAACCACCGAATCAATTTACTTATTTCTTAGCCTTAATAACAGCCTGTGCACCTGCCAAGCGAGCTGCTGGTACGCGGAATGGAGAACATGATACGTAGTTCAAACCGAGCTTGTAACAGAGAGCGATAGAAGCTGGGTCACCACCGTGTTCACCACAGATTCCAAGGTG
>JAKSTP010000026.1 GCA_024402505.1 Treponema sp.
AAAATGCACCTCCTAAAATTGAACTTTATTTGTCCAACTTTAGGGGTGCACTTCAGTAAGGTGCCTTAATTTTTATCTACTCTAAATTTTTCCCAGACTCTATTACAGCGGAATGTTTCCGTGTTTTTTCTTTGGACAGTCTGTTGATACCTTCTGCATCAAGAAGTCGAAACTGTCTACAATGCGTTTTCGTGTATCTTCTGGTTCAATTACTTCACTTACATAACCACGTTTTGCAGCAATTGTAGGTGTCATAATTTCATTTTTATAAGCTTCTTTCTTGGCAGCAACTTCTGCGGCTTTTGCAGGATCAGCAAGTTCTTTTGCGTAAAGGATTTCTACTGCACCTTCAGCACCCATAACGGCAATTTCTGATCCGCTCCAGGCGTAAACAAAGTCTGCACCAAGGTGTTTTGAACACATTGCAATGTAAGCTCCACCATAAGCCTTGCGAAGAATTACACTTACTTTAGGAACAGAAGCTTCTGAATAAGCATAAATTACTTTTGCACCATGGCGGATAATACCTTTCTGTTCTTCCTGTGGGCCTGGAATAAAGCCTGGTACATCAACAAGAGTAAGAAGAGGTACATTAAACGAATCACAGTAGCGTACAAAACGAGCGATTTTATCTGAAGAGTCGCAGTCAAGAACACCACCAACTCCAGCTGGATTATTGGCAACAATACCAACTGAGCGGCCGTCAACTTTTGCAAAGCCAGTTACACAGTTTTTGGCAAATTCTGCACTTGTTTCAAAGAAGCTTTCATCATCAACAAGGCAGTCAATAACTTTGCGAACATCATAACCCTGGCGTGGATTTTCTGGAAGAATTTCTGTAATAGCCTTAGCTTTTTTCTTTGCATCGTAGTGAACTTTTGCTGCTTTTACAATTTCATCGCCATAGTAGTGAGGAATGTAATCCAAAAGTTTTCTTACGCTGGCATAACATTCATCTTCTGTTTCTGAACGGAAGTGGGCAACACCTGATTTCTGTGAGTGGATCGAGGCACCACCAAGCTCTTCTGCAGAAATATCCATGAACATTACGGATTTAACTACTTTAGGACCAGTGATGAAAAGCTGACTGATTTTATCAACAGCAAAAATGAAGTCAGTAATTCCTGGTGAATAAACAGCACCACCAGCACAAGGACCTGCAATGATAGAAATCTGAGGAACAGATCCAGATGCACGTACGTTCTGGTAGAAAAGGTCACCATAACCGCAAAGTGAATCAACACCTTCCTGGATACGAGCTCCACCCGAATCGTTGATTCCAATTACAGGACAGCGAACTTCAATAGCCTTTTCAATCAGCTGTGCAATTTTTTCTCCGTGCTGAAGGCCAAGTGAACCACCCTGTACGGTGAAATCCTGGGCATATACGGCTACACGGCGACCGTTAACTTTTCCAAAACCAGTGATTACGCCGTCATAAGGAATATCTTTTTTGTCCATGCCGAAGCTGGTACAGTTGTGGCGTACACCCGAATAAATCTCTGAAAATGAATCTTTATCACAAAGAGCATTGATGCGTTCAATAGCATGCAATTTACCTTTAGCATGCTGTTTTTCAATATTGTATTCCATGCCTTCTATAATAATATAGAGACTTTATTTCGTCAATATGACATTATTTGATTTTTTGTCATTTTCAACTATAAACCGAGACTCATAATCCAAGGATAAAGCACTTCATCATTCCACTTTGTTTCAGTGAGGAATTTGCTTTTTTTCATGCCAAACCCGTGTCCACCTTTTTCGTAATGAAGAAAATAGTGTTCTATGCCAAGTTCAGTTAATGCAGCATCAAGACGAACTGAGTTTTCATAAATTACAGTTGGATCATCTTCACAGGCCAGAATAAAGGTTGGAACCATTTCTTCAGTTACTGCCATTTCCATTGAAAATTTATCCAGGTTTGCCTGGGAAGGTTTATTTCCTAAAAGACTTTTCCTAGACCAGGCATGACCAATATCATACTGCATTGTTACTACAGGATAGATTGGCATTACGAAATTTGGAGCAACGGATTCTCCTGTAACACCAAGTTTTTCAATTTCGTTTATTCTGTCACCAAAAGCTCCTGCCATTGCTACAAGGTGACCGCCTGCAGAAAATCCAATGGCACCAATCTTATCTTTACTGATTCCATATTTATCTGCGTTTTTTCTGATGTATGAAATTGCAGCCTGAATATCTTCAAGCATAGCAGGATAATGATAGCCTTTTCCAGATACACGATAACGAAGTACAAAAGGAACAATATTTTTGCTTTTAAACCATCTGGCTGTAGCATAACCTTCATGAGGCATTCCAAGGTGATGATAACTTCCACCAGGACAGATTACAACGGCCATTCTATCACCCTCACCTTCCAGGGCTTCTTTTGCACAGTTTTCATCAACATAAAGAACTGTGTCATTTACACTGCGTTTCATACCGGAAACATTTTTCCAAAGTTTGATTCTTTCGTATTTTTCACAAAAAGATGGAAGGGTACAAAATAGAATTAATGAAGCAATAATGATTGATTTGATTGATTTTCTCATAACAAAATTAGTATATAAAATTTACCATAATTTTGCCAGCAATTTCGTCCCAACTACATATTGTTGATCTGAGAAAGAAGCACCTCTTTTTCCACATCTTCCATGAAAGACGTGTAAACAGCATTCCGAAGCAGAATCTTTTTTAGATTTTCGGAAAAACGGCTGTCCTCTTCAAGGAGTTTAAATTCTTTTGCCACATTGGTGCTGCAGACAGTCATAAGATCTGAATTTATGGAACACATTATACCGTGCTGAAGGAAAGTCCACAAAGGATGTGTTGAAACATCAAAAGCATTACGGGTTTTTATATTAGAAGAAACACAGCATTCAATACCAATATTTCTGCGGCTCATAACATCCATAAGATCATCGTCCATGGCGGAGCAACAGCCGTGTCCAATCCGCCTTGCTCCAAAACTAACGGCATCCCGGACATTCTGAATATCCATATCAATACCACAGTGAATGGTAAATGGCACATCCATGTTCGAAGCAAGTTTAAAAAGAGCCTTATATCTGATTGTAGGAAATATTGCCTCAGGACCAACAAGATCCAGAGCACATACTCCTTTATGCAGATACTTTGCAGCAACGCGAAGTGTTTCAAGATTTTCGGCATCGTTATGCATATCCCGCATACAGCAAAGAATAAGGTTTCCATTTATATGAAAATCATTTTTTGCACTTTCAAGTCCTTTTAGACAGGCTTTTACAACTGTTTCCTGATAAAGTCCTTTCTGACAGTGATACTGAGGACTCACCCTTATTTCACTGTAAACGATTCCCTTTTCGGCCAGCTCTTTCAATAAAAGATAGGTTGCCTTTTCCAAAGATTTTTCAGTCTGGGTTACTTTATAACAAATGTCGAATTTTGAATAAAACTCAGGCATGGAACTGATTTCTTGAGGAGCAACTAAAAATAGAGAAAGCTTTTCTGCCGTCTTTTCCGGAAGCTTAATTTTCTGGTCTTTTGCAAGCTCCAGTATTATTTCCGGCGAAAGAGACCCTTCTAGATGAAGGTGTAAATCAATTAAAGGAAACATATAAAACCTTTAACTAATTATACACCCGTTTATTGGATTTCTGTATCAAAAAATGCTTCGAAAATTGCATCTCCGCCATTTTTATTTCCATATATAAAAAGGCCGGCTCGTGTTCCAGTAAAGTGATCCAGCAAAAAAGACAGCTTGAATGGTTTTCCCATAATTTTCCAATCATCTTCTGCCTTTTCACGATACTGCACCGTAACAAAATCTTTCATATTGGTGAAATCAAAATTAAGTTTAATCTGTACTTTTGAACCTGAAAGTTCAATCTTTTCAAAAAATTCGGGACTGGAAGTGTCGTTTCGGCTAGATTCCACTTTTCCATCTTTTAAGGCCTTTTTCCCGCCTACTACATAATATTTTCCGTTTTCCTTAGTAATTCCACCAAAAACATAATTACTCTGAAAAGCACAAAGACCCGCTACATCACCTTCCAAAAGTTTTGATCCGTCTATAAAAGCCACAGCACGAGGTTTAAATCCCACAAGCCGCTGGGTAAGTACATTCTGCACTATAACAGGATTTGCACCACCCTTTTCATTTTTAATCACAAGATCTCCATCACTGATCTTCCAGTTTTTATTGTTGGGAATATGATTCCACTCCCAGACTGCTTTTAATACTGGATTTCCATCTTCGTAATCAAAATCATCACTGGCACTTAAAGGGGCATATTTATAATTTGGATTCAGATCACTTACTTCTATTTCTTTTGAAACCTTACCGTTTTTTCCAAAAACCGGCATATCATTTTCAAAATTCACATCCACAAGAACTGGCATTCGTCCCGCAGCTCCCCGGTCCTGAAAAAGCACTGCGTACCATTTTCCGTCAGGAGTATCCACAAGTCCCCCCTGAGCAACTCCCTGACCGCAGTATCCCATATCGTCAGAAAGCACTTCTCCGCCTTTCCAGGGGCCTTCAAGTTTATCAGCTACAAAACAGCATTCCGTGCGTTTCCCGCCTGCAGGCCAATGAATGGTAAAAAGATAATATTTCCCGTTTATTTTATATAAATGACTTCCTTCGTGGCCAAGCATTATACTGTCGGAATCTGAAACTATTTCTTTATTAAGTCCACCCTTTTTTGCAGTAAGACAGTCTGGTTCAAGTTCTGTAATGGAAATATGACGGTTTCCATGCACTACATAAGGAGTTCCGTCATCATCAAAGAATAGCCCCGGGTCATAATAAAAGGCTTCACCAGCGGTCTGTTCCCATGGACCTTCCGCACTAGAGGCTGTATAGAGATAGGATTTGTGAGTATCATTTGCTATATGAAGTGCGTAAAATTTTCCGTTAAAATAACGCAAACTTCCGGCCCACATGCCGCTTCCGTAAATGGTTCCTTCTTCCATTCGGGCAGCAGGATAGTCTTCCAGTTTTTCGTAAAGATGACTGCAGATTTCCCAATCCTTAAGATTATAGGATTTAAGGATTACACCCCCTGGCATAAAATGCATGGTAGTTGAAATCATGTAATAAGTATTACCAACTCTTATTACATCAGGATCAGGCATATCTGTAAATACTATTGGATTTTGCGCTGTAACAGTCATTCTACCAAAGATTCCTCGCACAAAAATTATAGAAGCCACTGGAAATGGCCGGATCCCCGTGATCAGATTTTTTTACAACATACCAGTCATGTGGAACGCCGTTTTTTGTGTAGAGTTCATCATAGCTTTCAGGAAATTTTCCTACTACGCTGTCCTTGTCACCACAAAGAATAAGTGTATATGGTGGAGTCACTCCTTCACCGTAAGATATTTCTTCTTCCTTAAACTGTCCTACATGGAGTGCAAATCCGTCTTTTCCAGGAACAAGACCTGGAGCCGGAGCAACAGCACAGATATAACCGAACAAATCAGGACGGTACATTCCAATGGCCAGGGCTTCACGTCCACCCATAGAAAAACCTGCTACAGCCGTATTCTCACGGCCTTCCTTTATTGAATAGTGTTCCTTCATGTATGGCATAAGATCGTCAACAAGATCATTTACAAAGTTATCGTAAGCGTCAAAATTTTCCTGAGTAAATCCTGTACAAACATCCATTGTTTTAGATGCAAACATATAAGGATATACAATGATAGTTTCTTCCATCAGGCCTTTCTGCATAAGATTATTAAAAAGAACTCGGGTTCCACTCTGCTCAGTACCAACCATTGATTTTTCATCACCAAAAATACCGTGAAGCACGTACAAAACCGGATACTTTTTTTCAGAAGTATAATCCACCGGTAGGCTGATGATTACATTTCTTTCCTTTTCACAGGTTTTTGAGTAATATTTTGTAGTGATTTTTTCACCGATTTTTTCACCAGGCTTTCTAAGATTCAAAACTGCAGGACAGTACATTTCAAAGGTTTTATCTCCAACCTGTACTGTTTCTACTTCTGCTACTGTTGATGTTTCGCCTGTTTCTTCTACTTTTGAAGCTACACCTTCTGCCATCTCTTTTTTCTGCTGTTCATTTACATCCATTTTGTTATCCTCCTTTTTAGTACTCTTATGCCCGCAGGAAACAATGGAAAGAACCGCAGTAAATACCAGAACGGAAATTAATGTACGTGACTTTTTCATATTGCACCTCAACTTTCGAGTAAAACGTTTAACTAATTATATATTTACTTTCCTACTAGTGCAATAAATATTTAAACAAAATAAAAGCCGTTCCCAAAGTGAAGCTCACTAAAGGAACGGCTTTCTTAAAATTAATTTCTATTTCTAAAAACTAATTATTTGTTTTTGCGCTGTTTAGCAAATGTCTGAACACCTTCGATAACGAGGATTACAGCAAGTACAGTCATAGCAGCAGCGAAGATGAGCTGGAACCAGTTGCCCCAGAACATTGCACCTTCAGCTCCAACAACCATAGCCTTGATTTTTCCAATAACTGTAAGAACAAGGCTTGTGAGTGTAGCTGCAAGCATGAATACCATTGGGATGTAGAACATTTTGTTGTTCTTTCCAACTTCACCAAGCCATGCACAAACAGCAAGGAGAGCGATACCGGCCAAAAGCTGGTTAGCAGCACCAAAGAGACCCCAGATTGCTGAAAGTTTGAGGAATCCGAGTGTAGCACCAACTACAACCATCAAACATGTACCGAACAATGGGTGAGCCAATACTTTGCGGATACCAGAAGCATCTTTCCATGTAGCTTCGTCTTCTTTGAGGAAGAGTTCAGAGAACATGAAGCGGCTCAAACGTGTAGCTGAGTCAAGTGATGTCAAAGCGAATACTGAAACTGCAAGAGTAAGGAGAGCAGATATTGTGTTGTAAACACCAGTTCCTGGTTTTCCGAACAATGTAGCAATACCAGCACCAAAGATAGCAGATGGAGAACCAAAGTCACCTTTATTTGCCCAAACTACACCAACAGCGATCAAAGAAATGATACCAAGAGCAGATTCGATCAACATTGAACCGTAACCAATAGCTTTAGCATTCTTTTCGTTATCAATCTGTTTTGAAGTTGTACCAGAAGCGATCAATGAGTGGAAACCAGAACAAGCACCACAAGCAACTGTAATGAACAGTGTTGGGAAAATGAAGTTTCCGCCAACTTTCCAACCAGCAAATGCAGGGATTTCGAATGTTGCAGAACCAGTGAATGTGCTCATGATAATACCAACTACAGCAATAGCGATCATTGCGTAAAGAAGGAATGATGAAAGGTAATCACGTGGCTGAAGCATGATCCAAACTGGAATCAAAGAAGCAACTGCGATATATACAGAAACAAAGATAATCCATGCTGTGCGGTTCATAACAAAACCAACATTCAAACCAAAGATAACGATGGCAATAATACCAACAATACCAATGATTGTAGCAGGAAGTGTTTTAACACCACATTTGTTTGTAAGAATACCATAAATTACAGCAAGAACAATGAAGAGAACAGAAATAATAGCTGTTGTCTGATTGTTTGTTGGGTTTGTAGTAAATCCAAATTTTGCACCGTCTGCAGAGAAGAATGTACCGGCAACAACGTTTACGAATGAAGCGATAACAAGGATCAAAACGAGAAGAGCAAAGATGATGAAGAGTTTTTTAGCTCTTTTACCCATTGAAGATTTAATGATTTCTCCAACAGATTTACCATCGTGACGGATAGAAGCAAAAAGGGCACCAAAGTCATGTACACCACCGAAGAAGATACCTCCGATAACACACCACAGGAAAACAGGAACCCAACCGAATACAGCAGCCTGAATAGGACCGTTGATTGGACCAGCACCAGCAATAGATGAGAAGTGATGTCCCATCAGAACAGCTGGTTTAGCTTCAACATAGTCAACACCGTCATTTTTTTCAAGAGCAGGTGTTTTTTTAGTAGGGTCGATTCCCCACTGTTTTGCAAGCCATGAACCGTAGAATACGTATCCTACGATAAGCAAAGCAATAGCGGCAAGTATAATACACAATGCCATCTTTCTTTCCTCCTTTAGGAAATTAAATAAAATTTATAAAAAGCAGTTTATAAATTTGTACTGTTTACAAGCTGCATTTTTTCAAAAATTTCTTAATAAAATCCTTTGTTTCGGCTCCCTGCTGATTGGAAACTATTTTCAAGGATTTTAAATCAACTACCACAAGTTTAAAACTACTCCATCCATGAAGCATAAACTTATAAGATTTTGAATATTTTATTTTCTTACATTTTTTCAGTACTTCTTCATCTGCATTGTCGGCAAAAACAATAACTGACACGTCGGAATTCCTGTGTCCATAATATGGAACAACGTCTTTCAATCCGTCTTCCCAGGCAAGTTTTGAAAGTTCATTAAGTTTTTCAAAAGAAAGATTCTCTTCGGCTGCAAAATAAATATGTTCAGAAGAATCAATGTCGGAAAGTTTTGCAGCATGAACTAAGAAATACTGTTCCACATGAGAAACAAATTTTGCCTCAGCTTTAAATGGAGGAAGAACATTCTCTGTAATGAGATCGTAATATTCCTTATAAGATGGAAGTAATTTTTCCAAAACCTCAGAAGATGTCACTTTTCTGCCCCGGTTGTAGTTTTTGCTTTGTAAGCCTGCTGTGATTTTACAGATTTTCCAGGCAATTTTTCGGCTTTAGGTTTTTCTGGACACACTAAAATCGTGTCAGGAGATTTCTGCTTAATTTCTTCCAGTAAAAGCACCCCTGCCTTTGCACCAGGAACACTAATAACGGCAATTTCCTCATCTTTTGAATTGTGAATTACAAGATTTTCTACAGGAAGGTCGCCGGAACCACAGCACATTTTAGCCGGAACCAATAACACTCTTCGATATGCACGGTAAAGATTTGAATATTTAATATAGTAGGTTTTTAATAATTTCTTGAAAAAAAGACAAGTCTCACCCACTCTGATTACACCGATTTCATGAGCTGACTTGTATTCCTGAGATAACGTCGTTGTTTCTTCTACAGAATTATCTATCGAGTAAAATTTCATATGAAAAATATTAATGATACTCTATAAAATAGAGTATCACTTATCATTATACTCCACATATTCAGATTCTGCAATAAGATTAAAAAATCACAGTTTGCCTTTTTTTCATAAAAAAAACCTCCGATCATAAAAGACCGGAGGTTTCTATCAGAAGTTTATCTGACTAACAAAACTTAGCGGTTCTGTTCGTCGATAAGACCCTGGTAAGAAGCTTTCTGAGCTTCACAAGCTTCTACGTAAGAACCACCCCATGGGTAGATTCCCCAGAATACGTTACCCCATTCGAGACCAGAGATCATACCGTGTTCGATTGGGTTTGGATTATCACGCATGTACTGGAGAGTTTCATCTACAGCACGTGTATCTTTAGCAAGTGAGTAGTATGATTCTTTCCAAGCATCTGGATCAGAGTAACCTGGTGTATCATCAGACCACAGATCGAATGCCATAGCGATTTTTTCTGCACGAGCGTCATCGTAACAACCTGGGATTACGTATACCCAGTCATCATGCATTGTGCAGTATTTTGTTGTAGCGTTTGGTCCGTATGGGAAACATACAAATCCCCATTCATCAGGATTGTCTGCCCAGTTAGACATCATGTACTGCTGTTCGAGACAGAAAGCGATTTCGCCGTTTACGAAAGCTGACATGAACCAGTCCCAGTTAGATCCTTCTGGCTGTGGTTTCTGGTAGAGAACACCCATCTGGTTGAGCCAGTTCATAGCTTCAACACATTTGTCATCGAGGAAGTTAAGAACGTATTTACCAGCAGCGTCTTTAGTGATAAGACGTCCACCGTTAGATTCGATAGCCATGTGACAGATGTAAGAAGTGTTGTGAGCCATACCGTATGTATCAGGGATACCATCGTTATCAAGGTCACGAGTTGTAGCTTTCAGCATTTCTTCCCAAGCATCCCATGTCCATTCACCAGCAGCCTGGAGATCGTATGGTTTTTCTGGGTCGATACCAGCTTCTTTAAGAAGACGTTTGTTGAAGAACAAACCGTAGCGTGGCTCTGGAGCATCGAAGCGAACACCGTAAAGTGAGTTACCTTTAGTCATAAGGGCATTAACTTTCTGGTTCCATTTTGCAGCTGTCCAGTCTACAGATTTGATTTTGTTAAGATCGTAGAAGAGACCTGCTTTAAGACCAGCAGCGATTGAGCGGTTATCAGCGATGAATACGTAGTTTTCATCTCCACCAGTTGTACTGAAGTTAGCAACTGTTTCTGGGTGTGTTCCCCAGTCATCGATACCGTAGCGGTCAATGTCGAAGTTGTATTCATCCATAATGAACTGGTGCCAAGCTTTGTCAGCAGCATCACGTTCGTTAGCTGGTTCAGCAGACTGAGATCCGTCTGATGGGTTCCACCAGTCAGCAACCATGATTTTCATAGCTTCGAAATCATCGTAAGCTTTTTTTGTTACAGGGTTTGTGCGAACCTTGTATCCTTCTTTAGCATACTCTTTAGCCTGAGCTTTGTGAGCAGCCTGTTCTTCTTTTGTCATGTTGCCTTTGTCTTTTCCGCCACATGATACAAGTGAAGCTACCATAAGAGCTGCAACAGCAGCAACAGCAGCTTTTTTTGTTCCTTTAAGCATTTTTGCCTCCATTTTTTTCACAACATTTCTGTTGTTATTAACTAATCCATTTACGTTCTATAGGGTAAATCACCTATTAAACGTTTTACTTCACGACTTTTTGCCGTGATTCTCAAATTATAACACAGCTTTTAAAATCTTGCATAACAAAATATTTTAAAAACTGTGATATTTTTTTAGGTTTTTTACATTTTCACACCAGTTGAAGAAAGACTTTCAACAAACAGGTTCTGTGCAAACAGATAAAGAATGATCAATGGCAGAATTGCAAGCATTACACCTGTAGCATTGATAGCATTCTGGTAACCTGTTGTAACAGAAACATATCCGTAAACTTCCTTCATATACTGAGCAAACTTATCTGCAAGAGATGAAACTGCTACAGACAGAAGTTTAATCTTACCCAGGAACAGCTGTGTGTAGAAACTGTCTGTCCACTGCCATACGAATGAGAACAGGAAACATGAAACCAGAATTGGTTTTGCTCCAGGAACCATGATTCGTACGAAAGTTTTGAAAGGACCACATCCGTCTACATAGGCAGCTTCTTCCAGTTCAAAAGGAAATCCCATGAAGTACTGGCGGATCATAAAGATGTACAATCCGTCCTTAAGTCCCATACATGTAAGTGACATAAGGATGTAAGGTGTCATTGTATTTCGCAGGTTCAATGTTGTAATACCCAGAATATTGAAGAATCGGAAGTGCAGGAACAATGATGTAGAAATAGTCTGAGGTGGAATAACAATAACCAGAATAACACAGAAGAACCAGAATCGTTTCAATGGGAAATCGAATCGTGAGAAACCGTATCCAACAAGAGCACAAGTTGAAACCTGAAGAACAGAAACCAGTGTTGAAACCCAGATTGTGTTCCAAAGTGAAGTTTTGTAGTTCATAATAGTTGCAGTAATCTTGTAACTAAGTGTTGAAAAGTTCTTTGGCAAAACAATGATAGTAGTGTCATAAAGATCTTTTTCGGCCATAAAACTGATTGACAGTTTGTTCAGAATAGGCTGCAGAATAAGGAAGCACATACCAAACAGAAGAATGGCGCGGAAAATTGATACGATATACTTTTTGATGGTTTCTTTAAGTAGGATACCATCGGAAGCTTCATTTCGTTCCCAGAATGTCTGATGATTAGGATTGGCTGGAGCCTTATTTTTCTTAGTCATAATTGTATACCACCTTAGAAATGATAAATGAAGAAATACCAATCAAAGCAAGAACAACGCCGAAGTAAATCCATGCCATTGCAGAACTGAATCCGTATTCAACCAGCATGATCATAGTATTTTTTACTTTTTCCATAACTTCGTTGTCAGTTTTTGTAAAGAAGTCGATAATTGTGTAAACCCAGCATACAAGCATAAGAGGAGATACCATTGGAACTGTAATTTTCCAAAGGCTTTCCCATGCTGTACATCCTTCCATATCAGCAGCTTCATACATACTTGGAGAAATATTCTGAAGACCAGAAAGGAAGATGATAATCTGGATACCGGAAGCCATGGCAACTTCATAAATCTGATCGATGATTTCAAAGAGTTTATTGAAAACTTTGGTACTTACACCACCTACCCCGGCAGTATCAGAAACAAGAATCTTCTTAATAACATCAGTAATTGTATTTGCTGTACCCTGCTCTTCAATTGTTGATTTAAGGTTTGCAAGCAACGAGTTATTGTATTCAAGACCAACAAGAACACCTGAAGAAAGAATAACTGCCAGGAAGAAGATGGAACGAACAAGAGCACGTCCCTTAAACTTCTGGTTCAAAATCAAGGCAACAAAGAAACTGAATACGATTGTAGCAAGTGATCGGAAGAACATTGTTGAAATTCCGGTTACAAGCATTGTGTTGAATTCAGGGTCAATTGTAAAAGCTTTGATGTAGTTAGCCATATGGTTAGGTGTAAGCACGAAACCATTTCGTGTAAGTTCAACTGTACATAAAGACATGTAGAATGAATCATACAATGGCTTAATCATAAAGAATATAAATCCAATGATGAAAGGACTGATAAAGGCGTATCCGTAGAAAGCACGTCGTCCTGCCAATCCTACCTGTTTTTTCATCTTAAATTTCATTATCGGGCCTCCATAACTTTGAAGTCACGGCTTGGAAGTTTAACACCGTCATCTGTTACATAATCAACGTAGCCAAAGTTTACAAGAACTTTAACACCGTTTTCGTATGTTGTTTCTGTAACCTGATCAGACAGATATCTGTGGTTTGAAATACGTGCATTAGCAACTTTTGCCATCTTCTGGTTGTAATCTTTATAGATTTCTTCCATCTGAGGCTTCCATGTTTCATAGCAAGAAGCGTAGTATTCAGTATATTTTGTTTCCTGAAGAGCCTTTTCAGATTCTCCGATGAAACAGAAGTACAAACCTGCACCACCTTCTGCAGCTTCAAGAATTACCTGTTTAGATTCAGGAGCGTTATTTACAGCAATACCTGTAAAGTTTACGTTTCCGTGAAGTGCAATCTGATAGAATGGAACATGTTTATCGAGGATTGAATAGTCATTTCCGTGGAAAATCATGTTAGTAACAATATCTGCCTGTTTTACAGCATAATCATTACCTGCATTAATCATAACACCAAGCCCAGCTTTCTTTGCATCTTCCATAGATGCAACCTGATTCTTAGCATTCTGAGCACGTGATACTTTGGCTTTAGAGTTGTAGTCACCACCAAGCTTATAACCACTGTCGCGGTAAGAAACACCGTCAAGCTTGTATTTTGATGCATACTTTGTAAGATTTGCAGCCATCTGATCTGAAACTTTTGATTTCAGCATGTAGTAGGTTTCATAATCTTCTTCTTTACCAAAAGTAACCTGAGAGAATTCTGGGATTTCCATAATCTTGTTATTTGTCATACGTGCTGTAGAACGGTAACGACTGAATCCGTCTGTCCAGTCTGAGCGGTATGCAAACTGAACTGTACCATCAAGGTAAAGTTTTGCATCAATGTCGGCAGCTTTTGCAACCAGTTTCTTGAAACCGCTCTTTCCACCAAGTTTATTGATAAGCTTGAATTTTGAAAGCATTGTCTGACGAACACCTTCATTGAAGAAACCTGAAAGTTTAATGTAACAATCTTTGATTCCCATATTGTCAATTTCAGTAATCATATCTGAAGCTTCGCTGTAAGTTGTAAGCTTATATGGAAGAGTTTTTGGCATACCCATGTACTGCTGAACTTTTTCAATGGCACCAACAATTTCTACTGCACAAGGTGTACCTTTGTTTTTCAAAGTAGCTTTATCATCAAAGAGGTAAGTTCTGTAAAGTTTTGCCATTGATGAATAGTCTGGTTCATCAGAGAAAGAGTAAACCTGTTTAATTGATTCACCTTCCGGCAGGTATTTTTCGAAAGCCATCTGACTTGACTGGTTACGTTCAGAAGCTTCAAAAAGTTCAGAATGAAGAAGACGGTATTCAAAGTTTACATAGTTGTAATTGCTCATTTTTCCTGAAATATCAGCATTTACACCAGCATACTGTGAACCACTTTCGATAATTGAAATGAAGCTTGAATCACCGTTTGCAGCACCAATTACAGGGAAAGCTGTACGTGTTTCTGTAACAACAGCTTTACGTGACTGACCGTAGTCCCAACCGTAAACATCGGCATAATATGAATTCTGACGAACTTTTCCGTTGTTGAAGTTGATGATACTTCCGCTTCCTTCTGGAACAAAAAGGAATCCTTCATCGTCAAGTCCACCAGCTCCAAAGTATGGAAGAACAGTGAGCTTAACAATTGGATAATCTGTTTTGTAAGAAATTCTGTCGAATGGGATTTCAACATTAAGATTTTTTTTATCAAGAGAATAAATAACAGTTACGTTGAAACCTGGAACAACTTTTTCTTTGGCACCGGCATACATTTCAAGGTCTTTTTCATACATTTCTTTTGTATAGCCACTGTCTTTGAAAAGTTTTTCTACTTCGGCTTTACGGAATTCCTGAGTTTTTTCACTGATAACATAAATGTTTTCTTCGGCAAGCATAGGATACTGCTGGAGCAAAGCATTTTTGTCATCAGATTTAAGGAGCTTATTAATATCGTATTTACGATAGCTTGAAGTGATAGTACGCTGATCTTTTTTTGACATATCTTTGATGTATTCATTCATCTTTTCTTCAGTACATGCCATTGGAATCTGGTAAGTGCGTTTAATATCACCAACTGAGTAAGTTACTTCAATAGATTTAGAAAGAGTCTTAATTTTGTAAGCATTCTTTTCTACAGAATAACTGAAGAAGTCGTAGCTGGTTTCAACACCGTTGATTGTAGAATATTTCAGCATGAAAGGTGATTTCATGTTGTTCTTTTCTGCAGGAAGAGCTTTTGCATCAGCATCTGCACCAACTGGATTTGAATACCAAACATGACCGTTAGACTTCTGAGTAAGCTTAAACTGTGTTGTTTCAGGATCAAGTTCCATGCGCAGATATTCGTTTTCGATTACCTGTGTTTTCAGAGTTCCTTCTTCATATGTGTAGTTTTCAAGAATTGTGTCTACTGTTTTACCGGCTTCAAAAAGTCTGAATCCGATATATGTAATGAAGCCAAGAATTACAACCCAAATTCCAAGCATTACGTAGAATTTTACGCCAGGCTTGTGGAATTCAATTTTTTTTGTCTTCATTGGCTTTGGCCGGCCGATGTAGTTAGGATCAACAGGCTTTTTAGATTTCTTTTCTTTCTTGATTTTTTCTTTCTTTTCTTTCATCTTTTTCTCCTGTTGAAGCATCAATATAGCCTGAACATTACTTCTTTACCCAGTGATACAAAGTAAGAAACACCCTGTGAAATCATACTGAAGAACAGAAGCATAATGAAAACGAAAACCAGCATAGCGAAAATGGTAAAGAACAAGAACAACAATGTTTTTCCGGCTCCGTATGCGTGAATCATCATCATAGCCATAAAGATAAGGATAACTACCCAACCAATTGAAATATTGTCAAATACCCAATAGAAGGCACCTTCTTCACGAGTAAAGAAGTTTGACAAAATAATCATAGGAATCTGAATGAGTGGATAAGGTGTAAGTGCATAGGCTGTACCTTTATAGATATCGCCAAGGCGTCCTTTTCCATCAAAAAGAGTTGTTGTACCCCAGTTACAGATACAGAAAATTGCAAGTGGAAGCAGGATTGTAGCACATTCCATGAAAATGTTTACTTCTTCCCAGTTTACGTTCAGGAACAGGAAGTTGGTGAACTGAAGCTTCCAGATGTGAGTCAGAAGACTGAGGATTACAATAAAGTTTGCGGCTGCATAAGATCCGCGTTTTGCATGAATAAGATCCCAGAATCCGTCTGCAGGATGGAAAATTACATACAAAGAATATTTAAGAGTCTGTCCGAAACGAACATAAGTTTCTTTTTCGGCAAATTTGTGAAGTCGTCTGGTGATAAAATTACTCTTCATACATCAGCTCCTTTCGAACTTTACTGATTCGTTTTGTAATTGCAACGATTACAATCAATGCAACAACAATTCCACCAAAAAGTCCGACGTATTTTTCGATAATTGCTTTGCGGTAATACTTGAAAGCTTTTGAATAAAGACGGCGTGAGCGTTTAAGTCTCAGGTAGTCCATAGCTTCCTTATAGCGTTTCTGCTGGGTGTAAGCTTTACCAAGACCAATATAGGCAAGATCGTAGTTTCCGTTGATCTTAAGAACCTTTTCCCATACTGCTGCAGCTTCATCATATTCACCGCAGGCATAGTGTTCAGTAGCCTGGTAAATCATATTTCCAAACTCAGTTGGAGTGAACACTGTAATAGAAGCATTCAATCCATCCAGAACGAAGATGTCATAACCAAAGTGTTCAATAGCTGTTGGGTTTCGGAAATAACCATCAATACTACCCTTTCCACCAAAACCAAAGAGCATCTGTCCCTGGCTGTTGTATCCGAAAAGACGGCCACGAGTTTCGTCCATTGCAATGTAAACATCGTTGTCAAGAACGGTAATATCAGAGAAACGGGCAGGACCTTTAGCACCACCGGCATTTGCCCAAATAACATCACCAATAGGATCGAATTCACCGTTTTTAATCAGAATATCTTTACCAAGTGCATTAAGACGGCGGATAGGTTTTGCTTTTGCAACATCGTTTTCATCAAAAGTACGCATTACGGCAAAAAGGAAGCCCTCATTGTCAATGTAAACATTTGAATATTCAGTAGGAACAAATGATTCCATCTGTTCACGCTGAGCACGGGTAGCAAGTTTCTTTCTGATTACAAGTGCCCAGTCAACTACAACTTCGCTGGCACCAAAGTAACCTGTAAATGAACCGTCGTATTCATATTTAAGGAATCCCTGATTCAGGTTTTTGGCAAGAATGTAAACACGGCCTTTTGTATCGGCAACTACTTTTTCAGGAAGGAATGTCTTTCCTTTTTCGTAGTTTGGATCGTCTGGTTCTGTGAAAGAAACAATGTAGTTCAAATCTTTGTCCAGTTTTACAACACGGGCATTGTTTGTATCAGCAACAAACCAGGAACCGTCTTCATTGATGTAAAGATCTCTTGGAGAAGCAAAAGTATTAACAATTCCTTCAGGTGCATTAAATTCTGTAATAATGCGTTTTAGAGTAAGTGTTTTATCTTCGTTGTATTTCAGTTCTACAATGCGGTTGTTGTCTGAATCCAGAAGGTAAAGTTTGTCTTCATAGGCAAAAAGTCCCTGTGGATTCTTGAGAGGAACATCAAGTCCCAGGTTATCGGCATAAAGAACACTTGATACCCGGTAAGTATCTGGTGATCTTTCAGGCTGTCCCCAGTAATCGTAGATGTAAGAATCACCTTTTGCAAAAGCTGAAGCACAGATTAATAATAATGATACAATTGTTACAATAATCTTTTTCATAATACTAATCCTTGAGACCTGATGTAGCCATGGTTTCCATGATCTGACTCTGTGAAAGAACGAACATGATGATAGGTACCATCATTGTGAAGACTGTAACGGCTGCCATCTGACCTGTACGGGCAACACCACCGGCCTGAATCTGAGACAAGGCGTAGTTCAGCATCTTTTTATTTTCTGTATAGATGATTGTATGTGCCGGGTTATTCCAAAGTCCGGTTACAGAATAAATACTGATTGTAAGCCAAGCTGGTTTTACGTTAGGCATTACAAGGCGACTAAAAATTGTCCATTCGTGAGCACCGTCGATTTTGGCAGCTTCAATGATTGACATTGGGAAGCTTTCCATGAACTGTTTCATAAGGAACAGACCGATTGGAGCAGCACAGGCAGGAAGAATCATTGCCATGTAAGTATCAACAATGTGCAGACGACACATAATCAAATACTGTGGAATACTAATAACGTAACCGTTGAACATCAAACAAACAACTACCAGACGGAAGAATCCGTTACCCAAAGGGAAGCGGTATTTTGCCAGAACGTAAGCTGCCATTGATGCAATAATTACGTGAAGAACAGTTCCAACTGCTGTAACAAATACAGTATTGAAAATGTATCTTGAGAATGGAACCCAGGACTGACTCATAGTAACCAGAAGGTCACCAAAGTTGTCCAAAGTTGGGTTTCTTGGGAAAACTGTTGGAGGGAATCGGAATAATTCATCCAAAGGTTTAAGTGACTGGAAAATATTGTAGAACAGCGGAAATGCCATTACCAGGGCAAAGAGCAATACTACAATAAACAATCCGATATCACCACCAACGGAGCGATTAGGTCTTCTTTTTCTAGCCATTCCTATCCTCCTTAGTGTCCAACTCTGTTCAACAGAGACTGGATAATCTTATTACAAATAATCATTGTAAGGAACAAAACTACGGCAATAGCCGAAGCATAACCCATTTCGAATCGGCTGAAACCGTGGTCAAACAAGTGAGTAACAACAGTACGGGCAGCGTAATCTGATGAAGGGTAACCAGCAAGAACACGAGGAACATCAGAAACGTTGAAAGCTGTTGTAATCTGCATAACTGCACCGAACAAAAGCATTGGTTTCATGTTAGGAAGTGTAATAAACCACAATTCCTGCCATCGGTTCTGAATACCGTCAATATATCCGGCTTCGTACTGAGACTGTTCAATACCTTTAAGACCGGCTACGAAAGCAAGGAACCCTGTACCAAGACTCATCCACAAAATGATTGGAATAAGAACTTTCATAACATTGTGTGGGTTTGTCCAGAACAGAATTGGAGCATTGATAATACCCATTTTAATAAGCCATGCGTTAACCCAACCTGTAGCATCATCACGGAACAAAATACCGAAAACTGTATAAGCAGAACCGGCAATAGATGGTGAGTAGCAGAACAAAACTACTACAGCACGCAGCCATTTTGGAAGTTCGTTGATAAGCCAGGCAACAATAAATGCCAGAATATATCCAACTGGACCAGTAATAACTGCAATAAGGAATGTATTCTTAATGGCAATAGTGAAAACTTCATCTTCCAGGAACAGGTTCAGATAGTTTCTGAATCCAATGAATTCTGCTTTTTCCAGAATATTAAAGTTTGTAAAACTATAATACATGGCGTTAATAACAGGCAGAATATTGAAAGTAATGAAGAGCGCTGCAAAAGGCAGAAGGAACAGATAACAAACTTTCATCTGTTTTGCATTGTGCAGGGCATCGCGGAACTGGAGTGACCGCTTTTGTTTGTACTTATATAACATATCACTCATATTTCTACTCCGTTGGCAGGTTGAATTCCTGTCGTTTTTTGGTAAGTTCGTCATTAATCTTACGTGAGTATTCAATAAGAACTTCACGTGGATCATCTTTTTCTGCAACTACAACACGGATACTGTTTACCATATGGCGGTTAGTGTAGTAGCTACCTGGAACTTCTGGAACACCTTTTGAATCTTCAAGAGAAGCAAGAAGAATCTTAACCTGATCAGAACTCCATGAAAGCTGCTGCAAAGCTTCAATGTTGGCAGTTGGATGACGGGCAGATGCACCCATAACGGCTTCCATTTCACGTCCAAAGCGAACCTGAGCTTCTGTTGATGTCCACCACTTCATGAATTCCCAGGAGTCGTTCATACGAGTCTGGTTTCGTTTATAAGCAGCATCGTTTCTTGATCGAACACTTTCTTTGTCGCCGGCTTTTGCAGAACCAAGTCCGTCAGTTACAGCATCAGTTTCAATGTTCTTTTCAACAGATTTGTTGATCATCATAGAACAAACGCCACCAGTTGTTGTTGTGCGGTCAATGTAAGTGTTGCCGTTTTTATCAACTTTCATTGTACCTGGAAGAAGAGTAAAGTCCCACAAACCGTGAATTTCAGGAGCTGAAACAACCAGAGTATTGTATGTCTGGTAGTTTACGATACCAATAGGCATCTGACCTGAACGGAAGCGGCTTACAAAGTCGTAAACTACAGGAAGTCCGTAGCTGTTGAAGAGGCTTGTGTAAAGTTTGAAGGAAGAAACACCGGCTTCAGAATCAACTGCTGTTTTTGTTCCACGTTCGTTGTAAACACTTCCACCATTCTGATATACCATTGCATAGAATGTAGACATGTCTGGAACCTGAATGCTTGGGTAAGGAATACCAACTTCAAGGTTGTTTCCCTGGATTGTTGGCAGGATTTCAATCAACTGTTCCCAAGTCTGAGGAACTTCAACACCAAGCTGCTCAAGAATATCTTTACGATAGAACAAAAGGTTGAAAGTAGTTGTTTCAGGAATACCATAAACACCGCCATCGTAAGAATATGCTTCGTAAGAACTTGGCTTAAAGCGTTTGAATACTTCTTCAGCATCAGGGAACTGCATCAAGTTTACGTTGGCATGACGAAGAGCGTAATCAACAGGTTTTGAAACGTCACAAGAAACAACAACATCAGGACCTTTTCCGGCAACTACGGCATTCAAAAGAGCATCAATATTAATAAGTTTAACGTTTACGTGGATTCCAGTTGCAGGAGAGAAGGAATCATCAATCATATTTTTAAGAATCTGGCTCTGATCACGACCAGTTACAATCCATACTTCAATAAGATGTTCATCACCTTCATCGTAAACATCACCAAGCATAGATGCATCTACAAAGAATGAAGTTACGAAAGATACAATTTCATGTTTTGCATTAAGGAAGAAGTTTGTTTTTCTTGCCTTAGGCTGATCGTTTACACTGTCCAACTGAATAAAGTCGATATCAAGTTTACATTCTGTAAGGCTCAAAAGTGATGTACCAAGAGATGTAACGTTATCCTTGAAGTTCTGGAAAGATTTTGTAATCTTGTCCGGATTTTTATAGAACTGTTCAAGCTGAACTGCAAGAGTCTGAGCAGGAGCAACCTTATCAGATTTCTGGCCTGTAACTTTTACAAATTCATCAACAATCTTGTAAAGGCGTTTTGATTCAATATTCATAGCCTCTACTTCATCAGGATAAACTTTGTCAATGTGATAATCACGGTAAGCATCAGGCTGTGTACCTGTAAGAACCATAAGAGTTCGGTAAATTACGTTCAAACGGTAAATACTGTCTTCAAGTTCACTGATAAGAGGACCAATGTCACCCAAAGTAGCTTCCATTTTGATTACGTGAGTACCTTTTGAAAGGTAGAACTTATATGGATTTTTGTCAGAATCAGAAAGAGTAATCAGTTTCCAGTCTGTGCTGTAGTTGAAACCAATGTTTTTAAGTCCGTCAAATGGGATTTCTCCATCGATATAAACAGAACGAGCCGAAATGTAACCACGCTGATAAAGCTGTCGTGCCTGGAACGAAATCTGATACCATCCGTCTTCAGGAACATTCATTTCCCATTCAATCCACTGGCCTGGTGCCTTCCATGATTCACCACCAATGTAGTTGAAAACTGTACGGTCGATAGAATAAGGTTCTGTTACGGCAGAAGAACGGTCATAACGGGCAAACAAAGAAGGATCAGAACGACGGATAGAGTCTTCACCCTGTACGCGTACGGTTACATCAGTAGCCTTATAGCTTTCCGGTTTTGATTTCTGTTTTGCAAGATACTGTTCATATGTATCGATTACTTCAACCGGTTTGATTTTAATTGATTTGATTGCAACAGGTTCATTTGTTGCTTTGAAACCGATTGTATTTACACCTTTCTTAAAATAGAACTGATAAGGATCAACTTCGTATCCAGAATCACTTTTGAAAGGAACTGTCTGCCAGTCGTAGATTTCCATCTGTGTTGGACGAATCTGGTTACCGCGGTTATCGGTACGGATTTCTCCACCATCTTTCCAAAGACGCTGGAAAGAAAGGAGATCAGCACCAGTAAATGGCACTTCACCGTTGATGTACAGAATACGCTCCATGTTAACGTTTCTGGACGGAACGGCAATATATTCCATTTCCATGTTGTAAAAACCTTCGGTCGGAACATTAACAGTCCACTGAACGAAAGATCCATCTTCTGTAACAAGTACGTTGTTCTTACCCTGATAACTTGCTTCCAGTTTTACACCTGTTGAAGATTCATCATAATCTGCAACATTTACTTCAATAACTGAAGTTGGTTTTCCTGCAGCTTTGTGATCATTCAAATACTGTTTGTAAGTACTTGAACGGTCTACTGTGCCTGCAGATGAAGTCAAATCAAAGCCTTCATATTTGCTGGAGTAGTTTTTATCAGGAATCAGATTAAGTAAAACGATTAACAAAACAACGACTGCTACGCCGATTAAAGTGTTACGTAAAGTTTTATTCATTCTAGTTCCCTAAAAAAATATATGATTTTTTATTATAGCATGAGAAAATAAAGTTCGTATACAAAAATATTTCGAGAAAAACAACAAATTTTCTAGTAACTTTACTCAGGAAACAGGGTTTTCTATTTAATTGAATTTAGGTACAAAAACCGTTATTATAATAGAAAATAAAAAGGAAAATTTCATGAAAAAAATCATTATTCTTGCTGCGGCACTGCTTTTTTCTGCTGCTGCCCTTACCGCTCAAAACAGTTCATCTCCTGAAGCAGAAGATGAATTTACATACGAAACATACGGCCGTGGAGACCAGTTTCTTAAAGTATCCCTTCAGCCTGTAGTTCCACTTAATTTCGGACAGAATCTTATTTTTGGTGGCGGAGCTGAATTGGCCTACTACCGTTTCCTTACACCAGAACTGTCCATTGGAGGTGAAATCAGTGCCATCTTCAATGCAACTATTGGTGGAAACGTTCTTACCACAATTCCACTCACCTTCGGTGCAACCTATCAGTTTCTCTGGGATCGTTTTGAATTCCCTCTGAATCTTGGTGTTGGTATCTGCTATACATCCTGCCAGAACAACTCCTATTTTCCAGGTCTTGTAGTTCGCGGTGGAGCAGGTGCTTTCTTCCGTGCTTCTGAAAGCTGGTCTTTCGGTCTTACAGTAGGCTATATGTGGCAGCCGGAATGGACAAAAGATGATGATGGCAAATCCGTTTATGATGACGGACATTTCCTTATGCCAACAATCAGCGCCCGATACCATTTCTAATCAAATTGATTCAAAAAGGACTATAATATGAAAAAGATTCTTTCACTTTCAATAATTCTTACTTTCGCTGCCCTCTTCACAGGCTGTTTCAATCCTGTTTTCAACGATATCCGAAAAGAAGTAAAACTTAATGACGCAAGTGTTGTAGGAAGCATTTCTCACCTTGCCCGTGTTTCTGCCAACGGGAAAGAATATCTTTTTGCAGCAACAGGCATTCTCTGTTTCAGCCAGCTTAATGCTACATCAGAAAACTCTGACTGGTATGCCTGCGAAATTTCAAACTTTTCTACAGTAAAGTATGATGCCATGAACCGAGTTTTTTCAGGCGAAAAGATTATTCAGGTTGCTGCTGATTCAAATAACGTTTATATCATGACAGAATATTATGAATCAAAAGATGATATTGAACTTGCCGGTCGAAAGCTTTACAAAACTACTATCGCAAATGCACTTTCAAAGGGAAGTCAGACTTGGGAGGAAATTAAGGTTTCCGGAAAAAGTCCAAAAACTATTTTCTGTACAAATGAAGAAGGTGGATCACAGGATGCTTTCATTACATTTACAGATAAAAAGACTTATAACGTTAATGATTTAGCCAATGATGTTGGCGGAGAATACTACGGTGTTGCTGCATTCAACAGCACTCCAGTTTTCCACAAAACCTCTGCAATCACAACAAACGGCACAATACTTTATAAATCAAGTGACAGCTATGGGGAAATCGAATACAGCACCAACGGAACTGATTTTAACCCCACCTCTCTGGAACTTAAAGCAAGTGTTCTCAGTCTTGCAGTTTGCGGAAACGAGCTTATTGTAGGAACCAGCCAGGGCATTAAAAAGGTTCGCCTTGATGCAAGTGGAGTTCCAACTACTGTAGTTCACTTCTCTACCAACGCAGAATCGGCCATCTCTAAAGTTTACGAAGTTAAATGTCTTCTTTCAGTAGATTCATCACTTTCCGACACAGAAGGCTGTATTTACGCCGGTGTTGATTTTACAGGATCGGGCGGAACATTCAAAAACATCTGTCTTTGGAGTTACGAACCTAGCCGCGGAAACTGGAACAGGGAATAAAAGGATAAATCGGCTTACCAATGGCGGAATCATTATTTGAAGCGGTAAAAACTTCTTCCGAACCTCTAGCGGCCCGAATGAGACCGCGAAACCTTGATGAATACATCGGGCAGGATCATATTGTAGGAAAAGGCCGCCTTCTCCGCCGCGCCATTGCAGCCGATCAGCTTACTTCAGTTATTTTTTACGGACCTCCTGGCAGCGGGAAAACCACTCTTGCCAGAGTTATTGCCAATCACACAAAATCAAATTTCATCACCCTGAATGCAGTTCTTACAGGTGTTCAGGATATTCGCAACAGCATTAAACAGGCCGACGATTATTTTAAACTTTATTCAAGGCGCACAATCCTTTTTGTAGATGAAGTTCACCGCTGGAACAAAAGCCAGCAGGACGCTCTTTTGCCTTGGGTAGAAAACGGTACAATCATTCTTATTGGTGCCACAACCGAAAATCCATTTTTTGAAGTAAACAAGGCCCTTGTAAGCCGTTCAAGGGTTTTTCAGTTAAAACCACTTACCGCCGACGATCTTTTTAAAGCCGCAAAACAGGCTGTTTCCGATAAAGAGCGTGGTTATGGAAACTACAAGGTTACATTTGAAGAAGGAGCTCTGGAACATCTTGTAGAAACTGCCAATGGAGACGCTCGTTCACTTTTAAACGCCCTGGAACTGGCAGTAGAAACTACACCTGAAAAATGGAATCCCAAAAGTGAACCACCAGAACCTCCTTTGGGAAGCACAATTCACATCACTCTTGAAACGGCGGAAGAATCCATTCAGAAAAAAGTTGTTCTTTACGACCGGGACGGTGACTATCATTACGATATTATAAGTGCATTTATAAAATCTCTTCGTGGACGTGATCCTGACGCTGCCATGTACTGGCTTGCACGAATGTGTGCCGCAGGGGAAGATCCTCATTTTATTTTCCGCCGCCTGCTTATTTCTGCCTGCGAAGACACGGGCCTTGCCGATCCATACGCAATTTCCGTTGTTGAAAGCTGTGCCAAAGCCTTTGACCGGGTTGGACTTCCTGAAGGCCGATATTTTCTGGCCCACGCTGCCCTTTATTTAAGTACAGCACCAAAATCAAATTCTTCCATGGCCTTTTTTGATGCACTTCACGCCGTTGAACAGGAAGATGCAGAAGTTCCAAATCACTTAAAAGATGCCAGCCGGGACGCAGAAGGTTTTGGTCATGGCTCAGGATACCTTTATCCACATGCCTACCGGGATCACTGGGTAGCACAGCAGTATCTGCCTGATTCACTTTCGGGAAGAGTTTTTTTTACACCAAGCACACAGGGTTACGAAAATACCATCCGCGACGATGTACTAAAACGCCGTGAACTTCAGATTGCACAGCTTTTGGGAAATCAAAAGGATTCTGCCGGTGCAAAAGACGGACTTTCCCTTTCAGAGTTTGGTGAAAGTGCCGTTTCCGAATGGTGGATTTCTGAGCATTTCAATACAAAGGATTCTGCCGAAAACCTTACATTCAGTCCGGAAGATAAAAAGAAAGACAGTCTTTTATCAAAGGCCGACCATTACTGGAGAAGCCGTCTTGATTCTAACAAAGCAGAACTTCTTCTTAAAATTCGTGACACTCTTATTAAGGAAAGTGACATTAAGCGCCATTTTGTAAGTCTTGTGTGGAATGCCGATAACGGTCTTTTGCTGTGGGAAATCTGCCGTAACACGCCTGAAGGCCTTACCTGCGGCCTTTGTAAAACAAAAGACGGGAAACAGATTCTTGAACAATATTCCCGCACTCTGGAAAGCCTTGACCGTCCTCTTCTTGAAACCCGTGTTGATGGGGGCATTTACCAGAATCTGAAGGTGCTTTTTAATAAAGGAAACGTTTTTGACCGCCTTTATTTTATTGATCCCTTCACTTCAAAAGAAGAAATTGCAACCTTTACAGAAGATTATCTTCGGGCAAAAAATGATAAATTTATTTCAGAAGAGTCAAGACTGAACATCTGCCAGAAAATCCCAAGAGGCGGACAAAGACTTTCGGCCCTTTTCAAAAAACAGATTTTCAACGATTCAATCCCGGAAGAGTTTATTGATGCACTTTCAAAAATGGAAGAAGCCGAAGAAAAATTCTTCAATGACGAAAATCAGTCTCTTTTTGCCTGGGATATGGACTTTATCAACAAAACCTTTACTAAAGCAAATCTGGCAGTTTCTTCTCATTCCGAAAGTTTTATGGAACGACGCCGCATCACAACTTTTGATATTCAAAAATGGTTTAATCCATCTGCATCACTTTACGGAAAAACTATTTTCGAAGCAGTTGGAAAAGACGATACAGAAAAACTTGTTAAGATTCTTGAAAATGCCTGTAAAGACAGTCTTTTCTTCTGGAAAACAGAATTGGCCTTTTTCAGCGTAAAATAAACCAATAATCCGCTGTTTTTATGGCAAAATAAGCTGACCGCGGCATTCAAGTTCGCCGCCCTTTCTAAGATTTTCTTCCATTACTTCTGTAATTTTTACAAGGACTGCAGCCTTCTTAATCTTTTCTGCATCTTCTTCAGGAACAGAAATTTCTACATGAAGGAAATTTTCTGTAACGGCATGATAAATCCTTGTTTTTCGGCCTTCAACAGAAATAATTTTTGGAGTGCGGTTCAGTTCAAGGACGGCAAAAAGCTCTTTCCCAATGTTTTCTTCTATATAATTGATTTTTGAGCTGATGGCAAAATCAGTAAGTTTTTGGGCACGCTGACCACTTACATTCTGAGGCACCTTGTTTTTAAAGTGAATGGCCGCAGTTCCAGGGCGCTCCGAATATGGAAAAGCGTGAATCCAGGTAAAACCGCAGGCTTTTGCAAGGTTCAATGTGTCTTCAAAACATTCATCTGTTTCGCCGGGAAAACCTGTAATCAGGTCGCAGGCAATAAAAGGATTTTTCTTTGCAGCACGGAGTCTTCTGCAGGCTTCTGCAACATCGGCACTTTTATAACGGCGGTTCATAGCTTTTAGAACCGAATCACTTCCACTTTGAACAGAAATATGAAAGTGTGGCTGAACACGGGGATTTTGAATCACCTTACAAAACTCATCATCAACCACTTCTGGATAAAGGCTTGAAATTCGGAAACGGATTGTAGAAGTAATTTCAAGGCAAAGTTTTAAAAGTTCCGTAAAATTCAAAAAATCGCCCTTCCAGGCACCTTTATACTGACCGATGTTTACAGTGGTAATTACAATTTCACTCTGCCCCGCTTTTTCCAAAGCCTTTACCCTTTCAAGGACGGTCTGAACATCAAGAGAAACGCTGTGCCCCCGGGCAATGTTTATTGTGCAGTAGGAGCAGTTATTATTGCAGCCATCCTGAATTTTTAAGGAGGATCTTGAATGTGCAATAAATGAATCTGTAGAAAGTTTAAATGAGTTTTCAGGAAAACCTGGTTTTTCTACAGGAAGTGATTCAAGAGTTTTTGTAAGATGAAGAGCAAATTCCGAAGGGTTCCAGGGACTTTTTTTTAGAAAATCTGCAAGAATTTCAGGCGCTTTTTCTATACGACTTTTAAGCTGTCCTTTCAAAACGCAGATTCTTGAATCCATGGCACAAAGATCTTCCGCGCTGAGCTGGGCGTAACACCCTGTAACAAGAACTGCTGCCTTTGGAAAATTTTTCAGCATAAGTCGGATTAATCGGCGGGCTTTCTGTTCAGCTTTTTGAGTAACGGCACAGGTATTTACCACAAAAAGATAAATTGCCGGGTCGGCGGCTGTTTTTGCAGAAAGACCTTCCATTTCTACAGAAAATCCAAGATCCGTAAAAAAACTTGCAGCCGCCTCACTTTCAATCTGGTTCAGGCGGCATCCAAGAGTCTCAAATCGTATTTTAATGGAAGAAAGACTAGAGTTTTTTGGCAACACGTTCACGGCCACTGCTTGCATCAATGTTTGACGAATTCAAGCGCAGTGCTTCTTCATAAGCCTGCATACTTTCCCGGTAATTTCCGGCCATTTCACGGGCATAACCAACACGCACCCACCAGGTGTCCATAAGAGGTTCTCGTTTTACAGCACAGGAGAGTGCAATGTCGGCATGGTGATATTTCTGCTGCTTAATGTAGATTTCACCCATGAGTTTGTATGCCATACCGGAACGTGATCCATTTTCCGGAGCAGATGCTACGTATTTCTGAAACTGTTCCATGGCGCCGTTATTTTTGCCAAGGTAGTATTTTGCCTCACCTAGAATTTCAATCAGACGAAGATCATATGGACTAAGCTTAAGGCCTTCTTCAGCACGGATTTCTGCTTCATTGTACTGGCGGTTTTTTACCAGAGCCCAGCACATTACAACATAAGATTCAATGCGGCCCGGTGTGTCTACAAGTTCCTGCTCGCAAACAGCAATGGCTTCGGCATATTTACCGTTATGATAAAGAACCAGTGCATCCTGTGCCTGAGAAAAAGCAAATGAAATGCTGATGGAAAAAAGTATAAGAAGAACCAGTTTTTTCATATTTCGTCCTTATGCCTTAAGCATGGTACATTTACCGGAGAAAAGACAGCCCGGTTCAAGTACAACTTTTTTTGTGGTAATATCACCGTCCAAAGAACCTTTTGCAGTCACGAAAACCAGATTTTCAGCTTCAACATTTCCCTTTACAATCCCTTTAATAAGAACCCGGGAAGCTTTAATATCTGCGGTGATTTCTGCACCGGTATCAATAACCAGATCACTTTCCGATGTAATGGTGCCTTTTATAGTACCGCGGATAAGCATTGGTTTTACGAATTTCATATTTCCAGTGAAAGAAATGTCGTTTTCGATGATTGTATCAAAAGCGGCGTCTTCCATATCAAAAAAGTCAGTGTCTTTTACATCAAACATAGTTCTATTATACCAACAATCAGTCCAATTTTCAACGAAACAGACCTTTCAGGTTATTTCCAACATCCTTCATGGTTTCTTTGGCCTGAGCTTCCATCTGTTTTTTTGATTCTTCTGCTACCTGGTTTATTTTTTCGGTAGCCTGAGCTTTTACACGAGCTTCAAGTTCATTTCGCTTTTCTTCCAGCTGTTTTTCCAGTGCTGCAAGGTTGTTTTTCTGTGCATTCAAAAGTTCTTCCATGCTGGAGAATTTTAAAAGCTGATCAGAAAGACCATTTGTGCGTTCCGAAAGTAAAGCTTTAACTCTTTCTTTTGCTTCATTAACAAAGATTTCCACTTCTTCCGTAAAGGCTTTAATAACAGGTTCGGAAAGCTGTTTTCCAAGCAGTTCAGGGTTGTCCAGTCTAACCTTAAGATAATCATCTTTTTCTTTGTAGCATGTAAATCCAATAGTAAGGCGGTCAACTTTAGCAAGAGCTTTCTGATATACTCTGTTTACCATTTCATTTCCAAGATCCATTCCGGTCATTTCAGAAACAGCCATATCCAGTGTTCCGCCAAGAGAGAAAGAACCGTCATTTTCAGCCGAAAGTTTTGCCATAATCTCGGAAGTAGATTTCAAAGCAAAAGCACCGGCATCAGCATTAATAATCCAGTCTTTTCCATCATAATCAGCAGAAACCATTGGCGCAGTAGAATTATCACGAACATCAACTACAACTGCGGCTTTATTCGGGTGCCCCATAACTTTAAAATCAGCGTTGATAAGTGAAGGTTTTCCGGTCATATTCTGATCACTGGAAATATTTTTTACAGAACCACTGAACAAAAGTGAATTAGTTCCTTTTTCATAACCGGAAGCAGCCACTTCATCAATACGAAGTTTTGGAACAGTGTCCTTTTTATAGTAAATATTGCGCCCCTTTAAGCGTTCAATGGAAGCTTTTTTTTCTTTTTTTGGCTCTTTTGGTTTTGCCTGAATGGATTTTGCAGTCTCCAGTGCTTTCTGTACATAAGGATAATATTTACCTGAAAGCTGATAGATAAGTGACTCAACAGAATCGTTCATTACTTTTCTAACGCCATCTACCGAGTAAAGCGCCTTTATTTCTTTGATTTTATTATCAACAAGAGTTGCATCTTCTGTTACAGCCTGAGCCACCTGTTCACCGTAAGTTTTTACAAGCATACTGTCGGCTTTAACTTCATTTATAGTATGATTTACAGTTTCAGAAAGTGCCTTTCCATCATTGATAGACTTTGTAATGGCATCAATTGTATTTTTAATCTGTACAAGATCTGTAATGTTGTTCCAGTCTGTATTCAGGACCGTCGCTACACTTTTGGAAAATTCATTGTAATCCTTTTCAATCTGTCCCGGCACAGCAGCCCACTTCTCTACTTTTTCCTGCACGTCTTTTGTAAGAGTTTTGGCCAGTTCAGGAGATTTTAGACTGTATTGCATATCAGAAAGAATATTTTCAGGATTAAATTTATCAAACATAGATCTAAGCTCGTTTTGAGCAGCCACTGTAAGTTTTTCCTGAGCCACTTTCATCTGTTTGTTTAATTCACTTTCCTTAGTTTTTTCTTTTTTTACAGATGCAGGAAGTTCACCGCTGGTCTTTCGTTCTGTTCCAATTGCCACACCTTCCACGGCAATTTTTTCTGCGTAGAATTTTCCTTTCAAAAGTTCAGTAAGATTAAAATCCAGGTTAATTTCATCAATCTGGAAAATATTTGTCATTGGACTGTCTTTATTTGCCTGGGCAAGTCCGTTAATTTTGATGTAAGAGTCTAAAAATGAAACATCTACCTTCTGAACATCGGTTTTGGCCTGGAAAACTTTTTGCATGCCATAAACGATTCCTTTTTTTACCACTACATTCTTAAAAGTAAGAACCACAGTAAATACAAAAGCAAGAACTGCTGCCGTAATTATCAATGGCAGAACGCGGATTCCCTTTTTATTTTTTTTGATTTGCTTTGCCACAACCTTAAGACGCTTGATTTTGGCAGTTTCCAGTTTGCGATCCAGATTATTTACATAGATTTTACGGCCTTTTGCATCAGTTTCCAAAGAATAAACTGATTTAACCAGGGCAAGATCACTTGGAATATAAATTTTTTTAAGAATCTTCTTTTTGAATTTTTTCTCCCGGTATGTCTTTTTAAACATTTTAGGAGCTTTTTTCATTGGAAGCGTTTTTGGGGTCTTTTTTCCAACTTCTTTTTCACTTACGGATTTCTTTTCTAATTCTTTATCCATTAGTCTTCCTCCGTAAGCATTTTTGCAATTTTTGAGATAAGCGGGATGTTGTAAAGTGCTTTTACAATCTTAAGTTGATTCAGTTTTGGTGCCACAAAACGTCTCCAAAGCCGAATAATTCCGTATGCAATTAAAAACACCGGAATATAGCAGATAAGTGATCCGGCAAGTGAACCGCAAACTACCGTGTTGTTAAATCGTGTAAATCCTACGAATGGTACATCAAGTAAGGCAGAAAAATATGGTTCCATAGGTTCGTAAGTAAGAATCAGGTAGCCAAGTTGATCAAAATATGGGTCTATCAAAGGTGATACAAGAGATCCAACTAGAATCATAAGCCCGTAGCAGGATTTTTGAAATCTGACAAAAAGGAAGAACACAAAAAGAATAAACCACAGCAGATTTCCCTTTGGCATAAGACCCAAAACCAGTCCTACGCAAAACGAGTTTGCAACTTGTGATGCCTTTGAATTTGAGTTCAATAGCTTAATTATTTTAATAAGATACTTTAACATGTTAGTTAATTATCTTATATATGGTAGTAATTTTCAACCGTTATCTACCATATACTGCCATATATTCCCTCTCTTTTCAGATGAGAGTACAAGGTACCTGTAGAAACATCAAAGTACTCACAAATCTGATGCACTGTTTTTCCGGATTTCTTCATATTTATTATATCCATCTCCCGTCCAGTCAATTTGTAACTGTCATTACATCTTCCTTTGGGCCGCCCCAGATGTTTTCCTTCCGCTTTAAGCCGCCTTAAAGATTCAGTTGTACGCTGTGACAGCAAAGTTCTTTCTATTTCCGCTGATATACTGAAGGAAAATGCCAGAACCTTACTTAATATATCATCACCAAGTTCATACTTTTCTTTTACTGTCATAATCTTGATATTTCGTCTGAGCATTTCATTAAGTACAGTCATGATCATAAACATATTTCGCCCCAGCCTTGAAAGTTCCGAACATACAAGAACATCATCTTTTTTCATATGCACAATCAACCTTCCCAAAAGCCGCTTTTCCGGATCAACAGTGCCGCTTATAGTCTCTTCAATCCACCGGTCAATCTTAATCCCCTTCTCTTCTGCAAATCTCATAATTTCAAACCGCTGATTTTCCACAGTTTGCTTATCTGTACTTACTCGAACATAACCATAAATCATAAAAAGCCTCATTATTTAAGTTGTTTCCTCATTTATCGCCAAAACAAGATTTCACTTTAAAGGGAGGATTTTTTTAAAATGAAAAAAATCGTATCAATCGTTGCTGCATTGGCAATGGCAACTGCAATGTTTGCTAATCCAGTAATGAACATTAATGTAGTAGACTTCAACGGTAGTGCTTCAGTATCCTGGGGTATTGACCTTGATAGAGGAACTACTGGTTTCAAGAATGACACTGATGTTGCATTGAAAATTCATTTCTTGGACGAAGGAACAAAAGCAACTTCTTCTGATGCTTCTGTATGGGGAGAAATTGAAATTAAAGCAGGTGGTGTTGATGTAGAAAAAGGTGGTTCTTTCACTGTTCCTACTCCATCAGTAGAAAAAGCTATTCTTCATATTGGTCCAGCTTGGGTTGGAATCAAAGCAGGACACACAACTGTAGGTGGATTCGAACCAGTTCTCGCTACACGTTCAACAGACGGTACTAATAAATGGGGAGCTGTTGCTGCTGTAGGTACAGATGCTACTCAGGGTATTACAGTTGGATACAAAATGGACAATGTTTTCTCTGCAGAAGTTGACTTCCGTTCACTTCAAGGTACTCCATGGTACGCAGATCCAGATGCAAAAACATCTTGGGGTGACAAATATTCAGACAAATATGCTGCATCTATTAAAGTAACATTTGATATGGTAGAAAACCTTGGTGTTGCTCTTGGTGTATCAAAAGATTTCACTGTTGATCACAAGCTCCAGGATGGAGATGAATCAGATATTCAGCTCTTTGGAAAAGTAGAATACAAACTTGGTCTTACAGACAAATTCTATTTGAAACCTCAGGTTGCTGCTACATGGGCACAGGGAAAAATTGCAGAACCAATAACTGGCATTACAGGATATGTAGCTAATACTGAAGCAGTTGCTGCTGTCCTCTTTGGATGGGGTGCTGAAAAACAGGGTACAAACATCAAATACATTGAACAGAAAGTATCTGATGGTGCATCTGTTGCTTTGAGAATGTCAAATGTTGTTGGAAACTTCTGGGGTGATGATAAAAACAATGCTAAATTAAACACTTTCATGGGTGATGTTCTTGTTGGTGTATGGGATTCTGCAACACTGGTACCTAACCTTACATTCGGTGCAGAACTCCTTCTTGAAAATGCTATCAACACAGCAAAAGTTGAAGGTAAAGTTTTCGACGAAGCTATTAAATACAAACACAAGGAAACTGTTGACTGCACACCTGTAAAAACAATTACTGCAGAAGCAAAATATGCTATCGACCTTGATGGAAAAACAATTACTCCAAAAGTAGCTGTTGTATTCCACGATGACCTTGTAAAAGTATCTGACAAAAATCAGTCTGAATACGAACTCAATGCACAGAAATTCTACTGTGGTGTAGATTTCGATGGATTCGTTCCATACACAACATTCTCTGTTGACTATGAAACAGCCGAAGTTTGTCCAAAAGGATACATGTACAAAGGTCACCTCGACTTCACATGTAAAATCTCTTTCTAATCTAACGGTTAGTTAAAAGATTAAACAGAAAAAGGAGACTCTTCGGAGCCTCCTTTTTTTTTCAAGTATTGTTACTGAATAGAATAAAATTATTACATTTCTAAAAACACTTTATTCAACTGATTCATATTTAGCAAGTTTTTCTTCAAGCTCTTTTATTTTATCTTCATAAGCTTTCATGGTTTCAGCCTTGCCAAGTTCAAAACCTTCTTCCTTGCCACGAGCATGTCCCTCTGCACGTCCCTGTTCACGTCCCTGTTCAAGGCCCTGTTCAAGTCCCTCTTCTCGGGCAATTTTTAATTCTGACGCTATGTGAGTCTTCCAGATATATC
>JAKSTP010000027.1 GCA_024402505.1 Treponema sp.
AAATGCACCTCCTAAAATTGAACTTTATTTGTCCAACTTTAGGGGTGCACTTCATATGGGCGCCGTTTTTATTGCTTACAGACTTGCTTCCAATCGTTCACGAATGGCAGCAATGTACTCGCCGCAGGCAAAGCCTGCTTCCCTGGAAGCTGCGCTTCCAGCTCTAGAGCATTTTCTCCAATCGTTTTCGAATTTCTGCAATGTATTCCCAGGAGTTCAAGATTTTCTTTGCAGGTGGGTTTGCAATGCGGGCAATGTCCCCTGTCATGTAACCGTCTTCGATTGTTCCCAAAGTTGCTTTTTCAAGTTTCTTTGCAAAGTCTACAAGTTCAGGAGTTCCGTCCAGTTCACCGCGTTTTGCAAGAGCACCAGTCCAGGCAAAGATTGTTGCTACAGGGTTTGTAGAAGTTTTTTCACCTTTGAGGTAGCGGTAATAGTGTTTCTGTACTGTTCCGTGACTAGCTTCGTATTCGAATTTTCCATCAGGGCTTACAAGAACAGAGGTCATCATGGCAAGACTTCCGCAGGCAGAAGCAATCATATCAGACATAACATCGCCGTCGTAGTTTTTTGTTGCCCACATGAATCCACCTTCAGACCTCATAACACGAGCTACAGCGTCATCAATCAGTGTGTAGAAGTATTCAATTCCGGCTGCTTCAAACTTGGCTTTAAATTCTTCATCGTAGATTTTCTGGAAGATAGCCTTGAAGTTTCCGTCGTAAGTTTTTGAGATAGTATCTTTTGCACCAAACCAAACTGAAATCTTGCGGTCCAATGCGTATGTAAGACAGCAGCGAGCAAAACTTTCAATTGATTCGTCCAGGTTGTGGATTCCCTGAATGATTCCAGGTCCCGGCATATCTTTGATGAGTTTGCGGATTTCTGTTCCGTCTTCACCTGTAAATACAAGTTCTGCTTTTCCGGCACATGGTGTTTTAATTTCTGTATTTTTGTAAATATCACCGTAAGCATGACGTCCAAGAACGATTGGTTTTTCCCAGCATGAAACTGTTCCATGTACATTATTTACAAAGATTGGCTCACGGAAAACTGTTCCATCAAGTTCTGCACGGATAATTCCGTTTGGAGATGGAGTAAGCTGTTTAAGGTTGTATTCTTCAACACGAGCCTGATTTGATGTGATAGTAGCACATTTTACACCTACACCAAGACGTTTAATGGCAGCAGCACTTTCATAAGTTACTTTGTCATCACTGTCATCACGACTTTTAAGTCCCAGGTCATAGTATTCTGTTTTAAGGTCAACGAAAGGCAGAAGAAGCTCATCTTTAATAACCTTCCACAAAACTCTTGTCATTTCATCGCCGTCAAGTTCAGCGATAGCGTTTTTCATTGCAATTTTAGCCATTTTAATCTCCTTATTTAGTCAAACCAGAATCTTCTGATCTGTGGATTTCCTTCACCTTTGAATGTAAAGTAAAGAGCATGTACTCCGTCCGGGATTTCTACATCACAGGAACCTTTTACCCAGATGTTTGTGTACCCAACTTTGATTTCACCCCATACTTTTCCGCCAATTTCAGTGCGTACTTCAAAAACACCGTTGGCATAAGCACGAGTTTCCAGTGTAATCTTTTTTACACCTTTGAAATCAAAATATTTGTAACCGGCTGTAGCAGAATTGTACATGCGGGTAATATAAGAAAGATCTTCTTCTCCGTCTGTACATTCCTGCATAATTTTTGGGAAACCGTCGGCAACATAAAGCTGAGGTTTATCTGTAAACAGGTTACAGGCAATATTTGCGTTGTATTCCCCTTCTGCTTTAAGAGGACCGCCGTTCAAGCCGCAGGAAGTAATTTCTACCTGAGGAATAAGACCGTCTTCTGTAAAGTGGATTTTTTCTGCACAGCCCTGACGTGAATACCAGTCTCCGTTGGTGTGGCGGTGGTAGAAGATGTACCAGTCATCACCAATTTCAACGATGCTTCCGTGGTTGTTGGCACCGTAACAGGATGGCATATCGGCTTTTTTATAAGTGTCGATTCCAATATCAGAGTTTGAAACAATTACACCACGGTAAACAAAACCTTCACGTGGATTTTTACTTGTGGCATAGCACAGTTCGTGCATTACTTCTGATGAATAAACAAAGTAGTATGTGTCCCCTCTTTTTCGGATGGAACTTGCTTCAAAGAATGCATGACCTTCAAATCCTGTTCCTGCACTGTATTCAACTCCTGGAGCAACCAGAACAGGCTCTTCAATAATGGTGAGCATGTCTTTGTCCAGAGTTACACACCAGGAACCATGACGGCTTTTGTCTCCACGACCGCAGAATCCTGTATAAAGGTAAGTTTTATCACCTTCTGTAAGAACGCCTGGATCAAACTGTGGTTCATCACCTTCCCGTTCTCCAAGTCTTGTACCGTCCTTGTAGTGAACATAACCGTGGAATTTGAAAGGTCCCTGTGGAACATCGCTTACTGCAACTGAAACCAAAGAGAATTTGTCCAAACAATAGAAAAGATAATATTTTCCGTCAGGGCCTACAGTGATGTCAGGAGCGTAAAGAACAGCGAATCCGTCTTTATTGGCAGGATCATCAGTTTTTTTATACGAAATGCCTTCGTATCTCCAGTTTCCAAGGTCATCAATAGGAGCACTCCAGGAAGCATAATCATTAAGACAGAAAACCGGGCATCCGTAGTGATCATGAGAACCGTAAACGTAAACACGTCCGTTGAAAACGTAAGGTTCACCGTCCGGAATGTATTCGTAAGTAGGCAGATATGGATTAAAAGCCTGTTTTTTCATAGGTTTTCCTTATTTTGTACCAGTAATTTTGAACTGGCATTCTTTGTAGATTTCAGAAGTTTTTGCTACAACGTCAGCCGGAATTTCTTTAATATTAGGATCTCCGGCCAGATTGTTGTCTTTAAGCCAGTCGCGAACAAACTGTTTATCGTAAGATGCAGGGCTTGATCCAACTTCGTATTTTGAAAGATCCCAGAAACGGCTTGAATCAGGAGTAAGAACTTCGTCACCAAGAACCAAATCTCCGTTTTCATCAAGACCAAATTCAAATTTTGTATCAGCAATGATGATGCCGTTTTTATAAGCGTGATCGTAACATTTTTTGTAAACAGCAAGAGCAGCCTGTTCAATCTTTGTGGCAAGTTCATCACCAAGATCTTTTTTCATGTAATCCAAAGTTACGTTGATGTCATGACCTTCTGCAGCTTTTGTAGAAGGTGTTACAATAGGCATTTCAAGTTTTTCGGCCTGTTTGTATTCTTTGTCAAAGCTGTGTCCCAAGAAAGGTTCACCTTTTTTATAAGCTTCGTACATTGAACCGAACATATAACCGCGAACGATTACTTCGTAAGGAATCATCTTAAGTTTTTTTACCAGGATTGTGCGTCCTTCATATTCAGGTTTCTGGAATTCTGCAGGCATGTCTTTAAGATCGCTTGAAATCATATGATTTTTTACGATATCACCAGTCATACCGAACCAGAAGTTAGAAAGAGCATTGAGCACTTTACCCTTGTCTGTAATAAGAGTTGGAAGAATAACGTCAAAGGCTGAAAGGCGGTCTGTAGTAACAATTACCATTCGTCCGTCTTCAAGATCATAAACTTCACGAACTTTTCCCGAAATAATCTTTTTCATGTAAATACCTCTGACTATATTATAGAAAAAAGAGGTGTTTTTTTCAATTAAGGGGAAATTCTGAAGAAAAAAATACTTGAGCCAACAGCCTATGGGAGATAAGTTTTGTCTATGTGGCGCATGCTTTCAAAAAGATGCTCTTTTTTTATGCGGCTGCCTTCCGTAAGGTGTTCCAAAAGCATTCTGGCATGTTTTCTGTCGCCGTTTTCAAGAAAATCACAGGTACAGGTAAAACCGGCATACCCTTCTCTTACAGCTTCTTCTTTAAGATAATCTTCACTTACGTAACAAAGGGGTCTTATTATTTCCACAGGATATTTTTCGTATTTTAAGCGAGGGGGCATTGTGGTGATTTTTGCCTGATTGAGCATATTCATAAGAAGGGTTTCAAGAATATCATCCATGTGATGACCAAGTGCTATCTTATTGTAACCATTTGCCATAGCATAACGAAGAAGTTCCGTACGGCGCTGAGTTGTACACCAGTAGCAGCTCATTTTTCGTCCTGGTTTAAGTCTTTCCTGTACGTTGATTTGAACTACGTTTTCTTCTACACCCCACTTTTTTATAAGTGCACTGATTTTTGGTGGAAGACCGCCGCTTATTTCACTGGCAACATTCAGAATGCCGAATTCAAAATTACAGTCTTTTCTTTTTACTCGGTTTGAAAAATAATGGATAAGTGCAGTAGAATCTTTTCCTCCGGAGGCACCAATCAAAATCTTGTCTCCTGGTTCTATCATCTTGTAATCGAAAATAGCTTTATCTATGAATGCCGAAATCTTTGGACTACCTTCCATACACATTATCCTCAATCAACTTAAAGGCCTCTTCTGTGCGGATTTTCTTGTTCTGAGTGCGTTTAAGCCAGTGGATTTTTACACCGTTTTTTTCCATGAAGCGGAACCAGGTTTCCTGACGTTTGGCAAACTGACGGATTGCAATAAAAAGTTCTTCGTAAAGCTGTTCTTTTGAGGTGATTTTTCCTTCAAGAAACAGAGAGCAGAAACGGTATTCAAGTCCAAGTTTTTCAAGCCTTTCCCAGGAAAAGCCCATATCATGAAGCCCCTGAATTTCTTCAACAAGGCCGTTATCAAGACGTTCTTTTAAGCGAATGGAAATATTTTCCCAAATTTTTTCACGGTCAAAAGTTGTTCCGATTATAAAAGGCACAACAGGATTTACTTTTTTTTCTTCCCGGTTTTTCTGTCCTTCTTCTGTTCGTGAAAATTCTTCTATTAAAATAGCTTTGATTACACGGTTTTTATCTTCAAGATCGGTTTTGTTGTGCATATTTGGTTTTATGCTGATCAAATATTCACTAAGTTCTTCAAGACTTTTGCCTTCAAGTTCTGCTCGACGTTCTGGATTTTCAGGAACATCCAGCAGCTCGTAGGAACGGACAACGGCATCAATATAAAGGCCTGTTCCACCAACAACTACAGGCAGTTTTCCCCGTGCTGTAATATCATTAAAGGCTTTTCTAAAATCATTCTGATAATTGTATACGTTGTATTCGCTGTTAAGGTCGGTTATATCAATAAGATGATAAGGAACAGGATTTCCGTCCACAAAGTATTCATCAAGATCCTTTCCAGAACCAATATCAAGACCTTTGTAAGTCTGGCGGGAATCTGCAGAAATAACTTCCCCATTAAATTTATGGGCAATCTGGACACCTATGGCCGTCTTACCAACAGCCGTAGGTCCCAGCACAACGACACAATTATATTTCATAAATCTTATTTGATTTTACGCAGCCATGCGTCTTTGAAACCGTATTCTTTGAATCTTTTCTGTACTACACCGTATTCATCGATTGAAAGAGGTCCAATCAAAATCTGTTTAATGTTTCCACTTGATTTCGGAACGATTGCAATCGGATAATTTTCTGCATATTTTGCTATGAAGGCTTCAATGCTTGAATCTTCGGCATAAGCAGCTACCTGAAGGTAATAATATCCGCTTTCAAGGCTTTCAAGATTTGGAACAATGTATTTTTCGTAACCTGTTTTTGGTGCTTCAGGCAAAGATTCTTCCTGGGCAAAGAGTTCATCTTCATCAATTGCGGCAGGTTCCAGAATAATTGCTTCGTCTTCTTCATCTGTGTAATCAAGATAATCTACATCTTCTACATCTTCTACATCTTCTGTTTCAACGTAGTCGTCAATTACTTCTTCTTCAACAGACTCATCTTCAAGTTCTTCAGTTTCTTCTTCTACAGGAGGATTTTCGTCTGCAGGAACCAGAACAATGGCTTCATATTCATCATCTTCAGATTCTTCATCATATTCCTCTGATTCTTCTTCGAAATATTCTTCTGTTTCATCAGTTTCTTCGGCTTCTTCTTCAAATTCTTCTGATTCTTCTTCAACTGGAGCAGGTTCTTCCAGTTCATCAAGTTCGTCAACTTCTACGCTTTCGCTTTCAATTTCTTCTTCAAACTCTTCATCAGTTTCTTCTTCTGATTCTTCGTCTTCAGTTTCTTCTTCAAAAGCTTCTTCGTCGAAATCTTCTTCTGTTTCTACAAATTCGTCTTCAGCATTTTCAGCGTCACCTTCGGCTTCGTAGTCTGGAAGTTCTTCTTCTGTTTCTTCTTCAGCTTCTTCTTCAATATATTCTTCAAAGTCATCGGAAATTGATTCACTTTCTACTGGTTCTTCGGCTTCTTCCAGTAATTCTGAGTCATCTTCTTCGTTTTCAAGATCATTAAAGTAGTAGTCGTCTTCGCCGTCATCAAGTTCTTCTTCTGAAACTTCACCTTCGGCTTCTTCATACTCTTCATCAAGATCAAATTCTTCTTCATCAGATTCTTCGAATGAGTAGATTTCTTCTTCCTCTTCTGCAAGTTCTTCTTCAAAGTCTTCTTCAAAGTCCTCTTCAAAGTCTTCATCGAAATCATCTTCGAATTCTTCTTCGAACTCATCATCGAATTCTTCTTCGAACTCATCATCGAATTCTTCTTCAAAGTCTTCTTCAGCTTCTTCTTCACCAAAGTATTCAGTCTCAATGTCATCAAAACTGTCAAAAGATTCTTCATCTTCGAACTCTTCTTCCTCAAGTTCTTCTTCTTCGAAATCTTCTTCTTCGAAATCTTCTTCTGGAACTTCAGTTTCTTCTATATAATAATCGTCTTCATCATCAAAGGATTCTTCTTCGTAGGCAGGTTCTTCTGTAATTTCTTCTTCATCATCTTCAAATCCGAAGGCTTCTTTGTTGATGTTCAGTTCAATTTCTTCATCATCGTAAAGGCTTCCTGACTCTGCAATTACTGCTGTTCCGTAAACCCGTTCATCCTGGCCGGTTCGTTTTGTAATCTTTACGATATTGTTTGAATCCCTTTCAATACCCAAAGATTTTGCTGCCTGAGGAGAAAGCATGATTGCCACACCTTCAGAAGGATCCAGAGCACCGATAACAAGAATATCAACAGTTGTGCTTCCTGAAATGTTTGTAACACTGATTACATCACCTGGAAGATACCCTACTGTTTTTGCAAAGAGTCCTTCAGGGAAATCTCCATCTGCCGCAACCAAAGCTCTTCCGTCCAAAGAAGGACTAAAAGATGCTAGAAGCAGAGATACAGATACTACTGATACAATCTTCAATAAGATTTTGCCGAATTTGGATTTCATATTCCCACCTGTCCTATAAAGCTTTTTTTATAGCTGTTATTATCGATTTAGAAACTGTTTTTACATTTTCATCTGTTCCAGGCTTTTTTGTACTTCCCTTTACTTCAATCACCTGGATTTTTTCTCCGGTTTTTACGTCCATAATTACCAGTTCTGCGTAATCAAGACTGCTTGGATCCATTCCACCTTTTCCGGAATTTCCTCCAAGTTTTTTGAAGTAAAGTTTTACCTGAACAAACACATCAGAATAACCGTCATAAGCCTCAGCGAATCCTGAATTCAATAGATTTTCATCATCTTCTTCCGAAGCCGACAAGGTTGTTTCTGAGTTTGTAACAATGTACCCATAGTCAAAAAAACCGTTCATCAGTTCATCTTCTACAACAAGCGAATGTTCACTTACCGAATTCCAGGCATCATTATGCTGAACTACCTGGACAGAAATCTGACGTGCAAAACAAGCAGTTGCCACCATCAGAATTGAAATGAATGCTACAAGTTTTTTCATAACTATTGGTATCCTACGAATATCATCGGAATTCTAAAAAAAAAGATTAGATTTTTTTATAGTTGTTAAAAGCGCAAAAACAATTTATACTTTTATGTATTGATTGAATCCAATATTACGGAGTTATATATGAAAAAATTACTTGTTTTAATCGCACTTCTTACATTGTTCACAACCAGTGTTTTTGCTTATGACAATCCAGACGCCAATTCTCGCGATGAATCACGCTGGACTACAATGACATACACAAACATTCCTATTCTTAAGATTCTTGAATCATCAAACGGATATGCAATTATCTACCAGAAGAATAAAGTTGGAACAGGATCAACTGTAGTTCCAAAAGCCTGGGGAAAAGGCAATGTAGATAATCCACGTAAAATGAAGATTCGCATTATTGATTCTTCACTGAAACCATTTATGACAATTGTTTCTGACGGCGGAGAATTCAAACGCGTTATTCTCAACGTACCAAAATCTAAGTCTGATCCTGTTTGGGGAGTTGTTCCTTACAGCAAACCTCTCGACGTAGATAAATCAGACATGAGCGACGTTAAGCTCTAATTCTTAAACCAGGTTTTACATTATGGCAGTTTTCTCCAAAGAATATGCAGACAAGCTTCTGGCTTTTGTAGAAGCTCATGAATACTTTTACATTGTTGGACACAAAGAGCCTGACGGAGATTGCGTTGCATCCTGTCTTGGGATTGCTGCCATACTGGATCACTTCAAGAAACCTTATAAACTGCTTTCAGCCGGTCCTTTTAAACGCACTGATATCCTGAAATACGAATCACTTTTTACAAATGAACTTGATTTCCAGACTCAGGATGAAATGAAAAAAACCGGTCTCATTATTGTAGACTGTTCTGAGCTTCACCGCCTTGGAGAACTGGACGGCGATGTTCACAATTACGATACCTTCATTATTGATCACCACAAAACCACAGGGGATCCTTCAAAAGAAAATCCTGTAACAACTAAATTCATTGATTCTGACAGCCCTGCCTGCGCTTATCTTGTGCAGCTTTTCTACGAAACCATCATCGGGCCTATCCCAAAAGAAACAGCAGAAATCCTTTTCCTTGGATTTTGTACCGACACAGGTTTCTTCCGTTTCCTGAATGAAAATTCTGACTGTTACATGGAAGGTGCCGCCCGACTTGTAAAATACGGAGCAGTTCCTCGGGATACTTACCGTACCATCAACAGCGGAAAACCTTTTTCCACTCGTAAACTCCTTGGCATTCTTCTTGAGCGCACAGAACTTTATCTTGATGGAAAACTGGCCGTAACCTACGAAACATTAAACGACACAAAACAATATGGACAGGAAGGCCGTGACTCAGATGCCCTCTATTCCGCCCTTCTTTCATGTCGTGGAGTTGAGGCCGTTGTCTTCCTTCGCCAGGACACCTTGAACACATGTACAGGTGGTTTCCGGTCTCAGGATAAGGTTGATGTAAGTGTTGTTGCCCAAAAATTCAACGGTGGCGGACACAAAAATGCATCTGGTTTGAGCACAGAAGGACGTCTTGAAACTCTTATTCCTGCAGTGGTAAAAGAATTCGCACGGGTAATGAACTAACTGTTTTTTATCGCAATATCTCCAATATACCCTAAAAAACCTCAAAACCTAGAATTTGTGTAACTCCAATATATCAATTTTTTTATATTTTTTAAAATTTTCTTCTAAATTTTCCTAAATATTTTACATCTCCCTATTGATAATGAAAATAAATCAAACAGAAAGGATGTAAACATGATTAATGCGTACATTGAGGAAATTCCAGAACTTTATAAATCGGGACAAATTAGCAGTGATGAAGCATCTCATCGTATCACCACTTACTTTCTTAAAAATAAAAAGATTTTTCCCCTGGCGTCTAAATGCAAAGATGTAGATGAGCTTAAAGATAAAACTTCAGAAATTATCGTGTACCTGCTAACAAACGGCAGAGCAATCCTTGACCATTACGATTCACGTAAAGCAAGTTTCTTCAACTACCTTTACAAGATTGTAGACAACCAGAACAAATCCTGGATCCGAAAAAGACAGAACGAAATGCTGGATAAATCTATAGTCCGCAGAATCATTACCATGGATAATGAGGCTCGGCAGGAAAAAGATCCCCAGGAAGAATATATTGACAACATTGATAGAGGACAGAAATTCTTTGAAAAAACTGTGGTTCAATCTTACGTTCTTGCTGACCCCAATTCACCTGCCAGAACTTTTCCCATTCTCAATACTTTTCTTAAATCAAGAAGCATTTCTCCGGAACATAAAGCCAGAATCCTTGTAAGTTTCAAAAACTGCTATTCTCTTGAAGACAGTGACCTTTACAAACTGGCCATTGACTACAACCTTAATTTTGTAGAACTTACCTGCATTGTAGACAAACTTCGAAGCCTTCTGGTCGATAAAATGTCTACAGCCCAGGAACACATGAGCAGACAGTATAAATTTTACACTGCCCAGAAAAACTTTGAACAGCAGAGTTCCATGTGTGATACAGCTTCTGCTTACAAAGCAAATGAACTTCACCAGATGGCGCAGCGATATAAAAAGCGATGGAATGCCCACGTTTCACAGCACATACGAATCTACCCTTCAAACCGTCAGATTGCCGAATTAATCGGCATGAAAGAACGAACTTTGGATTACTACATAAACTGTTCCTGGAGGACAAACGAAGAAAATTGCCCTGAAGAGTCATAAAATTGCATTTTCAGCATTTTTCTACTATATTATACGTTATGAAAATATACCTTGCTACTGGAAATAAAAATAAGAAAAAAGAAATGGCAGAACTTTTGCCAGGTTTTGATATTGTTATTCCTTCTGATGAAGGAATCGCCTTTGATCCTGATGAAACAGGAACTACCTTTTATGAAAACTCGATTATTAAGGCAAAAGCACTTTATGATCTGGTTCACGCTCCTGTAATTGCCGATGATTCCGGCATCTGTGTTGACGCACTGGATGGCGTTCCTGGCATTTATTCATCACGATATGCCGGCCCTGAATATCCCCAGGGAAAACCTGATGGCAAAAAAATCAGTCAGGAAGAACAGAACATCTTCCTTATTGATCAATTGAACAAACGTCTTGAAAAACATGAAGCCCGTTTCAATGATTTTATGAACGGACCACGCTCCTGTCACTATACCTGTGCATTCGTTCTTTACCTTGGTGGAGACCGTCTTTACGTAGTACAGGAAACTTTTGAAGGAACACTTATTGATGATATTTCAAAGCAGGCTGGAGACGGTGGTTTTGGATACGATCCTATAGTTTTCCTTCCTGACCAGAACAAGACCATTGCGCAGCTTTCTGCCGATGAAAAAAACGCCATTTCTCACCGTGGAAAAGCAGTTAAGGCTCTTAAGAAGATAATTGAACAACTTTCTTAGCTTTTCATTATCCCATTTTAATTGACGCCACAAAATTTCAATGTTAGAATATAATAATGGTATATTTTATACCATCTGATAGGAGTATTTAAACTATGGATTCATTGGTTGGTGTTCCGCTTCTGGTTGCAGCAGGTATCAGTGCACTGGTATTTATTACACTGCTCATTGCCAAACTGCGAAATACAGCAAAAATCAGTTTTATCTTCTTTTTGATCAGCGGAGTTCTGGTAGCAGGATGTATTTACACATACTACAACCAGCAGCTCATGTTCCTGGTATTTACTCTGGCATTCGCTGAAGTGCTTATCCTTCTTTACACTGCTGTTGTTGCTTTCAGCAACCCTAAAAAACGTGAAGAAAAGAAAGAAGCAAAGCGCCTTGCTGAACAGCGTGCTATGATTGCAGAAAATTCTGTTTCAAAAGAAGAATATAACGCAACAGTAAAAAAATACAAACGCATTATTGAAGTTAACAAAGACCTGGTTGCAAAGGTATCTTCATTCTTCTCAACAGAAGACTCAATGGAAGGATTCCTTAACTACGGTAATAAACTTCTTACAGAAAAAGTAAAAGCCGACGGTTGTGTTATTCTTATGGCCGACGATTTTGACAACATTCTTACAGTAAAATCATTTACAGGAAGTTTCCCTCCTCCATACAAACTGCCGGCAGATCTTCCTCACAAACCTATCCGTGTTGAAACAAACCTTCGTTTCGCACAGTTCCCTCTTACAGAAAACATCTTTGGTGATATCGCTGTAAAAGGTGAACCAGTACTTATCGAAGACTCAGTTCGTGATCCACGGGTTTACCAGAACGGTCCTGAAGAATTCCTTAAATGCGGAAGTTACATTTTCATCCCTATTAAACAGGCTGAAGGTGTAGCAGGCGTTATTGCCCTTTCTCGTGATCCTGGAAAAGCAAAATTCACAAAAGAAGATTTGATTGAAGCAGAAGTTTACACAGACGCCATTGCATCTGCCATGAAACCACTTTATTCCTTCCTTTCTTACGCAGAACACAAGGAACTTACAAGTGGTGGTGACATTGCTACTTCAATTCAGAAAACACTTATTCCTTCAAAACTGCCTGCCATTGCATCACTTGGCATAGGATGTTTTACAAACCCAATGGAAAATGTTTGTGGTGACTATTACGATGTTATCATTTCACGTAAGAACCGCATTTCCTTCATTATGGCCGACGTTGCTGGAAAAGGCATGAACTCCCTTGTAGTTATGCTTATGATCCGCGCTATTCTACGCCTTACAGTAAACACTCCACAGAGCGCAGCAACAATTCTTGCATGGGCAAACAGAGGCATCTGTATAGAATCTTCAAAGATTGACCACTTTGCCAGTGTTGCACTTATCAACTACGACAGTGAAACAAGAAAAGCAGAAATTGCATCTTGTGGAAATAACCCAGTACTGTTATACTCTGCTAAAACAAAATCTTTGGATACACTTACTGATGTAAGTGAACCTATGGGTGTTGAAAAAGATTCTGTATATAAAGATGTAACTGTAACCCTTGAAAAAGGTGATATGCTTGTTACATTTACAGACGGTATTATTGAAGCTCTCAATGATATGGGAGCCCAGTATTCAATGAACAGCCTGTCAAAAATCATCACTGCAAATGCTGGTAAATCTGCAAAAGAAATTTCCAGCCGCGTAAAAGATGATCTTAAGAAATTCTGTGACGGAACACAACAATTCGATGACCAGAGTTTGCTGGTTATCAAAGCTGAATAATAAGGCAAGGAGCTTTAAGAATGGAACTTAAAATTCGTAAAAACGGAGATGTTTATATCATCGATGTAAACGGAGAGATGGACCTTTACAACTCGTATAAACTCAAAGAACTGGTTATGAAGATGCTCGAAAAGAATGTTAAAAACTTCGTAATCAATCTTGAACAGGTCGACTATATTGACTCGTCTGGAATTGGTGCATTGATCTTCATTTGCTCTACAATTAAAAAGCAGAACCTGCACCTTGCAATTTCTAACATTCACGGATCTGTAAAGAAGGTTATTGAGCTTACAAAACTTATGGGTTACTTCCCTATTGCCAACAGCGTAGAAGAAGGCCTTTTGATGGTTAAGGAGTAAGACATGGAACAGGAATTCAAAGAACTTCGCTCAGACGAAAATGATCCATTGTTTGATAAAACAAACATGCTTAAGAAGGAATTTCCTTCAGACTTCCGCCAGATTCGTTACTTCACACTTTTGATTGTACAGTCTGCACCTACAGAAATTAAAGAATTGAACCTGCTTGAACAGCAGATTTCTGAAGTAATTAAAAACGCTGTAAAACATGGTAACCACTGTGACATCAATAAAAAAGTTACAGTATGGTACTCTTTCAGCCCAAGTCACGCACATATTATTGTTCAGGACGAAGGTGAAGGATTTACTGACCTTGAAAAATGGAACGAATTCAACCGCAAACGTCTTGAATGTCTCCACAAAAACGACTTTATGGAACTTTCAAACTACGTTTCATTCCGTACAAAACAGTCAGACAGCCAGGATGGTGGTAACGCCCTTTTCGCTGCTCTTGAATACTGGAACGGTGGATTTGTTTACAACGGAAAGAAAAATGCCGTTGCTATGCTTAAAAAATATCAGCAGAAACACCACAGCGTAAACCGCGACGGTGAATAATTTTAGCTGAAATTATTATGCATTAAAAAAGCCTTGACCTTTTGTCAGGGCTTTTATATATTTAAAGCACATGGGGATGTCCCGGTTTCGACGGAATTGGGAACGCCTGTACTGCATGTGGGTGTGAAGGCGCCCTAAGCTGACAAAAATTATAACTGCCAAACGTAAAGAAGAAGAATATTCTTCAGACGAACAGTTCGCTCTCGCTGCTTAATTGTAGCTTTAGCCGGGACCAGGATGGTGCTGTTCCTAACTGTCCTGCTTCCTGTTGCCAACAGGGACTTGCTGCTTAACAGGTTTGGATGTTAAGTGGGACTTTTTTCCAGAATACGGTGGTGATGCTTGTTATGCTGCTACTCCCACCCGACAATTACCTCGCATAACTAAACTTGTAGACGTGCAGGGGTTACTTTTTCGGACGCGAGTTCAATTCTCGCCATCTCCATTAGGACTGTCATTTTTTTATGGCAGTCTTTTTTTTTACAATTATATAAGAGAAAGACACCATCCATTATTATTGATAAAAATAGGGTTATGATATATTATTTCATTTAGGGTTTGTCAATATTTCAGAATGTGGAGCAATTTTAATGCAGAAGAAAATCTATGTTGTTGGAATGTTTGATGCTGAATCAGCTGAAAAAGTTCAGAAAGCAGTTGAAGCAGTAGCAGGTGTTTCAAAAGTTGTAGCTAACGCAGATAAAGCTCAGGTTTTGGTTGACCATGAAGGAGCCGACGAAAATGCAATCAACGCCGCAATCACAAGTTGTGGAGTTGATGTAGTAGGCTAATTTTAGAGCAAGCGTGCAGGTGGTATTTTGTGAAAAGATTAACGGTCCTAGATGGATATGCAATGAATCCTGGAGATTTATCTTGGGATAGATTAAAAGAATACTTTGAAATTGAAGTTTATGACCGTACGCCTGCCGATAAAGTGATTGAACGCATAGGTGATTCTGACGCCATATTAGTTAATAAAGTTTCTATTACCGATGATATTATGGCAGCTTGTCCAAATCTTAAATATATCGGTGTAAATGCTACTGGATATAATGTAATTGATACTGAAGCAGCTCACAGAAGATCAATTATTGTAACAAATGTTCCAGCATATTCTACGGATGCTGTAGCCCAGCATGTATTCGCATTTATTACAAATTACACTAACAGAGTATATGAACACAGTGTTTCAGTAAAAAACAAGGACTGGGTAAAATGTCCGGATTTCTGTTACTGGAATTCTCCACTTATGGAATTAAGTGGAAAAACTTTAGGGATTTTTGGGTATGGTTCCATCGGTAAAAAGGCCGCTGAAATAGGAAAAGCTTTTGGAATGAAAGTAATTGCCTGTTCAAGAAGTCCTAAAGATGGTGTTGAAAACGTAACTTTTGATCAGCTTCTGGAACAGAGTGATTTTATTACCCTTCACTCACCTCTTACACCAGAAACAAAGGATCTTATCAATAAAGAAACCCTTTCAAAAATGAAAAAAACAGCGGTTCTTATTAATACAGCTCGAGGGGGGCTTGTTGTAGAACAGGAACTTGCGGTTGCTCTTAATAATGATGTAATTGCAGCATATTGTGCAGATGTAGTTACAACTGAACCAATGACAAATGATAATCCTTTGTTAAATGCAAAAAATTGTTACATCACGCCTCATCTGGCCTGGGCTCCATTTGAAACCCGTCAGCGTCTAATGAATGTTGTTATTGAAAATATTAAAGCCTGGCTTAACGGAAAGCCACAGAATGTAGTCTGACAAAGTCTTTTATGAAAAAAATTTTACCTGTTATATTTGCACTTGCCTTTGTAATCACTTCTTTCTCCTGTAAATCTGCAAAACCTGTTGAAGCAGAAGAAGATTATTTTGATGAAACTGAAACTGAACTTTCCGATACAGAAGAAATTCTTGAATCAGAAACAGACTCGCCTTATATTTACACAGATGACAATCTTTCTGATCTTGTTTTTACACCTTTACAGCCGGTAGATACACAGGATTATTCAAAAGAAAAGAACTCAGAAGATATAAATAAAAATTCATCTTCAAATAAAGATTACAAATCCTACGAAAAAACTTATCTTCATGATTTTGCAAAAACAGATTCTTACGAACTTCCGGCAGAAAAAAAAGATATAATTGATCCGGAACTGCTTGCAGATATGACATACCGGGATTCAAATGGTGCAACATCTTTAATGAATGCAGTAAAAGCCGGAAATGACTGGAAAATCAAGGCTCTCCTTAATGCCGGTGCAGATGTAAACGCTCAGGATAAAGACGGCTGGACAGCACTTATGTATGCAGTCCGCTATCAGAGCAACCTTCAGGTAATTGATCTCCTCTTGGAAAAAGAAGCCGATGTCCGGGCAGTAAACATTTTTGGAACAACTGCCTTATATATTGCAAGCTGCTACAACGAAAACCCTGAAATAATTGAAAATATTCTTGAATATTATGCTCCTGCAGAAAAAGAAGTTCAAAAAGCCTTCATTCTTCTTCTTACAACGCAGCAGTCATCAGAATACACACTTCTTTCAAAGGTTCGAAAATTTATTAGAGCCGGCGTACCTTTAAATGCCTATTATGATGGAAAAACTCCTTTAATGTATGCCGCCCGGTACACTTCATCAACTAAACTTTTGAAACTTATGCTGGACGAAGGTGCAAAACCAAAAGCTCGTTCCACAGAAGGAAAAACCGTTTTTGAATACGCCTCAGAAAACAAAAATCTTCCTCATGACGACATTTACTGGTCGTTGAACAAGAGATAATATGCGCATTACTGGTGGAAAACTCAAAGGTAGAATCATAAAATGTCCAGACGGTGTAATCAGACCTGCCATGGATAGAATGCGAGAATCCGTTTTTTCTATTTTAGGTGATCTTGACGGAAAATCATGGCTGGATCTTTTTTCCGGCAGTGGAACAATTGCCATTGAAGCAGTTTCTCGCGGTGCATCTCATGTAGAACTTTGTGAAAAAGATAAAATCAAGGTAAATACAGTATTAGACAACGTAAAGGTAACAGAACAGGAATGCGGTGTTAAAATAAAATGCCATTTTATGCCTGTAGAATACTTTATTAAGCGCTGTAAAACCCAGTTTGATTATATCTTCTTTGATCCTCCATTCCCATACCGATTTCACGAACAGCTAATTCTTCAGGCTGATGAAAACAATATTCTTAAAGAAACTGGCACAATCCTGGTTCACCGTCCGGAAGAACATTTTATGCCAGACACAATTGGAAGGCTTACAAGAACCGATCAGCGTGTTTATGGTCGCTCAATTGTAGATTTCTACACCTACAAAACCTAAAAAATTAGAGATTTTTAATATTTTTACATTGATTTTTACAGATTCTCGGTGCATAATTATAGTATACTATAGTTAAAGTTATGCGAGATAAAAAAGCTGATCTAAAAGAAATGATTCTCGAAAAAGATGGAACTGAAGGATTTATCAAAGTTACTGATAATCCAGTAGGTGGTCTTACATCTGAACAGAAAGCTATATTGAACAGGCGTGCAAATGTTATGTTCAACAATGGAAATATTGAAGATGCCCGTAGAATTTATATTACAACCGGCTATTCAGACGGACTTACACGTGTTGGCGACAAATACATGGATAAAAACGAAAGTCTTAAAGCCTTAAAAGTGTATTATCTTGCCCATAATCAGCGTAAAGCAGAACCAATTTATAACGACATAGCAAAAGTTATATCTTCTCTGGTTAAAGAGGACCAGGAAAATATTTAAAAATAATTTCAAAATACAGAGGCATTTATGTTCAACCGCAAAAGAAAAGACGAACAAAATGATGAAATGGAACTTCAGGTAACTCAGCCTGATGTTTTCGAATTTCCGGCAGACATGGAAAAACCAGACACCGGTAATGATGAGCTTAATGAAAAAATCTCTGAACTGTCAAAAATGGGTTATCAGTACCTTAAAGAAGGTGAGACAGATAAAGCAAAAGGTCAGTTTACAGAAATTCTTCAGCTTGAAGAAAACAACAACTATGCTCTTGTAGGACTTGGAGATGCAGAAAGAAAGTCCGGCAATTTTGATGCAGCTGTAGGATATTACGAAAACTGTCTGAATTATCATCCTAGCAATAATTACGCTCTTTTTGGTCTTGCAGACTGCTACAAGGCCATGAACAAATATACAAAGGCCATTGAAATCTGGGAAAAATACCTTCGTCAGGACGACAGAAACATTACAGTACTTACCCGGGTAGCTGATGCCTACCGAAAGATTCACATTTTCAAACGTTCAAAAGATATTTATCTTCGTGTTCTCGAAATGGAAGATACAAACCCTTATGCACTTATTGGGCTTGGTCATCTTCACTACGATTATAAAGAATACAAAGATGCCCTCCACTACTGGACCAAAATGTATGATCTGGATAAAGATTCCTGTGATATCCGTGTTCTTACTTCAATTGGAAACTGTCACCGAAAATTAAAGACTTACAATGACGGTGTTTACTATTTTGAAAAAGCCCTTGAAAGAGATCCTCACAACTTCTATGCTCTCTTTGGTATGGCAGACTGTTACCGTGGAATGAACCAGCAGTTCCGTTCAATTGAGTACTGGAATAAAATCCTTGAAATGGATCCAAACAATAAAGTTATTCTTACCCGTATTGGTGATGCCTACCGCAACACAGGTGATTACCAGCAGGCCGAAAAATGCTATACTGAAGCACTGAACATTGATTTTGATGTTTACGCTGCCTTAGGTCTGGCTCTGATCCGCAAAGGTGAAGGCCGATATGAAGAAGCAGCTGAACGTCTTCAGGATCTTATCAGAAATGACCGAAAGAATTACCGCCTGTATATCGACCTTGCAGACTGTTACTGCAGAATCGGTAAAAAAGAGGAAGCTGTAAAACTTCTGGAAGGTTATCTTACCTTCGGGCTTAAAAGTCCTGCCATTCTGGATGCGTTGAATAAGATCAAGTTCGACAGACCACTTTATAGCTGATAAAAATGGATAAAATTGCTTTAACATCTCTTTTCCCTGAAGAAATTACCGCGGAGCTTGGATTAAAAGAAAAGTTTCGTGGTAAGCAGATTTTTAAATGGATTGCTTCAGGTGTAACTTCCTTTGATGAAATGACAAACCTTAGCCTTACTTTTCGGGAAGAACTTAAAGATAAGGCAGTCATTTACTCTTCAACAGTATCAAACGTACTAAAAGATCCGGATGGTACAATCAAACTTCAGATTACCCTTAGCGATGGAAACGCAGTAGAAACAGTTCTTTTAACCGATAAAGAAGGTCGAAAAACGGCTTGTGTATCCTGTCAGGCTGGTTGTGCCATGAAATGTGCTTTCTGTATGACAGGAACTCTTGGACTTTCAAGAAATCTTACAGCTGGAGAAATTGTTGAAGAATTCCTTGAACTGGAGAAGGAAGCTGGAAAGCTGGATAACATTGTTTTTATGGGTATGGGAGAACCTCTCCAGAACCTTGATGCCATTAGAAAAGCCATTGCGGTACTAACCCATAAAGACGGACGTAATCTTTCAGGAAGACGTATTACCCTTTCAACCTGCGGACTTATTAAAGGCATCTATGATCTTGCAGATAATGGACCTGACATCCGCCTTGCTGTTTCCCTTACCACAGCAGATGAAGCCCTTCGTGAAGAACTTATGCCTGTAACAAAGGGAAATCCTCTTCCAGAACTAAAAAAGGCCATAGATTATTTTGCACGAAAAAGCGGAAAACGTGTTACTCTTGAAGCAGCACTTCTTTCAGGCGTAAACACTACCGACCAGAGTGCAAAAAACCTCATTGATTTTACCCGAGGAATCGACGTTCATGTAAATCTAATTCCATGGAATCCTGTTCCAACACTACCATTTACAGAACCTTCTAATGCAGAAGTGAACCACTTTGTTAATATGCTGGAAAACAACGGAGTAAATGTTACGCTTCGTACAAAGCGCGGAAGAAAAATTGGCGGTGCCTGCGGTCAGCTTGGCAAAACAACAAACTAAAAAAAGCAGAAGAATTAAACGTGACGTCTTATGCCGTCAAAATTAATTTTATAAAGAAAGAGACCGGTACTTGGAGCCGTAACACCAGCCTGAGTCCGGTCTTTTGCATCAAGAATCTTTTTCATTGCATCAAGCTGAGCATTGTTTTTATCAAGATTGATGAGAGTTCCGGTAATTGTGCGAACCATTTTCCATAAAAAAGCATTCGCCTCAATTTCAAAAACCAGCAGTTCCCGGCCGAACATATCTTTTTCCATAAAAAAATGTGCATTATCAATATAGCGGCAGGTGGAAACACTTTGATCACCACTTGCAGCAAAACTTTCGCAATCAAGTTCACCCCGAAGGCAAGAGGACAGTGCATTTAAGCGCATAAGATCAGGTGTATAATTCTTTACGTGCCAGACATAACGGCTCTGATTTGCACTGCAGCTTTCACCAAAAGAAATGAAGTATCGGTAGCTTCTGGAAGTAGCATTAAAACGGGCATTAAAATCTTCCGAAACTTCTTTAGCCTCCATAATGCGGATATCTTCAGGAAGAAAAGCATTTAAAGCACGCTGATAGTTTTGTGCAGGCATAGAATCAATTGGTGAAAAAAAGTTTGCAGCCTGTCCAAGAGCATGCACACCGCTGTCGGTGCGACCAGAACCATAGAGAATAGTTTTCTGTTTGTGGATCTTTTCAAGGGCGCTTTCTATTTCCCCTTGAACTGTACGAGTCACTTCACCGTTTTCGTGATCCTGACGCTGCCAGCCGCAGAAATCGGTGCCATCGTATGAAATGGTAAGAAGAATATTTCGCATTACAAATCTTCGTCTTTTACTTCTTTTGTAAGAAGATCATAAAGATCTCGTGCATGTTCAAGAAGAGGACCTGGTTTATTTTTTGACGACTTACCAAGACCGAAAATACGTGCAATAGCAGTTTTAGATTCACTAAGCTTTTTAAGTCGAAGCTGAACGTCGTCGGTCTGACCGTATTTGTATTCAAGAAGACCACAAAGATAAATAACTCCGTCCCAACCGTAGTTTTTATCCATATCCGGCCCCATGTTTCCCAGTGAAGATGATTTTTCTTTGCGCTGGGTTTCGTTTACAACAGCCTGCTGGTAAAAATAAAGTGCTTTTCTATAGAATACCTGAGCAATATAATCGTAATTATGATCTGCACAGCGCTGATTAAGTTCATCACAGAGCCAAGCAAGTCGAAGTGAAAGAATGCCCTGCTTAAGAGTTGGAATCATATCTGCTCCAACATCATTGTATGTAAGAAGTGCAAGATAGTACATGGCAGCACCATCAAAAAGACTTCTTTCGTGTTTCAGATTAAAATAAGGGAAAATTTCGTTTACAGCACACTGACGTTTTTCCATGTGATCATAAATCTTATCAGCAATAGCTTTATCTTTAAGCTCTTTGAAATCGTTCCAGAAGAATGCACAGAAACAGTTAGGACATGCACCAATTTCGTAAATAAGAGGATAGACACGGCCAAATTTTTTTGAAGGTTCGTAATTTCTGTGAAGTTCCTGAGTAAGAGAACCGGCAATCATACGACCGTTACCACTAAGCATAACTTCCCGCTGAAAAGCCTTGTTACATACAGGACAAGTCATTTTATCTTTTGACCAGTACGAAATGGAAGGTTTTGATTTATCTGCCATATTATCCTCCGGAATTTCCTTATTTTATTTTAATCCAGTTTTTCTATAATAACAAATGCCGTAGCGTATTCTTTTTCGTGGCTCAGTGATACATGAACGCAGCACTTCCCTACACGCTTTTCAAGAATTTCTCTAGCTGTATTTTCAAATACAAAAAATGGCTTTCCTTCACTATCTTTCTGGATATACAGATCTTTTAATTCAAAACCAAATATGCCGGTTCCTAATGCCTTTGAAAAAGCTTCTTTTGCGGCAAATCTTACAGCCAGATGTTCACGCTGGGCTTTAATGGTTCCTGATGCAGGCAGTTCTTTTTCATTGAAATAACGTTTTGAGAGTTTTTCATCTAAAACCCATTTTTCAAAGCGCCTAACTTCTGTAATGTCTGTGCCAATTCCGTATATCATGAGAATGAAAAATCCATAGGCAGCATAGATGAACTCTGTTCACTGCGATCTTCAATTTCAACAGCTTCAGGACGTTCAACAACACTGATAATAATAATATCGGCACTTTTTTCCACTACTTCAATACCACGTGGAACATTGAAATTAACAGGCACTTCAATATCACCAGCTTCTGTTATAAAAGAAAGATTAAGATTGATGTATTCAGGTTTAAAACTTTCCAGCGTAAGAAGAGGACCAGAAATCCGGGCAAAGAACAGCGGAATCTCGCTGACAATTTCAAAGCGATCATTAAGATACATTGGAATAAGTTTTACAGCTTCAATATTTTTTTCGGAGATTACAGGTTCAAATTCAGCAGTCACAGAGTAATCAGAAACATTTTCAAGGCTAATAACCTTGTTTGTATTCTGGATGCTCACTCGCTTAGAAAAGGTCTTTGTAGCATCAGAAAGATCTACTGTTGAAGTCTTAAATGAATCAAGAGTATTTACAATGGAAGCTGGTCCTGTAACATTTACAAATGGAGGATTCACGCTTATGTTGCTAAGCATGTAACCATGGGCCGTTTCTCCAAAGCTCTGCACTTCAACTGAAACTGGTTTTGTAATACGCTTGTCTACCGTAACATCAATTACCTCAGGTGACATTTTTACTTCAAGAGGATCTAGGGCTGAAATACTGTCCGAAACTACCAGAACAACTGGAACTCGGAAATTCCCGCTTTCTGTAAGGTAATTCAAATTGATACTTGCAGTAAAATCTGAATTTTTTATAGATGAAATATTATTTTTATCGGCACGAACAGTGAGTTTCACGGAAGATGGAATATTGGAAACAAGCATTACTTCGCCCTGGTCATAAACTTTCAGAGGAATAACAATGGTCTTTCGGTCAACCTGAGACATGTGGTAGAAAAGATAGAGGAAAAGCGCAAAAACGAAGCACACAAGCTTTTGAGGCCAGTTGTGTGTGAATCTATCAATTAACTGGTTTACTTTCATCTATTGTGTCCTCAATAATTGCATCGTTAGGAGTGATTTCCAGAAGATTTTCCAGAACTTTACGGGCTTCCTGTGTTGTAAGGTCATAGTGAAGCTTTGAATCGTAAGCAAGACTGATTGCACCTGATTCTTCAGAAACAATAAGAACTACAGCATCGGAAACTTCACACACACCAAGGGCGGCACGGTGACGAGTTCCAAAAGTTTTTTTAATATCATACTGTTCAGAAAGAGGAAGGAAACAACCTGCAGCTACAACTTTATTTCCCTGGATAAAACAGGCTCCATCATGCAAAGCTGTATCCATGGAAAAAATTGTCATAAGAAGGTTTGTTGAAATATCGGCGTTAAGTTTAGTACCTGTGTTTACAACGTTTTCAAGTTTGGTATGACGAAGAAAAACACAGAGCATGCCTCGACGCTGTTTGGAAAGCATTTCAGCGGCAAGAAGAACAGAATCTACGTAAGTGTGTTTAGATCGTGTACCAAAGGCAAACCATTGGCTCTGCCCAAGTCGAAGGAAGATTTTTCGAAGTTCCGGTTGGAAAATGATGGCAAAACCGATTACAAGTCCTGGAGCAATAATGTTCAAAAGCCAGAGAATTGTTTCAAGCTGAAGAATAGTAGCAATAGCATAGCTTCCCAAAACAATGATAACGGCCTTAATAACTCCGTTAGTTTTGGAAAGCATTTCGTAAGTCTTATAAATGATTACAGCAAGAATGCCCACATCAAGAATAGGTTTGAGATAATTATATACCTGAAGAAGGGCATCAACTGCTTTCATGGATTTCTCCTAAGACAATATCTTAGTTTGAACTGTTGAAACTTACTGTGCGGAGGATGTCACCGAATACACCAGCAGCAGTTACACCTGCCCCTGCTCCGTAACCGCGTACTGTAAGTGGAATTGGCTGATAACGTTCTGTATAGAATACAAAAGCGTTTTCCCCACCTCGAACACCGTACAATGGATTTTCCTGAGTAACTTCAAGCATACCAACAGAAACTTTTCCGTCTTTGATTGAAGCACCCATGCGAAGAACTTTTCCTTCTCTTTTAAGGTCAGCAATTTTCTTTGCAAAATATTCATCAACCTGTGGAAGTTTTTCAAGGAATTCGTCGATTGTACCAGTTGAGTCAAAGAAGTCTGGGAAAACCTTGTTCATTGTAATATCTTCAAGTTCAAGGCTCATGCCGCTTTCACGGGCAATAATAAGAGCTTTTCGGGCAACATCCATACCGTTCAGGTCATCACGTGGATCTGGTTCTGTATAGCGCAGCTCTTTTGCTTCAAGAACAGCTTTAGAGAAAGAAACACCTTCATCAAGTTTTCCGAAGATGTAAGAAAGGGAACCAGACATAATTCCGTTGAATTCTGTTAGTTTATCACCTGATTTGAAAAGGTTCTGCAATGTGTCGATGATTGGAAGTCCGGCACCAACGTTTGTTTCGTAAAGGAATCGGCGGTGCATTTTGTTTGCAGTATCACGAAGTGAACGGTAGAATTCCATGTTCATTGAGTTTGCACGTTTGTTTGGTGTAGCAATGCTCATACCTGCGTTCAAAAGATCCAGGTAACGTTCTGGAAGATCGTAACTTGCAGTACAGTCAACAAATACAGGATTAAGAGGTTTTACCCGTTTTACAAATTCAATGATTTCGTCAACATTTTTATCAGAAGTAGAGAATTTGATTGGAGGGTTTTTCATGATTTCACGCCAGTTTGCAAGATCAATACCTTCTTCGTTCATGTACATACCGTCGATTGTAGTAATACACATAACCTTTATATCTACATTCTGAGAAAGAAGTTTTTCGTGCTGTGAGTAAATCTGGTCAATCATTGTTCCACCGATTGTACCTGCACCAAAAGCAAATACTTCAATACTCTGAGCTGTGTTGAAGAAGAAGCGGTGTACTGCGCGAACAGCTGTATCACCCATATCTCCACGGATTACAGAAGAAATACAACGTTCTGAAGATCCCTGAGCAATGGCAAGATTGTTGATATCCTGTGAAGAAAGTGCATCCATGAACTTACCGGCAATTCCACGGTTCTGAATCATGCCGTCTCCTACTACAGAAACGATTGCACAGTCATGCTGAACTTCAATTTTATTGATAAGAAGATCTGCAATTTCAAGTTCAAATTCTTTATTCAAAGCATCTACAACTTTGTTTGATTCAGCATCACGTACACAGAAAGAAATAGTGTATTCTGATGAAGACTGAGTAATAAGAAGCATAGAAGCTTTTGCAGATGTAACTGAATTGAAAATGCGGCTTGCAGTACCAGTACGTCCTTTCATTCCGTTACCAGAAACCGAAATCATGGCAACGTTCTTAAGACAGGAAATACCGCAGATTGGAGTGTCTTTCTTTTCATAAGGACCTTTACCAATGCGAGTACCACGAGCTGAAGGATTGTGAGAGTTCAAACTCCATGCTTCAATTCCTTTTGCCTGAAGAGGAGCCAGTGTTTTTGGATGAAGAACTTTGGATCCGAAGAATGAAAGTTCCATGGCTTCTTCGTATGTCATGTCATCTACAAGGATGGCGTCTTTTACAATGCGAGGGTCTGCTGTGTAAACGCCGTCAACATCTGTCCAGAATTCACATTTTTTTGCACCAAGGCTTGCGGCAAGAATTGAAGCAGAGAAATCTGAACCGTTGCGGCCAAGAAGTCCCATTACAGGTTTTTCGCCAGTACCACGAATCCAAGAACAGATAAATCCTGGAAAAAGGAGAATCTGTGTCTGCTGGTTAGATTCACCGTCCCGGAATGGAACACAGGCTTCTGCACATTTACCGTAATCAGGATCACCTTCTTTGTGGTCCCCAGTTGTGTATATGAACTTACGTGAATCAAGAAGCATTACGCTCTGACCTTTTGCACGGAGAACAGCTTCCATAATTGGAGAAGACATAAGTTCGCCCATACCCATGATTCGACAGTAAATTGTTGAAGGACATTCGCCGAATGAAAGACAACCGTCCAGAAGTTTTGCAGTTTCTTCAAGGTAAGGATTGATTTTTTCCATAACCTTATCTGAATCAAATCCTTTTACCTTTGATTCAAGTTCATCACAGATTTCTGAGTGTGTCTTTTTAAGATCTGCAATGAATTTTTCTGAGGTGGTGCCGGTGGTACAAGCATCAATAGCTGCCTGGAGACTGTTTGAAACGCCAGCTACAGCTGAAACAACAACGCTTACTCTTTCTTTTTCTGCGCGTCCACAAATAATGTCTGCTGATGAGATAATGCGGCGGGCATTTCCCATGGAAGTTCCACCGAATTTCAATGTAATCATATAATACCACCTAGTTTAAAAAGATAATCTATTATAAGGAAAAAACAAGAAATTTTCAATTATCTTAAATATTTGATATGTCCAAAATGTCCATTTTATAATATACTTTAATAAATATGGGTAACCTAGAGACTGTAAATCTTACACTTGATGCTGTTGCTATTATTTTCTCTCTCATTCTGGCCGTTTCTGTTATAGTGAACCGCTCGTCAGACAAAAGGGTAAAAATCTTCTTCAACCTGATGATTTTTTTCAACATCCTTATGACTGTCTGTGATATGTCAGACTGGATTTGCCGGGGAACCACAGACTTTGGAAACTATCTTTTTGTTTCTATAGGATCAGCTTTCTATTTCATTGCCATGAGCGGGCTTACCGTAGCTCTTTACTTTTACGAAAAAAACTATCTTCGGGACCGGGTAACATTTGAGCCTATTTTTGCAAAAATTTGTATCTCCTTTTTTATACTTCAGTCCATTTTAGCCCTTCTCAGTATAAAAATTGACCTGTACTTTTCTATTTCTGAACTGAATGAATACATTCGAGGACCTTTGTATCCTGTTGCAAACATACTTCCTGCCATTGTAGCCTTTACAGTTATTTACACTACCCTTAAGCACAAAGAAGAACTGCGATTTCGTGAACTAATTCTTTTCCTGTGCTACGCTGTTCTTCCCCTTGCAGCAGGTGGCATTCAGGCAGCTTTCCGCGGAATTGGTATTATGAACATTTTCATCACCATTTCCATCACCTTGTGCTATGTAAACATGGAAAGTGATTACCTGAATAATATAAGCCGTGAACAGTCACACAGATTGTCTCAGGCACTGGTAAACTCCATTGAAGCAAAGTATTTTTATACGGATGATCACCTTTACACAAAAGGCCATTCAATACGAGTTGCAAACTACGCAAGAGAAATTGCAAGCCACATGAACTTCAACTTGCGTGAACTTGAAAATATTTATTACATCGCACTGCTTCATGATGTAGGAAAAGTTGGTATTCCTGACTACATTATCAATAAAAAAGACAAGCTTACGGAAGAAGAATATGCCCGAATAAAAGAGCACACCGTAATTGGAGCACGCATTCTTCGAGATATACCGCTTTTCGCAGATGCAGCACGTCACCACCATGAATGGTATGACGGTTCAGGATATCCAGATAAACTTAAAGGGGAAGAAATTCCACTTTATTCCCGCATAATTGCAGTTGCCGATTCCTATGATGCCATGAGTTCTTCCCGCATTTACCGAAACACAATGCCTCAAAATGAAATCTACAATGAGATTAAAGAAGGCAGAGGCACTCAGTTTGATCCTGAAATTGCCGATATTATGCTGGAAATGATTGAAGATGACACTGACTTTTTAATGCAACAGATGTTATAATGTAAGCGGAGAATGGATTGTGAAAACTTTTAATCTTGGAATAATCTTTGGCGTTCTTAAAAGCTGGCCTGTAATTGTAACTGCAGTTGCTTTTCTTCTGGTAATGTGTTTTACCACTTTTATCATCAATTACCGTAAGAAGCCACCTAAATCAAAGAAAGCTAAAAAAACTCCGCCTGCACCTAAACCTCAGCCACAGGAAGGAGCTGAAGGCGAAGCAGAAACCGAGTCCGAAGAGTAATCAGGATTTACATTTTTCCTATTTACGGTGGTATAACAGTTTTTCCAAAGAAAACTGCTTAATTTTATCTTACCACCAATTTCAAGGTCTTTGACTATGTCCAGAACTTCGTTTTGACTCCAGATGCGTTTTCCAATTATTTTCCTTGAAATATTGTTCATGCGTTCATAAAGGATACTTTCTAAATCTCCTGCAGAATAAAAACGGCGGTTCTTTTTTATAAGTTGAAACACGTATTCACCGTCAGACAATTCCTTCCGCTTTGTAAGGATATGCTTAAATCTTGGAAGGATTTTTCTAGATTTCCACTCTTCTTCTTTCTTACGGTTATCACATAAATCGCAGCCTGAACAAACAGCTTTTTCACCACCAAGACTATCCAGGAGAACCTGACGACGGCATTCAGTAGTTTCTGCAAAATCATGAAGAGCCCTTTCTCTGGAAGAAGGTGGAAATTGTGATGTACGGAGGCTGTCTTCCCCGCTCCAAAGAAGCACGGCCTTTGCTACAGCCCCATCCCTTCCCCCACGACCAGCCTCTTGAATGTAAGCTTCAGCTGTCTGGGGTGCATCAAGGTGAACAACTGTCTTTATATTTTTTTTGTCTACACCCATACCGTAGGCACAGGTAGCGCAAAGAACACCGTCTTTTGAATGATAAAACCATTTTTCAGTTTCTTCCTTTTCTGATTTTTCAAGGCCCGCGTGATAAAATCTTGCAAATCCATTTCCGTAGCACATATTAAGTTCACGGGCCATATGCTCAGTTTTATTCCTGGTGCCGCAAAATACTATGAGAGGACGTTCCATCTGCTGACACAAAAGTATTACTTCCTTTTCTTTTACAGAGGCTTTTTTTACATAATAATGAATATTCTGCCTGTCACATTCACTTCGAACGACATGTGCAATTCCCGAAAACAGAATCTCACTGACACGCTGTAAAACCGGAGGCGATGCTGTAGCCGTAAAAGCTGTTATAACTGGCGGATTAAGATTTTCTATAACCTGGCCTAGAGTAAGGTAGCTTGGTCTAAAACTGTCGCCCCATTCACTGACACAATGGGCTTCGTCTATAGCAATGTGGACTATTCCAAGATTTTTGATTTTTTCTAAAAGTGGTTTTGACTGAAGAACTTCAGGATTTGCAATTATAACTTTGGCACGTCCGTCTTTTAGCCGGGCAAAAAAATCTTCTCTTTCTTCTTCACTTTGACCGCCACGAAACATAACAGCCTGAAGGGAACCTTCCGTCATACGGCGCTGCTGGTCGGTCATAAGTGCCAGAAGCGGATAGATGATAAGCGTTATTCCAGGAAGCAGAATAGCCGGAACCAGAAAACAAAGAGATTTCCCGGCTCCGGTTGGCAGAAGCACAATTTGCCGCCCTTTAAGGTAAGAATCCTCATTAACCGGTATTTCCGCGTCAGGCTCTTTTTCAAAAGCTTCCAGAATATTGGAGATTACAAGGCGCTGCCATGGAAAAAGGTATTTTATACCAAAACTTTCAAAGGCAGTGCGGGCAACTAAATCGTTGGAATAATCAATTTCCGAAACAATATTTTTTTCTTCCATACTTAATGTATGGGCGTCAAAAAGATTTTTCGGCAAAAACCAGCAAAAATAATTACTCGCCGAAGCGGATATCCTGCCAGATAGTGTTGTATTTGTCCAGATCTTCACCAAGATCATTTTTTAGTTCGCAGTTGTCCATCATGGAGGCTTCGTACATTGGTGTTGTAGTAACATAATCCTTGGCAGGAAGGTTTACGAAACATGGGAAATGGAAATAGTCAATAAACTTAGCATAGTTTTCTGGTCTGTGCATAAAGTTGATGAATTCATTTGCAAGTTCAACATGTTTTGCTGTTTTAAGAATACACATGCTGTCAAGGTAAGCCGGACCGCCGTTTTCAGGAATAAAGAAATCAATAGTTTCAGCCCATTTATCTTCCGGAACTTCACCGAATGTTACTTCTGCATACCCCTGACAAAGCCAGAAGTCACCGCTGGCAAATGATTTTCCAAAGCTTTCTGCATCAAACTTTACAAGATTTGGCTTCCAGGTTTTTGAAATCAAATCTTTTGCGGCCATAAGTTCAGCATCATTCAATGAGTTTACACTGTATCCCTGGTAAGCAAGGGCATCACCTACTACTTCACGCATATCGTCCATCATAGTGGCATGACCTTTGAATCTGGAATCAGCAAAAATATTCCAGGTGCGTTCGTAAGTACCTTCAGGAACCTTTGTTTTATTTACAGAAACACCTGCAGCACCAAAGTAATAAGGCATACAGTATGTAAGGTTTGGATCAAAATCCATTTTTTCAATAAGTTTTGGGTTGATGTTCTTTTTGTTTGTCATTTTTGACTGATCAAGTGGCTGAAGCATCCCCTGTGCAATCATAATTGAAGCATAGTCCTGTGAAGGCACAACGATATCATATCCTTTTGCGCCGGCGCGGAGTTTTGCATACATTTCTTCATTTGAAGGATAGCAGTCAAGTTTTACAGTACAGTTGAACTCTTTTTCAAAATCCCGAAGAACATCTTCTGGAGTATAATAGGTCCAGTTGTAAAGATAGAGAGTATTGTCATCGCCACCACAGGAAATAAATCCCAATGATGCAGCTAAAACGGTCAAAACCAGCAATAATTTTTTCATATATAACCTCTTTTTTAAATGATTATTTACTTGCAGCAAAAGATTTAAGGCTCTTGCGCAAAATAACAGTAAATACACAGATAACAAGAATCAGAACGAAGCTGAGGGAATTGATTACAGGGCTTACTCCGAAACGAATCATACTGTATACGTAGATTGGCAGAGTTGTACTTCCAGGGCCTGAAACAAGAGCTGTAATAACATAATCTTCCAGGGACATGGTAATACTCATCATGAAACCAGAAATAATACCAGGCATAATTGCAGGAATGATTACCTTGAATAAGGTCTGGCGTTCGTTGGCACCCAGGTCGTGGCTTGCTTCAATGATAGAGTAATCAAATTCATCAACACGGGCACTTACCATAAGATAAACAAATGGAAGACAGAATGTGGCGTGTGCAATAAAAATGGTTACAAGACCAAGGGAAAGCTTAATGGCATTGAAGAAAACCAGCATGGAAACACCCATGATAACTTCCGGCAAAACCATTGGCAGAAAACTAACTGCCTGAATGTAATTACGTCCGTGGAATTTATACCATTTGATACCAATTGCAGCCATGGAACCAAGGATTGTTGCCACCAGTGAAGAGGTAACTGCAACTACCAGAGAATTCCAGAGTGCCTGCCAGAGAGGTTTTGATTCGAAAATAAGCTTTTCATACCAGACAAAACTGAATCTTGTAAAATTAGTATCTTTTGCTTCATTGAAAGAATAAAAGATGATTACAAAAAGGGGCAGAAACAGGAAAATGAGTGCCAGAAGTAGCATTGTGTTTGAGAAACCAAAACTCTTGTTGTGTTTCTTCCACTGTCGTTTTGCATGGCGGTTGTTTTCAGAAGACTTAATTTTTTCTGCAAAAAGTTTGTAAGGATTGAACATTATTTTTTACCTCCTGCAGTCATGTCTTCAGCAATATTGTTTTTCTTGTTCAGCTGAGAATCTTTTTTGTTTGAAGAAAGCATCCAAAGGATAGCAAACATAGAAACAGCAGTAATAACCATTGAGAAAGCAGATGCCAGAGGCCAGTTACGAACCTTCTGAACCTGATCAACAATAATGTTTCCAAGCATGTAGGAATCTTTTCCACCAACCATCTGTGGTACAGTGTAGTTTCCGAAAATTGGAATGAATGTAAAAATCAAGGCACTGATAATACCGCTTTTTACACCAGGAATAAGAATCTGCATCATGGCCTGAGGTTTTGTTGCTCCAAGGTCACGGGCGGCTTCCAGAAGTGAAAAATCAAAACGGTCTACGGCAGTAAAGATTGGCAGAATTGCATAAGGAAGATACATGTAAATGCTTACAAGGATAATGGCACCTTTTGTAAACATAAACTTGTGTGTTGTGTAAACTGCATCTTTAGAGAATCCGTGGAACAGATTGAAGAAGAAGCGGAAAATATCGTTCAAAAGTCCGTTGTCACCAAGAATTGTCATCCAGGCAAAAATGCGGATAAGGGAGTTTGTGAGAAACGGAATGATTACCAGAATCAAAAGTACAGTCTGATGGCGGCTTCTTGCCATGGCATAACCACAAGGCAGAGCAATCAGAATTGTGATTGCAGTAGATGCAACAGTGATCCACAAAGTGCGGAGGAAAATCATAGCATAAGCGGAACTGAACATCTGTTTATAGGCTTTAAGAGTGAACTTTGCCACTACACCACCATAAACATCCCGGGTCATAAAGGAGTAAGCAACAATGATAGCAATAGGAACTACGAAGAATACGCAGAACCACAGTCCCATTGGCCATCCGTAAAAAGGCCCTGGATTAGGTTTCTTATATTTATTTTCAGATTTGTCTTTCAAAGCTTTTACCTGTGCCCTATTTTTCAATGTCTTCTACGACATATCCGTCTTCAGCAGCCCAGGAAACATAAACTTCATCTTTCCATTCAATATCCGGGCCGTCATCCATAAAATTCTTATGCTGCTGGAAAACTTTGAGAAGTGCTCCGTTTTCAAGCTTAACGTAGAATTTTGTCTGGAAACCTGTATAAACCGGTTCCTGTACGAATCCTTTGAATACGTTGATGTCTTTTCTTCCGTGAACATCAGGAACGTCGGTTGTAATACGGATTTTTTCCGGGCGAATAGTAAATGCTACTTTCTGTCCCGGCTGGGTCATTTCATAGTCGGTAACCATCATGTATTTGTCACCGGCAGCTACTTCGGCAGAGTCTGTAGGAAGGGCAGCCTGTTTGCCAAGAGCAGGAACAGAACATGTTACCATGTATTCATCGTTTCCTTTTCCGTCTTTGCAAGGTGTACATTCAGCTACAGTTGCTTCAAAAAGGTTTGTTTCACCGATAAATTCTGCTACAAACTGTGTGGCAGGACTTTCGTAAATTTCAAATGGAGTTCCAATCTGCAGAACATGACCTTTATTCATTACAGCAATACGGTCAGATACAGCAAGGGCTTCACTCTGGTCGTGAGTAACGTAAATAAAGGTGATACCAATTTTGTCGTGGAGATTATCCAGGTCAATAAGAAGATTGGCACGGAGTTTTGCATCCAGGGCAGAAAGAGGTTCATCAAGAAGAAGAACAGAAGGTTCATTGATCAGAGCACGGGCAATGGCAACACGCTGCTTCTGTCCACCAGAAAGCTGGTTTGGTTTTTTATTGATGTGATCATCAAGCTGAACCAGGTGAACATATTCACGTACTTTGGCATCAATTTCATCTTTTGGAAGTTTCTTTAAACGCAGCGGATATGCAACGTTCTCATAAACTGTCATATGAGGAAAAAGTGCATAGGTCTGGAATACTGTGTTGGATTCGCGCTTATCCGGAGAGAACGGAGTAACGTCTTTGTCATCAAAAAGAACGACACCATCATCAGGAAATTCGAAACCGGCAATAATGCGGAGCAAAGTTGTTTTGCCGCATCCAGAAGGTCCGAGGAGAGAGAAGAACTCACCGCGGTTGATAGTAAAATTGATGTCGTCAAGCGCTACGAAATCACCGAAACGCTTTGAAACATGATCAATGGTAACCTGACTTCCTTTCAAATCAGTACCTCTTAAGTAAAAAAAATAAAAATGCTCATACAGGCATTAAAAAAAAATTTTGCAAGTTCATGTCTGCCTTGCGGTTTTTCTTTTAAGTGAACAATGAACGAAAA